>NZ_PCQI01000001.1:0-748377 GCF_002980075.1 Pseudomonas sp. MYb13 | reverse complement strand
ACTCCTTCTGGGCTTCGATGAACTGAAGCAACTCGCTGTCGAATTCTGCGTAACTACTTGTTTACCAAGGAGTTTTCTGTTTCGACTGCGCCGGAAGTGGGGCGAATTATAGACAGATATAATTCGCCGTCAACACTTAATTTCAGGTTTATTCGGATTTGAGCGTAATGCGCGCAAATGCCTTCTTCCCAGCCTGACAAACATGAGTGGCGCCCAGCTCGTATATAAAGGTGCGATCAACAACCTCACCATCTACACGCACACCACCGGAACCCAGGAGGTCACGCGCGACCGCCGAGTTCTTGACCAGGCCTGCCTTATTAAGGACGGCAGCAATCGGCATTGCCTCAGCAGCAGACAGTTCGATCTCGGGCAGATCATCCGGCAGCTCGCCATCCTTCATGCGATTGCCCGCTGCGCGATGAGCATTCGCCGCAGCCTCTTCGCCGTGGAAGCGCGCAACAATCTCTTCCGCCAGCTTGATCTTCACGTCACGCGGATTGGCACCTGCTTCTACATCAGCACGCAGCGCATTGATCTCATCCATCGAACGGAAACTCAGCAACTCGAAGTAACGCCACATCAGCGCGTCAGGAATCGAGACCAGCTTGCCGTACATCACGCCCGGCGCCTCCTGGATACCGACATAGTTGCCCAGGGACTTGGACATCTTCTTGACGCCATCCAAACCTTCCAGCAACGGCATAGTCAGAATGCACTGGGCCTCCTGCCCATACGCGCGCTGCAATTCACGCCCCATCAACAGGTTGAACTTCTGGTCGGTACCACCCAGCTCAACGTCCGCACGCAACGCTACCGAGTCATAACCCTGGACCAGCGGATAGAGGAACTCATGAATGGCGATCGGTTGATTGGTGGAGTAACGCTTGTCGAAGTCATCACGCTCAAGCATGCGCGCGACGGTGTACTGGGAAGTCAGGCGAATGAAATCCGCCGGCCCCATCTGATCCATCCAAGTGGAGTTGAACGCCACCTCGGTCTTCGCCGGATCGAGAATCTTGAATACCTGTGTCTTATAGGTCTCGGCATTATCGAGGACCTGCTCACGGGTCAGCGGCGGGCGCGTGGCGCTCTTGCCACTCGGATCACCGATCATCCCGGTGAAGTCACCTATAAGGAAGATGACCTGATGCCCCAGCTCCTGGAACTGACGCAGCTTATTAATAAGCACGGTATGGCCCAAGTGCAGATCCGGCGCAGTCGGATCAAAGCCAGCCTTAATACGCAGGGGTTGGCCACGCTTGAGCTTTTCGATCAGCTCTGCCTCGACCAACAGTTCTTCCGCACCACGTTTTATCAGCGCTAGCTGCTCTTCAACCGACTTCATAACAGACCCGCAAGGCTCAGATTCAAAAGGGAACCAACCATACAAGATCAGGGACTAATTACAAGTTTTGCCCTGCGAACGGACACCGTTCAGCAAGCCCAGCGTTCGCGAGCTTGCGCCACAGATGATTTGGTTATATTTTATACAGTTATTTCATCTTCATCATGTCATTCATCTTTTCCATTTCATCTTCAAAGTCAAAATTACCTATGACCACTGAACCGTCTAAAGCGCCGCCGCTTTACCCGAAGACCCACCTGCTCGCCGCAAGTGGTATCGCCGCCCTTCTCAGCCTGGCACTCCTGGTATTCCCTTCCAGTGACGTAGAAGCCAAACGAACATCCCTGAGCCTTGACCTGGAAAGTCCAGTTGAACAACTGACACAAGATCAAGACGCTTCCGACGCGCAACAAGCCACAAACGCACCTACCGAATCGCCGTTCGCCCAGATAGAAAGCAGCCCCGAAGATACCCAGCAAGCCGTCCAGGACCAGCCAGCGCAAGTCGCTGACGCGGCCAAGAACCCTCAACACCGCGAAGTGATCGTGGCCAAGGGCGACACGCTGTCGACCCTGTTCGAAAAAGTCGGTCTCCCCGCTGCCACCGTCAATGAAGTACTGGCCAGTGATAAGCAAGCCAAGCAATTCACCCAGCTCAAGCACGGCCAGAAACTTGAATTCGAACTGACGCCTGACGGCCAGCTGCACAACCTGCACAGCAATGTCAGCGACCTCGAAAGCATCACCCTGACAAAAGGCGCCAAAGGCTTTGCCTTCAACCGCATCACCACCAAACCGGTGATGCGCTCCGCCTACGTCCACGGCGTCATCAACAGCTCGCTGTCACAATCAGCTGCCCGCGCCGGCCTGTCCCACAGCATGACCATGGACATGGCCAGCGTGTTCGGCTACGACATCGACTTCGCCCAGGACATCCGCCAAGGCGATGAATTCGATGTGATCTACGAGCAGAAAGTCGCGAATGGCAAGGTTGTCGGCACGGGCAACATTCTCTCTGCACGCTTCACCAACCGCGGCAAGACCTACACCGCCGTGCGCTATACCAACAAACAAGGCAACAGCAGCTACTACACGGCCGACGGCAACAGCATGCGCAAAGCCTTCATCCGTACCCCCGTGGACTTCGCTCGTATTAGCTCGCGTTTTTCCATGGGTCGCAAGCATCCAATTCTGAACAAAATTCGCGCCCATAAAGGCGTCGACTATGCCGCCCCACGCGGCACGCCGATCAAGGCAGCCGGCGACGGCAAAGTGCTGTTGGCCGGGCGTCGGGGTGGTTATGGCAATACCGTGATCATCCAACACGGCAACACCTACCGTACGCTGTATGGCCACATGCAGGGCTTCGCCAAGGGCGTGCAGACCGGCGGCACAGTGAAGCAAGGCCAGGTGATCGGCTATATCGGTACCACCGGCCTGTCCACCGGGCCGCACTTGCACTATGAGTTCCAGGTCAATGGCGTACACGTCGACCCGCTGGGCCAGAAACTGCCAATGGCCGACCCGATCGCCAAGTCCGAGCGCGCGCGCTTCATGCAACAGAGCCAGCCATTGATGGCGCGCATGGATCAAGAGCGCTCCACCCTGCTGGCTTCGGCGAAGCGTTAAGGTATGCCGCTCTATATAGGTGTGATGTCCGGGACCAGCCTTGATGGCCTGGACATCGCCTTGATCGAGCAAGACCCTGCGATCAAGCTGATCGCCACGCACTACATCCCCATGCCAGACACCCTGCGCACTGAGCTACTCGCGCTGTGCGCCAGCGGCCCGGATGAGATCGCCCGCTCGGCAATCGCCCAGCAGAAATGGGTGAGACTGGCCGCACAAGGCATTCACGCCTTACTCGACCAGCAACGCCTCAAGCCCCAGGATATTCGCGCGATTGGCAGTCATGGCCAGACCATCCGCCATGAGCCCGCCCGTGGCTTTACGGTGCAGATAGGCAACCCAGCCTTGCTCACCGAGCTGACGAACATCACCGTGGTCAGCGATTTTCGCAGCCGCGATGTCGCCGCCGGCGGCCAGGGCGCCCCGCTGGTCCCTGCCTTCCATGAAGCGTTGTTTGGCGAGCACACCGGCAATCGTGCGGTATTGAATGTGGGAGGTTTCAGCAACCTCAGCCTGATCGAGACCGGCAAACCGGTAGCCGGCTTCGACTGTGGCCCGGGCAACGTCCTGCTGGACGCATGGATTCACCAACAACGCGGCGAACACTTTGATCGCGACGGCCAGTGGGCGGCCAGCGGGCAGGTCGAGCCTCAGTTGCTCAACGCCCTGCTCAGCGACCCATTCTTCGTGACCAAGGGCCCCAAGAGCACTGGCCGCGAAGTGTTCAACCTGGAATGGCTGCATCAACACCTTGGCCGCCTGCCTGCATTCGAGCCTCAGAATGTGCAGGCCACGCTGCTGGAGCTGACCGCGCTGACCATCGTCGAGTCGCTGCAGTTTGCCCAACCCCAGACAGAAACCCTACTGGTGTGTGGCGGTGGCGCTCACAATGCCACGTTGATGAAGCGCCTGGCAGCCCTGCTACCTTCAACCCACGTCAGCAGCACCGCCACCTACGGCGTGGACCCGGACTGGGTCGAGGCGATGGCTTTCGCGTGGCTGGCCCATTGCTGCCTCGAAGGCATCGCCGCCAACCGCCCAAGCGTCACAGGCGCACACGGGCTTCGGGTACTGGGCGCGATTTACCCGGCCTGAGGCGCCAATAAGCTGCACACAGTAAAACGCCGCTTGGCCTACAAAGCCAAGCGGCGTTTTTGTATCCGCTGTAGATCAGGCTATCGATCAGATCGAGAACGAAGACCCGCAACCACAGGTGGTCGTAGCGTTAGGGTTCTTGATCACAAAGCGCGAACCCTCCAGACCTTCCTGGTAATCCACCTCGGCACCTGCCAAGTACTGGAAACTCATCGGGTCCACGACCAGGCTTACGCCCTCGCGCTCAACGATGGTGTCATCATCGGCCACATCTTCATCGAAGGTAAAACCGTACTGAAACCCTGAACAACCGCCGCCCGTAACGAATACGCGCAGCTTCAAGCGATCATTACCCTCTTCATCGACCAGGCTCTTCACCTTGTGCGCAGCACCGTGGGTGAATTGCAAAGCCGTGGGGGTGAAGGATTCAACGCTCATGCTGATAATCTCCCGGCGTAACGCCGCCATATGCGTAATGGCCGGTATTATCCGCTTCTCCTAGAAAAGCGGTCAACTATTGTTACGGTATATCAATCTGCACAGCCGCCATTAAAAACACAAAAGGCCCGATCAACGGGCCTTTTGCGCAACAGCCGGAAAGCCTTAAGGCAGCATGCCCGCGTGGGACAGGCCGAGCTTCTCGTCCAGGCCAAAGAGGATGTTCAGGTTCTGCACCGCCTGGCCCGACGCGCCCTTGACCAGGTTATCGATCACCGACAACACCACGACCAGGTCGCCATCCTGGGGACGGTGCACGGCAATCCGGCACACATTGGCGCCGCGCACGCTGCGGGTTTCTGGATGGCTACCGGCTGGCATCACGTCGACGAACGGTTCGTTGGCATAACGCTTTTCGAACAGCGCCTGCAGGTCAACCGAACGGTCAGCCACAGTGGCGTATAGCGTGGAGTGAATGCCGCGGATCATCGGGGTCAGGTGTGGCACGAAGGTCAGGCCCACGTCTTTACCGGCTGCACGACGCAGGCCCTGGCGGATTTCCGGCAAGTGACGATGCCCTTTTACCGCGTAGGCCTTCATGCTTTCCGATGTCTCGGAGTACAGCGAACCTACCGCCGCACCACGACCGGCGCCACTCACACCCGACTTGCAGTCTGCGATCAGGCGCGACGCATCAGCCAACCCGGCTTCCAGCAGTGGCAGGAAACCCAGTTGTGTTGCCGTTGGATAGCAACCTGGCACCGCGATCAGGCGCGCTTGCTTGATCTGCTCACGGTTGACTTCCGGCAGGCCGTACACCGCCTCCTCCAGCAACTCTGGCGCACCGTGCGGCTGGCCGTACCACTTGGCCCACTCATCGGCGTCCTGCAGACGGAAGTCCGCGGACAGGTCGATCACCTTGGTACCAGCGGCCAGCAGCTCACCGGCCAATGCGTGGGCAACACCGTGAGGCGTGGCGAAGAAGACCACATCGCACGCACCGAGGGTCTTGATGTCCGGAACACTGAACGCCAGGCCATCGTAATGGCCTCGCAGGTTGGGGTACATATCGGCCACGGCCAGGCCGGCCTCGGATCGGGAGGTGATGACTACCACCTCAGCTTGCGGATGCTGAGCCAACAGACGCAGCAATTCGACACCGGTGTAACCCGTGCCGCCGACGATACCGACCTTGACCATAAACCTGCCCTCAACGAACCCACTGGAAAGCCGTCGATAATAGGGGCCGTATCGTCCTGCGACAACCGTCAACGTGACGTACGGGCGCATGAGCCACTACTATCTTCAGTTACCGTGAACCTGGGAATAACTAGAAATGCTCTATCTATGGATCAAAGCCTTCCACATCGTCAGCATCGTCTGCTGGTTTGCCGGGCTGTTCTACCTGCCACGCCTGTTCGTCTACCACGCCCAAAGCGAGGATAGCGTCAGCAAGGAACGTTTCAGTGTCATGGAGCGCAAGTTGTACCGCGGCATCATGGGCCCGGCGA
This sequence comes from Pseudomonas sp. MYb13, assembly GCF_002980075.1. Taxonomy (NCBI): domain Bacteria; kingdom Pseudomonadati; phylum Pseudomonadota; class Gammaproteobacteria; order Pseudomonadales; family Pseudomonadaceae; genus Pseudomonas; species Pseudomonas sp. MYb13. The sequence goes on along the minus strand of NZ_PCQI01000001.1, from coordinate 742,357 downwards.
TGGTGGCAAGCCTGGTATTCGGTATCTGGCTGATCGCACTGAACCCCGCCATCTTTCAATCAGGCGCCTGGATCCACGCCAAACTGACGCTGGTCGTGTTCCTGATCGGCTACCACCACATGTGCGGCGCGCAGGTAAAACGTTTTGCCCGTGGCGAAAACACCCGCAGCCATGTCTTTTATCGCTGGTTCAATGAAGTGCCCGTTCTGATATTGCTGGCTATCGTAATTTTGGTCGTGGTCAAACCGTTCTAATTTCAATTACTCGGGGTACCTCCAATGTCGCTGCCCGCTTTGCTCGAACAACGTCTGCGCCTGCCCGTCGTGGCGGCGCCGATGTTTCTGATTTCCAACCCACAACTGGTCCTGGCGTGCTGCCGCAATGGGGTGGTCGGGAGTTTCCCGGCACTCAACCAACGCGAAAGCAGCGGGTTCAAGGCCTGGCTGGAGGAAATCGAAGCGGGCCTGGCGCAGTTGGACAACCCCGCGCCTTACGCCGTCAACCTGATCGTGCACAACAGCAACCCGCGACTGGAGGCGGACCTGGCGATTTGCGTCGAACACAAAGTGCCGATCGTCATTACTAGCCTGGGCGCCGTCAAAGAGTTGGTGGATGCCGTACACAGCTACGGCGGCCTGGTGTTCCACGACGTGACTACCCGCCGCCATGCCGAGAAGGCTGCCGAAGCCGGCGTGGATGGCTTGATCGCCGTAGCGGCCGGCGCTGGCGGCCACGCCGGCACCTGGAGCCCGTTCTCGCTGATTGCCGAAATCCGCCAGTTCTTCGACAAGACCCTGCTGCTGGCCGGGTGCCTCAACCACGGGCACGAGATTCTCGCCGCCCAGTTGTTGGGGGCCGACCTGGCCTATTTCGGCACACGCTTTATTGCCACCACCGAAAGCCATGCCCCGGATGCGTATAAAGAGATGCTGCTCACATCGCGCGCTGCCGACATCGTGCACACTCCTGCTGTCTCCGGCGTGCCCGCCAGCTTTATGCGCCAGAGCCTGGAAAACGCCGGTTTCGACCTCGCAGCCCTGCAGGGCAAAGGCGAGGTCAACTTTGGTTCCAAGCTCAAGCCATTGAGCGACGAGGCCAAGGCATGGAAGACTGTATGGTCTGCCGGCCAAGGTGTCGGTGAAATCGATGATTTACCCAGCGTCGATGAACTGGTTGCCCGCCTGGATGCCGAATACCGCAAGGCACGCGAACAGGCAGCGCAACTGCGCTGGCCACGCTGAACCAACCGTAAGGCCTGCCGATTGCGCAGGCCTGCACTCCTCCCTGAATAAGTGACAAGGAAGCCCGCATGAGCGACAACCGTTTCAAGATTGTGTTTGATGGCGCCTTGCTCCCGGGTGTCGAAAGCACCACTGCCAAACTGAACCTGGCCGAGCTGTTCAAGAGCGAAGTCGAAGCCATCGAGAAGCTCTTTACCGGCCGCACGGTGGCACTCAAGCGCGACCTGTCCCGCCCGGACGCCGAAACCTACCTCACCGCGTTGAAAAACGCCGGCGTCGATGCGCGCATCGAAGCCGAGCAACCCGTGGCCTTCAACCTCGCCGAAACCCATGAAACCGGCTCCAGCGCGTCCGACTTTTCTCGCCCGGCCGCCTCGCCCTACGCACCACCGCGCGCTGCGGTAGGTGAGAACCTGCCGGAATACGCCGACCTCAAGGTTTTCACTATTCACGGGCGTATCGGTCGTCTGCGCTACCTGGCCTGGACCCTGGTGTTGACCCTTGCGATGCTGGTCGCAGGTGGCATCATCAGCACAGTCAGCTTTGCCGTGGCTACCGCCTCGCCAACCGCGGGCATGATCCTCGGGGTACTGCTGGGTCTCGCCTTGTTTGTTGCACTTGTCTGGGTCAGCGTACAGATCGGCGTGCAGCGCCTGCACGACTTGGGTTGGTCCGGCTGGCTGTACTTCCTCAACCTCGTCCCGCTGGTGAACAGTGTCTTCCCGATCCTGTTGCTGGTATTGCCGGGGAACGCGGGCGCCAACCAATACGGCGCGCCACCACCCCGCAACTCCACCGCGGTAAAAGTCCTGGCCACGCTGTGGTTGGCGTTTATCCCGATCATGCTGGCCATCGTGGTGACCCTGGGCATGAACGGTTACCTGAACCAACTCGAAGCCAACATGGACAGCGGCTACGAAAGCAGCTCCATCACCTCCGATGAAGACGCCGACCAAGGCGCGACCGTAGAAGAAGACGAAGCGCAGAGTGCTGACGAAGCGAGCGAACCTGTAGACTCTCCAGAACAGTAAAGAAACACCACCGGCCTGCGATGCCTCTGTCGCAGGCTCGGCGGTGTGGCGATGGAGAAAGGCATGACCCGTTACGCTCTGATCACCGGCGCCTCCAGCGGCATCGGCCTGGCCTTGGCCGAAGCACTGGCCCGTCGCGGCCGCAGCTTGATTCTGGTGGCCCGCCAGCGTGATCAGTTGGAAAACATTGCAATCGAATTGACCCAGCGCTTTGGCGTCGAGGTGCTGTTTCGGGCCTGCGACCTCGGCGAGCCATTGCGCTTGTCCGGGTTCCTGCTGGAACTTGAAGAGGGCGAACGACAGATAGACCTGCTGGTGAACTGCGCCGGCATCGGCACCAGCGGCCCGTTCCTGGCCCAGGATTGGATGACCGAACAGGACCTGATGGAGGTCAACATCCTGGCCCTGACCCGTATGTGCCACGCGCTCGGTAACACCATGGCGCTGCACGGCGGCGGGCAAATTCTCAATGTGGCGTCCGTCGCGGCGTTCCAGCCTGGCCCGTGGATGAGCACTTACTACGCCAGCAAGGCCTACGTACTGCACTTCTCCGAAGGCTTGCGTGAAGAGTTGAAAACCTGTGGCATCAAGGTCTCGGTCCTGTGCCCCGGCCCAACACGCACCGCATTCTTCGGCACCGCGCAAATGGACACCGCCAAGCTCGACCGCAGCCAACAACTGATGAGCCCCGAAGAAGTGGCGCTCTACACTGTGCGGGCGCTGGAAAAGAACAAGGCCATCATCATTCCCGGCCGACGCAACCGCTGGATCGTCTTCAGCCCTCGCTTGAGCCCACGCTGGCTGACCCGCAAGATCGCTGGCGCCATCAACAAGGCCTATTGCCCGCGCTGACCGGCTGAGTACACTCACCCTGCACATTCATAATGGAGAAACAGCTGTGGATACTCTGTTCACCAAGATCATCAACAGAGAAATACCCGCGGATATCATCTACGAAGATGACCAGGTCCTGGCCTTCAAGGACATCCATCCGGCGGCGCCTGTGCATTTCCTGGTCATTCCGAAGAAACATATCCCCACGCTCAATGACCTGACTGAAGAAGACAAAGCCCTGGCAGGTCATATTTTGTTCACCGCCCAGCGCCTGGCGGTGGAGCAAGGCTGCGAGGAAGGCTTCCGGGTGGTGATGAACTGCAACCCGAAGGGCGGGCAGACCGTTTATCACATCCATATGCATGTGCTGGGTCAGCGCCAGATGAACTGGCCGCCGGGCTGATCCCCCCCAAGGACAAGGGTCACCGCCTCAGGGCTGCGACCCCATGCCCCTGACTCAGTGCAAACGCTTCCCCCTCTCTTGCGGTAAACTGGCCGCCGAGATTCTTCCCGGAGGTCAGCATGACTACCCAACGTCACTACTCGCCGATTGACCGTCTGTTGCTGCAGGCCGACATGGCCATGCGCACACTCCTGCCCTTCAGCGGCCAACCGTATCGCCCCTCGCCTGCCATCGTGCAGCCCGACGCGCAGATGAGCGAGACCGATACTCGCCACGTCGCCGGCCTGATGCGCATCAACCATACCGGCGAAGTCTGTGCCCAGGCGCTGTACCAGGGGCAGGCGCTGACCGCCAAGCTGCCGCAGGTGCGCGCAGCCATGGAACATGCGGCCGAGGAAGAAATCGACCACCTGGCCTGGTGCGAGCAACGCATCCGCCAATTGGGCAGCCACCCCAGCGTACTGAACCCGCTGTTTTACGGTTTGTCGTTTGGAATCGGCGCTGCTGCCGGCTTGATCAGCGACAAAGTCAGCCTGGGGTTTGTCGCGGCGACCGAACACCAAGTGTGCAAGCACCTGGACGAGCATCTGGAGCAACTGCCGGCCGAAGACGAAAAATCCCGGGCCATCCTTGAACAGATGCGTGTTGATGAAGCGCATCACGCAGAAAGCGCACTGGATGCTGGCGGCTTCCGCTTCCCGGCGCCAGTCAGGTTTGGCATGAGTGTGTTGGCGAAGGTCATGACCAAAAGCACCTATAGAATCTAGCCGCATCGAATCCACAGGCAAAAAAAAGGGCGCTATCACAGCGCCCTTTCTTTTTGCCCGTCGATTGAGCGATCAACCCAACTCGATGATTTCGTAGTCGTGGGTGATGGCCACACCCGCCGCGCCGAGCATGATCGACGCCGAGCAGTACTTCTCAGCCGACAACTCAATCGCACGCTTGACCTGGGCTTCTTTGAGCGCCCGCCCCTTCACCACAAAATGCATGTGGATCTTGGTGAATACCTTGGGGTCTTCAGTGGCGCGCTCGGCTTCCAGGAAGGCTTCGCAGCTTTCCACGGCCTGGCGAGACTTTTTCAGGATACTGACCACGTCGAAATTGCTGCAACCGCCCACACCAAGCAGGAGCATTTCCATCGGGCGTACACCCAGGTTACGGCCACCGGCTTCCGGCGGACCGTCCATGACCACAACATGGCCACTGCCCGACTCACCGAGGAACATGGCTTCGCCCGCCCATTGGATGCGTGCCTTCATCGCCCAGACTCCACTGCTAAAAAAGGGTCGCCAGCTTAGCACAGGGCTCGCGTGGGTCAGCGTTTCCGACAAAAGCGATCAATAGCAGGGTTTACGCGGAAATTTGGCTAATCGAGACAGAATGTGTCTGTTAAGCTGGCGCCAAATCGATGGCGTATTGCCACCCTTTATCCATCGTGTATCAATGCCGATACCGATGCGTACAACAACTCCAACTACCTGCGCAGTCTTTTCGGGACACAACCATGGTTGCTCTTACTCCCATACCCAAGATCAAGAATCTCGACAAGCTGTTGATGCATTGCCAGCGCCGTCGCCACCCGGCCAAGCACAACATCATCTGCGCCGGTGAACGCTCCGAAACGCTGTTCTTCATCATCAAGGGCTCGGTCACTATCCTGATCGAGGACGAAGATGGCCGTGAAATGATCATCGCCTACCTGAACACCGGGGATTTCTTTGGGGAACTGGGGCTATTCGAACAAGCCGGCAAGGAACAGGAACGTAGCGCCTGGGTGCGGGCAAAGGTCGAATGTGAAGTGGCCGAGATCAGCTATGCCAAATTCCGCGAACTGGCCCAGCAGGATCCCGACATTCTCTACGCCCTGAGCGGCCAGATTGCCCAACGCCTACGGGACACCACCCGTAAGGTCGGCGACCTGGCATTCTTCGACGTCACCGGTCGCGTCGCCCGCTGCCTTCTGGAATTGTGCAAACAGCCCGATGCCATGACTCACCCCGATGGCATGCAGATCAAAGTCACACGCCAGGAAATCGGGCGCATTGTCGGCTGTTCACGGGAAATGGTCGGTCGTGTGTTAAAAGACCTGGAAGAGCGCAACCTGGTGCACGTCAAAGGCAAGACAATGGTGGTGTTCGGTACCCGTTAACCCGGCAGGAAGCTGGCTAACAGTTGACGATACAAGGTATCCAGCCGGCTGATCGCATCCGGCGCTGGGAATGCCTCGTGCAAGGCGATATGGCTGTCAGCGCGAACCCGCTGGTCGAGACCGCAGGCTTCGTTGAACCGATTGACCGCCGCGATCAACGCCACGCGGTCGTTCTCCAGCAACAAGGCACCGTGCACCAACCCCACCGGACGGCCACCACTTTGGCGCCAACGCTGGGCAGTGCCGACCATCTTGCGACCGTTGAGATTGACATTGTAACGGCCGTCGCAAAACGCCCCATCGATTTCACCGACGGAGGCGTCGCCCCCCAACTCGATCAGCAAATCGCAGATCGGCTGGCATAAACGCTGATAACCGGTTTCGATGCGGCCTTGGTCACCTTCGCTGCGCGGCGGTGCGTAGACCAAGGCGATGTTGACGGTAGCACTCGACTGCGGCACTGGCTCACCACCAGTTTCCCGCAGCAACACCGGCCAACCGGCGTCAGCCGAGACCTGGCTGGCGGCTTCGAACGCCGGCAGGCGGCTCAGGCGGCGCGGCATCACCAAGGCTTGGTCGTTGGGTTGCCAGAACAGCAGGCCGAATTCCTGATCACCGGCGCAGACGGCAGCGAGCAGTTCTTGCTCGGCAGCAAGACCTGCTTCGACAGTCATCGACATTGGCTGGATCATCGAGCACCTATTTATCTGGATAAACACAGAATCAACTGTGGGAGCTGGCTTGCCTGCGATGCAGGCACCTCGGTGTATCTAGGGCACCCAGGTGATGCTATCGCAGGCAAACCAGCTCCCACACACGCCAGCCCTGACATTACCGCGCTTGAGTCAGTCCAGGGTCGAACCGCTGACCGCCACGCCACGCTCCGGGAAGAACAGGCGCTGCAGCTCTGCTCCCGGGTTCTCGGCGCGCATGAAGGTCTCGCCCACCAGGAACGAATACACGCCGCTGATCTCCATCAGTTCCACATCGGCACGGTTGACGATGCCACTCTCGGTAATCACCAGGCGATCACGCGGGATGCGCGGCAGCAGGTCGAGGGTGTTTTCCAGGCTGACTTCGAAGGTGTGCAGGTTGCGGTTGTTCACCCCGACCAGCGGTGTGTCGAGGGTTTTCAGTGCGCGTTCCAGCTCATCACCGTCGTGCACTTCCACCAGCACATCCAGGCCGACGCTTTTGGCGACTGCTGCCAGCTCGGCCATCTTCACGTCGTCCAATGCGGAAACGATCAACAGCACGCAGTCGGCGCCCAAGGCGCGCGCTTCGACGATCTGGTACGGGTCGACCATGAAGTCCTTGCGGATCACAGGCAGCTTGCACGCGGCGCGGGCTTGCTGCAGGAACAGGTCGGAACCCTGGAAGTAGTCGATATCGGTCAGCACGGACAGGCAAGTCGCCCCACCCTTCTCGTAACTGACGGCAATGTCCGAAGGAACGAAGTGTTCGCGAATCACGCCCTTGCTCGGCGAGGCCTTCTTGACCTCGGCGATCACCGCCGGCTGTTTGAGCTTGGCCTGGGCAATCAAGGCATTGGCAAAACCGCGAGGCGCGTCGGCGATCTTGGCCTGGCTTTCCAGCTCCGCCAGGCTGACGCGGGCGCGGCGCTCAGCTACCTCTTCGGCCTTGCGAGCGAGGATCTTTTCCAGAACGGTCGGCACACTCATCCTTCATTCTCCATCTTGAATACCGCGGTGAATGCTCCAAGCTCTTCGAGCTTCTCACGAGCCAGACCGGTGTGCAGTGCATCGTGGGCCAAGGCAACACCTTCCTTAAGACTATAGGCATGGTCCGCCGCGTAAAGTGCCGCGCCCGCATTCAGAACAATCATCTCAGCCGCTTTTTGACCATTCTCGGTCTTGCGACGCCCCAAGGCATCGCGAATCAGTTCCAGTGATGCCGCCGGGCTTTCCACGGCCAGGCCGTGCAGGCTCTGGCTCTTCATGCCCAAGTCTTCCGGCTCGACCCAGTATTCGGTGACCTGGTCATTCTTGAGCTCCGCCACGAAGGTCGGTGCCGCCAGGCTGAATTCGTCCAGGCCATCCTTGGAGTGCACCACCAGCACATGCTTGCTGCCCAGGCGTTGCAGCACTTCGGCCAATGGCCGGCACAGGGCCTGGCTGAACACGCCCACCACTTGGTGTTTCACACCGGCCGGATTCGTAAGCGGGCCGAGCATATTGAACAGCGTGCGCAGGCCGAGGTCCTTGCGCGGGCCGGCGGCGTGCTTCATTGCACCATGATGGGATTGGGCAAACATAAAGCCGATGCCGACGCTGTCAATGCAGCGCGCCACTTGAACCGGCGTCAGGTTCAGGTAGATGCCGGCCGCTTCGAGCAGATCGGCACTGCCGCTTTTGCCAGATACCGCACGGTTACCGTGCTTGGCCACGGTGCAACCCGCCGCCGCGACGACAAAAGAAGAGGCGGTCGAGACGTTGAAAATGTTCGCACCGTCACCGCCGGTGCCGACCACGTCGACCACACCGTCGAGGGTCTTGAGCTCAACCTTGTCCGCCAGCTCGCGCATCACCGATACGGCGCCGACGATCTCGTCGATGCTCTCGCTCTTCATGCGCATGGCCATCATGAACGCGCCGATCTGCGCGTCAGTGCATTGACCGGTCATGATCTCGCGCATCACATCGCTCATTTCAGCGGTGCTCAGGTCCAGGTGGCCGACGATACGGCTCAGGGCAGTCTTGATATCCATGGAAAGTCCTTAGCGCGTGCCGCCGCTCTGCTTGAGAAAGTTGGCGAACAGCTCGTAGCCCTGCTCGGTCAGGATCGACTCGGGATGAAATTGCACCCCTTCGATATTCAGTGTCTTGTGGCGCAGCCCCATGATCTCGTCGACCGAGCCGTCTTCCAGCTGGGTCCAGGCGGTCAGTTCCAGGCATTCCGGCAGGGTTTCGCGCTTGACCACCAGCGAGTGGTAGCGGGTCACCGTCACCGGCAGGTTGAGGCCGTGAAACACGCCCACATCATTATGGAACACCGGGCTGGTCTTGCCGTGCATCACCTGGCGCGCACGCACCACGTCACCGCCAAAGGCCTGGCCGATGGACTGGTGGCCCAGGCACACACCCAGGATCGGCAGCTTGCCGGCGAAATACTGGATCGCTTCCAGGGAAATACCCGCCTCGGTCGGCGTGCACGGGCCTGGAGAAACCACGATGCGCTCCGGGTTCAGGGCAGCGATCTGGGCCACGGTCAGTTCGTCGTTGCGCACCACCTTGACCTCGGCACCGAGCTCTCCCAGGTATTGCACGACGTTGTAGGTAAAGGAATCGTAGTTATCAATCATCAGCAACATGGGGAAACCTCAAGAATTGGGGGTCTGTTCAGCCAGCGCCACGGCGCGAAACATCGCGCGGCGCTTGTTCAGGGTTTCTTCCCATTCGAGGGCCGGCACCGAGTCGGCGACAATCCCGCCACCGGCCTGCACGTGCAGCTCTCCGTCCTTGATCACGGCGGTGCGGATCGCAATGGCCGTGTCCATGTTGCCGTTCCAGGCGAAATAACCCACGGCGCCGCCGTAGACACCGCGCTTGACCGGCTCCAGCTCGTCGATGATTTCCATCGCGCGGATCTTCGGCGCACCCGACAAGGTGCCCGCCGGCAGAATCGCGCGCAGTGCGTCCATCGCGGTCAAGCCGGCTTTCAGCTCGCCGGTGACATTGGACACGATATGCATCACGTTGGAATAACGCTCGATCACCATTTTTTCGGTGAGCTTCACCGAACCGATTTCGGAGACACGCCCGGTGTCGTTACGGCCCAGGTCGATGAGCATCAGGTGCTCGGCGATTTCCTTGTCGTCGCTCAACAGGTCTTCTTCCAGCGCCAGGTCGGCCTCTTCGGTCGCACCCCGCGGGCGAGTACCGGCGATCGGGCGCACGGTGATCAGGTTGTCTTCGACGCGCACGAGTACTTCCGGCGAACTGCCTACCACGTGGAAGTCACCAAAGTTGAAGAAGTACATGTAGGGCGTCGGGTTGAAGCAGCGCAATGCGCGATACAGATCGATCGGCGCGGCCTTGAAGTCGATGGACATGCGTTGCGACGGCACCACCTGCATGCAGTCACCGGCAAGGATGTATTCCTTGATGGTATCGACCGCACGCTCATAGTCATCCTGGGTAAAGCTGGAGCGGAACACCGGGTCGGCCGCAGGCGGACGGCTGAGGTCCAGGCCGCGACGCGGGGTGATTGGCTGGCGCAATTTTTCCAGCAGTGCTTCGAGGTTGGCCCGGCCTTGCTCGAACGCATCGGACTGGGACGGGTCGGCAAGCACGATCGCGTGCATCTTGCCGGCGAGGTTGTCGAATACGACGACCGCATCGGAAACCATCAGCAGAATATCCGGCACACCCAGCGGATCCGGGTTCGGGCATTTGCCCAGGCGCTTTTCCACGTAACGCACGCAGTCGTAACCGAAGTAACCCACCAGGCCGCCGTTGAAGCGCGGCAACCCTGCAATGGTCGGCACGTTGTAGCGCGCCTTGAAGGCTTCGACGAACGCCAGTGGGTCTTCGACATCGTGGCTTTCGATCTCGACGCCATCATGGGTAATGCTCACATGGTGGTCATGTACACGCAGCACTGTGCGGCACGGCAGGCCGATGATCGAGTAACGGCCCCACTTCTCGCCACCCTGTACCGATTCGAGCAGGTAGGAGTTGGGCTCGTCGGCCAGTTTCAGGTAGATCGACAGCGGCGTGTCGAAGTCGGCCAGGGTTTCGCAGGCCAGGGGAATGCGGTTATAGCCGGCAGCGGCCAAACGCAGGAATTCTTCGCGGGTCATCATATGCCTCGTGGCTTGAGGGTCTAACAGTCAGGTATGCAAACGTGCCGCAGAGCGCGGCCAGGATCAGTCAGGCGCGCCAACGCCAGCGGGCCAGGGCCTTGATGACTTTCATCCAGAGTTTGCGGGTGACCACCACGATGGCATTTCCAGAAGGGGACGGATCGGTGTCGGGCAACGTTATCTCAGCGCCAGCTCCCAAGCAACCGGGGATTAACAGGCGCAGGTCATCAATCACCATTGCCGGCGACTCTTCGGCAATCGGCCGACCATGGTTATAACCGTAGCTGAGCGCCACACACTGCACGCCCGCGGCCTTCGCCGCCTGCACATCACTGCGCGAATCGCCGACAAACAACGACTGCGAAGCCGGGATATTGGCCATTTTCATCACGAAGAACAGTGCCGCCGGGTCGGGCTTTTTCTGCGGCAGGGTGTCGCCACCGATGATCCAGCGGAAATAACGGCCGATTTTCATCTGGTCCAACAGCGGCGCGACGAAGCGTTCCGGCTTGTTGGTGATCAGGGCCATTTCCACGCCCTGCTTGCTCAGCCACTTGAGGGTGTCACGCACGCCCGGGTACACCACGGTCAGTTCGTGGTCGCCCTCATAGGCGGCGTTGAACAGTTCCAGGGCGTGTTCGGCCTCGACCTCGTCCACGCCTTCAGCATCGATGTTGTTGGCCAAGGCCCGGCGCACCAGCATCTGCACACCGTTGCCGACCCATTCGCGCACCGAATCGATCCCGGCCGGCTTGCGCCCCAGCTTGAGCAACATTTCATCCACCGCCGCCGCCAGGTCAGGCACCGAGTCGATCAAGGTACCGTCCAGATCGAACATCACCAGCCGTGGCAATTTGCCGGGGAACAGCTGCTCAAAGCCGCTCATGGACGCGCCAGCGCCAGTTCGGCGCGCATCTTGTCGATGACCTCCTGGTAGTCCGGCGCATTGAAGATCGCCGAGCCAGCCACGAAGGTGTCGGCGCCCGCCGCGGCGATTTCGCGGATATTGTTGACGTTGACCCCGCCGTCGATTTCCAGACGGATGTCACGACCCGAGGCATCGATCAGCGCGCGGGCTTCGCGCAGCTTGTTCAGCGTGCCGGGGATGAACTTCTGCCCGCCGAAGCCCGGGTTTACGCTCATCAGCAGGATCATGTCGACCTTGTCCATCACGTACTCCAGCACGCTCAGCGGCGTGGCCGGGTTGAACACCAGGCCCGCCTTGCAGCCGCCTTCGCGGATCAGTTGCAGGGTGCGGTCGACGTGCAGCGAGGCTTCCGGGTGGAAGGTGATATAGGTCGCACCGGCTTCAACGAAGTCGCCGATGATGCGATCCACCGGGCTGACCATCAGGTGCGCATCGATCGGCGCAGTGACGCCGTACTTGCGCAGGGCGGCACAGACCATCGGGCCGATGGTCAGGTTGGGCACGTAGTGGTTGTCCATGACATCGAAGTGTACGAAGTCGGCACCGGCGGCCAACACCTTGTCCACTTCCTCACCCAGGCGGGCGAAGTCGGCGGAGAGAATCGATGGAGCAATGACGAAGGGCTGCATGACGCACCTTTTTTGAGCTAAATCACGATGGCGCGCATTGTATACCTCATGCTTTGTCGCGCGCACCGTGACCTAACTCAACGGTTAGTAAGCCGCCCGATAGATTTTCTCGATATCGGCCGCGCTGAGCTTGCGCGGATTGTTGCGCATCAACCGCTCAATGCCCGCCGCCTCCACCGCCATGCCGGGGATGGCGTCCTCGGGAACCCCAAAACTGTGCAGGCCAGCCGGGATCTCGACGGCGGCACACAGTCGCGTCATCGCCTCCACCGCCTGGTCGGCGGCATCGTTGACGCTCAAGCTGGCGACATTCACGCCCATGGCCTGCGCAATGTCCTGCATGCGCTCCACGCAGGCGAGCTTGTTCCAGTGCATCACATAAGGCAGCAACAGCGCATTGCTCACGCCATGGGCAATATTGAAACGCCCGCCCAGGGGATAGGCCAATGCATGCACCGCGCCGACCCCGGCATTGCCGAACGCCATCCCAGCCATGAGGCTGGCGGTGGCCATGTCGTCGCGGGCCTGCAGGTTGGCTGGGTTGGCGTAGGCCTTGGGCAACGCATTGGCGATCAACTTGATAGCGCCGATAGCCAAGGCGTCGGTGATCGGCGAAGCATTCAGCGACAGGTAGGATTCGATGGCATGCACCAATGCATCGACGCCACTGGCGGCGGTGACGCTGCGCGGGCAGGTCAGGGTCATTTGCGGGCTGATCAACGCCACATCCGGCAGCAGGAAGTCACTGACGATGCCTTTTTTCAGCTGCGCGGCCTTGTCGGAGAGAATCGCCACATTGGTCACCTCCGAACCGGTGCCGGCCGTGGTCGGGATGGCAATCAGCGGCGGCCCCTTGCGCGGCACCTGATCGACGCCGAACAAATCCGCCAGCGCACCGTGATACCCGGCATAGGCGGCAACACTTTTGGCGATATCGATGGCACTGCCGCCGCCCACGCCGATCAAGCCGTCATGCCCGCCCTCACGGTAGACGCGCATGCAGTCTTCGACGATGGCGATTTCCGGATCGGGCAATACGCGGTCGAAGATCTCGTAGGTGCGTTCGCCCAGGTGTTCGAGGGCCAGCGCCACGGTGCCGGACTTGACCAGCGCGGCATCGGTGACGATCAGCGGGTTATCCACATCCAGGCGCGTGAGCTCAGCGGCCAGTTGTTCGATGGCGCCAGCGCCGGTGAGCAGTTTGTGGGCGATCTTGAATGAGGAGGTACTCATGTGCGCGGCCTCTTATCAATGATGGGCTGGCACAAGAGTAGCTGGGGATTTTCGGTTGTGAACTATTCACCCTCTGAATGACACGATCAATGTGGGCGCTGGCTTGCCTGCGATGCGGGCGACTCGGTGTTACAGGCAAACCGAGGTGATGCTATCGCAGGCAAGCCAGCTGCCACAGTTGATCCGGTTCCGACCGTTACACTTGGGCGGTGCGCAGTTTCTCGCTACGGCCTCGCAGCCATTCAAGGGTCAGCAACAGCAACACCGAGAAGGCAATCAACAAGGTCGCTGCCGCCGCGATGGTCGGGCTGAGGTTTTCGCGGATGCCGCTGAACATCTGGCGCGGCAGGGTCGCTTGCTCAGGGCCGGCGAGGAACAGCGTCACCACCACTTCATCGAACGACGTGGCGAATGCAAACAGCGCCCCGGAGATCACCCCCGGTGCAATCAACGGCAAGGTCACCCGACGAAACGCCGTCAGGGGCGAGGCCCCGAGACTGGCAGCCGCGCGCACCAGGTTGTGGTTGAACCCCTGCAACGTGGCCGACACCGTGATGATCACAAAGGGTACGCCCAGCACCGCATGCACCACGATCAACGAGAAAAAACTGTTACCCAGGCCCAGTGGCGCAAAGAACAGGTAACTGGCCACGCCGATGATCACCACCGGCACCACCATCGGCGAGATCACCAATGCCATCACCAGGGCCTTGCCGGGGAAATTGCCGCGGGTCAGGCCGATCGCCGCCAGGGTGCCAAAGACCATGGCCAACACCGTGGCCGCCGGGGCGACGATGATGCTGTTCTTGAGCGCACGCATCCACTCGGCCGAGGCGAAGAAATCCTGGTACCAGTGCAGCGAGAAGCCTTGCAGCGGGTACACCAGGAAACTGCCACTGTTGAACGACAGCGGGATGATCACCAGCACCGGCAGTATCAGAAACAACAGGATCAAGCCGCAGAGGATCCGCAAACTGTAGAACCACACCCGCTCAACGGGCGACATATAAGGGCTCAGCATCGCAAGGTCTCCTCAGCTCAGGCGCAGGCGACTGGCGCCCACCAGCCGGTTGTAGATCAGGTACAGCACCACGGTCGCCAGCAGCAGCAAGCCGCCCAGTGCGGTCGCCATGCCCCAGTTGATGCTGGTGTTGGTGTAGAACGCCACGAAGTAGCTGACCATCTGGTCGTTCGGGCTGCCCAGCAGTGCCGGGGTGATGTAGTAACCAATCGCCAGGATGAACACCAACAGGCAGCCAGCGCCCACACCGGCATAGGTCTGCGGGAAGTACACGCGCCAGAAGCTGGCGAACGGATGGCAGCCCAGGGAAATGGCCGCACGCATATAGGTGGGCGAGATGCCCTTCATCACGCTGTAGATCGGCAGGATCATGAACGGCAGCAGAATGTGCACCATGGAGATGTAGACCCCGGTGCGGTTGAACACCAATTCAAGCGGTTTATCAATCAAGCCCATGCCCATCAGGGCACTGTTGATCAGTCCGCCCGATTGCAGCAACACGATCCACGCGGCCACTCGCACCAGGATTGAGGTCCAGAACGGCAGCAACACCAGGATCATCAGCAGGTTGCTCTTGCGCGCCGGCAGATTGGCCAATAGGTAGGCCAAGGGATAGGCCAGCAGCAGGCAGACAGCCGTGATCACCAGGCCCATCCAGAACGTGCGGGCAAAGATATCCAGGTAGATCGCCTGGTCGGGCGTGGCCGGCGCTACTTCGCCGAGGTCGTCGATACGGTGATCAACGGCCGCCAGCAGGTAGAAGGGTGTCAGGCTGCTGGTATTACGCCGGATCGCCTGCCAGTACGCCGGGTCGCCCCAGCGTTCGTCGAGGCTTTCCAGCGCTTCTTTATAAGAGCCAGGCGCTTCGCTGAACGGCAGCGCCCGCGCGGTTTTGGTCAGCAGGCTGCGGTAGCCGGCCAGTTCCATGTTCAAGCGTTTGGACAGATCGCCCAGCGTCTGGTTTTTGCGCGCCTCGCCCAGATCCTCACTGAGGGCCTGGTACACCGGCTCGCCCGGCAGGCCGCGGCCGTCCCAAGCCGTCACCGCGACCACGGTACGCGGTAACCCGCCCACCACTTCCGGGTTGCCGACGCTCTTGAACAGCAACGCCACGATGGGTACCAGGAACACCAGCAGCAAAAACAGCACCAGCGGTGCAATCAAGGCTTGGGCCTTCCAGCGATTGAGCCGCTCGGCACGCGCCAAGCGCTGCTTGAGGGTGGGGCCAGGAATGGCGATAGCCATGGCAAACTCCGAGTGTGAAAATGAATGCAATCTGCCCAACACAACAGATCCCATGTGGACCGGGCTTGTGTAGGAGCGAGCAAGCCCGCTCCCACACTTACCGGTTCCCACACGGATTTAGCGGTGTTGCTGGTTATTTAGCCGCCCAGGAGTTGAAGCGCTGCTCCAGTTGCTCACCGTTATCCGCCCAGAAGCTCACATCGATCTGCACTTGGTTGGCGATGTTTTCCGGGGTGGTCGGCATGTCCTTCAGCACGTCCTTGGCCAGCAACGGTACGGCTTGGGTGTTGGCCGGGCCGTAGGCGATGTTTTCCGAGTAGGTCTTCTGCTGCTGCGGCTGCACCGAGAAGGCAATGAATTTCTTCGCAGCCTCGGCACGGTCCTTGGCCAGGCCCTTGGGAATGGCCCAGGCGTCGAAGTCGTAGATGCCGCCGTTCCACACCACCTTCAGGTTGCTTTCTTTCTGCACGGCGGCAATGCGGCCGTTGTAGGCCGAGCTCATCACCACGTCACCCGAGGCCAGGTACTGCGGCGGTTGTGCGCCAGCTTCCCACCACTGGATCGACGGCTTGAGCTCGTCGAGTTTCTTGAACGCACGGTCCTGGCCATCTTTACCGGCCAGCACTTTGTAGACGTCCTTCGGCGCTACACCGTCGGCCATCAAGGCGAATTCCAGGGTGTACTTGGCACCTTTGCGCAGGCCACGCTTGCCGGGGAATTTCTTGGTGTCCCAGAAATCCGCCCAACTGGTTGGCGCAGAGGTCAGTTTGTCGGCGTTATAGGCCAGCACGGTCGACCACACGAAGAAGCCCACGCCGCATGGCTGGATCGCCCCCTTCACGTAGTCGGCGGTGTTGCCGAACAGTTTCGGGTCCAGAGGCTCGAACATGTCTTCATCGCAGCCACGGGACAGTTCTGGCGATTCCACTTCCACCAGGTCCCAGGACACGCTCTTGGTGTCGACCATGGCTTTGACCTTGGCCATTTCACCGTTGTACTCGCCGGCGACGATCTTGCCATTGCCCGCGCTTTCCCACGGTGCATAGAAGGCCTTGACCTGGGCCGCCTTGTTCGCGCCGCCGAAGGACACGACCGTCAGGTCCGGGCCTGCCATGGCCTGTGTCGCACCCATCAAGCTCAATGCCAAAACGGAATACTTCAAGGAACTCAACATTGTTGTTCTCTCCACGTGCAGGGTTGGTGAAGCCAGGGGGCGATCAATTCGCCTCTAGAAGTGGGTCGAGAGCGCGAACGTGCTCGACTTGCCAGCCAATCGGTACCACATCGCCGACCGCCAGGGCTGGGTCCAGCTCGGCAATCGGTTGTTTCACAAAAAAGTCGGCCTTGCCGCAGACTTCCAGGCGCACGCGCACGTGGTCGCCCAGGTAGATGAACTCCGCCACCCGCCCGGAGAAGCGGTTGACGCAGCTTTCGCTGGAGCCATTGAGGCTGACGCGCTCCGGACGCACCGACAGGGTCACGGGGCCGCCGACCTGACCCACATTCACGGCCAACGCCTCGACCTTCTCACCCCGCGCCAGCTCCACTACACAACGCTCGCCAGAGTGGCTGTGCAGGCGACCGTTGAGGCGGTTGTTCTCGCCGATGAAGTTGGCGACAAAGGTGTTCTTCGGTTCTTCGTACAACGTGCGCGGCGCAGCGATCTGCTGGATCTCGCCCTGGTGGAACACCGCCACCCGGTCAGACATGGTCAGCGCTTCGCCCTGGTCGTGGGTCACGTACACCACGGTCACGCCGAGGCGTTGGTGCAGGTGCTTGATCTCCATCTGCATGTGCTCGCGCAGTTGCTTGTCGAGGGCGCCGAGAGGTTCGTCCATCAGCACCAACTGCGGTTCGAACACCAATGCACGGGCCAAGGCCACACGCTGTTGCTGGCCGCCAGAGAGTTGCGCCGGGTAGCGCTGGGCGAAGGCGTCGAGCTGAACCATGCTCAGCACGCGTTTGACCCGCTCGCTGATATCGGTCTTGCTCAAGCCACGCACGGACAGCGGGAACGCGAGGTTCTCGGCGACGGTCATGTGCGGGAACAGTGCGTAGTTCTGGAACACCATGCCGATGTCGCGCTTGTGCGGCGGCACGTTGTTGATGGAGCGACCGGCCAACTGGATTTCGCCAGCCGTTGGGGTCTCAAAGCCGGCGAGCATCATCAGGCTGGTGGTCTTGCCGGAACCTGACGGCCCAAGCAGGGTGAGGAACTCGCCCTTGCGAATCTCCAGGTTGAGGTCTTTGACGATCAGGTTCTCGCCGTCGTAGCTCTTCTGCACGCCACGAAAGCTGACCAGCACATCATTTGTATCCACCTCGCTCATACCCGCACCTTTGTATTTTGGACTGCTGTGGAGCAAGCGTAGTCCAGGCGCGAAGCCCCGGAAATCGGGGGCCAGGAGAGAATTGCATCAGCCGGATGGAAGGTTTGGGGTAGGGATTGCCCTACACGGATGGCGGGGATGGAACAGTGCTGCGCCAAGGGGTGAGCGGCAAGCGGCAAGAATGGGCTTCAACCGCTTGAACACCTGTCGCAAACAGACACGCGCCCTGCAGGCGCCCGGTGCCTACAGGAGTTTATGTTCCATCGCATACTTCACCAGCTCAGCCAGGGAGGTGATGTTGAGCTTTTGCATCAGCCGCGCCTTGTGGGTGCTGATGGTCTTGCTGCTCAGCGCCAGCTGCTGGGCAATGTCATTGACATTGGCGCCCTGGGCCAGGCGCTCGAACACCGAGAACTCACGCTCCGAGAGCAATGAATGCAGCGGCCGCGTGTCGGTGAGGCCCACTTCGAAGACCATGCGGTCGGCCAGGTCCGGATCGATGTAACGGCCACCCGCTGCCACCTTGCGAATCGCCGTCAGCAACAGCGCCGGGTCGCTGTCCTTGGTGGCGTAACCCGCCGCGCCAACCTTCAAGGCACGGGCGGCCATTTGCGCTTCGTCATGCATCGACAACACCAGGATGGCCGGCGGATTGTTCAGCGCACGTATGCGCGCAATCGCTTCCAGGCCGTTGACGCCGGGCATTGAAATGTCCAGCAGCACCACCTCGCACGCCACATGGCGCAGGGTTTCCAGCAGTTGCTCGCCGTTGCTCGCTTCCCCGACCACCAGCAGGTCTTTGGCCAGGCCGATCAATTGCTTGATGCCCTCACGAACAATGGTGTGGTCTTCGGCTACCAGTACGCGGATCACAGGGACTTCCTCTTGGTGTTAGGCATCCAACGGCACCGTGACACTCAGGGTGGTGCCCTCCCCCAGCTCGCTGTCCAGGCTCAGTTGCCCGCCCATGATCAGCACGCGCTCGCGCATGCCCACCAGGCCGAATGATACCGGGCGGCCCTCGGCCTGGATGAAACCGACGCCATCATCGCTGATGGTCAGCCGCAAATCCGTGCCCTCGATGGCAAGGGTCAGTTCTACAGTATGCGCCTGGGCATGACGCATCACATTGGTCAGCGCCTCCTGCAGGATCCGGAACAGGCCAATGGCCTTGGCATCGCTCAGGGCCGGCAGGTTATCCGGCACTTGGACCAGGCAGGGGATGTGCGTGCGCGCTTCGAAGCGCCGGGCCTGCCATTCGATGGCGGAGGCAATGCCGGCATCCAGAATCGGCGGACGCAGCGCCGTCGCTACATCGCGCACCAACTGGAACAGTTGGGCGATCAGGCGCTTCATACTGTTCAAGCGTTCGTGCAAGCCCGGGTCGAGTTGCGCATAGGCCAGTTCGCACATCGAGGTTTCGAGCTTGAGCACCGTGAGCATTTGCCCGAGTTCGTCGTGCACCTCGCGAGCGATGCGCGCCTTCTCCTCTTCGCGCACGGTCTCCAGGTGGGCGGACAGTTCGCGCAACTGCGCTTCACTTTGCAGCAACGCGGCCAACGTCCGGCGCAGTTCGGTGACGTCGTTGAGATAGACCACCAGGTATTCAGCCTCGGCAAACCGCAGGAAGCTCAAGGACACATTGGTCGGCAGGATGCTGCCATCGGCGCGCCGGCAATCAGTGGCAAAATTCTGCGGGCCGTCTTCGCTGGCCCGCGCACGCTTCCACAGGTTGAGCCAGCGGTCCATGTCCAGGCTCGGATCAAGGTCGGCCAATGGCCGCTCGATCAGTGCACCGCAGGCATAGCCCAGCATGCTTTCGGCTGCACGATTGGCGTAGCGCACATGGCTGTCCCAATTGACCCAAAGGATGCCGACAGTGCTCTGGTCGATGGAAAACTGCGTCAGCTGCAAGGCCTCGGCACCGGCAGCGCGGGCCGCGCTTTCTTCGCGCGCGGCCAACAGGCCATGCTCCAGCACCCGTTGCTGGCGCCGCTGCCAGAACACCGTGGCCAGGCTGGCGAGCAGCAACAGGCCCAGCAACAGGCTGAGGTTTTGCCACAGCCCCGGGGATTCCGTCAGGCGCGGGTACTTGGGTTGCAGCCAGCGGCTGTGCAATTGGTCCAGGTCGCGGGCGGGGATGGCGCGAAGCGCGCTCTGCATGATGCCCGCCAGCTCCGGCCATTCGCGACGTGTGGCCACCCGCAGCAATTGCGGCAGGCCGATATCCCCCACCACTGCCAGCCCGGCAAACTCGGCCTCGCCGGACAAACGGCTCAACTGCGCCTCATCCACCACCGCGTAACGTGCCTGCTGGCTCACCAGTAACTGCAGGGCCTGGCGTTCCATCGGCACGCCTTGCAGGTTGAGGGTGGGATAGGTGCTGCGCAGGTAATCGGCCACGGCACTGGGCATGCGCACGGCAACGCGAGAGTGGTCGTCGAGTTTTTCCAGCTCCACGGCACCACCGCCTTCCCGGATGCCAACGATGTGTTGTGGCACGCGCATGTAGGGATCAGTGAACAGCCATAGGCGCAAACCGACCGGGGTTTGTTGCAGGCCGGGGGCAATATCCACCTCGCCCTCGCGCACGGCCGCTTCCAATTGTTCCTGGTTAGGGAAATTGCGCCAGGTCAGCTCGATATTCAGCGCCTTGGCCAACCACTGCATCAACTCGACGTTCGCCCCGGACAGCCGCTGCAGGCGCCGTTCGTATTGCGCGTAAGGCGCTTGCAACACCAGCCCCACTCGCAGTTCCGGGTGCTGCGCCAGCCATTCGCGTTGCTGCGCATTGAGCTGCGCCTGGGGTGCGGCGGGCGCAGGAGCGGCATTTGCCATCAAGGCAAGGCACAAACCGCCGATAACCAGCAGACAGCGAAAACCCATGATCCACGTCTCACATCACTGACAAATACTGACCAACCCATTAGGCTGCTGGAATCACTTCTGGCCGGGAATCAACGATGCCACATCGAAACCATTCGGCACTGCCAGCATTGTGCCTGTCGCTACTTATTACCAGTGCCTTTTCTGCACAGGCGGCTGACGCCCCTGAGGCCGCCGCCGAAAAACCGGTGGAGCGTCAATCCTTGCCCGAGCGCAGTCAGGAAGAAGCCAGCGCCCTGGAACGCAAGATCCCGCAACAGGAACAGCAACAATTGCAGGCCGGCAGCGATTCATTCCTCGCCCTGTGGAAGCCCGCCAACAGCGCCGACCCCGAAGGTGTGGTGATTATCGTACCGGGCGCCGGCGAAAATGCTGACTGGCCGCAAGCAATCAGCCCATTGCGGCACAAATTGCCGGATGCCAATTGGGGCAGCCTCAGCCTGTCATTGCCGGATGTGAGCGTAGACACCCTGCCTCCGCGCGTGATGGAGGCGCCCAAGGCCACCGTCGACACCAGCAGTAAAGAGGCGAGCACCGCCGACAAGCCCATCGAACAGGCCGCCAGCGCGGAGGCCGAGGGCACCGACCCGGCGGTGGTTCCCGGGGTCGACGAGCAAGACAAGACTGACGCCTCGCGCATCTTCGACCGCATCGACGCGGCCGTGGCCTTCGCCCAGACCCAGAGCGCGCGCAGTGTGGTGCTGCTCGGTCATGGCACTGGCGCCTGGTGGGCCGCACGGTATTTGAGCGAGAAGCAACCGTCCCAGGTGCAGAAGTTCGTCATGGTCGCGGCGCAGACACCCACCGGCCGTCATCCGGATGTCCAGCAATTGGCCCCCGGCCTGAAGGTGCCGACCGCTGATGTCTTCTACCAAGACACCGCCCTGTCACGCAAAAATGCCCTGGCACGCGCGCAGGCGGCCAAGCGGTTGAAGAATGAGGGTTACAAGCAGGTGTCATTGAAGGCCCTGCCCGGCAACAGTGCAGCCGAGCAGGAGCAGTTG
Organism: Pseudomonas sp. MYb13; assembly: GCF_002980075.1. Taxonomy (NCBI): domain Bacteria; kingdom Pseudomonadati; phylum Pseudomonadota; class Gammaproteobacteria; order Pseudomonadales; family Pseudomonadaceae; genus Pseudomonas; species Pseudomonas sp. MYb13. The sequence goes on along the minus strand of NZ_PCQI01000001.1, from coordinate 720,595 downwards.
TATCGCAGGGTTCGGGGCTGGCTGAGTCCGCAGGCAAACACTGACTGATCCTGGATGCAACCGGATCAAAATGTGGGAGCGGCTAACGGAAATCCCGGCGCTCGCGAATCAATGCATAGGCACTGTGCAATTCGCGCGTGCGCTCGGTGGCCTCACGTACTTGCGCAGGGCTGGCGCCGGTGCCGGCAATCTTGTCCGGATGGTGGCGACTGAGCAGGCGCCGGTAAGCACGCTTGATCACCGACGGCTCAGTGGTGGCCGTCACCCCCAGCAACCGTAGCGCGTCCTGGTAGGTCGCGCCCCGGTTGACCAATGGCTTGCGCTCCGGCGTGTAGTCGGCAGCCAATGCCTGGAGTTGTTGCGGCGTCCAGCCCAGCCATTTGCCCCACTGGTCGATCAGGTCACGCTCGTCGTCACCGGCCCTGCCATCCGCCCAGGCCATGCGCCAACACGCGCGCAACACGCCCTCCGCCGCATGGGGTTGAGCCTTGAGCACGCGCAGGTAGGTGCGCACCCGGTCGGAGCCCGACTTGCCGCGATTGAAGGCCGCAATCGCACGGCGCTGGGCCGAGTCAGTCATGTCCAGCGCGCGCATTTCCTGGCGGGCCTGCTGGATATGCCCATCCACCACGCGCCCATTGCTCTTGGCCAAGCGTCCCAGCAACACAAACAACAATTCGTCATTGCGCAATGCCGGGCGTCCGCCCAAGCGCTCGCGCAACTGCGCCCAACTCTGCAGTTGCAGGCGACGGTCCAACGCCTGCCCCAACAGCGCACCCAACAAGGCCCCCGGAATACTGGCAATGGCAAAGCCAGCCCCGGCGCCGATCAGCGTCCCTGGCCACAGCATGCTACTGCCCCGCTGTCAGCAGGATTTCTACTTGCGCGAGGCGCTCCAACGTGCCGACATCAATCCAGCGTCCCTTCATGTGTTCCCCCGTTACCTGACCTTTGGCCATGGCTGCCCGTAGCAGCGGCGCCAGCTTGAAGGCACCCGCGCTGCACCCCGCGAACAGTTTGGGGTCGAGCACTGAAATGCCACTGAAGGTCAGGTTATCGGCACCGGCCGCTGCATCATGAAGCAAACCTTGATCAAGGTAGAAATCACCGCCCGCCGGGTGATGCGCCGGGTTATCGACCATCACCAGGTGGGCCAGGCCTTTGAGTGGTTGCTTGAGCTGGGTGAAGTCGTAGTCGGTCCAGATATCGCCATTGACCACCAGGAAGGGCTCATCCCCCAATAGTGGCAGCGCCTGGAAAATCCCACCGCCCGTTTCCAGCGGTTCGCCCTCGGGGGAGTAACGGATGCGCAAGCCAAACTGCGCGCCATCCCCCAGATAGCTTTCGATCTGCTGGCCGAGCCATGCGTGGTTGATCACGATATCGGTGAAGCCGGCCTTGGCCAGCGCCTCCAGGTGATACTCGATCAAGCGCTTGCCACCGGCCTGCACCAGTGGCTTTGGCGTGTGCAGGGTGAGCGGGCGCATCCGCTCGCCCTTGCCGGCCGCCAGGATCATGGCCTTCATACGCTCGCCTCACCGGGCTGGCGCAGGCTGGCCAGCAGCTCGCCCAACTCGCTCAACTCAGGACGGTCCGCCAGCACTGCGTCTATATAAGCAAAGAAGCGCGGCACGTCGGCCAGGTAGCGTGGCTTGCCATCACGGTGGCAGATGCGCGCGAAAATCCCGATGACCTTCAGGTGGCGCTGCACGCCCATCAGGTCGCTGGCGCGCAGGAAGTCTTCGAACTCCGCCTGCACCGGAATGCCCGCTTGCCCCGCACGCTCCCAGTATCCGCGCTGCCAATCCCGCACGCGGGCCTTGGGCCAGCTGAGGAAAGCGTCCTTGAACAGGCAGGTGATGTCATAGGTAACAGGCCCGTAGACCGCGTCCTGGAAATCCAGAACGCCCGGGTTCGGTTCGCTGATCATCAGGTTGCGCGGCATATAGTCGCGGTGCACCAGTACTTTGGGTTGCGCCAGGGCGCTGTCGATCAGGTGGTCGCTGACGCGCTGCCAGCGTGCTTGCTGCTGCGTATCCAGTTCGATACCCAAGTGCCGACGTACGTACCACTCTGGAAACAATTCGAGCTCGCGGCGCAGCAAGGCGACGTCATAGCTAGGCAGTGGCGCGTCCATCGGCAACTGCTGGAAGGCCAGCAAGGCGTCGATGGCATCGGCAAACAATTGATCGGCGTTTTGGTCGTCGATCACGTCCAGGTAGGTTTTTCTGCCCAGGTCATTGAGCAAAAGAAAGCCTCGCGGCAAATCTTCTGCGTAAATTTTTGGAACATTTATTCCCGACTTCGCCAGCAAATGCGCGATATCGACGAAAGGTTTGCAGTTTTCCTGGGGGGGTGGAGCGTCCATTACCACGAATGTCCGCCCACCGCCTTCCCAACGGAAATAGCGCCTGAAACTCGCGTCGCTGCTGGCCGCGGTCAATGTGGCCGGGGGTACGGCACCCCAGCCTTGAGCGTTGAAAAGGATCGGCAACTGCTCATCCAGCCAGACTTCCAGCTGTTGTAAACGTAGATCGTGCTCGGGCATTACAAGGGTCTCCGACGGCGCTAGCCGTCAAGCGGGGCATGCTTTATTATCACGCATCTTTTTCAGACCATCGAGAGGCGTGCGGCCCAAACCGCGGGCAGATGGCACGCAGGAAGCCCGGACTAATAAGATGGCATTGAAATCCCCCGCGTTTCGTAGAAAATTTCCGTTGCTGGTAACCGGCAGTCTGCTGGCCATGCAACCCTTCGCCACCTCATTCGTGGTCGCCGCGGAACAGTATGACTGCTCAGTCTCTGCTTCGGGTGCCTGGGATTGCGCGCCGAAAACCGCCGCAACCCCGCTGCCACCGCGCCCGGTGCATGATGGCGCAGCCATCAGCTCCGCCAACAGCACGGCGCAAGCCGACGCTGGCGGCAAAGCCGAGGCCGAGCCCAAGACCGCACTGGTCACCGAATCCAAGGGCCGTGGCCTGCGTTCGCGCAGCGCCGACTATAGCCACCTGGACTGGGTACCGCGCGACAAGCTGACCGCAGCGCAGTTGGCCGAAACCGGTCCTTACTGCGGTGGTGCGTACATCGAGCCGATTCGTCCTGGCATGAACGACAAGACGAACAAGAGCGATGCGCCCACCTTCATCGGCGCCAAGGCCTCTCGTTATGAGCAGGAACAACAAGTGGCGACCCTGGCCGGTGACGTCGTCATGCGTCAGGGCAGCATGCAGCTGGAGTCGGAAGAAGCCAGCCTGTACCAGGCCGAGAACCGTGGTGAGCTGAACGGCAAGGTCCGTCTGCGCGACAACGGTGCACTGATCGTGGGTGACCATGCCGAAGTGCAACTCGACACGGGCGCCGCCCAGATCGATAACGCCGAGTACGTGCTGCACAAGTCGCGTATCCGCGGTAACGCGCTGTATGCCAAGCGTGCCGAGAACGCGATCATCCGCCTCAAGGACGGTACCTATACAACGTGCGAGCCAGACAGCAACGCCTGGCAGCTCAGGGGTAACAACATCACGTTGAACCCGGCCACCGGTTTCGGTACGGCCACCAACGCGACGTTGCGGGTCAAGAACATCCCGATCCTCTATACCCCCTACATCTACTTCCCGATCGACGACCGTCGTCAATCCGGCTTCCTGCCGCCAAGTTTCAGCACGGGCGGCGAAACCGGCTTCACCCTGGTTACGCCGTACTACTTCAACCTGGCGCCAAACTACGACGCCACGTTGTACCCGCAGTACATGACCAAGCGCGGTTTGTTGATGGAAGGCGAATTCCGCTACCTCACCAAATCCAGCGAAGGCCAGTTCGGCGGCGCGTACCTGAACGACGACAACGACGAGCGCAAGCGTCAGACCGATTACGAAAAAACCCGCTACATGCTCAACTGGCAACACAAGGGCGGGCTGGATTCGCGTGTACTGACCCAGGTCGACTACACCACGATCAGCGATCCCTACTACTTCCAGGACCTCAAGTCCTACGAAGAGGGTGTAGAGAGCCAGGACTACGTCAACCAGCAAGGCTCCGTGACCTATCGCGGCGACACCTTCCAGGCTCGACTGAACCTGCAGGCCTACCAGCTGGCGACGATTTCCCAGGTCACCCCGTATGACCGACTGCCACAGATCACCTTCAACGGCACCCTGCCGTACCATCCGGGTGGCTTGAACTTCAGCTACGAGACCGAGGCCGTGCGCTTCGATCGCGACCTGGAGAACGGCAACTTCACCAATGAAGACGGTCAAACCGAGGCACGCCTGGACACCTACGTCCGCGGCCTGACCCGTGCCAACGGTACGCGCCTGAACGTAGCCCCGGCCGTCGAATACCCGATGAACTGGACCTACGGCTTCGTCACACCGAAGCTCAAGTACGTGTACACCAAGTACGACCTGGACCTGGACAACATCGGCAAGAACCAGATCATTGCCGATCAAGCCGCAGCAACCGCAGCCAACCCTTACGCGGGTGGCACGTTCAAGAGCTCCCAGGACCGCGCGGTTCCGGTGGCCAGCGTCGACAGCGGCCTGTACTTCGATCGCAATACCAACTGGTTCGGCAAAGATTATCGCCAGACACTCGAGCCGCGTGCGTTCTACCTGTACGTACCGAACAAGGACCAGGCTGATATCCCGGTCTTCGACACCAGCGAATACTCGTTCAGCTACGCCTCGTTGTTCCGTGACAACCGCTTCAGCGGCACCGACCGGATCGGCGACGAGAACAAACTGTCCCTGGGCTTGACCAGCCGCTGGATCGAAGACAACGGCTTTGAGCGTCAACGCGTTTCCGTGGGCCAGGCGCTGTACTTCAAGGATCGTGAAGTTCAACTGCCGGGCATCCTGGCTTCTGACCGTGCCGACGCACGGTCGGATGTATCGCCAGTCGCCCTGGACTACGAGTTCCGCTTCAACCGTGACTGGCGCGCCACTGCCGACTACAACTGGGACACCGAGGAACACAGTCCTCGTTCCGGCAGCGCGATGCTTCACTACCAGCCGGAAGATAACCCGAACAAGATCATCAACGTCGGCTATCGCTATCGCAACGACCAGGTGGTGTACAACCAGCTGACCGGCAAATGGCAGTTTGGTGGTGACTACGGGCAGCCAGGCGACCCGAACTTCGTGAAGGATTACTACAAAATCCAGCAACACGACTTCTCGATGATGTGGCCGATCATTCCCCAGTGGAACCTGATCACCCGCTGGCAGTATGACTACGCTCGCAACCGTACCCTGGAAGCCTTCGGTGGTTTCGAGTACGACAACTGCTGCTGGAAACTGCGCGTCATCAACCGTTACTGGGTTTCCAACGACGAATACAGCCAGATCGCCCCGCTTAACGAAAAGGGTGACCACGGGCTCTTCTTCCAGATCGTCCTCAAAGGACTCGGCGGCCTGACCGGCGCCAAGGTAGAGAGCTTCCTCGACAAAGGCATTGAAGGTTATCGTGAACGTGAAGACCAAGCTTTCTGATTGTCTGCGCCCGCTAGTGCTGGGCGCACTGTTCCTGGGTACCGCATCGGCGCACGCTGCGGTTCAAGAACTGGATAAGGTAGTGGCCATCGTCGATAACGACGTGATCATGCAGAGCCAACTGGACCAGCGCGTCAAGGAAGTCCAGCAAACCATCGCCAAGCGTGGCGGTGGCGTGCCACCTACCAGCGTCCTGGACCAACAGGTTCTGGAACGCCTGATCGTCGAGAACCTGCAGCTGCAGATCGGTGATCGTTCCGGCATCCGTATTTCGGACGAAGAACTGAACCAGGCCGTGGGCACCATTGCCCAGCGCAACAACATGAGCATTGACCAGTTCCGAGCAGCCCTGGCCCATGACGGTTTGTCCTATGAGGACGCCCGTGACCAGATCCGTCGCGAAATGATCATCAGCCGTGTCCGTCAGCGCCGTGTCGCCGAGCGTGTTCAGGTGTCCGAGCAGGAAGTGAAGAACTTCCTGGCCTCCGACCTGGGCAAGATGCAGCTTTCCGAAGAACTGCACCTGGCCAACATCCTGATCCCGACACCGGACAGCGCCAACTCCGAGCAGCTCAATGCTGCCGCAGCCAAGACCCAGGCGATCTATGATCGCCTGAAAGCGGGTGCTGACTTCGCCCAAATGGCAATCGCCCAGTCCGGCAGCGACAACGCCCTCGAGGGCGGTGACATGGGCTGGCGTAAAGCCGCCCAGTTGCCTCCACCGTTTGACCGCGAGTTGAGCGCCATGGAAGTGGGGGGCATCACCCAGCCTGCACGCACACCGGGCGGTTTCATCATCCTCAAGCTGCTTGAAAAACGCGGCGGCGAGACTTCGTTGAAGGATGAGGTGCACGTTCGCCATATCCTGGTCAAACCAAGCGAAATCCGCACCGAAGCCCAAACCAAGGAACTGGCCCAGAAGATCTATGACCGCATTGAAAGCGGTGAAGACTTCGCCACCCTGGCCAAGAGCTTCTCGGAAGACCCGGGCTCGGCCCTCAACGGCGGCGACCTGAACTGGATCGATCCGAAAGCCCTGGTGCCCGAGTTCCAGCAGGTGATGGCCGATACCCCACAAGGCGTACTGTCCAAGCCGTTCAAGACTCAATATGGCTGGCATGTGCTGGAAGTCCTTGGCCGTCGCGCCACCGACAACACCAACCAAGCCCGCGAGCAGCAAGCGCTGAATGTACTGCGTAACCGCAAATACGACGAAGAACTGCAGACCTGGCTGCGCCAGATCCGCGACGAAGCCTACGTCGAGAACAAGCTGCCGGGCGCCCAGACAGGCACCGACCAGGCAGTTCAGTGAAACCCCAGCGTTTCGCGGTGACACCCGGCGAGCCGGCCGGCATTGGTCCAGACCTGTGCCTGCTGGTCGCCTCGCAACCCCAGCCACACCCCCTGATTGCCATTACCAGCCGCGACCTGCTCCTTGAGCGGGCCGCGCAGCTGGGTGTGGCCGTCAATCTGCTGGACGTGGCGCCAGGCAACTGGCCCGACGTGCCCGCGCCTGCTGGCAGCCTGTACGTGTGGGACACCCCGCTGCAAGCCAACGTGGTTGCCGGGCAACTGGACAAGGCCAACGCGGCGTTCGTGCTGGAAACCCTGACTCGCGCAGGGCAAGGCTGCATCGACGGTGACTTCGCCGGCATGATCACCGCCCCAGTGCACAAGGGCGTGATCAACGAATCCGGCATCGCCTTTTCCGGCCACACCGAATTCCTTGCCGAACTGACACACACCGAACAAGTGGTGATGATGCTGGCGACACGCGGGCTGCGGGTCGCCCTGGTGACCACGCACCTGCCGCTGCGCGACATTGCCGATGCCATCACGGCCGAGCGTGTAGAACGCGTGACGCGCATCCTGCACACCGACCTGCAACTGAAATTCGGCATTGCCCAACCGCGCATCCTGGTCTGTGGGCTCAACCCCCACGCCGGTGAAGGCGGTCATTTGGGCCATGAAGAAATCGACATCATCGAACCAACCCTGGAGCGTCTGCGCCAAGAAGGCATGGACCTGCGCGGCCCACTGCCGGCGGACACTCTGTTTACCCCCAAATATCTGGAGCACTGCGACGCAGTGCTGGCGATGTACCACGACCAGGGGCTGCCGGTGCTTAAATACAAAGGCTTCGGCGCCGCAGTCAACGTGACACTGGGCCTGCCGATCATCCGCACCTCCGTCGACCATGGCACTGCCCTGGACCTGGCAGGCAGCGGCAAAATCGATACCGGCAGCCTGCACGTGGCCCTGGAAACCGCCTATCAGATGGCCGAGACCCGTATATGACCGAGCATTACCAACACCGGGCGCGCAAGCGCTTCGGGCAAAACTTCCTGCACGACGCTGGCGTGATCGACCGTATCCTGCGCTCCATCCATGCCAAACCCGAAGACCGCCTGCTGGAAATCGGCCCGGGCCAGGGCGCATTGACCCAAGGCCTGCTGGCCAGCGGCGGCCAACTGGATGTGGTTGAGTTGGACAAGGACCTGATCCCGATCCTCAACCAGCAGTTCGCCGGCAAGCCCAACTTCAACCTGCATCAGGGTGATGCATTGAAGTTCGACTTCAACACACTCAACGCCGCGCCCAACAGCCTGCGCGTGGTGGGCAACCTGCCGTACAACATCTCCACGCCGCTGATTTTCCACCTGCTGAACAACGCCGGGATCATCCGCGACATGCACTTCATGCTGCAAAAGGAAGTGGTGGAACGCCTGGCTGCCGGGCCTGGCGGTGGCGATTGGGGCCGCCTGTCGATCATGGTTCAGTACCACTGCCGCGTCGAACACCTGTTCAACGTCGGCCCAGGCGCGTTCAACCCGCCGCCGAAGGTCGACTCGGCCATCGTGCGCCTGGTGCCCCACGCCGTACTGCCACACCCTGCCAAGGATCACAAACTGCTGGAGCGCGTCGTGCGCGAAGCGTTCAACCAGCGCCGCAAGACCCTGCGCAACACGCTCAAGGCGCTGTTGAGCAATGCCGAGATCGAAGCTGCCGGCGTCGATGGCAGCCTGCGTCCCGAGCAACTGGACCTGGCCGCATTCGTGCGCCTGGCCGACCAGCTTGCCATCCAGCCTGCGCCCGTTACCGACTGAAGCACAGTGGCAGCGGGCTTGCCCGCGATGCATGCGGCGCGAAGCATCAGTCAGCACGCGTTGATGCAATCGCAGGCAAGCACGCTCCCACAGACAGCATGTCTGGCCTAGTGCACACCTCTTGGCCTAGACTGATCCGCATCTGCTGTCCTCCGCTTTTGCTTTTAAGGCCTCTTGCATGTCCGATCCTCGCTACCAGATCGACGTCAGCGTCGTCACCCGCTTCCTGGCGGACCAATCGCAACCTGAACAGAACCGCTTTGCCTTTGCCTACACCATCACGGTGAAAAACAACGGGCTGGTGCCAGCCAAGCTGCTGTCGCGCCACTGGGTCATCACCGACGGTGACGGTCAGGTCGAAGAGGTGCGTGGTGCAGGCGTGGTTGGCCAGCAGCCGCTGATCGAAAGCGGCGCCAGCCACACCTACAGCAGCGGCACGGTGATGACCTCCAAGGTCGGCACCATGCAGGGCTCGTATCAGATGAAAGCCACCGATGGCCAACTGTTCGACGCCATTATCGCGCCCTTCCGCCTCGCGGTGCCTGGAGCCCTGCACTGATGGCGACCTACGCGGTCGGCGACCTGCAAGGGTGCCTGGAGCCTCTCAAGTGCCTGCTTGAGCGCGTGGCCTTCGACCCGGGCAACGATCGCCTGTGGCTGGTCGGTGACCTGGTCAATCGCGGCCCGGAGTCCCTTGAGACGCTGCGCTACTTATATAGCCTGCGCGAATCCCTGGTGTGCGTACTGGGCAACCACGACCTGCACCTGCTGGCGGCCGGCAATAACATCGAGCGCCTGAAAAAGGGCGATACGTTGCGCGAGATCCTCGAAGCGCCCGATCGCGTCGAGCTGCTGGGCTGGCTGCGCAGGCAAAAAATCATGCATTACGACGAGGGCCGCAACATGGCGCTGGTGCATGCGGGCATCCCGCCCCAGTGGACACTCAAGAAAGCCCTCAAGTGCGCTGCCGAAGTCGAAAGCGCCCTGGCCGATGACACCCTGTACACCGCCTACCTCGACGGCATGTACGGCAATGAGCCGGTCAAATGGGACAACGACCTTGCCGGCGTGACCCGTTTGCGCGTGATCACCAACTACTTCACGCGCATGCGCTTCTGCACCGCCGAGGGCAAGCTGGACCTCAAGAGCAAGGAAGGCGCCGACACCGCGCTGCCTGGCTACAAACCCTGGTTCGCCCACAAGGAGCGCAAAACCCGCGACGCGAAGATTGTCTTCGGTCACTGGGCTGCCCTCGAAGGCAAATGCGATGAGCCCGGCGTGTTCGCCCTCGACACCGGCTGTGTATGGGGCGGCGCCATGACCCTGATGAACATCGACACCGGCGAGCGCCACAGCTGCCAGTGCCAATCCCCCCTTCCCGTTACACTGCCGGCCGCCGCCAAGCGCTAGACGCAGGCGCTGCCAAGCCCAAGGAGCCCGCCATGAGCGAATTCAAACGTATCCCTCCCGAACAAGCCCAGGCCCTGCGCGAGCAAGGTGCGGTGGTGGTCGACATCCGCGACCAGCCAACGTATGCGGCTGGCCACATCACCGGTGCCCAGCACCTGGACAACGTCAACATTGCCGATTTCATCCGCGCCGCCGACCTCGACGCACCGGTGATCGTGGCGTGTTACCACGGTAACTCCAGCCAGAGCGCAGCAGCCTATCTGATCAGCCAGGGCTTCTCCGACGTCTACAGCCTGGACGGTGGCTTTGAGCTGTGGCGTGCGACCTATCCTGCGGAAATTTCCTCAGGCAATTCGCAATAATTTTTTTCACACCCCGCTACCCCGCGTGACGCTTGGGCTCGCGCCGTTTCTGACGAACGGCGCAGCCAAACTAATTGCGCATCGCGCCTTGACCTCTCCGATTCCGAACTATCCTTAAGCGCAGGCCATCCGAATCAGGGGAGAGCCGGTACACCGGCGTGCGGGTCATCGGTAGCGTTTCAGGGTGTTTGGGGGGAAAACGGCCATTGGCGTTCGCCAATGTCTGCCAGCATCGACTGATTGATCCGGCGTCGGCTCCACGTATCGAGCGAGGTGACGACGTCATGAGTATTTTTAGCCACTTCCAAAACCGCTTCGCATCCACACAGCAGGAAGAACTCACGCTGCAAGAGTATCTCGAGCTGTGCAAACAGGATCGCAGCACCTACGCGTCTGCCGCCGAACGTCTGCTGCTGGCGATTGGCGAGCCGGAGTTGATAGACACCTCGAACAATTCGCGGCTGTCGCGAATATTTTCCAACAAGGTGATCCGTCGCTATCCGGCCTTTGAAGACTTCCATGGCATGGAAGAATGCATTGACCAGATCGTCTCCTATTTCCGCCATGCCGCCCAAGGCCTGGAAGAGAAGAAACAGATCCTCTACCTGCTCGGCCCCGTCGGCGGCGGCAAATCGTCCCTGGCGGAAAAGCTCAAACAGCTGATCGAGAAGGTGCCCTTCTACGCCATCAAGGGTTCACCCGTCTTCGAGTCCCCCCTGGGATTGTTCAACGCCACGGAAGACGGCGCGATCCTCGAAGAAGACTTCGGCATCCCGCGCCGCTACCTCAACACCATCATGTCGCCGTGGGCCACCAAGCGCCTGGCCGAGTTCGGCGGTGACATCAGCCAGTTCCGCGTGGTGAAACTCTACCCGTCCATCCTCAACCAGATCGGTGTAGCCAAGACCGAACCGGGCGACGAGAACAACCAGGACATCTCGGCGCTGGTGGGCAAGGTCGATATCCGTAAACTCGAGGAATTCCCCCAGAACGACGCCGACGCCTACAGTTACTCGGGCGCACTGTGCCGGGCCAACCAGGGCCTGATGGAGTTCGTGGAGATGTTCAAGGCGCCGATCAAGGTGCTGCACCCACTGCTCACCGCGACCCAGGAAGGTAACTACAACAGCACAGAGGGCCTGGGTGCGATTCCGTTCACCGGGATCCTGCTGGCCCACTCCAACGAATCGGAATGGCACACCTTCCGCAACAACAAGAACAACGAAGCCTTCATCGACCGGATCTACATCGTCAAGGTGCCCTACTGCCTGCGGGTCAGCGATGAAATCAAGATCTACGACAAGCTGCTGTTCAACAGCTCCCTGTCCAAGGCTCATTGCGCACCCGACACCTTGAAGATGCTCGCGCAGTTCACCGTGCTGTCGCGCCTCAAGGAGCCGGAAAACTCGAATATCTACTCGAAGATGCGCGTGTACGACGGCGAAAACCTCAAGGACACCGATCCCAAGGCCAAGTCGATCCAGGAATACCGCGACACAGCCGGCGTGGATGAAGGCATGAACGGCCTGTCGACCCGCTTTGCGTTCAAGATCCTGTCCAAGGTCTTCAACTTCGACCCCCATGAGATCGCTGCGAACCCAGTGCATTTGCTCTATGTGCTGGAGCAGCAGATCGAACAGGAGCAATTCCAGGCGGAAACCCGCGAACGCTACCTGCGTTTCCTCAAGGAATACCTGGCGCCACGCTACATCGAATTCATCGGCAAGGAAATCCAGACCGCGTACCTGGAGTCCTACAGCGAGTACGGCCAGAACATCTTCGACCGCTACGTGTTGTACGCCGACTTCTGGATCCAGGACCAGGAATACCGCGATCCGGAAACCGGCGAGATCCTCAACCGCGTAGCCCTCAACGAGGAGCTGGAAAAAATCGAGAAACCGGCTGGCATCAGCAATCCGAAGGATTTCCGCAACGAAATCGTCAACTTCGTGCTGCGCGCCCGCGCCAACAACAACGGCAAGAACCCTACCTGGCTCAGCTACGAGAAGCTGCGGGTGGTCATCGAGAAGAAAATGTTCTCCAACACCGAGGATCTGCTGCCGGTCATCAGCTTCAACGCCAAGGCCAGCAAGGAGGACCAGCAAAAACACAACGACTTCGTCACACGAATGGTCGAGCGCGGCTACACAGACAAACAGGTACGGCTGCTCTCCGAGTGGTACCTGCGGGTTCGCAAATCGCAGTAAGGCAGCGACAGGCGTGCGCTGCCGGGCCCCTGGCCTGGCAGTCGACCGCTTGTCTCTAAGCTTCCAGCTCGCGGCTTGAAGCTTGTAACGTGAAGCTGCCCGGAGGGCTCCCCATGAGCTATGTGATCGACCGACGCCTCAATGGCAAGAACAAGAGCACGGTAAACCGCCAGCGTTTCCTGCGGCGTTACCGTGACCACATCAAAAAGGCCGTGGAAGAGGCCGTCAGCCGCCGTTCCATTACCGATATGGAGCATGGCGAACAAATCAGCATTCCCGGACGGGACATCGACGAACCGGTGCTGCACCACGGCCGGGGCGGCAAGCAGACCGTCGTGCACCCCGGCAACAAGGAGTTCACCACCGGCGAGCATATTCAGCGCCCCCAAGGCGGCGGCGGCGGAAAAGGCCCTGGGAAGGCGGGCAACTCCGGCGAAGGCATGGACGAGTTCGTGTTCCAGATCACCCAGGAAGAGTTCCTCGAATTCATGTTCGAAGACCTGGAGCTGCCCAACCTGGTCAAGCGTAACCTGACCGGCACAGACACCTTCAAGACCGTGCGCGCCGGGATCAGCAACGAGGGTAACCCGTCCCGCATCAACATCATTCGCACCCTGCGCTCGGCCCATGCCCGGCGTATTGCCCTGTCAGGCAGCAGTCGCGCCAAGCTGAAGGAAGCCAAGGACGAGTTGGCGCGCCTGAAGCGCGAAGAACCGGACAATTTCGGCGATATCCAGGAAATCGAGGCAGAAATCGAGAAACTCAGCGCACGTATTCACCGTGTGCCGTTCCTCGACACTTTTGACTTGAAATACAACCTGCTGGTCAAACAGCCCAACCCCAGTTCCAAGGCGGTGATGTTTTGCCTGATGGACGTGTCTGGCTCCATGACCCAGGCCACCAAGGACATCGCCAAACGCTTCTTTATCCTGCTTTACCTGTTCCTCAAGCGGAACTACGACAAGATCGATGTCGTGTTCATCCGCCATCACACCAGCGCCCGGGAAGTCGACGAGGAAGAGTTCTTTTATTCGCGGGAAACCGGCGGCACCATCGTCTCCAGCGCGTTGAAGCTGATGCAGGAGATCATGGCCGAGCGCTACCCGGCCAACGAGTGGAACATTTATGCCGCCCAAGCCTCGGACGGTGACAACTGGAACGACGACTCGCCCATCTGCCGCGACATCCTGATCAACCAGATCATGCCGTTCGTGCAGTACTACACTTACGTTGAAATCACCCCCCGTGAGCACCAGGCCCTGTGGTTCGAATATGAGCGCATCGGCGAAGCCTTTGCCGACACTTTCGCCCAGCAGCAACTGGTCTCGGCCGGCGATATCTACCCGGTCTTCCGTGAACTCTTCCAGCGCAGGTTAGTGACATGACCGCCAAAAAAGAGCAAAAGCGCCAACCCATTTCCACGGGGTCCGAGTGGACCTTTGAACTGATCCAGGCTTATGACCGGGAAATCAGCCGCATCGCGGCGGGTTACGCCCTGGACACTTACCCTAACCAGATCGAAGTGATCACCGCCGAACAGATGATGGATGCCTATGCGTCGGTGGGCATGCCCCTGGGCTATCACCACTGGTCCTATGGCAAACACTTCCTCAGCACTGAAAAGTCCTACACCCGAGGCCAGATGGGCCTGGCGTACGAGATCGTCATCAACTCCGACCCGTGCATCGCCTACCTGATGGAAGAAAACACCATCTGCATGCAGGCACTGGTGGTGGCGCATGCCTGTTATGGGCATAACAGCTTTTTCAAGGGCAATTACCTGTTCCGCACCTGGACGGACGCCAGTTCGATCATCGATTACCTGGTGTTCGCCAAGCAGTACATCATGCAATGCGAGGAACGCCATGGCATCGATGCGGTGGAAGACCTGCTCGATTCCTGCCATGCGCTGATGAACTACGGCGTGGACCGCTACAAACGCCCTTACCCGATCTCTGCCGAAGAAGAGCGTCTGCGCCAGAAGGAGCGCGAGGAACACCTGCAGAAACAGATCAACGACCTGTGGCGCACCATTCCCAAACGCGCCGGCAAGAACAGCGACAAGGACAATGCACGCTTCCCCGCCGAACCTCAGGAAAACATCCTGTATTTCCTGGAAAAGCACGCCCCGCTGCTGGAACCTTGGCAACGGGAAATCGTGCGCATCGTGCGCAAGATCGCGCAGTACTTTTATCCACAGCGCCAGACCCAGGTCATGAACGAAGGCTGGGCAACATTCTGGCACTACACGTTGATGAACGACCTGTACGACGAAGGCTTGGTCACAGACGGCTTCATGATGGAGTTCCTGACCTCCCACACCAGCGTGGTCTTCCAGCCTGGCTTCGACAGCCCTTACTACAACGGTATCAACCCTTATGCGCTGGGCTTTGCCATGTACCGCGACATCCGGCGCATGTGCGAGCACCCCACCGAGGAAGACCGCCGCTGGTTCCCGGAAATCGCCGGCAGCGACTGGCTGTCCACGATCAAGTTCGCCATGAGCAGCTTCAAGGATGAGAGCTTTATCCTGCAGTACCTGTCACCTCAAGTGATTCGGGACCTCAAGCTGTTCAGCATCCTCGACGACGATCTCAAGGATGACCTGGTGGTGCCCGCGATCCACGATGAACCCGGCTACCGCACCATCCGCGAAACCCTGGCCGCGCAGTACAACCTGGGCAATCGCGAACCCAATGTGCAGATCTACAGCATCGATGTACGCGGCGACCGCTCGCTGACCCTGCGTCACCAGCAGCACGACCGCAAGCCTTTGGGCGAGTCTACCGAGGAAGTGCTCAAGCACCTGCACCGGCTGTGGGGGTTCGACATCCACCTGGAAACCCTGCAAGGCGATCAGGTGATGAAGACCCATCACGTGCCACCGCGCAGCGACCATAACGACAACGACTACGGCCGCCTGGACCTGGCTGTCGTTCATCTCTGAAACAGCAAAGCCTCCACTGGCCAGGCACAGGCGGTATCCTGTGGCGCTAATGGAGGCTTTTTCATGAAAATCTACAAAGTCGGCGGTGCCGTGCGTGACCGCTTGCTGGGCATCAAGGTCACCGACATCGACCGCGTCGTCGTGGGCGCAACCGCTGAAGAGATGCAGGCCAAGGGTTTCAAGCCGGTCGGTGCAGACTTCCCGGTGTTCCTGGACCCGAAGAATGGCGACGAATACGCCCTGGCCCGCACCGAACGCAAGAGCGGCCGGGGTTATGGCGGCTTTGTGTTTCATGCCAGCCCCGAGGTTACGCTGGAAGAAGACCTGATCCGTCGCGACCTGACCATCAATGCGATGGCAGAAGACGACGACGGCAACTTGACCGACCCCTATCACGGCCAGCGCGATCTTGAAGCGCGCATTCTGCGCCACGTTTCCCCGGCGTTCGCCGAAGATCCCTTACGCGTACTTCGCGTTGCGCGCTTTGCTGCGCGTTACGCGCACCTGGGTTTCACCGTCGCGCCGCAAACGCTGGAACTGATGCGCCAGCTCAGCGAATCCGGTGAACTCGAGGCCCTGACGCCTGAGCGCAGCTGGAAGGAAATCTCACGCGCCCTGATGGAAGATCAGCCCCAGGTGTTTATCCAGGTACTGCGTGACTGCAATGCGTTGAAGACCTTGATGCCTGAAGTCGACGCACTGTTCGGCGTACCGCAACCCGAAGCCCATCACCCGGAAATCGACACCGGCATACATACCTTGAGCGTGCTGGAGCAAGCCGCCTTGCACCAGCAGCCGTTGACTGTGCGATGGGCGTGCCTGCTCCACGACTTGGGCAAGGGCACGACGCCTGTGGATAAGTTGCCGCAGCATATCGCTCACGAACATCGCGGCTTGAAGCTGATCAAGGCCGTGAACGAGCGCTTCAAGGTACCGAAAGACTGCCAGGAACTGGCATTGCTGGTGGGTCAATACCACACTCACGGCCATCGGGCGCTTGAACTGAAAGCCTCGACATTGCTGGAGTTGCTGCAGAGCTTTGATGTGTACCGTCGGCCGCAGCGCTTTGAAGAGTTTGTGGTCGCTTGCGAGATGGACGCCCGAGGCCGCAAGGGCCTGGAGCAACGAAGTTATCCACAAGCGGATTATTTGCGTGGGGCGGCGAAGGCTGCCCGCGAAGTGGCCGTTGCCCCCTTGCTGGAGAAGGGTTTCAAGGGCCCGGGGCTGGGCGAGGCGCTCAAGCGCGAACGGCTCAAGGCATTAAAAATCTACAAGGAACGCCACGCACTGTAGGAGCTGGCTTGCCGGCGATAGCGCCCCCAGGAACGCCATCGCCGTCAAACCGGATGCTTACAAGAGAGCGTTCGGCGTGAGCGGCTGGCCGTGCCACTCAAACGCGACAGGCGCCAGTACCTGGTCAATCTGCGCCTCGCGCCACAGCTCGGCCAAGGTCTTGCCCACTTCAGGGTGCACACGCTCAGGCGCCATCAACGACAACGGCCACAGCACAAACGCGTTCTTGAGGATCTCCGCGCGAGGCAGGACCAACCCATCGAAATTGCCTACCAGGTCGCCATACAGCAGCACATCGATATCCAGCGGCAGGCCCTTGCGGTCCGGCGCATAACGACCATTGTCGGCTTCGATGAATTTCAACCGACGATCCAGCTCCATCAACGGCAGGTCGGTGCAAGCCGACACCACCAGGTTGAAGAACGGCCCGCTCTTGATACCCACCGGCTGGCTTTCGAACACCGCCGAGCAACGCACATCCGTCAAGAAACTCTCCAACGCGTCCAGGCCAGCGCAGAGATGGCGCTCGCGCTCGATATTGCTGCCTAGGCCAAGGTAAACCTGAGTTAGCGACATCCGCGCTCGATCTCCACGCCCACGCCCTTGGCTGCCGGCACGGCGCCAGGCTTGGTCAACTTGAGGTGCAACCAGGGAATCTGGAATTCGCTCATCAGTACTTCGGCCAGGCGCTCGGCGAAGGTTTCCACCAATTGGTACTGGGACTGTTCGGCAAAGGCCTGGATACGGGCGGACACACTGGCATAGTCCAGCGCCAGGGTGAGGTCGTCACCGGCGGCGGCCGGGCGGTTGTCCCAGGCGAAGCTCAGGTCCAGGCGCAGGCATTGGCGGATTCCGCGCTCCCAGTCGTAGGCCCCGATCACGGTGTCGACTTCCAGGCCTTCGATAAACACTCTGTCCAAGCACTCTTCTCCGCAGCACGACAAGGGCGCAATGCCCCGTTAGAATCAGGGCGTCCTCGCCCGGAATAGTTAGCATGTTTTGGTCATTGGCGATTCTCGCCTACCTGCTCGGCTCGCTGTCCTTCGCCATTTTGCTCAGCCGCCTGACGGGAAATCCCGACCCGCGAATGAGTGGCTCAGGCAATGCCGGCGCCACCAATATGTTGCGCCTGGCCGGCAAAAAGCTCGCCGTACTGACGCTGCTGGGCGACGTGTGCAAGGGCTTGTTGCCCGTACTGATCGCCAGCCTCGCCGGCCTGACCCTGCAACAACAGGCCTGGATCGGCGTGTGCGCGGTCCTGGGCCATCTGTTTCCACTGTACTTCCGCTTTCGCGGTGGTAAAGGTGTCGCCACGGCAGCGGGCATGTTGCTGGGGATCTACCCACCGGCAGCATTGCTGGCCGTACTGGCCTGGCTACTGACGTTCTACCTGACCCGTACCAGCTCACTCGCCGCGCTGATTGCCACGCCGCTCACCCTGCCGCTATTGGCCTGGCAAGAACCGGCGGCGTTGCTGCCGATGAGCGTGCTGACCCTGTTGATCGTCTGGCGCCACCGGGGCAATTTACGCGACCTGTTTGCCGGGCGCGAACGGCATTTTTAAATACACTCGCCGAGCCCGGCTCACATTACGGCATTACAACGGCGACAACTGCTCCATCGGCCAGCGCGCCTGCACGCTGATCGCCAGGCTTTCATGCTGCCCGGCCTGCAAGCGCTGGCAACCGGCATAGGCGATCATCGCGCCATTGTCGGTGCAGAACTCCGGCCGTGCGTAGAACACATCGCCGTTCATGTCGCCGAGCATTTTTTCCAGCGAAGTGCGCAAGGCCTTGTTGGCGCTGACGCCGCCTGCGATCACCAGGCGCTTCATGCCCGCCTGTTTCAAGGCGCGCTTGCACTTGATGGTCAAAGTCTCCACCACGGCCTGCTGGAACGCCAGTGCGATGTCGCAACGGGCTTGCTCACTGTCGTCCCCGGCGCTGACGCTCTGCTGCCAGGTGTTCAGTGCAGAGGTCTTCAAGCCGCTGAAGCTGAACATCAGGCCCGGGCGATCACACATAGGGCGCGGGAAGGTGTAGCGGCCGGCAACACCCTTTTCGGCGAGACGGGCGATTTCCGGGCCACCCGGATAATTGAGGCCCATCATCTTCGCGGTCTTGTCGAAAGCTTCACCGGCGGCGTCATCCAGGGACTCACCCAAAAGAGTGTATTGACCGATGCCATCCACCTGAACCAACTGCGTATGGCCGCCCGAAACCAACAAAGCGACGAACGGGAACTGCGGCGGTGTTTTTTCCAGCATCGGCGCCAGTAAATGGCCTTCCATATGGTGCACACCAAGGGCTGGAATACCCCAGGCAAATGCCAGCGCCTGGGCGCAAGAGGCCCCCACCAGCAGGGCCCCGACCAATCCAGGCCCGGCAGTGTAGGCAATGGCGTCGATCTCGGTCGGCACGCAGCCGGCCTCATCCAGCACCTGGCGAATCAGGGGCAGCATGCGCTTGACGTGATCACGGCTGGCCAGCTCCGGCACCACGCCGCCATAGGCACGGTGCAGGTCGATCTGACTGAACAGCGCATCGGCCAGGAGCCCGCGTTCACTGTCGTAAAGTGCGACACCGGTTTCGTCGCAGGAGGTTTCAAGTCCCAGTACTAGCATGGGTTTGCGCCTTGTAGAGGCTGAATTCGAAGGCGCGCATAATAGTCGCCACTCCCCCTCCCGACTAGCGGTTTTCGATCAGAGGCTTTGCATTCCGGGCAATGAGGGGTTAACATCCGCAACCCTTAAAAACCGACGACCTCAGCCGCGAATTTTTTGCGACGAGAACGTTGATCCCGGTAATGAAAGAAGGTAGCTCTGGATGCCAGCCGTCAAAGTTAAAGAGAACGAACCCTTCGACGTAGCTCTGCGTCGTTTCAAGCGCTCCTGCGAAAAAGCCGGTGTACTGGCTGAAGTTCGTAGCCGCGAATTTTACGAGAAGCCTACTTCTGAGCGTAAGCGTAAAGCAGCAGCCGCTGTTAAGCGTCACGCCAAGAAAGTTCAGCGCGAACAGCGCCGCGCCGTTCGTCTGTACTAATACACAGACGTTCGTAGCAAGCTTCTGCCAAGCCCGGCCCTCAGCCGGGCTATTGGCATTTGCGGATATCGCTTGATGCTTCACTGTCGACGCCGCACACGCGACCAAGACAACTGCTTCACACGTCAGGACTGGCTCTTTTGCCAGCGGTGCACGTCTCTTCTGACGAGCCTATCAGGGCTACTGACGAGCACACTCATTCTGCAAACAGGCGACCCACTGTGTCGGCTGTGCCCACCGAGGCGTTTCCGAGGCCCATCACTGGCCAATACCGGACGCCGGGCAACATTTCAACACCGAAGGCTGATCAGAAACTAACGTCAGTGAATATTCGGCAGATACACTTCCGTACAACCCATGCAGTCGCTAGCTGTTCAAGCACTCGATACGCGCGCTTGAACACTTCACGGGCCCTCATTTACACGCAGTGATGACGAGAACGCCATGGCCGGGCTGATTCCCCAGAGCTTTATTGACGACCTTCTGAACCGCACCGACATCGTCGATGTTGTCAGCTCGCGCGTGCAAATGAAGAAGGCTGGCAAGAACTACACCGCCTGCTGCCCGTTTCACAAGGAAAAGACCCCGTCGTTCAGCGTCAGCCCCGACAAGCAGTTCTACTACTGCTTCGGCTGCGGCGCAGGCGGCAATGCCCTCGGCTTCATCATGGACCACGACAACCTGGACTTCCCCCAGGCTGTCGAGGAACTGGCTAAAGCCGCCGGTATGGAAATCCCCCGCGAAGAAAGTGGCCGCCCGCATAAACCTCGGCAACCCACGGATTCGCCGCTGTACCCGCTGCTGACTGCCGCTGCCGAGTTCTACCGCCAGGCACTTAAAAGCCATCCGCAGCGCAAGGCCGCCGTCGACTACCTCAAGGGCCGCGGCCTCACCGGTGAGATCGCCCGCGACTTCGGGCTGGGGTTCGCCCCGCCCGGCTGGGACAACCTGTACAAGCACCTGAGCAGCGACACCCTCCAGCAGAAAGCCATGATCGATGCCGGCCTGCTGGTGGAAAACGCCGAGACCGGCAAGCGCTACGACCGCTTCCGCGACCGCGTGATGTTCCCGATTCGCGACAGCCGGGGCCGCATCATCGCCTTCGGCGGCCGCGTGCTGGGGGACGACAAGCCCAAGTACCTGAACTCGCCGGAAACGCCAGTGTTCCACAAAGGCCAGGAACTCTATGGCCTGTTCGAGGCGCGCAAGAACAATCGCAACCTCGACGAGATCATCGTGGTTGAAGGCTATATGGACGTGATCGCACTTGCCCAGCAGGGCCTGCGCAACGCCGTGGCCACCCTCGGGACCGCCACCAGCGAAGAACACATGAAACGCCTGTTCCGCGTGGTGCCCAGCGTACTGTTCTGCTTCGACGGCGACCAGGCTGGCCGCAACGCCGCCTGGCGCGCACTTGAGGCCACGCTGTCGAGCCTGCAGGACGGGCGTCGCGCACGCTTCCTGTTCCTGCCCGAAGGCGAAGACCCGGACACCCTGGTGCGCTCCGAAGGCACCGACGCGTTTCGCGCGCGCATCAATCAACATGCACAGCCGCTGGCAGACTATTTTTTCCAGCAACTGACCGAAGAAGCCGACCCGCGCTCCCTCGAAGGCAAGGCCCACATGGCCACCCTCGCCGCACCGCTGATCGACAAAGTACCCGGCGCCAACCTGAAATCACTGATGCGCATGCGCCTGCTGGAAATCACCGGGCTAAGCGGTGAAGCCGTCAGCCAGCTGGTGCACAACGCACCCCATGATGCGGCGCCACCGGCCTACGACCCAGGCATGGATTACGACGCCATGCCGGACTACTCCGACTTCCACCAACCGCAGGAGGCCTACGCGCCCCAGCAGGCGTGGACACCGAAGAAGCCCGGCGCCGGCGGCAAGAAATGGGACAAGAAACCCTGGAGCAAGAACGGCAAGCGCGGTGACAGTGACGAGGCCTATGCCCCACGCACCCCGGTTGCCGTGGAAGCACCCACATTGATTGCGCTGCGCACGCTCATCCACCACCCGCAACTGGCGGAAAAGGTCGAGAGCGCCGATCACTTTGCCAACGAAAGCAATACCTACGCACAGGTGCTGATCGCCTTGATCGAGGCGGTACAGAAAAATCCTAAGCTAAACTCAATTCAGTTGATGGCGCGTTGGCATGGCACCGAACAAGGCCGGTTATTGAAAGCACTCGCAGAAAAGGAGTGGCTAATTGACGGCGATAACCTTGAACAACAGTTTTTAGACACCATTACTAGGTTATCCGCGGGTCAGCACACGCAGACCCTCGATGAACTTATCAAGAGAGCAAGGCAGCCGGGATTGACGGCTGAAGAGCAAATTCAGATAGCAAAACAGATGCGCGACCTCTTAAAACAGAATGTTTCCGCATCAAACCCGACCTCAGCTGGCGTGTGAGGTCATAGCTCGGGTATAATCCTCGGCTTGTTTTTTGCCCGCCAAGACCTTCAGTGGATAGGGTGTTATGTCCGGAAAAGCGCAACAGCAGTCTCGTATCAAAGAGTTGATCGTTCTCGGTCGTGAGCAGGGTTACCTGACTTACGCGGAGGTCAACGACCACCTGCCTGAGGATATTTCAGATCCAGAGCAGGTGGAAGACATCATCCGCATGATTAACGACATGGGGATCAACGTATTCGAAGCTGCGCCAGATAAGGATTCCCTTATGCTGGCGGACGCCGATACCGACGAGGCTGCCGCTGAAGAAGCTGCTGCCGCGCTGGCTGCTGTGGAGACCGATATCGGTCGTACCACCGACCCTGTGCGCATGTATATGCGTGAAATGGGTACCGTCGAGCTGCTGACACGCGAAGGCGAAATCGAAATCGCCAAGCGTATCGAAGAGGGCATCCGTGAAGTGATGGGCGCAATCGCGCACTTCCCTGGCACGGTTGACCATATTCTCTCCGAGTACACCCGCGTCACCACCGAAGGTGGTCGCCTGTCCGACGTCCTGAGTGGCTACATCGACCCGGACGACGGCATCGCGCCGCCTGCCGCCGAAGTGCCGCCGCCGGTCGATGCCAAGGCTGCGAAAGCGGACGACGACTCTGAAGACGACGATGCTGAAGCCAGCGGCGACGATGAAGATGAAGTCGAAAGCGGTCCAGACCCGATCATCGCTGCCCAGCGTTTCGGTGCGGTTTCCGATCAAATGGAAATCACCCGCAAGGCCCTGAAAAAGCACGGTCGCGGCAACAAGCAGGCGATTGCCGAGCTGTTGGCCCTGGCTGAGCTGTTCATGCCGATCAAGCTGGTACCGAAGCAATTCGAAGGCCTGGTCGAGCGTGTTCGCAGCGCCCTTGAGCGTCTGCGTGCACAAGAGCGTGCGATCATGCAGCTCTGTGTCCGTGATGCGCGCATGCCGCGTGCCGACTTCCTGCGCCAGTTCCCAGGCAACGAAGTAGACGAAAGCTGGACCGACGCACTGGCCAAGGGCAAGGCGAAATACGCCGAAGCCATTGGTCGCCTGCAGCCCGACATCATCCGCTGCCAGCAGAAGCTGACCGCGCTTGAGACCGAGACCGGTCTGACGATTGCCGAGATCAAGGACATCAACCGTCGCATGTCGATCGGTGAGGCCAAGGCCCGCCGCGCGAAGAAAGAGATGGTTGAAGCCAACTTGCGTCTGGTGATCTCCATCGCCAAGAAGTACACCAACCGTGGCCTGCAATTCCTCGATCTGATCCAGGAAGGCAACATCGGCTTGATGAAGGCTGTGGACAAGTTCGAATACCGTCGCGGTTACAAGTTCTCGACGTATGCCACCTGGTGGATCCGTCAGGCGATCACTCGCTCGATCGCCGACCAGGCCCGCACCATCCGTATTCCGGTGCACATGATCGAGACGATCAACAAGCTCAACCGTATTTCCCGGCAGATGTTGCAGGAAATGGGTCGTGAACCGACTCCGGAAGAGTTGGGCGAACGCATGGAAATGCCTGAGGATAAAATCCGCAAGGTATTGAAGATCGCTAAAGAGCCGATCTCCATGGAAACCCCGATCGGTGATGACGAAGACTCCCATCTGGGTGACTTCATCGAAGACTCGACCATGCAGTCGCCAATCGATGTCGCCACTGTTGAGAGCCTTAAAGAAGCGACTCGTGACGTACTGTCCGGCCTCACTGCCCGTGAAGCCAAGGTATTGCGCATGCGTTTCGGCATCGACATGAATACCGACCACACCCTTGAGGAAGTCGGTAAGCAGTTTGACGTAACCCGCGAGCGGATCCGTCAGATCGAAGCCAAGGCGCTGCGCAAGTTGCGCCACCCGACGCGAAGCGAGCATCTGCGCTCCTTCCTCGACGAGTGACACCAGAACCCCCGGCCCAGGCCGGGGGTTTTGTTTTGTATAGATAAAATCCCTCGCAACGCCCCTCCCCCGCAATGCCCGTCTACACTCGAACCATTCCCCGTGCCATAACGAGACCGTTATGCCCAGATTGCCGACTGTGTTACTGCTGTCGCTGCTGACCTGGACCGCAACGGCTGGCGCGTTGACTCTCAGCGATGATGAGCGTGGCTGGCTGGCGGACCATCAGGAGTTGCGCCTGGGGGTGGACGCGTCGTGGCCACCCTTTGAATAC
Source organism: Pseudomonas sp. MYb13 (assembly GCF_002980075.1). Taxonomy (NCBI): domain Bacteria; kingdom Pseudomonadati; phylum Pseudomonadota; class Gammaproteobacteria; order Pseudomonadales; family Pseudomonadaceae; genus Pseudomonas; species Pseudomonas sp. MYb13. The sequence continues at coordinate 696,129 of NZ_PCQI01000001.1, read as the reverse complement.
CGTGACGACGAGGGCCGCTACCAAGGCTTGGCGGCCGACTACGTGCGCCTGATCCAGGACCGCCTTGGCGTGCGCGTCAAGCTGATCGAGCCGCAGAACTGGAGCGCCGTACTCGAGCAGGCGCGGAACAACCAGCTCGACCTGCTGCCCGGCGTCATGTCCACGCCGGAGCGCCAGGGCTACATGTCGTTCACGCGCCCTTACCTCGACTTCCCCATCGTTATCCTGGCTCATGAAGGCGGCGCCAAACCGCGTAACCTGAAGGACCTCTACGGCTTGAAGATTGCCGTGGTCGAAAACTACGCCCCCCATGAACTGCTGCGCACTCATCATCCCGACCTCAACCTGGTGGCCATGCCGAATGTGAGTTCGACGCTGCAAGCCCTGGCCACGGATGAAGTCGATGCGGTGGTCGGCGATCTGGCCTCGAGCGTGTGGAGCCTGCGCCAACTCAAGCTCGACGGCTTGTACGTCAGCGGGGAAACCCCCTACCGCTATCAACTGGCGATGGGTGTACCGCGCGACAATAAAATGCTGGTGGGCATCCTCGACAAGGTATTGGCCGACCTGAGCCCACAGGAAACCGACGCGATCCAGCAACACTGGGTCGGCAGCTTTACCGACCACCGCACCTTCTGGACAGACCTGCTGATGTACGGCCTGCCCGCGGTGCTCTTGCTGAGCACCGTACTGGCCGTAGTGATTCGGATCAATCGCCGGCTCAGCTCGGAAATCTCCCGCCGCGTCGCCCTGGAACAGGAACTGCGCAGCAGCGAATACCACTATCGCGGCCTGGTGGAGAGCCTGTCCGCCATCGCCTGGGAAGCCAGTGTCAGTGATTTCACCTACAGCTACGTGTCGCCACATGCCGAGGAATTACTCGGCTATCCCCGCGCGCACTGGCTGATTCCAGGCTTCTGGCGCAACATCATTCACCCCGCAGACCTGACCCGCACCGAAGCCTATTGCTACCGCGAGACCCGCGCCAACCGTGATCACAGCATCGATTACCGCGTGATCACCGCCGATGGCCGCTGCCTGTGGGTGCGTGACATCGTCAGCCTCATCGAGCACGGGCATGAGCCGGTACTGCGCGGCTTGATGATCGATATCAGCGAGGCCAAGCGTACTGAAGAAGCCTTGCAGCTGTCCGAGCAGAAATTCGCCTCTGTGTTCCAGCAATGCCCGGACATGCTGGTGATCGCACGCCTGTCCGACGGCTGCCTGCTGGAGGTGAACAAAGCGTTCGAGGACCAGATTGGCTTGAAGGCCGAAGAGGTGGTGGGCAAGACCGCTACCGAACTCAACATCTGGGGCATTGAAGGCGTGGGTCCCGACCTGCTGCAACGGGTGCAGACCACCAGCATCCGCAACCTGGAAATGCCGTTTCTGCGCAGTAACGGCCAAGCGTTCACCGGGTTGATTTCCGCCGAGCCGTTTCAACTCGATACCACGGAAGCCATCGTCGTGGTGGTGCGTGACATCACCCAGCTCAAGGCAACCCAACAGCAACTGCAAACCTCCGAAGAGAAATTCGCCAAGGCCTTCCACGCCTCCCCTGACGGCTTGTTGCTGAGCCGACAGCGCGATGGCCTGTTGATTGAAGTGAACGATGGCTTCAGTCGGATCACCGGTTTCAACAGCGCGGCATCCCTCGACCAATCGACACTGGAGATGGGCATCTGGGTCGACCTCAATGAACGCAAACACATGCTGGAACTGATGCAGCGCGATGGTTTTGTGCGCGACTTCGTCTGCCATATACGCCGCAGTGATGGCCAGATCCGTCTGTGCGAACTGTCCAGCCGTCCACTGCCGATCGGCGACGACGACTGTATGCTGACCATCGCGCGGGACATCACCGAGCGCCAGCTGATGCAGGAGAAACTGCAACAGGCCGCTACCGTGTTCGAAAGCACGGCCGAAGGCGTATTGATTACCGACACCCAGCAGAACATCAGCGCGGTCAACCGTGCCTTCAGCGAGATCACCGGATACAGCGAGGCCGAAGCCCTCGGCCAGACCCCGCGCCTGCTTGCCTCCGGCCTGCATGACAGCGCCTTCTACGCCGCCATGTGGCACCAGTTGACCGCGCAAGGTCACTGGCAGGGCGAGATATCAAACCGGCGCAAGAACGGCGAGCTGTACCCCAGTTGGCTAACCATCAGCGCCGTGCGCAACCGCGACCAGTTGATCACGCACTTTGTCGCCGTGTTCGCCGACATCTCCAGCCTCAAGCTGGCCCAGGCTCGCCTCGACTACCAGGCACACCACGATCCATTGACCGGCCTGCCCAACCGCACGCTGTTCGAAAGCCGACTGCAAGCGGCCCTCAACGGGCACCAGGAAACCGGCAAGCAAGGCGCCGTGCTGTTTCTTGACCTCGACCGCTTCAAACACATCAATGACAGCCTCGGCCACCCGATCGGCGACCTGCTGCTCAAAGACATCGCCGTGCGCCTCAAGGAACAACTGCGTGACATCGACACCGTCGCGCGCTTGGGCGGCGATGAATTCATCATCCTGCTGCCCGGCCTGCAACACGCCAGCGACGCCCAGTACCTGGCCAATAAACTGCTGGCCTGCTTCACCCCGCCGTTCCAGGCGGGTGAGCACGAGTTCTTTATCAGCGCCAGCATCGGCACCAGCCTGTACCCCCAGGACGGCACCGACGTCGCCACCCTGGTCAAAAATGCCGACGCCGCGATGTACCGCTCTAAAGCCAAGGGGCGCAACCGGGTCGAAAGCTATACCCGCGACCTCACCGCCCAAGCCAACGAACGCGTGGCACTCGAACATGAACTGCGCCGCGCCATCGAGCGCAACGAACTGAGCCTGTATTACCAGCCAAAACTGAGCCTGGAAACCCAGGAACTGATCGGTGCCGAAGCGCTGATCCGCTGGCGCCACCCCACGTTCGGCGACGTGCCCCCCGAGCACTTCATTGCCTTGGCCGAAGAAAACGGCATGATCCTGCAGATTGGCGACTGGGTGCTGGAACACGCCTGCCGGCAACTGCACGCCTGGCAAGGCACCTTTGACGATTTCGGCCCACTGTCGGTCAACCTGGCCGGCGCCCAACTGCGCCATCCCGGTTTGCTGGGTCGCATCGAACAGCTACTGCGCGACTACCGGCTCGAACCAGGCCGCCTGCAACTGGAGATCACCGAAAACTTCATCATGAGCCAGGCCGAGGAAGCGCTCGAGGTCCTGCACCAACTCAAGGACCTGGGCGTACAACTGGCAATCGATGATTTCGGCACTGGCTACTCATCCCTCAGCTACCTCAAGCGCCTGCCGCTGGACTTCCTCAAGATCGACCAGTCCTTCGTCCGCGGCCTGCCCGACGACCCCCACGACGCCGCCATCGTGCGCGCCATCATTGCCCTGGGCCACAGCATGCAATTCACCATCATCGCCGAGGGTGTGGAAAACCCCGCACAGCAAGCCTTCCTGGCTGCCGAAGGCTGCGAACAGATGCAGGGCTACATTGTCAGCCTACCGTTACCACCGGAGCTTTTCGCCGCGACATTTCTTCGTATGCGCATTGAGGACTTTTCGGATAGCACAGCGAGGAAACCATCGTTATAATCCGCGACCTGTTACAGGGCCTATAGCTCAGTTGGTCAGAGCAGAGGACTCATAATCCTTTGGTCCACGGTTCAAGTCCGTGTGGGCCCACCAAACAAGAAAGCCGCGCATTGCGCGGCTTTTGCGTGTCTGGCAGCCTCATTTCGCAAACAACTGCCCAATATCCCTGAATGCCTTGAACTCCAGCGCGTTCCCGCACGGATCGAACAGAAACAACGTCGCCTGCTCCCCCACCTGCCCCTTGAAGCGAATGTGCGGCTCCAGCACAAAGCGGGTTTGCCTGGCCTGCAGGCGTTCCGCCAAGGCATGCCAATCTTCCCAGCCGAGCACCACGCCAAAATGCGGCACCGGTACATCGTGGCCGTCTACGGCATTGGTGTGGGCAGCCTCTTGGGAGGCGGTTTTCGGATGTTCGTGAATGACCAACTGGTGCCCGAAGAAATTGAAGTCGACCCAGTGCTCACTGGAACGCCCCTCCTCCAGGCCAAACACTTCACCGTAGAAATGCCGCGCAGCGGCCAGGTCGAATACCGGGATTGCCAGGTGAAAAGGTGCGAGTGTCATCAGGTCAAACCTTTATGGGCATTAAGTGACCCGAGTTTAGCCTTGCTCCTGACGATGAAAAGACGATAGTTTTTGCGCCGAGCTCAAATTATTTCGATCAATCGAGACGCCCATGTTGCGCGAACTGAAGACCTTTATCGCAGTAACCCGTCACGGCACGTTCGCGGCGGCGGGCATGCATATCGGGCTGACGCAGTCGGCAGTCAGTGCGCAGATTCGTCAATTGGAGCAGACGCTCGGCGTGCAGTTGTTCGACCGTACCGGACGGCAGGCCACGTTGAACGCCGCGGGGTTGCGAGCCTTGCCATTGGCCAGGGAGATTCTGGACACGTTCAATCGCATGGCGGTGCCGGTGGATGCCAACGAGTACCGGGGCGAACTGAAAGTGGGTGCCATTACCACCGCGCAAACCGGCCTGTTGCCCCAGGCGCTGGTGCGTTTGCGCCAGGCGGCCCCGACGGTGGAGTGCAAGCTCATACCCGGTGTATCCCTGGAGCTGTTGAGCCGGGTGGACGCCGGTGAACTGGATTCGGCGATCATTATTCGGCCGCCCTTTGACCTGCCCAAGGAGTTGCACGTACAGCTGCTGCGCAAGGAGCCGTTTGCGCTGATTGTGCCTCATGCAACGATGGGCGATGACCCTTTGCGCTTGCTCGCGACACAGCCCCATGTGCGCTATGACCGGGCTTCATTTGGCGGTCGGTTGGTCAGCCGATTCCTGCGCGAACAGAAGCTTGAGGTCCAGGTGGCGCTGGAACTGGATGAGCTGGAAGCCATCGTCAAGATGGTCGAGTGTGGCCTGGGCGTTTCGCTGATTCCCCAGGCGGGGTTGTGGCTGGAACGCTCGCCAAATGTGCGAATTATCCCTCTGGGCAATCAGACTTTTTACCGAGACATCATCCTGCTCAGTCGCTACAGCCAACGGCATCTCCCCGTACCGCAACTGTTTACCCGCTGCCTGCTCGCCGACGCCAGCCTGTAAGATGCGTGCACATTGCCGCCCTATCGGAGCCCTCGCCTTGCCCGCCCTCGACGAAATCGATCGCCAACTGATCGCCGCCCTGCAGATCAATGCCCGCGAAAGCGTGGCCATGCTTGCCCGACAGCTGGGCATCGCACGCACCACGGTGACATCACGCCTGGCGCGCCTGGAAAAAACCCAGGTGATTACCGGCTATGGCGTGCGCCTCGGCCAGCGCGTGGTGGAAGGTGGTTTGCAGGCGTATGTCGGCATCACCGTGCAGGCACGTTCGGGCAAGGAAGTGCTGCGCCGGCTCAGCGCCATGGCCCAGGTGCAGCAGTTGTGCGCGGTCAGCGGCGAGTTCGATTACGTCGCATGGCTACGCACGGACTCACCCGAACAGTTGGACCAATTGCTGGACCAGATCGGCAGCGTGGACGGCGTGGAGAAAACCACGACTTCGATCATCCTCAGTAACAAACTGGACCGCGGACAGCCAATTTGACCGCCATGTTCGTCACACTGACTAAAAACAGTTCAATCCGACGACATTTTGCGTCTTATTAACGAACGCTACGCTCCCTAAACTGGCTGCCATCTTTTCCTATACTCAGCGGGTCGCATCCCGCGGAGCCGTCAGCAAGGGTCAGCCATGAGCATTCCGTCCAGCACCATCAGCAAGACCAATCGCCACCCCGCCGACGGCAAGAAACCCATCACCATCTTTGGCCCGGACTTTCCGTTTGCCTTCGATGACTGGATCGAGCATCCAGCCGGGCTGGGCAGCATTCCCGCCGCCCAGCATGGTGCCGAAGTGGCGATCGTCGGTGCCGGGATTGCAGGGCTTGTTGCCGCTTACGAGCTGATGAAACTGGGCCTTAAGCCAGTGGTGTACGAGGCCTCGAAAATGGGCGGGCGCCTGCGCTCCCAGGCGTTTGAGGGCGCAGAAGGCATCATCGCCGAGCTGGGTGGCATGCGCTTCCCGGTGTCGTCCACAGCGTTCTACCACTACGTGGACAAGCTTGGCCTGGAAACCAAACCGTTCCCCAACCCGCTGACCCCAGCGTCCGGCAGCACGGTGATCGACCTCGAAGGCCAGACCCACTACGCACAAAAGCTCTCCGACTTGCCGGTACTGTTCCAGGAAGTGGCTGACGCCTGGGCGGATGCCCTGGAAGCCGGTTCACAGTTCGGGGATATCCAGCAGGCCATCCGCGACCGCGACGTGCCGCGCCTTAAAGCGCTGTGGAACACGCTGGTGCCGCTGTGGGACGACCGCACCTTCTATGACTTCGTCGCCACGTCCAAGGCGTTCGCGAAGTTGTCGTTTCATCATCGCGAAGTGTTCGGCCAGGTGGGGTTCGGCACCGGCGGCTGGGATTCGGACTTCCCCAACTCGATGCTGGAAATCTTCCGCGTGGTGATGACCAACTGCGACGACCACCAACACCTGGTAGTCGGCGGCGTTGCCCAGGTGCCGATGGGCATCTGGCGCCATGTACCGGAGCGATGCGCCCACTGGCCGGCCGGCACCAGCCTCAGTTCGCTGCACTGCGGCGCACCCCGCGCCGGGGTGAAACGCATTGCCCACGCGGCTGATGGCCGCTTTGCCGTTACCGACAACTATGGTGACACCCGCGAGTACGCGGCCGTGCTGACTACCTGTCAGAGCTGGCTGTTGACCACCCAGATCGAATGTGACGAAACCCTGTTCTCGCAAAAGATGTGGATGGCCCTGGACCGCACGCGCTACATGCAATCATCGAAAACCTTTGTAATGGTCGACCGCCCGTTCTGGAAGGACAAAGACCCGGAAACCGGCCGCGACCTGATGAGCATGACCCTCACCGATCGCCTGACCCGTGGCACCTACCTGTTCGATAACGGTGACGATAAGCCGGGGGTGATCTGCCTGTCTTACTCGTGGATGAGCGACGCCCTGAAAATGCTGCCGCAGCCCATCGACAAGCGTGTGAAGCTGGCCCTGGATGCGCTGAAGAAGATCTACCCGAAAGTCGATATCAAAGCGCGCATCATCGGTGACCCGATCACCGTATCCTGGGAAGCCGATCCGCACTTCCTCGGGGCGTTCAAGGGCGCGTTGCCGGGTCACTATCGCTACAACCAGCGGATGTATGCGCACTTCATGCAGAAGGACATGCCCGCCGAACAACGCGGGATCTTTATTGCCGGTGACGATGTGTCCTGGACCCCCGCCTGGGTGGAAGGCGCGGTACAAACCTCGCTGAACGCGGTGTGGGGCATCATGACTCACTTCGGTGGCAGCACTCACCCGGAGAACCCAGGGCCGGGCGATGTATTCGATGAAATCGGGCCGATCGCCCTGGCCGATTAAGGAGTTGAGCATGCGCGTTGCCCTGTACCAATGCCCACCGCTGCCGCTGGACGTGGCCGGCAACCTCAAGCGCCTGCACCCATTGGCGCATGAGGCGTCTGGCGCCGATGTGCTGGTGCTGCCGGAGATGTTCCTGAGCGGCTACAACATCGGCGCCGAGGCTGTTGGCGCGCTGGCCGAGGCACAGGACGGACCGTCGGCGCAGGCGATTGGCGAACTGGCCAAAAGTGCCGGGCTGGCGATTCTCTACGGCTACCCGGAACGGGCCGAGGATGGCCAGATCTACAACGCCGTGCAGTTGATCGACGCTCACGGCCGGCGCTTGTGCAACTACCGCAAGACTCACCTGTTTGGCGACCTGGACCACTCGATGTTCAGTGCCGGCGAGGATGATTTCCCGCTGGTGGAACTCAACGGCTGGAAGCTCGGTTTCCTGATCTGCTACGACCTGGAGTTTCCGGAAAACACCCGGCGCCTGGCCCTGGCCGGCGCCGAAGTGATCCTGGTGCCCACCGCCAACATGGTGCCGTTCGACTTTGTCGCCGATGTCACCGTGCGTGCACGGGCCTTCGAAAACCAGTGTTATGTGGCCTACGCCAATTACTGTGGGCACGAAGGCGAGATCCAGTACTGCGGGCAAAGCAGCATCGCCGCGCCGAATGGCCAGCGCATTGCACAGGCCGGCCTGGATGAAGCCCTGATCGTCGGGGAGCTGGATCGCCAGTCGATACTCGACGCCCGTGCTGCCAATCACTACCTGCAAGACCGTCGCCCCGAGTTGTACGGCGCGCTGCACAAGCCCTGATCCTGCCGGTGGGCGAGCGGTTTGATAACATGGCCACATCCTACGTTTCGGAAGTGCCCATGCCTGCGCCGGCCCACCCCCATCACCTTCATCTGACCCTGGCCAACGGCTTGCGGGTTTCCTTGCAGCACGCGCCGCGTTTGAAGCGGTGCGCAGCAGTGCTAAGGGTAGCGGCCGGCAGCCATGACGTGCCGCTGGCATGGCCGGGGCTGGCGCATTTCCTCGAGCATCTGCTGTTCCTCGGAACCGAGCGCTTTCCCAAGAATGACGGGTTGATGACATACGTGCAGCGTCATGGCGGCCAGGTCAATGCCAGCACCGGTGAGCGCACCACGGACTTCTTCTTTGAACTGCCAGTTGCGACGTTTGCCGGCGGGCTGGAGCGGTTGGTGGATATGCTCGCCCACCCGCGCCTGACGCTTGAGGATCAATTGCGCGAGCGCGAAGTGCTGCACGCCGAGTTTGTCGCCTGGTCCCAGGATGCGAAGGCGCAGCAGCAGGTCGCGTTGTTGGAAGGGCTGGCGGCTGATCACCCGCTGCGGGGGTTTCATGCAGGCAATCGCGACAGCCTGCCAGTGGAGCGTGAGGCATTTCAGCAGGCCTTGCGGGACTTCCACACGCAGTTTTATCAGAGTGGGCAGATGACCTTGAGCCTGACGGGCCCTCAACCGCTGCAAGCGCTGGAAGGCCTGGCGCAGCAGTTCAGCGAGCAACTGACCTCAGGGCCCCTGCGTCCACAGTCTGCACCACCGGCATTGATGCAGGGCCAAGCACCAAGCTATCAGCACATCGCCAATAATCACTTGCACCACGTCATCACGTGTAACGCGCCCCGTGAATCACTGGAATTCCTCTGCACCTGGCTCAATGCCTCGGCACCCGGCGGGCTGCTGGCCGAACTCAAGACGCGACAACTGGGCGGCGCACTGCAGGCGTCTGTGCTGTATCACTTTGCCGGCCAGGCGGTGCTGGACATCGACTTTACGCTCAGCAACCCCGTTGAGTCGGCGACGCAGATCGAGGCGTTGCTGCACGACTGGTTGAGCTTTTTCGCACACAGCGATTGGACCGCCTTGCGCGAAGAGTCTGCCTTGCTGGCGGCTCGCCAACAGCAGACCCTAGGCGCCCTGGCGCTGGCCCGGCATGACAGCGAGGCGCTGTCGGAACAGGCCGTCACCGACCTCAAGGCCATGCTCGACGCGCTGCGCCTGCCGCCCTCCGGGCACACGTGGCAACTGCCGCCGAGCAATCCGTTCCTGCGCCCGCCGGTCAACGCAGAACGCGCCGGCCTGATTCGCGGCCAGACCAGCGCGCACCGAGGGTTGCGCACCTTTGCCCAGGATCGCTCCCGAGGGCGTCGTGAGGTATCGGCGCTGGCTTTCAGCCAGGCATTGGCGGGTGACAGTGAAGAAGGTGCGCTGTACCTGCACTGGCAGTCCGCCCCGCCCGGCCTGGAAAGCGCAGTGCAGTCGTTGCGCGAAAATGCCCGTCAGGCGGGCGTCGACTTGTCGGTCGAACGCCTGGGCAATGACGGGCTGGTGAGGATGGTCGGGCTACAGGAGCCTATTCCAGCCGTGCTGGAGGTATTGGCGCAACGCCTGGCCCAACCGCAGGAAGCCCAGGCCGTCGCGCCCCCCATGATCGCCATCCGAACATTGCTCAAGGCACTGCCCGCTTGCTGCAGCGCTCGCACGCCCGAACCGGCATCCTGGGCCACCGCGCGCTGGCAAGGCCTGGGAATGGGTTTCTCTGCAGCGCAGGAAGCCGCGATCAAGACGGCGGCGGCCCGCCTGCCAGGGCAAACCACGAACCTCAATCAGGTGCAGCCATCCCTCAGCGGCCAACGCATCTGGCATGAGGTGGAAACCGACGCAAACGAAGCCGCCCTGCTGCTGTTTTGCCCGGCACCGAGCCAAGCCCTGGCGGACGAGGCCGCATGGCAACTGCTCGGCCATCTGCTTCAAGGCCCCTTCTACCAGCGCCTGCGGGTAGAGCTGCAAATCGGCTACGCCGTATTCAGCGGCATCCGACAGATAAACGGCCAGACCGGCCTGCTATTCGGCGTGCAATCCCCCAACGTGTCCCTTTCAGGCATCGTCGATCACCTGCAGACCTTCCTGAAGCAACTGCCGACGCTGATCGACAACAGTGAAGAACTGGGCAACCAGGCCCTGGCGCAGCAGTTCTCAACGCAGACGCTGCCCAACGCCCAGGCCGCCGAACTGCTGTGGCACGCCCATTTGGCGGGCCATTCGTCGGGTTACCTGGCTCACCTTCAAGCTCACATCCAAACCTGTACACGGGAAGCGTTGCAGCTTGCCGCCCAGCAAGTGGAAGCCGCCGCAGGCGGATGGCGCTGCGTGGCCAACGGCCCGCGCACGTCGGCTACCTGGCAAGCAGCCGGCTGATCATTGCCGGCCCTGCAAAAGGCTTTTTCCACCAAGACAGCGCTAACTTGAAAAGAATTGAGTAACATTCCTACGCACACATCTGAACATCTCCGACTGGAGGTGGACTATATGTATTACGTAGTAGTAAACGTCCCATCCCTTCGTAGGAGTAAGAATATGACCTGGTCCAAACCTGCTTACACTGATCTGCGTATTGGTTTCGAAGTCACCATGTACTTCGCCAGCCGTTAATCGGCTGGGTAATACAACGCCTCGGTTCGCCCGGGGCGTTTTTGTTTTGAGCTTGATGGAGCGACCATGTTTGTCCAGATTCTAGGTTCCGCCGCCGGCGGTGGTTTCCCGCAGTGGAACTGCAACTGCGTGAACTGCGCAGGTTTTCGTGATGGCAGCCTGCGGGCCCAGGCGCGTACCCAGTCGTCCATCGCGATCTCCGACGATGGCGTGAACTGGGTGCTGTGCAATGCCTCGCCGGATATCCGCGCGCAACTCCAGGGCTTCGCACCGATGCAACCCGGACGTGCACTGCGCGATACCGGCATCAGCGCGATCATCCTGATGGACAGCCAGATCGACCACACCACCGGCCTGTTGAGCCTGCGCGAGGGTTGCCCGCACCAGGTGTGGTGCACCGACATGGTCCATGAAGACCTCAGCACCGGCTTCCCGCTGTTCACCATGCTCACCCACTGGAACGGCGGCCTGGCCTGGAACCGTATCGAACTGGACGCCAGCTTCACCGTCCCGGCCTGCCCCAACCTGCGCTTTACCCCGCTGCCCTTGCGCAGCGCCGCGCCGCCCTACTCGCCGCACCGCTTCGACCCGCACCCTGGCGACAACATCGGCCTGATCGTCGAAGACCTGCGCACCGGCGGCAAGCTGTTCTACGCCCCAGGCCTGGGCAAAGTCGACGCGCCACTGCTGGACATCATGGCCGGCAGCGACTGCCTGCTGGTGGACGGCACGATGTGGGACGACGATGAAATGCAGCGCCGTGGCGTCGGCACCCGCACGGGGCGCGAGATGGGCCACCTGGCGCAAAACGGCCCCGGTGGCATGCTCGAAGTGCTCGCGCAGTTGCCCAAGCAGCGCAAGGTACTTATCCACATCAACAACACCAACCCGATCCTTGATGAAGACTCCCCCGAGCGAGCGGAACTGGTGCGGCGCAATGTCGAAGTGGCTTACGACGGCATGAGCATTGAACTGTAGGAGCGACCGAAATGACTGATACGCCGTTGACCCCCGCTGAATTCGAAGCAGCCCTTAAGGCCAAGGGCGCCTTCTACCATATTCATCACCCGTATCACGTGGCGATGTACGAAGGCCGCGCCACCCGCGAGCAAATCCAGGGCTGGGTCGCCAACCGTTTCTACTATCAGGTGAACATCCCGCTCAAAGACGCCGCGATCCTGGCCAACTGTCCAGACCGGGAGATCCGCCGTGAGTGGATCCAGCGCCTGCTCGATCACGATGGCGCCCCGGGTGAGGACGGCGGTATCGAAGCCTGGCTGCGCCTGGGCCAGGCGGTCGGCCTCGACCCCGAGCAACTGCGCTCCCAGGAACTGGTGTTGCCCGGCGTGCGTTTTGCGGTAGATGCGTACGTCAACTTCGCCCGTCGCGCCAGCTGGCAAGAAGCCGCCAGCAGCTCGCTGACCGAGCTGTTCGCACCACAGATCCACCAATCGCGCCTCGACAGCTGGCCGCAGCATTACCCGTGGATCGACCCAACCGGTTATGAATATTTCCGCACGCGCCTGGGCCAGGCTCGCCGCGATGTGGAACACGGGTTGGCGATCACCCTGCAGCACTACACTACGCGTGAGGGCCAGGAGCGCATGCTGGAAATTCTCCAGTTCAAACTGGACATCCTCTGGAGCATGCTCGATGCCATGAGCATGGCCTACGAACTCAAACGCCCGCCGTATCACAGCGTGACCGAGCAGCGGGTGTGGCATAAAGGGATCACCCTATGAGCTTTGATCGCAGCAGAATACCGGCCTGGCGCCAGGGCTACCGTTACCAGTATGAGCCCGCGCAAAAGGGTCACGTGCTGCTCTACCCCGAGGGCATGATCAAGCTCAACGACAGCGCCGCGCTGATCGGCGGGTTGATCGACGGCGAGCGCGACGTGGCAGCGATCATCGCCGAGCTGGATAAACAATTCCCTGGCGTGCCAGAGCTCGGCGAAGACATCGAGCAATTCATGGAGGTCGCCCGTGCTGAGCACTGGATCACCCTTGCCTGACAAGCCTGCCATCGGCCTGCCGCTGTGGTTGCTGGCCGAGCTGACCTACCGCTGTCCGTTGCAATGCCCGTACTGCTCCAACCCGCTGGACTTTGCCGAGCAGGGCAAAGAGCTGACTACCGAGCAGTGGTTCAAGGTATTTCGTGAAGCCCGCGAGATGGGGGCCGCGCAATTGGGCTTTTCCGGTGGAGAGCCGCTGGTGCGCCAAGACCTAGCCGAGCTGATCGCCGAGGCGCGCAAGCTGGGGTTCTATACCAATTTGATCACGTCGGGCATCGGCCTGACTGAACAGAAAATCAGCGACTTCAAGAAGGCCGGCCTCGACCATATCCAGATCAGCTTCCAGGCCAGCGACGAACAGGTCAACAACCTGCTGGCCGGCTCGAAAAAAGCCTTCGCGCAGAAGTTGGAAATGGCCCGCGCGGTGAAAGCCCATGGCTACCCGATGGTGCTGAACTTCGTCACCCATCGGCACAATATCGACAAGATCGACCGCATTATCGAACTGTGCATCGCGTTGGAAGCGGACTTTGTCGAACTCGCCACGTGCCAGTTCTATGGCTGGGCGCAGCTCAATCGTGTGGGGCTATTGCCGACCCAGGAACAACTGGTGCGCGCCGAACGCATCACCAACGAATACCGCGCCAAGCTCGAGGCCGAGGGCCACCCGTGCAAGCTGATCTTCGTTACACCGGATTACTACGAAGAGCGCCCGAAAGCCTGCATGAACGGCTGGGGCAGTATCTTTCTGACGGTGACACCCGACGGCACGGCCCTGCCCTGTCACGGCGCCCGACAGATGCCGGTGCAATTTCCGAACGTGCGCGACCACAGCATGCAGCACATCTGGTACGACTCGTTTGGTTTCAATCGCTTTCGCGGCTACGACTGGATGCCCGAGCCATGCCGTTCCTGCGATGAAAAAGAGAAGGACTTCGGCGGCTGCCGTTGCCAGGCCTTCATGCTCACGGGGGACGCGAGTAATGCCGACCCGGTGTGCAGCAAGTCCGAGCAGCACGGCATCATCCTGCAAGCGCGGGAAGACGCCGAACATGCCACCCAGACCATTGAGCAACTGGCCTTTCGCAATGAGCGCAACTCACGGCTCATCGCAAAAGGCTGACTGCCTCAGCGCTTGGCGATGATGTACACCGCGTGAATGATGCCGGGGAAGTAACCGCACAGGGTCAGCAGAATATTCAGCCAGAACGCGCCGCCGAAGCCCACTTGCAGGAACACACCCAGTGGCGGCAGCAGAATGGCGATGATGATACGAATGATGTCCATGGGTAAGCTCCAAAAAATCGGCTCGTGTGAGCCGTGTAGCTAATCGACATTGGCCGTTCGTAAGGGTTCACTGGGATCTGGCGTTGGGCCATCTATCGTTGTTGAACAGGCAAAAAAACGCCCCCAGCCGAAAGAATCAGGCCGGAGGCGCCGCGTATACCGCGAGACGGTTCAAGAATAGGGTTTAAACGGCGATGCCCTTGCGGCATTGCAGCTGTGCGGTGCGCACGCGCGCGAAGGCGCGGGCCAGGCGCAGGAGCATTTCGTCGATGTTGCTCTTGCTGATCGTCAGCGCCGGGGTGAAGCGCAGGCAGTTAGGTTGCGGGGCGTTGATGATCAGTCCTTCGTGCAAGGCCGCTTTCACGACAGCGTCCGCGGAATCATCCGATAACGTCAGGCCCCACATCAGGCCGTGCCCGCGCAATGGCCCGTGGTCGTAGCGACAGGCCAGGCGAGCGAGGCCTTCGCCAAGGTAAAGGCCAGACTCACGCACCTGCTCCAGGAAGCCGTGTTCCAACACGGCATCCAGCACGGCAACGCCGGCCGACGCCATCAGTGCATTGCCATGATGGGTGCCTTCCAGTTCGCCTACCTCAAAGCAACAGGCAGTGCCGCGCGCCAGCAGCGCTGCCAGGGGCACGCCGCCGCCCAAGCCTTTGCCGAGGGTGATGATGTCGGCACGTACGCCATAATGCTGTTCGGCGAGCAAGGTGCCGCAGCGGCCAATACCGGTTTGCACCTCGTCGAGAATCAGCAGGATCCCCAGTTCGCGGCACAAGCGCTCGACACCTTTGAGATAATGCTCCGTCGCGGGGATCACGCCGGCTTCGCCCTGGATCGGCTCCAGCATGATCGCGACGGTCTGCGCATCGACTGCGGCGTGCAAGGCCGGCAGATCGTTGAACGGCACATGGCTGAAGCCGGGTAGTTGCGGTTCGAAGCGATTGGCGCGGTCGCTCGCCGAGGCCGACATCGCCGCGAAGCTGCGGCCATGGCAACCATTGCTCGCGCTGATGATGCGGTAGGCGCCGCCGCGATGCAGTTGGCCCCACTTGCGTGCCAGCTTGATCGCGGCTTCGCAGGCTTCGGCACCGCTGTTGAGCAGGTAGGCCTGGTCACTGCCAGTGCGATGGCACAGCCGATCGACGAGGTTGAGTTGGGTGCGGTTATGCAGGCTGTTGCCCGGATTGATCAGCGCCTGGGTCTGGTCGGCCAACGCTTTGATCAACACCTGCGGGCTGTGGCCGAGGCTATTGGCGGCGGCGCCCTGGTTGAAGTCCAGGTAGGCACGGTCGTCGCTGTCCCATAGCCATGAGCCCTGGCCGCGCACAAATACCTGAGCCGGCCGCGCCACAGTCGGCATCAGCGACTCACTGGAATGACTGCCGCGCGGGGTATCCAGGATCAAGTCATCCAGGCTGGGCGCGGGGCGACGCATATTGAACAGGTTCACACCTTCACCCCGCTGGCAACCGGACCTTGGTCGGTACAGGCCATGTGTCGTGAGTAAAGATTGTATGCCTTGCCTATGTAAACGCTATCAACATAAACACTGTTCATTGCCCGATCCGGCCCTGTAAGCCCTGCGAATAGCCGCTAGACTAGGCGTCTCGGGGGCCAACAGCCATTTCGTTTTTCCAGCTTTTTCGATAAGTAAGTCTTATGGATTTCAAGCAACTGCGTTATTTCGTCGCGGTGTACGAGGAAGGCCACGTAGGCCGTGCGGCAGAGCGTCTGTCGATCTCGCAACCAGCACTGTCGCAACAGATTCGCCAGTTGGAACAGAACCTTGACGTAAGCCTGTTCGAACGCAGCAGCAAGCGTCTGCTGCCGACATTGGCGGCGCATACGCTGTACAACCATGCCCTGCCACTGATCGATGGCATGCAACAGGCGATCGAAGCGCTGCGCAACTTCAAGGGCCAGGCGATGCGCACCCTGGCCATCGGCGTGCTGCAAACCGTGCACACCAGCCTGGTCCCGCAGATGCTCGAGCGTGTGCGCAAGGCCCAGCCGCACTTGGTGGTACAGATCTACGAATTGACCGGGCTTGAAATTGAACGGCGGCTGCTCAACGGTTCGCTGGATATTGGCATCAGCTACTTGCCACCGCGCCAGCCGGGATTGCACGGCGTGTTGTTGTATGAAGACGAGCTGAAAGTGGTCATCCCCGAGGACCATCCTTTGCGGGAGTTCAAGAAAGTCTCGCTGAAACAGGCGGCTGAATTGCCGATGTTACTGCTGGGGGAAGAGTTTCAGGTCAGGCAGATCTGGCAGGGCCAACTGTCCAACCTCGGACGGCGCCCGCAGGTGCAGGCAGAACTCAATACCATGGTGGGGATTCTCGACAGCCTGCCTCACACAAAACTGGCGACTGTGCTGCCGGGGCGCTCCCAGGACGAACACAACAGCCAGTTGCTGCTGTGGAAACCCTTGAGCGAACCCAGGGTGCCGCTGAAAGTGGGCCTGGTGTGCCGAGATGTGCAGCGCCAGCAGGCGACGGTAGCGTTGCTGCGCACCTTGCTGGAAGACGTGATGAATGCCCCGCAGGCGCCTGCCTGACTTTTTCGCAGGCAAAAGAAAACCCCGCCGAAGCGGGGTTTTGCAGACTGTTTCCCTGACATCCATTTCACTCCGCCATCCTGGCAGAATCCTACGTGTCCGTGTTGTTGCTTTGCGCTTCCTGCGCGACGTCCATGTGAAGTAGATTATCCGTGGATCCAATGTGGCGATAGAGGACGAATAGCAGCACGTCATGTAAGAGAATGCTTACACGCCCTCCAAGTCCTTAAAACAGGGCTTCATCCAGCAAAAACAGTGATTCGCTACCGGCTTTTACCGACGCACTCAGCGAATGAATACGGGGCAACAGGCGGGCGAAGTAGAAGCGCGCCGTGCCCAGCTTGCTGGCATAGAAGTTGTCTTCAGCCTCCTTGCCCAACGCAGCCTTGGCCATGCGTGCCCACATGTAGGCATAGGCCATGTAGCCAAAGGCGTGCAGGTATTCCACCGACGCTGCGCCGATTTCATTCGGGTTGGTCTTGGCGCGGTCCAGCACCCAGGCGGTCAACTCATCCAAGTCATCCACCGCCGAACTCAGTGGTTTGGTGAATTCAGCCAGCTCGGCACCCGCCGAGGCAATGAACGCGCGGATCTCATCGGCGAACAAGCGGTAGAACGCTCCGTCGCTGCCGACGATCTTGCGCCCCATCAGGTCCAGCGCCTGGATACCGTTAGTGCCTTCGTAGATTTGGGTGATGCGCACGTCGCGCACCAGTTGCTCCTGGCCCCACTCGCGAATGTAACCGTGGCCGCCAAACACCTGCTGGCCCAGTACCGTGGTTTCCAGGCCCAGGTCGCTCAGGAAAGCCTTGGCCACCGGTGTCAGCAACGCCACCAGGTTATCCGCACGCTCGCGGGCAGCAGCGTCGTCGCTGAACTTGGCGATGTCCAGTTGCGTCGCCACGTAGGTGGAGAACGCCCGACCGCCTTCATTCGCGGCCTTCATGGTCAGCAGCATGCGACGCACATCCGGGTGCACGATGATCGGGTCGGCCACTTTGTCTTTGGCTTGGGCGCCAGTGGGTGCACGGCTTTGGACGCGGTCGCGCGCGTATTCAATCGCGTTCTGGTAGGAACGCTCGCCGGATGCCAGGCCCTGGATGCCCACACCAAGACGCTCGTAATTCATCATCGTGAACATCGCCGCCAACCCACGGTTCGGCTCGCCCACCAGGTAACCCACCGCTGCGTCGAAGTTCATCACACAGGTGGCCGACGCCTGGATACCCATCTTGTGCTCGATGGAACCACAGCTCACCGCGTTACGTGCACCCAGGCTGCCGTCGGCATTGACCATGAACTTCGGCACCAGGAACAGGGAAATACCCTTGGGACCCGCCGGCGCGTCCGGCAGCTTGGCCAGCACCAAGTGGATGATGTTTTCGGTGAGGTCGTGTTCACCACCGGTGATAAAGATCTTGGTGCCGCTGATGGTGTAGGAACCGTCCGCCTGTGGTTCAGCCTTGGTGCGGATAATCCCCAGGTCAGTACCGGCGTGAGCCTCGGTCAGGCACATGGAGCCGGCCCATTCACCTGAATACATCTTCGGCAGGTAGGCGGCCTTGAGGTCTTCGCTGGCGTGGGTATTGATCGACACGCAGGCGCCGGAGGTCAGCATCGGGTACAGGCCGAATGCCAGGCTCGATGAGTTGATCATCTCTTCGACCTGGGCCGACACGGCCTTGGGCATGCCCATGCCACCGAAGACCGGATCGCCACCGACCCCTACCCAGCCGCCTTCAGCGTAGGTTTTGTAGGCCTGTGGGTAACCGTCCGGGGTGAACACCGCAGTGTCATCCCAGCGGCAACCCTGTTCATCCCCACCGCGACTGAGCGGGGCGATGGACTTGGCGGTGACCTTGCCGGCCTCTTCGAGGATGGCTTCTACGGTTTGGGCGTCAACGGTGTCTGCCAATGCCGGCAATTGGGCCCAAGTCTTGGCGACCTCAAATACTTCGTTGAGGACGAAGCGCATATCACGCAACGGCGCTTTGTAATCAGCCATGGCAAACCTCGTGAGAACGTGAAAAGTGATTCGGTAGGATCGGTTTTACAGGCCCCGAGTGTACCCGAACAACTTTTAAGACACATAGGGTCTACTTGTGACTGATAGGTATTTTTAAGTCATCACAGCGAAAATGCCTCCGCGGGCAGACTCATCAGGCATTCGCTGCCCGCCTCCACCGCCGCGCGGTGGGTAGCGGTACGCGGGAGCAGGCGCTTGAAGTAGAAGTCACACGTGGCGAGCTTGGCCTTGGCGAAGTCGGCGTCCTGTTGCTCAAGGGCGGCGATCGCCATGCGCACCCACAGGTAGGCGAGAATGACGTAGCCGCTGTACATAAGGTAATCCACAGCCGCCGCGCCGACTTCATCGGGGTTTTTCATCGCCGCCAGGCCGACTTGAGTGGTCAGTTCGCCCCACTCCCCGTTGAGTTGGTTGAGCTGCGCCACATATCCCTTGAGCTGTGGGTGCTCGGCATTGGCCCCACAGAACTTATGCACGAGCTTGGTAAACCCGCGCAGCAACTTGCCCTGGCTGCCCAATACCTTGCGCCCAAGAAGGTCGAGGGCCTGGATGCCATTGGTGCCTTCATAGATCGGCGCAATCCGCGCATCCCGTGCCAGTTGCTCCATGCCCCATTCGCGGATGTAACCGTGGCCACCGAAGACCTGCATACCGTGGTTGGTCACCTCCAGCCCGGTATCGGTCATAAAGGCTTTGCAGATGGGCGTGAGAAACGCCAGCAGGTCTTCGGCGTCCTGGCGCTGGGTGGCGTCGCTGCTCAGGTGCGCGGTGTCGAGCAATTGCGCGGTGAAGTAGGCCAGTGCGCGGTTGCCTTCGTTGAAGGCTTTCATGGTCAGCAGCATGCGGCGCACATCGGGGTGCACGATGATCGGGTCGGCAGCTTTTTCCGGGGCCTTGGCGCCGGTCAGCGAGCGCATTTGCAGGCGATCGTTGGCGTACTTGATCGCCCCCTGGAAGCTTGTCTCGCCGTTGCACAGGCCCTGCATGCCGGTACCCAGGCGCGCATGGTTCATCATGGTGAACATGCAGTTGAGGCCTTTGTTTGCCTCGCCGATCAGGAAGCCCTTGGCGCCGTCGAAGTTCAGCACGCAGGTTGCCGAGCCCTTGATGCCCATCTTGTGTTCGATGGAACCGCAGTGCACCGCATTGCGCTCGCCGGAGTCGGCATGGAACTTGGGCACGATAAACAGCGAGATGCCCTTGGTGCCCGCCGGCGCATCCGGGAGCTTGGCCAGCACCAGGTGGATGATATTGGCGCTCATGTCGTGCTCGCCGGCCGAGATGAAGATTTTGCTGCCGGTGACCGCATAGCTGCCATCAGCCTGGGGCACGGCGCGGGTCTTGATCAGGCCCAGGTCGGTGCCGCAGTGCGCCTCGGTGAGGCACATGGTGCCGGTCCATTCGCCGGCCGTCAGCTTGCTCAAGAAAATGTCTTTCTGCTCAGCGGTGCCATGGGCGTGGATCGCCGACATCGCACCGTGGGTCAGCCCCGGGTACATGCCCCACGACGTGTTGCTGGAGCCGATCATCTCACTGAGCACCAGGCCCAGTGACTGCGGCAAGCCTTGGCCACCGTAAGCCGGATCCGCCGCCACACCGTGCCAGCCGCCTTCCACGTACTGGGCGAAGGCTTCCTTGAAGCCCTTGGGCGTGGTGACCACGCCATTGTCGAAATGGCAGCCCTCTTCGTCGCCACTGTGGTTGAGCGGTGCGAGCACGTTCTCGCAGAACTTCGCGCCTTCCTCGAGGATCGCGCCGACCATGTCCGGGCTGGCATCGGTCGCGCCCAATGCGGCGTAGTGACCGTGGAAATCAAACACGTTGTCGATCAGGAAGCGCATGTCGCGAAGGGGAGCTTTGTACTCAGGCATGGCAATGTCTCCGTCAGCAGATGGTTTCAACCTACTGCCAGCCACTGCCTCGGACAATCACTGTAGAACCGCTGAATACACCGCTATCACTCAACCGGCAGCGCTCTCCATGCGCACCGCGCCACGGCGGGTTTGCCCGGCTGCCACCACGCAGTTACGCCCGGCACCCTTGGCGGCGTACAGCGCCTGGTCGGCGGATTTGAGCACCTCTTCCGGCGTGCGCTGCTCGGCCTGGCGTTCGGCCACGCCAATGCTGATGGTCACCGACACGCTGGAGGCGCCGCTGCCCGAGCGACGCTGGCGCCCCTGCTGGTCATCCTGGGGGCGGTCCGAGTTGCGCAGCTTGATGTCGTAGTCGGCGATGATTTCGCGGATCTCCTCCAGGTGCGGCAGGCATTCCTCCACCGTCTTGCCGGCAAACACCACGGCGAACTCTTCACCGCCATAGCGGTAGGCCCGCCCGCCGCCGTTGACCTTGGACAACTTGCTCGCCACCAGGCGCAACACCTGGTCGCCGACGTCATGGCCATGGGTGTCGTTGAAGCGCTTGAAGTGGTCGACGTCGCTCATCGCCAGCACATAGTTGCGCCCCAGGCGCTGCATGCGCTCATTCAACGCACGACGCCCCGGCAAGCCGGTCAGCTCATCGCGGAAGGCCATTTGATAAGCCTCGTGGGCCACGCCGGCGGCGATCATCAACATCACCTGGCTGCACATGATGTTCAGGGTGAACGGGAGTATGAACGTCTGCGGCAACATCCAGAACATCCCCAGCAACCCCACCAATTGCGCCGCATGCAGCGGGCGCGGCTGGTACCAGTATTGGGCCGCCAGGGTCAGGAAACCAATCAGGAACATCGGGTACGACAGCTGGATCAGGCTCATCCAGCTGCCATGCAGCGCCGGCCAGCGAATCTCCGCCAGCCAGTTCAGCACCGCCTGGGGATAACTCTGCTCCAGTGCCAAGGCCACGCTGCCGACCGCCAGCAACACTGCGCCACGGGCGACGAAGTCACGGAACAGGTGAGTCTTCTCCTGCCACAGCGCGTAGATGCTGAACAATAACGGCAGCAGCAGGCAGCACAAGTGAAACACCACCGCCGCGTCGTCGCGCACGCGGCCGTGGTCGCGGTAGAAGTCGGTCTGGGTGTCGAGCAGGAAGTAGGCGATGTACACCGTGATCATCAGGAACAGTTCACGCTGACGGCGATACACCGCGCAGTACGAACCGCCGAGTAACAGCACCAGGGTCGGCAACACATTGAACAGTGAGGTGAAGAAGACGTTGAGGTCCTTGACGTACGCAGCCGAGAGCCCCGCCAGCAAGAGCAGCAAAGAAGGTAGAAAGTGACTGAACCGTACAGCGGACACGCGCGACAAGGGTAGAACTCCGACCCACAAAAAAATGATGGCACTGTGCCTTGATGCGGACAGTTAAGCACACCCTGCCGCACATGTATCACATTGCCATCACTGTAACGGCAGCCGGAAGCAATCCCTGAGCGCTGTACTGTGGTTTTTTATCGCTCACAAAAAAGCCGCCGCTCCCGTGAAGGAGCGGCGGCTCTGGCAGTGAACCCGGTTTGGCTTAGTAAGCCAGGCCGAAGTCTTCTTCTTTCATGTCCATCAGGTTGTTGGCGCCCGACAGCATGGTGGCCACGTGAGTGCGAGTACGCGGCAGGATGCGCTGGAAGTAGAAGCGCGCAGTCTGCAGCTTGGCGTTGTAGAACGCTTCTTCGGTGGTGCCGGCGGCCAGTTTCTCGGCCGCCAGGCGCGCCATGTCGGCCCAGAAATAGGCCAGGCAGGCGTAACCGGAGTACATCACGTAGTCCACCGAGGCAGCACCCACCTCTTCGCGGTCCTTCATCGCGGCCATGCCGACCTTCATGGTCAACTCGCCCCACTCTTTGTTCAGTGCAGCCAGCGGTGCAACGAACTCTTTGACGGCGTCGTTACCTTCGTTAGCCTGGCAGAACTTGTGCACGATCTTGGTGAAGCCCTTGAGCGCTTCGCCCTGGGTCATCAGCACTTTACGGCCGAGCAGGTCCAGGGCCTGGATGCCCGTGGTGCCTTCGTACAGCATCGAAATGCGGCTGTCGCGAACGTTCTGCTCCATGCCCCACTCGGCGATAAAACCGTGGCCGCCGTAGATCTGCACGCCGTGGTTGGCCGATTCAAAGCCGACTTCGGTCATGAACGCCTTGGCGATCGGGGTCATGAATGCCAGCAGGCCATCCGCCTGTTTCTTGGCTTCGTCGTCGGTACCGTATTTGACGATGTCCACTTGCTTGGCGGTGAAGTACACCATCGCACGGTTGCCTTCGGCGAAGGCTTTCATGGTCAGCAGCATGCGGCGCACGTCAGGGTGCACGATGATCGGGTCAGCGGCTTTTTCCGGTGCTTTCGGGCCGGTCAGCGAACGCATTTGCAGGCGGTCACGCGCATATTTCAGGCCACCCTGGAAGCCAGCCTCGGCGTGGGCCAGGCCTTGCAGCGCAGTGCCCAGGCGAGCAGTGTTCATAAAGGTGAACATGCAGTTCAGGCCTTTGTTCGCCGGGCCGATCAGGAAACCGGTGGCCGCGTCGAAGTTCATCACGCAGGTGGCGTTGCCGTGGATGCCCATCTTGTGTTCCAGGGAACCACAGGTCACCGCGTTGCGCTCACCGATCGAGCCATCGGCGTTTGGCAGGAACTTCGGCACGATGAACAGCGAGATGCCTTTGGTGCCCGCCGGTGCGTCCGGCAGGCGGGCCAGTACGATGTGGACGATGTTGTCGGCCATGTCGTGCTCGCCGGCCGAGATGAAGATCTTGGTGCCGGAGATTTTGTAGGAGCCATCGGCCTGAGGTTCGGCCTTGGTGCGCAGCATGCCCAGGTCGGTGCCACAGTGTGGCTCGGTCAGACACATGGTGCCGGTCCATTCACCCGACACCAGTTTGGTCAGGTAAGCCTCTTGCTGCTCAGGGGTGCCGTGCTCGGAAATGGTGTTCATCGCACCATGGGACAGGCCGGGGTACATGCCCCACGACCAGTTGGCGGTACCAACCATTTCGCTGACCGCCAGGCCCAGGGATTCCGGCAGGCCTTGGCCACCGTGCGCTACGTCGTGGGCCAGGCTTGGCCAGCCGCCTTCGACGAATTGTTTGTAGGCTTCCTTGAACCCTGTCGGGGTCTTAACGCCTGACTCACTCCAGGTGCACCCTTCGATGTCGCCCACGCGGTTCAGCGGTGCCAGCACTTGCTCACAGAACTTGGCGCCTTCTTCGAGAATGGCGTCAACCATGTCCGGAGTAGCGTCCTGGCAAGCCGGCAGACTCTGATAGTGCGCTTCATAGCCAAGCAGTTCGTCACGAACGAAGCGAATATCACGCAAGGGGGCCTTGTAGTCAGGCATAGCGATAAACCTCTGCTGATGTATCTGGAATGAACAACCGCGTGGATTTGTGTTATAGCGGTCAAACAGGTGTTTGAAACATACGTTTACGACCTGGGGATGTCAAGCGTCGTCCAGCCGCCGTTTGTCATGACGTGGGTCAATGGCGCGCACGGCAAAGCCCGCGGCGAGATGCCACCAGTAAGATTAGGAGAGAAACAGGGCTGTAGCCGCTGGCTTGCCCGCGATACAGGCGTCGCGGTCGAGGAGTAGAACCGAATTGATGCTATCGCAAGCGAACCAGCTCCCACATGAAGCGAGAGCCGGTCGGCGTGTAGAGGGTTTAAGCGTAGGTGTCGATCAGGGTGCCAAGCATTTCATCCGAAGCCTTGGCCACTTTTACGCCCAGTTCCACCTGGAACTTGCCTTGGGCCATTTCGACCATGTTGCTGGCCGAGTTCGATGGCTGGGCGCGGTCGTTGGCTTGCAGACGGTCGCTTTGCGCATCCGATGGCTGGGTCGTCGCGGCGCTGGCAATCTTGCCCGCAGCCTGGTCGACACGGTTCTGCCCAGTCTGAATGCTGCTCAGGCCCGAGTAAAACGCGCTGCTTCCAGAGATTTCCATGGCGTAAGCCTGCCTTTAGAGAATCGTGAAGTTGAATTGAAGCAGATATCCCAGCAAAGGGCTCGTCAAAAACACTAATGGCATAATGCCTTGTTGATAGCCAAAATCAGTCAAGCAAGTCCAACTGCAAGTATTCAGCAACGGCTTGGGCCCCGGCGTGCTTGAGTTTGGGCACGCGCCCCAGGCACGGTGCAGGCAACCGCTCCGCCAGCGTCGCGAGGTTTTCTTCCAGACGAGAGGTCTTGGGGTCGATGATATTCGCCACCCAACCCGCCAGCGGCAAACCGTCTCGGGCGATGGCCTCGGCGGTCAGCAACGCATGACTGATACAGCCCAGGCGCACGCCAACCACCAGGATCACCGGCAGCTTGAGCGCCATGGCCAAATCCGACAGGTTGTCCTGGTCGGCCAACGGCACGCGCCAGCCGCCCGCACCTTCGATCAACGTGAAATCCGCTTGCTGCGCCAGGATGTGCTGCATGGGTTTCAACAGCGATTGCACCGTCAACGCAACGCCCGCCTCCCGTGCTGCCAAATGCGGGGCGATAGCGGGCTCGAAGGCTACGGGGTTGACCTCGGCATACGTCAGCGGCAACGAACACTCGGCCAGCAACGCCAGGGCATCGGCGTTGCGCAAGCCTTTGGCCGTGACCTGGCAGCCGGACGCCACGGGCTTACCGGCCGCAGTGCTCCTGCCGGCCTGGCGCGCCGCGTGCAGCAGGCCGGCGGCGATGGTGGTCTTGCCGACATCGGTGTCGGTGCCGGTGATGAAATAAGCGGCGCTCATAGAGGTTTCTCCAGTACGGCATACACCACTTGGTAAGTCGCCGGCAGGCCTTGGGCCTGGCGGAACTGCTCATACGCTTGTACCAGTGCAACAATCCGCGCGCGCCCCGTCAACCCTCCCCGCCGTCCCGGGTTGAGATTGTGCGCACCCAACGCCTTCAACTCATGGGTCAGGCTGCGTACATCGGGGTAATGCAGCACATGGGGCCGGCGCTCCAGGCTCACCACGCGCAGACCACTGGCCGCGCATAGCTGTTGATACGCCTCGAAGGTGCGAAAGCGATTGACGTGCACCATGCCATCCGCCGCGCGCCAGCTTTCGCGCAACTCATCCAGTGTTCCCACGCATAGACTCGCAAACGCCAGCACACCACCCGGTTGCAACACGCGATGCGCCTCGCTGAGCACCGCCGTGAAATCCGCACACCATTGCACCGCCAGGCTGGAGAAGATCAGCCCGAAGCTGGCGTCCCGCAACGGCAGGCGTTCGGCATCGCCGGCGATGAAATGCCCGGCGCCGCCCAATGGCCGCGCGTGGTTGAGCATGCCTTCGGCAATATCCAGTGCCACACCCTGGCTGGCTGGCAACGCCGGAGCCAACACCCGGCTGAAATACCCGGTGCCGCACCCCATATCGAGCCAGCGTTGCGGCGCACACGTCGACGGCAGGCGCCCCAGCAGTTCATGCCCCACCGCGCGCTGCAACTCGGCAACACTGTCGTAACTGGCCGCCGCGCGGGAAAACGACGCAGCGACCTGGCGCTTGTCCGGCAAGGCACCGGGCAGCGGGGCGTGGGATAAATCAGTCATCGAGGCACTCATGCAAAAAAGCCTGGATAGCCCCCGCGACGCCGTGGGGGTCTTCCAGAAGAAAAGCGTGACCGGCCTGTTCAATCAGGCCGATTTCAACATCCGGAAGCAGAGCCAGCAGGTCGCTGGCGGCTTGCGCAGGCACCAACCCGTCCAGGCCGGCGAACAGGTGCAACTGCGGGCCGCGATACGCCAGCAAGGCTTCGCGGGTGTCGAGTTGGGCGAGCAGTTCAAGGCCGGGCATCAATACACTTGACGGCGAATTCGGCGCCCCGCTGACCAGCAGCCGCGACAGCCCGCGTGGGTCTTCAGCGCCCTTGGCGCACAGCAGGCCGAAGCGCTTGAGGGTGACCTGAGAGTCGGCATGGCAGCCGGCGAGAAACGCGTCGAACGTCTCGGCAGGCATCGCGTTCGGCCAACCGTCGTGGGCGACAAAACACGGGTTGCTGGCCAGTGTCAGCAGGCCGCAACAGCGTTCGCCGCGCCGCGCGGCCAGTTCCGATGCGAGCATGCCACCCAGGGACCAACCGCCCAGCCAGGCATTGTCCGGCAGCGTGGCGTCGAGTTCCTCGAGCCATTCACCCAAGTCGCTGGAACCCAACACCGGCAACGGCTCGATCTGCACCCGCAGGTGTTCGTCCAGCCCTTGCAACGCGGCGGCCAATGGCTCCAGCGGCGATACGCCGAGGCCCCAGCCGGGGAGCAATATCAGTCGATCACGCATGGTCGGGCTCCGTGGCGCCTAACGAGCGGAAACACACTTCCAATCCGTCTAACAATAGCTGCACCTGCGCCGCGCTGTGGGCCGCCGTCAGTGTCACGCGCAAACGTGCGCTGCCGGCCGGCACGGTGGGTGGGCGAATCGCTGTCACCATCAGGCCGCGCTGGCGCAGCATCTGCGACAGACGCACGGCCTTGGCGCTGTCACCGATCAGGATCGGCTGGATCGGCGTGAAGCTCTCCATCAGGTCCAGGCCAAGCTGCTCGGCGCCCTGGCGGAACTGGCGGACCAGGCTGTTGAGGTGCTCGCGCCGCCAGTGCTCGGTGCGCAGCAACTCCAGGCTCTTCAAGGTGGCGCAGGCCAGGGCGGGCGGTTGGCTGGTGGTGTAGATGTACGGGCGGGCGAACTGGATCAGGCTTTCGATCAGGTCTTCACTGCCGGCCACAAAGGCGCCGGCCGTGCCGAACGCTTTGCCAAGGGTGCCGACCAGTACCGGTACGTCGTCCTGGCTCAGGCCGAAATGCTCGACAATCCCGCCGCCGTTGGCACCCAATGGGCCGAAGCCATGGGCGTCGTCCACCATCAACCAGGCGCCCCTGGCCTTGGTTTCCCGGGCCAGCGCCGGCAGGTCTGCCAGGTCGCCATCCATGCTGAACACGCCGTCGGTGACCACCAGCGTATTGCCGGTAGCCTTCTCCAGGCGCTTGGCCAGGCTCGCCGCGTCGTTGTGCAGATAGCGGTTGAAGCGCGCCCCGGACAACAAGCCCGCATCCAGTAGCGATGCATGGTTGAGGCGGTCCTGCAGCACCGTATCGCCCTGCCCCACCAACGCCGTGACGGCGCCGAGGTTGGCCATGTAGCCGGTGGTAAACAGCAGCGCGCGCGGGCGGCCGGTGAGGTGCGCCAGGGCTTCTTCCAGCTCATGGTGCGGCGTGGCATGCCCGATCACCAGGTGCGAAGCGCCACCGCCCACGCCCCAACGCGACGCGCCGGCACGCCAGGCTTCGATCACTTGCGGGTGATTGGCCAGGCCCAGGTAATCGTTGTTGCAGAACGCCAGCAGCGGCTGGCCGTCCACCACCACTTCCGGGCCTTGGGGGCTTCCCAGTAGCGGGCGTTGACGATAGAGGTGCTGGGCACGGCGGGCAGCGAGGCGCGCGGCGAGATCGAAAGACATGCTGGCCTCGATACATCAGGTGAACTCGATCCAATGTGAGAGCAGGCAAGCCTGCGATAGCGGTGATTCAGACACATTGATGTTGAATGTGCCGCCGTCATCGCAGGCAAGCCGGCCCCCACATTTGAATCGCATGCTAATAGGGAGATCAGTGGGGTTTTAAACCACAGCGTTATAGAACTGCTCGCTGCTCTTCTGCTCCACCAGCGCCTGTTCGATCGCCGCCTGATGCACCTCATCCGCGTGTTCTTCACGCGCTTCCGGCAGGATGCCCAGGCGCGAGAACAGTTGCATGTCCTTGTCGGCCTGCGGGTTGGCGGTGGTCAGCAGCTTGTCACCGTAGAAGATCGAGTTGGCGCCGGCGAAGAACGCCAGGGCCTGCATCTGCTCGTTCATCGCTTCCCGGCCGGCCGACAGGCGCACATGGGACTGCGGCATCAGGATGCGCGCCACGGCGAGCATGCGGATGAAGTCGAACGGGTCGATGTCTTCGGCGTTTTCCAGCGGCGTACCGGCGACCTTCACCAACATGTTGATCGGCACCGATTCCGGGTGCTCAGGCAGGTTGGCCAGTTGGATCAGCAGGTTGGCGCGGTCGTCGAGGGACTCACCCATGCCGAGGATGCCACCGGAGCAGATCTTCATTCCCGAATCACGTACGTAGGCCAGGGTTTGCAGGCGCTCGCTGTAGGTGCGGGTGGTGATGATGCTGCCGTAGAACTCCGGCGAGGTATCGAGGTTGTGGTTGTAGTAGTCGAGCCCAGCCTGGGCCAGGGCTTCGGTCTGGTCCTGGTCGAGACGACCGAGGGTCATGCAGGTTTCCAGGCCCATGGCCTTCACGCCCTTGACCATCTGCAGCACGTAGGGCATGTCTTTGGCCGACGGGTGCTTCCAGGCGGCGCCCATGCAGAAGCGGGTCGAGCCAATGGCTTTGGCGCGAGCAGCCTCTTCCAGGACCTTCTGTACTTCCATCAGCTTTTCTTTTTCCAGGCCGGTGTTGTAGTGGCCCGACTGCGGACAATATTTGCAATCTTCCGGGCAGGCACCGGTTTTGATCGAGAGCAGCGTCGACACTTGCACACGGTTGGCGTCGAAATGCGCGCGGTGCACGGTCTGCGCTTGGAACAGCAGGTCGTTGAATGGCTGCACGAACAGCGCTTTGACTTCGGCGAGGGACCAATCGTGACGCAAGGTGGCGGTGGTGCTGGCGCTCATGGGCGATTCCTTGATTATGCTTTGGCAAGCGCTGCGGGAAGGGCAATACCCACAGGCACGACACGGATGCTCGGCATATTTAAGGAAGATTCATGCACTGTCAACCCAACCACAAACACCAGGTTTACATCTGGCTAAAAAACACACAAATCTGTTTAATCTGCGATGATGCGACGGAATCGGCCGATTGTGTGTGCAACGTCTGCGAAACCGAGCTGCCCTGGCTGATGGAGCACTGCGATGTGTGCGCATTGCCCCTGCCGATGGAGGGTCTGATTTGCGGCCAATGCCTGAAACAACCACCGGCGTTTAAACAGGTGATCGCACCCTGGACCTACGGCTTTCCCATCGACAGCCTGGTCAGCCGCTTCAAGCACCAGGCGCGCTGGCCACTTGGGCAGATGCTTGCAAGGCTCCTGGCGCAGTACCTGCAGGACCGCCTCGATAACAACGAACTCACGCGCCCCGATTGCCTGCTGCCGGTGCCAATGGCCCGCAAGCGCCTGCGCGAACGCGGCTATAACCAGGCCTTGATGCTGGCGCGCTGGCTCAGCAGCGAGCTGAACATCGCCTACGATGAACACCTGTTGTTACGCCCCCATGAAACCGTCGCCCAGCAAGCCCTCGATGCAAAGACACGCAAGCGCAACCTGCTCGATGCCTTCGCCCTGGCGCCCGACGCCCAGGTGCAAGGCCGTCACTTGGCCCTGGTAGACGACGTGCTGACCACCGGCGCCACTGCCCACAGTCTGGCACGGCTGCTGATGAACGCCGGGGCGCGCCAGGTCGATGTGTACTGCCTGGCGCGCACGCCCAAACCCGGCAGCTGACTTGACTCCCGTCAACCTTGGCCGCAACGTTCCACTCACCTTATCGAAGCGTATCCACATGTCACTGCCAGCGTCCCTCAGCCAACACATCATCCGTCGCCCCCAGCGCATTGCCTTGCTGGCGCATATCGCCGAGCAGGGCTCCATTACCCGCGCGGCAAAAAGCGCAGGCTTGAGCTACAAGGCGGCGTGGGATGCCATCGACGAGCTGAACAACCTCGCGCAGAACCCCCTGGTGGAGCGCAGCGTCGGCGGCAAGGGCGGTGGCGGCGCCAAGCTGACGGCCGAGGGCGAGCGCGTGTTGCGTCTCTACCAGCGCCTGCAAGCGTTGCAGGCCGAAGTGCTGGGCTCCGATGAAGCGGCCAGCGACTTCAACCTGCTCGGCCGCTTGATGCTACGCACCAGCGCGCGCAACCAACTGCACGGCCAGGTCATCGCCATTGAACAGCATGGCCGTAACGATCGGGTCCGGCTGCAGCTTGCCGGCGGCCTGAGCCTGCTGGCGCAGATCACCCACGACAGCACGCAGCGGCTGGAACTGGAAACCGGCGTGGAAGTGGTCGCGCTGATCAAGGCCGGCTGGCTGGAATTGCTGGCGCCCGAGCATCCTGCAACAACTGGACACAATTGCATGAGCGGTATTGTCGACGCCATTCTCGACGCCGATGACGGCCCCAGCGAAGTCCGCATCGCACTGCCCAACGGCCAGGTTTTATGCGCCCTGGCGCAGCCCGACGCACTCAATGCCTTGGGTGCCGCCGAGGGCAAGCCGATCCAAGTGCAATTTGCGCCGAGCAATGTGCTGCTCGGTACGCCGGTGTAGCCGCGGCCCAACACTGCACACGCCTTCAAACTGCAACAATTTCGTCACGCGCGCTCCTTATGGTGTCTGCAAAAACCGCAGGGAGCCTGAGATGAGCCTATTAGAAGAAAACCAAGCCACCGACCTGGAACAGATGGTTGGCCTCACCCGCCGCCGCTTCATCGGCGCCGGTGCCTTGTGCGGTGCCGCGATGTTCCTCGGTGGCAACCTGCTGACCCGCAGTGCGCTGGCCGTCAACGCCACCAGCGCCAGCCCGCTGCTGGGCTTTACCAGCATCGCCGCCGCCACCAGCGACGCTATCACCTTGCCGCCGGGGTACAGCGCCTCCGTGCTGATCAGTTGGGGCCAGCCGCTGAGCAAGAGCGCCCCGGCCTTCGACCCATCCGGCAACGGCACGGCCAAGGCCCAGGAACAGCAGTTCGGCGACAATAACGACGGCATGAGCCTGTTCGCTTTCCCTGGCGACGACAACCGCGCACTGATGGCGATCAACAACGAGTACACCAACTACCGCTACCTCTTCGCCCATGGCGGCGCGCCGCAATCGGCTGAAGACGTGCACAATGCCCAGGCCAGCGAAGGGGTGTCAGTGATCGAAGTGCAGCGCAAGGGCGACACGTGGCAGTTCGTCCAGGACTCACGCTACAACCGCCGCATCCACGGCAACTCGCCGATCCGCCTCAGCGGTCCCGCCGCCGGCCACGCCTGGCTGAAAACCAGCGCCGACAAAACCGGCAAGAAAGTGCTCGGCACCTTCCAGAACTGCGCCAACGGCAAGACGCCATGGGGCACCTACCTGACGTGTGAAGAGAACTTCACTGACTGCTTCGGCAGCAGCAACCCACAGCAAACCTTCGACGCCGGGCAGAAACGCTATGGCGTGGTCGCGGCCAGCAAAGACATCAACTGGCACCCACACGACCCGCGCTTTGACCTGGCCAAAAACCCCAACGAACTCAACCGCCATGGCTGGGTAGTGGAAATCGACCCGTTCGACCCGCACTCCACGCCGGTCAAGCGCACCGCCCTGGGCCGCTTCAAGCACGAAAACGCCGCCCTGGCCGAAACCCGTGACGGCCGCGCCGTGGTGTACATGGGCGACGACGAGCGCGGCGAATTCATCTACAAATTCATCAGCCGCGACAAGATCAATCACAAGAACCCCAAGGCCAACAAGGACCTGCTCGACCACGGCACCTTGTACGTGGCGATCTTCGACGCAGGTGACGGCAACGCCGACCAACCCAAGGGCAAGGGCCAGTGGGTCGAACTGACGCACGGCAAGAATGGCATCGACGCCAGCACCGGCTTCGCCAGCCAGGCCGAAGTGCTGATCCATGCGCGCCTCGCCGCCAGCGTGGTGAAAGCCACTCGTATGGACCGCCCGGAATGGATCGTGGTCAGCCCGACCGATGGCCAGGTCTATTGCACCCTCACCAACAACGCCAAGCGCGGTGAAGACGGCCAGCCGGTGGGCGGCCCCAACCCGCGCGAGAAAAACGTCTACGGCCAGATCCTGCGCTGGAAGGCCGACGCCGATAATCACGGAGCCAGTGATTTCAGCTGGGACCTGTTCGTGGTGGCCGGCAATCCTGGTGTACACGCAGGTTTGCCAAAGGGCGGCTCGTCGAACATCAACCCGCAGAACATGTTCAACAGCCCCGATGGCCTGGGTTTCGACAAGGCCGGGCGCTTGTGGATTCTCACCGACGGCGACTACAGCAACGCCGGTGACTTCGCGGGGATGGGCAATAACCAGATGCTCTGTGCCGACCCTGCCACTGGGGAAATCCGTCGTTTCATGGTCGGACCGGTGGCCTGTGAAGTGACGGGCATCAGCTTCTCGCCCGATCAGAAGACACTGTTCGTGGGGATTCAGCACCCTGGCGAAACCGGCGGGTCCACCTGGCCGGAGCATCTGCCGAACGGCAAGCCGCGTTCGTCGGTGATGGCGATTCGGCGCGATGATGGCGGCATCGTCGGCGCCTGATAGCCCCTGTTCGCGAGCAAGCCCGCTCCCACCATTGACCGAGTTCCAACATAAAAAAGCGGTCGACTGTGGGAGCGCGCCTGCTCGCGAAGGCGTCCGAACAGCCACCACCTATCGATGCTGTTACCATAGCCGGCCGGACGCGGCGCCCTGCTGCGCGCAGGAGTTCGCATGGCCCATCCGTTTGAAACACTCACCCCCGACCTGGTGCTCGACGCTGTCGAAAGCATCGGTTTCCTCAGCGATGCTCGCGTCCTGGCGCTCAACAGCTACGAAAACCGCGTGTATCAAGTGGGCATCGAGGATTCGGAGCCACTGATCGCCAAGTTCTACCGCCCGCAACGCTGGACCAACGAGGCGATCCTTGAAGAACACCGATTCACCTTCGAACTGGCGGAATGCGAAGTGCCGGTGGTCGCGCCCCTCATCCACGACGGCGAAAGCCTGTTCGAGCATGCCGGGTTCCGTTTCACCTTGTTCCCACGCCGTGGTGGCCGTGCGCCGGAGCCGGGCAATCTCGACCAGCTTTACCGTCTTGGGCAACTGCTCGGTCGTTTGCATGCAGTGGGTTCCACGCGTCCGTTCGAACACCGTGAAGCCCTGGGCGTGAAGAACTTCGGTCACGACTCCCTCACCACCTTGCTGGAAGGCAACTTCATTCCCAAGAGCCTGTTGCCCGCCTACGAGTCCGTGGCCCGCGACCTGCTCAAGCGTGTGGAAGAGGTGTACAAGGCCACGCCGCACAAGAACATCCGCATGCATGGCGATTGCCACCCCGGCAACATGATGTGCCGCGACGAGATGTTCCATATCGTCGACCTGGATGACTGCCGCATGGGCCCGGCGGTGCAAGACCTGTGGATGATGCTCGCCGGCGATCGCCAGGAATGCCTGGGCCAGTTGTCGGAGCTGATGGACGGTTACCAGGAATTCCACGACTTCGATCCGCGTGAATTGGCGCTGATCGAACCCCTGCGCGCCCTGCGCCTGATGCATTACAGCGCCTGGCTGGCACGGCGCTGGGATGACCCGGCGTTCCCCCACAGCTTTCCGTGGTTCGGCAGCGAGCGCTATTGGGGTGACCAGGTGCTGGCGTTGCGCGAACAGCTCTCGGCCCTGAATGAAGAGCCCCTCAAGCTCTTCTGACCCTACCCTCTCCTTGTGGGCGCTGGCTTGCCTGCGATGCAGGCAACTCGGTGTCCCTGTGGCACCCGGGTGTCGCCATCGCAGGCAAGCCAGCGCCCACAGAAAAGCGCCGCCCATTGCCTGACAAAAATCCTTACAATCGCGCTTTGTTAGCTGCCTAAGCAAGGATTCTGCAATGCAAGCCGCCAACCCCCGCAAGGGGTACATACTGGGCCTGAGCGCCTACGTCATCTGGGGTCTGTTCCCGCTCTACTTCAAAGCCATCGCCAGCGTCCCGGCCGCCGAGATTATCGTGCACCGCGTGCTGTGGTCGGCGCTGTTCGGCGCGTTGTTGCTGATGGTATGGAAGCACCCTGGCTGGTTCCGCGAACTGCGCGACAACCCCAAGCGCCTGGCGATCCTGGCACTCAGTGGTTCGTTGATCGCGGGTAACTGGCTGACCTACGTGTGGTCGGTGAACAGCGGGCGCATGCTGGAAGCGAGCCTGGGTTACTACATCAACCCGCTGGTGAATGTGGTGTTGGGCATGCTGATCCTGGGCGAGCGCCTGCGCCGCTTGCAGTGGGTCGCGGTCGGGTTGGCTGCGGTGGGTGTGGCACAACAGGTGTGGCAGGTGGGCAGCTTGCCGTGGGTGTCGCTGGTGCTGGCGTTGACCTTTGGCTTCTACGGGCTGATCCGCAAACAGGCGCCGGTCAAGGCGCTACCGGGGCTGGTGGTGGAAACCTGGATGCTGGTGCCGATTGCCGTGGCGTGGTTGCTCTTCAACCCATCGGCCCACAGCGCACAGATGGCGTTCTGGAGTACGTCCGAAGCCTGGTGGCTGGTGGCCGCGGGCCCGGTGACGCTGATCCCGCTGGTCTGTTTCAACGCCGCCGCACGGCACTTGCCCTACACCGCCCTGGGCTTCTTGCAATACGTGGCGCCGACGCTGGTACTGCTGGAAGCCGTGCTGCTGTTCGGCGAACACCTGGCGCCGAGCACGTTGGCCGCCTTCGCCTTCATCTGGGCGGGCCTGGTGGTATACAGCGTGGATATCTGGCTGAGCGTGCGAAAAAGCTGATCAAATAACGTACAAACCTCTGCAAGCCAATACACACGTGGCTTGCAGACATCCACCCCAAGGTTATCCACAACCTGATCCCCGCCATTTGTGCACAAGCCCTTGAAACTGCTCGTTTTTTGCTCAGACAGCGGAGAACCCCGGCCGGCGTGGGCTGGCGCCGGGTCTCTACAGGTTATCCACAGGCCCATGCAAGATTTCGATGCATAACCCTGTGGGCAGATCATTCCTCGTTATGCAGTTCCACCATCAGGTCGTCCGCCAGGGTTTCCAGGGACTGCTGCAAGTCATCCAGGGATAACGTCGCCGGCACCTGCAACAGCGCCTCGGCGGTAAACAACGGGTCACCGCTCATGGGCGCTGGGCGCACATCCGTGCTGAGACTCCCCAAGTTCACACCCTGCTTGCTCAACAACGCCGTGATCTCGCGCAAGATGCCCGAGCGGTCATTGCCCACCAGCGTCATCACAATCGACTTGGATGCCACTGCCTGGCCGGTGCTGCCCTCACCCACCAGCACACGAATGCCATGTGTGGACAAATCCTCCAGCGCGCCCACCAGGGCTTGACGGTTTTCCGCCGGCACGCTGACCCGCAGAATCCCGGCGAACTGCCCGGCCATGTGAGCCATGCGGCTTTCCAGCCAGTTACCGCCGTGGGCAGCGATGTTCTGCGCAATGCGTTCAACCACGCCGGGTTTGTCGGCGGCGATAATTGTGAGTACAAGATGGTCCATGGTGAAGCCCTCTGGAATTCAATCTACAAGGTGGACCCGGAAGCCCCCGATCACAAATCGTGTACCATTTTTATATTTATCTGGAACAATCCAATAGTTTTTTGAGAACATCCGGTTCTCCGCTGTGACCGTACGACCAAAGTGGGTCGCTAAACGACGTATTTAGTCTAATTTTCACAACCGCAAGTCATCATGTAGTATGCCCAACCGTGCACTACATAATGAAAATCTGAAAAAGCGCATAAGCTCCGCAGAGTGAGGCAAGCAATGACTGAACACGTTCAAGTCGGTGGCCTGCAGGTCGCCAAAGTCCTGTTCGACTTCGTGAATAACGAAGCCATTCCCGGTACCGGCATCACTGCCGACCAGTTCTGGGCCGGTGCCGACAAGGTCATCCACGACCTGGCACCGAAGAACAAAGCCCTACTCGCCAAACGCGACGATTTCCAAGCGCGGATCGATACCTGGCACCAAACCCACGCTGGCCAGGCGCACGACCCGGTGGCCTACAAGGCCTTCCTGCAAGACATCGGATACCTGCTGCCAGAAGCCGCAGACTTCCAGGCCACGACCCAAAATGTCGATGACGAAATCGCACGCATGGCCGGCCCTCAGCTGGTAGTGCCGGTGATGAACGCCCGCTTCGCCCTCAACGCCTCGAACGCGCGCTGGGGTTCGCTGTACGACGCACTGTATGGCACCGATGCCATTAGCGAAGCCGACGGCGCCGAGAAAGGCCAGGGCTACAACAAGGTGCGGGGCGACAAGGTTATTGCCTTCGCACGCGCCTTCCTCGACGAAGCCGCACCGCTCAGCGCCGGCAGCCATGTGGATTCCACCGGCTACAAGATCGTCGATGGCACGCTGATCGTCAGCCTCAAGGGCGGCAGCAACAGCGGCCTGCGTGACGACGCGCAACTGATCGGCTTCCAGGGCGACACTGCCCAACCCATCGCGATCCTGTTGAAACACAACGGCCTGCACTTCGAGATCCAGATCGACGCCAGCACCCCGGTCGGCCAGACCGACGCCGCCGGCGTCAAAGATGTGCTGGTGGAAGCCGCGCTGACCACCATCATGGACTGCGAAGACTCGGTCGCTGCCGTGGATGCCGACGACAAAGTGGTGATCTACCGTAACTGGCTCGGCCTGATGAAGGGCGACCTGGCCGAAGAAGTGGCCAAGGGCGGCAAGACGTTCACCCGCACCATGAACGCCGACCGCGTCTACACCGGCGTGGATGGCAAGGACGTGACGCTGCACGGTCGTTCGCTGCTGTTCGTGCGTAACGTTGGCCACCTGATGACCATCGACGCGATCCTCGACAAAGACGGCAACGAGGTCCCTGAAGGCATCCTCGACGGCCTGCTCACCAGCCTGGCGGCCATCCATAGCCTCAACGGCAACAGCAGCCGCAAGAACAGCCGCACCGGTTCCGTGTACATCGTTAAACCGAAGATGCACGGCCCGGAAGAAGTGGCGTTCACCAACGAGTTGTTCGGTCGCATCGAAGACGTGCTGAACCTGCCGCGCAACACGCTGAAGGTCGGCATCATGGACGAGGAGCGCCGCACCACGGTCAACCTCAAGGCCTGCATCAAGGCCGCCAGCGAGCGCGTGGTGTTTATCAACACCGGCTTCCTCGACCGCACCGGCGACGAGATCCATACGTCCATGGAAGCCGGCGCGATGGTGCGCAAGGCGGCCATGAAGGCGGAAAAATGGATCGGCGCCTACGAGAACTGGAACGTCGATATCGGCTTGAGCACCGGCCTGCAAGGTCGCGCGCAGATCGGCAAAGGCATGTGGGCCATGCCCGACCTGATGGCGGCGATGCTCGAACAGAAAATCGCTCACCCACTGGCCGGCGCCAACACCGCCTGGGTGCCGTCGCCAACCGCAGCGGCGCTGCACGCGTTGCACTACCACAAGGTCGATGTGTTCGCCCGCCAGGCCGAACTGGCCAAGCGCGAGCGCGCCTCGGTGGACGACATCCTGACTATTCCCCTGGCGCAGAACACCGATTGGTCCGAGGAAGAAATCCGCAACGAGCTGGACAACAACGCCCAGGGCATCCTCGGCTATGTCGTGCGCTGGATCGACCAGGGCGTCGGCTGTTCGAAAGTGCCGGACATCAACGATGTAGGCCTGATGGAGGACCGCGCCACCCTGCGTATCTCCAGCCAGCACATCGCCAACTGGCTGCGCCACGGCATCGTCACCGAAGCCCAGGTGCTGGAAAGCCTCAAGCGCATGGCGCCGGTGGTGGACCGCCAGAATGCCGGGGACAAACTGTATCGCCCACTGGCGCCGGATTTCGACAGCAATATCGCGTTCCAGGCAGCGGTGGAGTTGGTGATTGAAGGCACCAAGCAGCCTAACGGCTACACCGAGCCGGTACTGCACCGTCGGCGTCGGGAGTTCAAGGCCAAGAACGGCCTGTAAATAAAAAGCCCTGATCGCGAGATCAGGGCTTTTTTATGGGGTCAGGGAGAGCGAGCCGGCCGCATCGCTGGCAAGCCCGTAAGAAAGTCAGGAGGCCATGCCCAACTCTCGCTTGACCATCTTCGCCAACTTCACGCTATCAATCGGCTTGAGCAGGAAGTCCACCACGCTCAAATGCATCGCATCAATCACGTCCGGCGCTTCCGCGTCCCCCGACATAATGATGATCGGCAATGCCGCACGCGTGGACTCGCGCACCTGGCGGATCAGTTCCAGGCCATTGCTGGGCGCCATGCGCAGGTCAGTGATCAACAAACCGATAGAGCTGCTGGACTTCAACAAATCCCACGCCGCCTCACCACTTTCGGCGGTCATGCAACGAATACCGTCCAGCCCCAGGATCTCCGCCAGCAATTCACGTGCGTCCTTGTCGTCGTCAACAATCAACACACGTTGTGGCGGTAAATCAGGCTCCAGCATCACGGCGCTCAGCGCCTCGCGCTCGGCATCACTCAAAATATCGTGGTCGGACATACGGTTCTCAGCAGTTCTAATCAATCTC
Source organism: Pseudomonas sp. MYb13 (assembly GCF_002980075.1). Lineage (NCBI taxonomy): Bacteria > Pseudomonadati > Pseudomonadota > Gammaproteobacteria > Pseudomonadales > Pseudomonadaceae > Pseudomonas > Pseudomonas sp. MYb13. The sequence continues at coordinate 657,151 of NZ_PCQI01000001.1, read as the reverse complement.
CCAGCACACTCGTCAGACATCTGCGGAAGGGCGAACAATGTGCACTTCGTCGGAAAGTTTGCCTAGTGGGCGTTCTACGGGTTTTGGACGATAGTCATGTAAGGTTTTTCCCTAGGTGTGTGCCGTTTGTATCGACCTAGACTTACGTCCAATGGGCACCCGCTGCGCAGGAGTCGACCATGAGGGACGATAACGACAAAAAAACCGCGGTCACTGTTATGAGTAAAGCTGATGCCTTCGCCCAGGCGGGGAAAACTGCTGTGTTGCAAAACATTCACGGCACCCTGCAGTTCCTGCAACGCTTCCCGCCGTTCAACCAAATGGAAAATGCCCACCTGGCGTTTCTGGTGGAACAGTGCCAGTTACGCTTTTATGGCCCCGGCGACAGCATCCTCAAACCGTCGGGCGGGCCGGTTGAGCACTTTTACATCGTCAAGCAGGGCCGCGTGGTGGGAGAGCGGCCGGACAGCGCCGAAACCACCTTTGAAATCACCACCGGCGAATGCTTCCCCCTGGCAGCGCTATTGGGCGAACGGGCGACCCGCACCGAGCACAAGGCCGCCGAAGACACTTTCTGCCTGCAACTGAACAAGCCAGCCTTTATCAAGCTGTTCGCGCTTTCCAGCCCGTTTCGAGACTTTGCCTTGCGCGGCGTCAGCAGCCTGTTGGACCAGGTCAACCAGCAAGTGCAGCAGAAGGCGGTGGAAACCCTCGGCACTCAGTACTCGCTGAACACTCGCCTCGGCGAATTGGCCATGCGCCACCCGGTAACGTGCAGCCCAACCACACCCCTGCGTGAAGCCGTCACGCTGATGCATGAGCAACAGGTGGGCAGCATTGTGATTGTCGACGAGCTCAAGGCGCCCTTGGGGATTTTCACCCTGCGCGACTTGCGCCAGGTCGTGGCGGACGGCACCAGTGACTTCAGCCAGGGCATCGAAGGCCATATGACCCAGGCGCCCTTCTTCCTCACCCCGGACCACAGCGCTTTCGATGCGGCGATTGCCATGACCGAACGGCACATTGCCCATGTGTGCCTGGTCAAGGATCAGCGCCTGTGCGGCGTGGTGTCCGAGCGCGACCTGTTTTCCCTGCAACGGGTGGACCTGGTGCACCTGGCGCGCACTATCCGCAACGCACTGCGAGTGGAAAACCTGGTGGCGATTCGCGGCGAGATCGGCCAGTTGGTCGAGCGCATGCTGGCCCATGGCGCGTCGTCCACCCAGATCACCCACATTATTACGCTGCTCAACGATCACACCGTGTGCCGGGTGATCGAGCTGACCCTCGCCGAAAAAGGCGACCCTGGCGTGCCATTCAGTTGGTTGTGCTTTGGCAGCGAAGGTCGCCGCGAGCAGACGCTGTACACCGATCAGGACAACGGCATCCTGTTCGACGCCCGGGACGCCGCTGAAGCGGCCGAGATTCGTGGCCGCCTGTTACCGCTCGCGCAGCAGATCAACCAGAGCCTGGCGCTGTGCGGGTTCAGCCTGTGCAAGGGCAACATCATGGCCGGCAACCCGGAGTTGTGCTTGTCGCGTGCCGAATGGGCGCGGCGGTTTGCGGCGTTTATCCGCGAGGCAACACCGGAGAACCTGCTGGGCTCCAGCATCTATTTCGACCTGCGTGTGGTGTGGGGCGATGAGCGTGGTTGCGAACAATTGCGCCAGGGCATCCTCGATCAGGTCGCTGACAACCGCTTGTTCCAACGCATGCTCGCCGAAAACGCGTTGCGCCAGCGGCCGCCCGTCGGCCGTTTTCGCGAGTTTGTGCTGACGCGTAAAGGCAGCGAGAAGGCCACTCTCGACCTCAAGGTGCAGGGCCTTACGCCCTTTGTCGACGGCGCCCGCCTGCTGGCCCTGGCCAATGGCATCCACACCAACAACACCCTGGAGCGCCTGCGCCAACTGGTGGTCAAGGAAGTGATCGAGCCCCTGGACGGCGCGGCGTATGAAGAGGCCTACCACTTTATCCAGCAAACCCGCATGCAGCAGCACCAGTTGCAGACCCGCGAGAACCAGCCGTATTCCAACCGCGTCGACCCTGAAAGCCTCAACCACCTGGACCGGCGCATCCTGCGTGAATCCCTGCGCCAGGCCCAGCGCCTGCAAAGCAGCCTGACGTTGCGGTATCAGCTGTGAGTCTGTTCAGTTGGCTGCGCACGAAAAAACCGGGGCTCGACAGCGCACAACAACAGCGTGTGGAGCAACTGCGCAAGCCGACGCCGCTGGGCAGCGAACCCTTGCGCAGCCAACGCTGGGTCGTGCTGGACCTGGAAACCAGCGGCCTGAACCTCAACCGTGACCTGGTGCTGTCCATCGGCGCGGTGGTGATCGAGGACGGCGCGGTGGATTTCTCGCAGATGTTCGAGCGCACGTTGCAACGCGCCGAAACGAAACTCAGCCCCAGCGTCTTGATCCACGGCCTGGGCCCGAGTGCGATCGCCGCCGGCAGCGATCCAGTGGACGCCCTGCTGGACTTCATGGAGTTCGTCGGCGACAGCCCATTGCTGGCCTTCCATGCGCCGTTCGATCAACACATGCTGTGCCGGGCGCTCAAGGACAGCCTGGGTTATCGCCTGGCCCACCCGTTCCTGGATGTGGCCGACATCGCCCCCCTGCTGTGCCCCGACGCACCTATCCGCGAAGCGGGGCTGGACGACTGGATCAACCACTTCAACCTGCACGTGGGCGAACGCCATCACGCCAGCGCCGATGCCCTGGCCACGGCGGAGCTGATGCTCATCCTGTTCAGCCGCGCGCGCCAGCAGCACATCGACACACCACAGGCATTGCAAGAGCGTTTAAGCCAATGGAAACGGCGTAAACACGCGCCATCGTTTTAATGCCATCTCCCGACAGACGCTAATTGCGCCCACCCCACGGCTCTGACACAATCGCGAATAATTCTCGTTAGTTTAAACATCTCGTTTACTAGGTGATGCCTTGTCGTCGATCCAGAACCCACACAGTGAGCTTGTTGGCGCGTTGTATCGCGACCATCGTGGCTGGCTGTTGGCCTGGCTTCGGCGCAATGTGGCCTGCCCGAGCCGCGCCGAAGACCTGAGCCAGGACACCTTCATCCGCCTGCTCGGCCGTGAGGAGTTGCGCGAACCCCGCGAACCCCGTGCGTTTCTGATCGCGATCGCCAAGGGCCTGCTGTTCGACTACTTCCGTCGCGCTGCCCTGGAACAGGCTTATCTGACCGAACTGATGCTGATCCCGGAAAGCGAACACCCTTCGCCGGAAGAACAGCAACTGATCCTCGAAGACCTCAAGGCCATCGACCGCCTGCTCGGCAAATTGTCGAGCAAGGCCCGTGCGGCCTTCCTCTACAACCGCCTCGACGGCATGGGCCACGCAGAAATCGCCCAGCGCCTGGGCGTGTCGGTGCCCCGGGTGCGCCAGTACCTGGCCCAGGGCATTCGCCAGTGCTACATCGCTCTGTATGGCGAGCCACAGTGACGGTGATCAGTTCCAAACCGGTTTCGGCCCGTGTACTGGATGCAGCCATCGCGTGGCAACTGTCCCTCGATTCGGGCGATGGCAGCGCGGTTGAGCGCGAAGAATTCGATAAGTGGCTGGCCAGCGATGAAGAGCATGCCCGCGCCTGGCGCCAGCTGGGCATGCTTGACCAGCGTTTCAGCGTGGCCTCGGGCCCGGCGCGGGCCGCGTTATTGCAATCACGTGAAGGTATTCGCCAGCGCGTGCGCAAGCTGGGCAGTGGCCTGGCGAGCATTGCACTGGTCATTGGCCTGGCGCTGTTTGCCGGTGAGCGTTATGTGCCGATCCACTATTGGCTGGCTGATCAACGCACCGCCACGGGTGAGCAGCGCACGCTGAAGCTGGCGGACGGCACGCTGATCAATCTCAATACCCACAGTGCTATCGACGTGCGCTTTGATGAAAAACGCCGGCTGATTGTGTTGCAGGAAGGCGAGATCCTGGTGGAGACCGGCCACAACGACGCACGCCCCTTCTATGTACAAACCCGCGATGGCAGCCTGCGGGCGCTGGGCACACGGTTTATCGTCAAGCGCGAAGACGACGCCACGCGCTTGAGCGTGCTGCAATCGGCGGTGGCCGCCCAGCCCGAGGCGCTGCGCCAGGAGCAGATCTTCAAGGAAGGCCAGCAAGTGCTGATGCGCAGCGACGGCCTCGGCCCTGCGCTTGCCGTCACCCCCGCCACCGACGCCTGGACCCGCGGCATGCTGGTGGTGGACAACGCCCGCCTGGGCGAGGTGGTCGCGGAGCTCAGCCGTTACCGCACCGGTTACCTGGGCGTGGATAAAAACGTGGCTGACCTGCGCATCACCGGCAGCTTCCCACTGCATGACACCACCCTGGCACTGAACGCGCTGCTGCCCACCCTGCCGGTGCAGATCGAGCAGCACACGCCGTGGTGGGTGATGGTCAAGGGCAAGCCTTAGGTGTTGCGGTGCCTGGCCGACTGCCTTCGCGGGCAAGCCCGCTCCCACACTTGAAATGCATCCCAGGGTGGGAGCGGGCTTGCCCGCTATTGCGCCCTGAAACACGCCTCAAATAAATATTTTCGTCTCGCCCTATCACTTTTCGATTCTCGTTCGGCACCTAGGCAATTGCGAAATATTTCCATTCAGGAGCCGCCCCATGTCCCGCACGCTAGACACTCTGTTGCGCCCCAGCCTGTTAGCCGTGGCCATTGCCCTCAGCGCCCCGCTGGCCAGCACCTCGCTGATCGCCGCCGAACAAGCGTCCAGCGTGCGCGCCTACAACCTGCCGGCGGCGCCACTGGCCAGCACCCTGAACCAAATTGCCAGCCAGGGCGGCCTGGCACTGACCCTCAGCCCGGCACTCGCCGCAGGCAAGACCTCGGCGCCCGTCCAAGGCCAGTTCGATGCACCGGGTGCGCTGCGTGAGGCATTGCGTGGGACGGGTTTGCAGTTGGAGCAGAGCAGTGCGGGGACTTATACCTTGGTGGCGGTTCCTGAGGGTGTCGTGGCGTTGCCTACCACCAGCATCACGGGCCAGGACAGCTATGAAAGCGCCTGGGGTCCGGTAGACGGTTACGTCGCGACGCGCACCGCTGCGGGCACCAAGACGGATACACCGATCATTGAGGCGCCCCGCTCGATGTCCGTAGTCACCCGAGCACAGATGGAAGACCGTGGCGTGCAGAACCTCGACGACGCCGTACGCTACATGCCTGGCGTGATCGCCAGTAGCTACGGCAGCGACTCCCGCGCCGACTGGCTGCGAGTTCGTGGTTTCGAGCCGACGCAGTTCCTCGACGGCCTGCCGTTGCCAAAGGGCTCCTACGCCAACCCTAAACAGGAAACGTGGAATCTGGACCGCATCACGCTGCTGCGCGGTCCAGCCTCATCTGTCTACGGCCAGACTCCGCCGGGCGGGATGCTCGACATGGTAAGCCGCCGCCCACAAGCAGAAAGCAGCAATGCTGTACGCGCCGAGGTCGGCAGCAATAACCGCAAGCAAATCAGCTTCGACAGCACCGGGAAAATCGATGACGAGGGTCAATTCCTCTACCGGGTCGATGGCGTGGTACGTGACAGCGGCACACCTATCGACCATATCGAAGACAAACGCTACAACATCGCCCCCAGCCTGACCTGGAACATCAACGACGACACCCACCTGACACTGCTCTCGCAGTTCACCCGTGACGATACCGGTATCAGCGGGCAGTTCCTGCCGCTGCAAGGCACAAAGCTGGCGTCGCCAGCGGGCAAGATCTCTCATCATAAAAATCTTGGCGAGCCCGATCAGGACTACTACGACCGTACCTACTACGCCCTCGGTTACGCATTTGACCATCGTTTGAACGATGTCTGGCAGTTCAAACAAAACCTGCGCTACACCAAGAGTGAACTGGCCTTCAACACCACCTACTCCAGCTACGGTGATACCGCTGTCGGGGCAGACGGAATGCTCAAGCGCATTTATGACAAAGTGGACGAAGACATTTCGCAACTGGCTGTGGATAACAACTTCCAGGCCGACTTCCAAACGGGCGTCCTGAACCACACGCTATTGCTCGGTTTGGATCACCAACGCACCAACACCGACTACCACTGGATCGAAGGCAATGCAGCGAGTATCGACCCCAACCGGCCGATCTACAACCAGCCGCGCCCGGCTGGCGCGCCCTTCACCTTCTACGACTACAACCAGAAAACCGTGCAGACCGGTCTCTACATCCAGGACCAGATCGCTCTGGATAACTGGCGCCTGACCCTCGGCGGTCGTGAGGATTGGATTCACACCGGAACTACCTTCTTCAACCTGAACGACGCCACAAACACCCAACGCGACAAGGCTTTCAGCGGCAACGCAGGCCTGAGCTATGTATTCGATTCGGGCATCACTCCCTACATTTCCTACACCGAGTCGTTCCAGCCAACCGCTGGCGCCAGCGCGAGCGCCACAGAGTCGTTCAAACCCACAGAAGGCAAACAGACAGAAGTTGGTGTGAAGTATCAGCCGGTGGGCAGCAAAACCCTGCTGACGGCTGCTGTGTTCGACCTACGCCAGCAAAACGTGTCGGTCACACAGAACAACGTCACCAGCCAGATCGGCGAAATCAGCGTGCGTGGACTGGAGCTGGAAGCGACTTCGGAAGTCACCGACAACCTGAAACTGGTGGGTTCCTACACTTACACCGACACCGAAATCCTCAAGGGTGACGACAAGGGCAACCGCATGAAGCTGGTGCCTCGTAACCAGGCGTCGCTGTGGTCTGATTACACATGGCATTCGGGCGTGCTGGATGGCTTCGGCGTAGGCGCTGGCGTGCGTTATGTGGGCGATACCTACGGCAACACCGCCAATACTGCCAACGGTCACGTAGGCTCGTACACTGTGTATGACGCTGCCGTGCATTACGACCTGAGCCGTCTGAACCCGGTGTTCGCCGGTGTGTCAGTGGACGTGACCGCCAAAAACATCTTCAACAAGGACTACCTGTCCACCTGCGACGGTGCTTGGTGCTATTACGGCGATGAACGTAATGTCGTCGCGGCGGTGAACTACAAATGGTAAACCGCTGACGCGGTCCCCCAAGGGTCACGGTAACGTCGTGGCCCTTTTGCATTTGGATGAACAATGAAAAGCAAAACCATCCGCCGCTGGTCCTTTATCCACACGTGGACCAGCCTGATCTGCACGGTATTCCTGCTGCTGCTCGCCCTCACCGGCCTGCCGCTGGTGTTCCACCACGAGATCGATCATCTGCTGGGCAACGAGCCGCAATTGGCGCAGATGCCCGCCGACACCCCACAGCTCAACCTGGAACAGCTGGTGGCGAAGGCTCAGGCCCATCGCCCCGGCGAGGCCATGCAGTACCTGGCCTGGGACGAAGACGACAAAAACGGCGTGATCGCGATCATGGCCGCCACCGCCGGCACCGAACCCAATGCGTCCCACACCTTCATGCTGGATGCGCGCACCGGCGAAGCGGTCGAGATGCCGTCTGCCAATGGCGGGTTCACCCTGTTCCTGCTGCGGCTGCATGTGGATATGTTCGCCGGCCTGCCGGGCAAGTTGTTGCTGGCCTTCATGGGGGTTCTGTTTGTATTGGCGATTATCTCGGGCACGGTGCTGTACCTGCCGTTCATGCGCCGCTTGAAATTCGCCACCGTGCGCCAGGACAAATCCACCCGCCTGCGCTGGCTCGACCTGCATAACCTGATCGGCGTGGTCACCCTGACCTGGGCATTGGTAGTGGGCGTGACCGGCGTGATCAGCGCCTGCGCCGACCTGATCATCGCGGCTTGGCGCCAGGACAGCCTCAGCGCAATGATCGAGCCGTATAAAAACGCTCCGCCCCTGACCCAGCGCGCGCCAGCCACCGAGCTGCTGGCAATTGCCGCCAAGGCCGCACCGGGCATGGCGCCAGACTTTATTGCCTTCCCCGGCACGCGCTTTTCCAGCGAACACCATTACGCCGTGTTCATGAAGGGCAGTACCCACCTGACCTCGCACCTGCTCACGCCGGTATTGATCGACGCCAGTACCCTGGCTGTCACCGCCATCGCCGAACGGCCGTGGTACATGGACGCCATGGGCATGTCCCAACCGCTGCACTTCGGTGACTACGGCGGCATGCCGATGAAGATCCTCTGGGCGGTGTTGGATGTGTTGACCATCATCGTGCTGGTGAGCGGGATCTACCTGTGGATCGTGCGACGCAAGGCAGGCAAGGCATGAAGCCAAGGCAATCGAATTTCTGGAAGGTGTTTGGCATTCCGCTGGGGATTGGCCTGCTCAGTGCCGCCGGGTTGTTTGCAGCCTTGCTCGGCGATGGGCTGTGGGATTCACTCAGTTGGGTCGGGTTAGGCATTCGCGCTGCAATTGGCACTTGGGCCTTGCTCAAACGGTGAGATAGATTAGCGCAGCCCTTTCTTGAGGAATGCCCATGTCCGCTCCCAGCATGACCTTGTTCCACAACCCCGCTTCACCGTTCGTTCGCAAGGTGCGCGTGTTGCTGGCTGAAACCGGCCAGCAGGACCGCGTCGCCCTGCACGGCTGCATGCCGACCCCGGTCAACCCGGATGCACACGTGGTGCAAGGCAACCCCGTGGGCAAGATCCCGGCCTTGCGCCTGGCCGACGGCAGCGTGCTGCACGACAGCCGGGTGATCCTCGATTACTTCGACCACCAGCACGTCGGTAACCCGCTGATCCCTCGCGACGGCTCGGCCCGCTGGCGCCGCCTGACCCTGGCCTCGATGGCCGACGGCATCATGGACGCCGCCGTACTGGTGCGTTACGAGACAGCCCTGCGCCCAGCGCAAAAGCACTGGGACCAATGGCTGGACGAGCAGCGCAACAAGATCCGTCGAAGCCTCGCTGAATTGGAAGCCGACGCCATTGCCGAACTGGCCAGCCACTTCGACATCGCCGCCATCAGCGTGGCCTGCGCCCTGGGCTACCTCGACTTCCGCCATCCGGATATGCAATGGCGCTCGGATAACCCGCAGCTTGCCGCCTGGTACGCCGAGGTCAGCCAGCGACCTTCGATGCTGGAAACCCAGCCGCCCGTGTGACGCTCACACCGACCCAATGTGGGAGCGGGCTTGCCCGCGATCGCGGTATGTCATTCAGCACATCTGTTTCTGAACCACCGCTATCGCGGGCAAGCCCACTCCCACATTGGTCGGTGGTGGTATTGAGGAACGTAACGATCCTTGAGGCTAAATGCGCCCCCACTTGCTGATCCTCACGCAACCCGATCATTGCACCGCCTCCAGGTCAAACACCAACGGTTCGGTGGCCTTGCGCTTGCCCACGCCATACCAGTCCAGTTTGCGCGTCAGCACCATCACCGTGCCCAGCAGGCCGAACAACAGCAGCGAGCCCATCAACAACGCGTAATCCTCGGCACTCAGCAGCCCGTACAACAAGCCATACAACGCCGCCAACCCCACCGAGAAACCCAGGCCGTGGGCCACACTGCGCAGCACGTGACACACATAGAAGCCAATCAACGACACGCAGGCACTGGCAGAGAGGAGATAGGCCATGGCGAAGCCGATGTGCTCGGACAACGACAACAACAGCAGGTAGAAAAACGCCAGCGCAAAGCCCACCAAGGCGTACTGGACCGGGTGCACCGCCAGGCTCTTGAGTACTTCGAACAGGAAGAAGCCGGCAAAGGTCAGGGCGATGAACAGCAGCGCATATTTGATCGCGCGGTCGCTCTTGAGGTACTGGTCCACCGGGTCGATGAAGTTCACGCCAAAGCTGCGGTTGTTGAAGTCGTCACAGCCCTGCTTGTCCAGGCAGGTTTGCAGGGCCTGCTCAAGGTTGGTGGAAAAGAAGGAGGTCTGCCAGCGGGCGGTAAAGCCCTTGTCGGTCACCTCCCGTTGGGCCGGCAGGTAGTTGCCGACAAAGCTTGGGTGCGGCCAGTTGGAGGCCAGTGACACCTGGCTGGTCTTGCCCACCGGCACCACCTGCAGTTGCTCGGTGCCTTGCAGGCGCAGGTCAAAGGCAAAGTCCACGACGTAGGGCTTTTTGCTGTCCTGTTCCGGCAGCGCCACATGCACGCCCTCCCCCAACCAGTCCACCTGGGAGCCCGGTTCGAACTCCAGGCGCTGGCTGCCCAGCTCCAGCGTCAACGCGTTTTCGATGCCGCGAATATCGCTGATACCCACCGCCAGAAACGCCGGCTCAAAGCGGTAGTCGGAAAAGTCTTCGGTGATGCCCAACTGCGCCGGCAATTCGAAACGCCCGCTGATGCGGTTGTCGGCATGGAACAGCCGCGCCTGGTAGATGCCCCGCGCGCGCAGTTCGGTCTGTACCTGGCCGTCGAGCTCAAATCGGTCCGGCAGGAAATACAGGCGACCGCGCTCTTCACGGGTGACTTCGTAGCGCTTGTTGAGCTTTTCATTGAGCTTCCACTCGCGGACGGTCTTGCGATACGGCACCACCATCACCGGGCCGGTGAGGCGCTGGCTATAACTGGAACTGCGGGCAATGTCTTCCAATACAGTGTCGCGAGTGAGCTGGCGGTCGGCGATGATGCCGTTGATCATCAGCAACGGAATCAGCAACAGCAGGATCAGCAGCGCAATGGCGCCAAGTTTGAAAAGCAGGCTGCGGTTCATGGGGCTCTCCCTGTTTTGATGGGAAGAGTCTGGGCAGCCCGTGTGGGGGATTTATGTGGGTAATGTGGAGACTGTGTGGAGATGCAGTACCACTTGCACGCCGCCTTCGACATTGCCGATCTGCAACGCGCCGCCATGCAGCTTCATCACTTCCTCGACAAAATTGAGGCCCAGGCCAGTACTTTTGCGCCCACTGGCCGGGCGTGGCAGCGAATAGAAACGCTCGCTCAGGCGTGGCAGGGCGTAGTCGGGTATCGGCGCGGCCTGGTTGAACAGGCTCACCTGCACGTCGTTGTGCCGTGTCTGTGCGCTGAACCTCAACAGGCCACCGGGCGCCGTGAAGTCCAACGCATTGTCCAGCAGGTTGCCCAGTGCCTGGCGTAGCAGGAAGGGTTCGCCATACACCTTCACCCCCGGCGCAATCGTCTGTTCGACGTGCAACCCGGCGCCTTCGATGCGCGCACATTGGGCCTTGAGCACGTCATCGACCATGGCTGCCAAGCCAATACTGGCCTGCTCTTCAAGGCCCTGGCGTTGCTCGACTTGTGCCAGGTTCAGCAGGCGCTCGATCAACTGTTGCAGGCGCGCGCTTTCGCTGTCGATATTACCGACGAAGCGCTGCTGCTGTTCGCGGGTCATATCGCCCTGCAACAGTTCTGCCGCGCCGCGGATCGCGGCCAGCGGGCTCTTCAATTCGTGGGTCAGGGTGTGCACGTAGTGTTCGACGTAGGCCTTGCCTTCCAGCTGCGTGCGCATGTGCTCCACGGCGGTGGAGAGCTGCTTGAGCTCACCGCCGCGGTAATGGGGCAACTCGGCGCGCCGGCCCTCGCTGACCGCTTCGGCATAGGCCGTCAGCCGTCTCAAGGCAACACTCAACCACCACGACAGCAGCGCGCCCAGCAGCAAGCCCAGAATCACCAGCCCGGCGCCGTACCAGAGCAGGCGGCGCTCCGTGCGGTCGACGTAGGGCTGCAACGAGCTGTTCGGCTTGGCCACGGTGACCACGCCGATGATCTGGCCGTTGTCACGGATCGGCGCACCGACGTGCATCACCGACGAAGTGGGGTCATCCAGCTCGCTGCGGGTGGAGCGCGCGCCGTACTCTCCGCGCAGGGTCAGGTACACATCGTTCCACTGGGAGTAATCCTGCCCCACCGCTTCGCCCATGGAGTCGAGAAGCACCGTGCCCTTGGCGTCGGTCACGTAGATACGGTGGTTGACCTGGTTCTTCGGCAGCCCCCAGATGGTCGCACCCGGCTGGCGATTGCCGTAGGCCTTGAGCAGTTCCGGCCAGTGGCTTTGGCCGAGGGTGCCGTTCTTCACGTCATCGCGCAGGATCTCGGCCAGCAGGTTCGCCGTGTCCACCAGGGTTTCTTCGGTGGACTGGCGCACTCCGGGACGGATTTCCTTCATCACGGTGCTGAGCACAAAGTAGCCAGTCAGGCCGATAAACAGCGCATACACCAGGAAAATCCGCAGCCCGAGGCGCATCAGCTGTTGCTCGGGCTGTAGCTGTAGCCGAGGCCACGATGAGTCTGGATCGGCTCGGCATCTGCGGCCACGCTGCGCAATTTGCTGCGCAGGCTTTTGATATGGCTGTCGATATTGCGCTCGTAGCCGGCATCCGCCGCCACGCCTACCGCGTCCAGGAGTTGCTCGCGGCTGAACACGCGCTCGGGTTGTTCCAGCAGGCTTTGCAGCAAACGGAACTCATGGCGCGTGAGGCTCAAAGGCTGGCCGCGATACGTAATCTGCATGCGCTCCAGATCAACCTGGAACACCGCGGGCGCAGCACCGGGGCCAATCCGCTTGAGGATCGCCCGGACCCGCGCCGTCACTTCCCGTGGGCTGAAGGGCTTGACCACATAATCGTCGGCGCCGATCTCCAGCCCCACCACGCGGTCGATCTCGCCATCCCGGGCACTGAGGAACATCACGGGCACTTCGCTGAACCGGCGCAGTTGCTTGCAGGTTTCAAAGCCTGTGATGTCCGGCAGGCCGATGTCGAGGATGATCAGGTCGGCCGGGGTTTGGCGCTGATGGGCCAGCGCCTCCTGGCCGAGGCTCAGCCAGGTGGTGGTAAAGCCCTCGCCTTGCAGGGCGAATATCAGCGTGTCGGCTATCGCCGCTTCATCTTCGACAATCAGGATATGCGGCATGAGGGTCCGTCAGCAGTCCGGTTTGTCAGCAGTGTAGCGACGGGCCGGGTTTACCGCAGCGCCGAATTCACGCAGGGCCTTGGCGCCAATCAGCAAGGGGTAGTTGAAGCTGCTGCGGTCGGTCAGGTTGACCTCGACGGTGCGCTTGACGTTGCCCAGGCACATTTCCAGGTCGACTACCGGACGCTTGGCCACGGAAGGTTCGTCCTTGTCGTCGTCTTCGTCGGCGCGGCTTTTGATTTTGCTGATGCGCGACACTTTGTGCTCATAGACTTTGTTGGACGCCTCCTTGCCGCCGAGGCGAAAGCGCACCCAATCGTCGCCGTCACGGGTGAAGGTCTCGATGTCACGGGCCGACAGCGAGGCGGTCAGCGCGCCAGTGTCCATCTTGGCCTTGAAGGTTTCGCCGATCTCCGGCAACTGGATGTATTCGTAGCGACCGTAGAGGGTCGGTTCGGCGGCCATGACAGGCAGGGCGGCCAGGGCGAGCGAGGCAAATAGCAGTTTCACGAAGTGATGTCCTCGGAAAGAAGTAGGCGGATTCTAGACCGCAAAAGCGGTGGTTAGTTAGCTCACTCAACCATACCCGGCACATTGTGAAACATTCGTACCGTGATTTGCGATTTGGCCTCTGGACTCGCCTTGCTTATCATGACCCGCCCACACGATTCCAAGAGTTACTTATGCGCCGACTGCTCACCGGCTGTTTTGTCACCCTGCTGCTATTGCTCAACACCTTGGTGCTGTTCGGCCCATTGATGGTGTTTGCCCTGCTCAAGCTGGTGGCCCCCGGTCGCTTGCGTGACTACATGTCATGGGCGGTGATGTGGATCGCCGAAACCTGGGCCGAGATCGACAAGCTGATTTTCTCGCTGTGCATCCCCACCCAATGGGATATTCGCGGCGGCGCCGATTTGCGCAGTGACACGTCTTACCTCGTCATCAGCAACCACCAATCCTGGGTAGACATCCCGGCGCTGATCCAGGCCCTCAACCGGCGCACGCCATTCTTCAAATTCTTCCTGAAGAAAGAGCTGATCTGGGTGCCCTTCCTGGGCCTGGCCTGGTGGGCGCTGGATTACCCGTTCATGAAGCGCTACACCAAGGCTTTCCTGGCCAAGCACCCGGAACTCGCGGGGCAGGACTTGAAGATCACCAAAGAGGCCTGCGAGCTGTTCAAGCGCCAGCCGGTGACGGTGGTCAACTATCTGGAAGGTACGCGCTTCAGCGAGGCCAAGCGGGCGCAGCAGGGTTCACCGTTCAGCCGCTTGCTCAAGCCCAAGGCGGGCGGCGTGGCGTTTGTGCTGGCGGCGCTGGGTGAACAACTGGACGCCGTGCTCGACGTGACCGTGGTCTATCCACAGCAGAAAATACCGGGGTTCTGGGATTTGATCAGCGGCGCGGTGCCAGAGGTGATCATTGATATCCGTACCCGCGAGCTGGATCCGGCGTTGTGGCAAGGGGATTACGAGAATGACCCGGTGTTTCGCCAAACCGTCCAGAACTGGGTCAACCAGCTCTGGACGGAGAAGGACGCGCGCATCGAGCAACTGCGCGCGGAGCGTCTTTAACTGCCGGTGCCCCATGCCTGGGCCAGCTTGCCCAGCACCGAGCTGCTGGCACCCTGGCCACCCAGGTATTGCAGGATCACCGGGGCAAACTGGCCGACCATGCCACTGTCCATGCCCAAGGCACTGAACGCGGTGTTCAGGTCGTTGGTGTTCTTCACGTTACCCAACAGGCCGTCGAGGCCGCTGGTCTTGCTGCCGCCGGCCTGGCCGAGCATCCCGCTCAAGGCCCCGAGGCTACCCAACGCATTGTTGCCCGACAGTTGGTCAAGGCCCGGCACGCTATTACCCAGCTGCGAATAGTCGTTGCCGCTCAGTTTGTTCTTGGCCAGGCCCAGCATGGCGCCCGTACCGCCCACCGCTTGTTCGGGGGTGATGTTCAGTTGCGAGGTCAGGGCGCTCAGCAACCCGGCCGTCTCGGACGACGGTGCGGCAGCAGCGGCCTTGTTGTTACCACCCTGCATGCCGGCAATCGCATTGGCCGCGTCCCCAAGGCTGAACCCTGCGGCGAACACCGGGCCGGCTGCCAGGGTCATCAGGCAGGAAAGGGCGAAACCGCGTGAAATCTTCATCGAAACAACCTCTGGGCGTAGGGGTGAAAGCAGGCGTTTGACTGGGCAGCCCGGGGGATTGTTCCCAGTGCATCCAAACCCGTCGCTGCTGCGTATATGCACCACACCCCCTCGAGGAAGACGGCCGTGAATGGAACGCGCGCGCAACCTGAACTAACCTCTGCCTGCCACCGCTTGCGCGCGCAGTCCCATCGCCCTGTATCCAGAGCCTGGAGAAGCCCTATTTCCACGTCCGACGCTGATCCGCTGCAGCCCTTGCTGGCCCAATGTGCGCTGGGCAATCGCCAGGCGTTCGAAACCCTCTACCGGAGCGTCTCACCGCGCTTGCACGGTGTAGCGCTGCGTTTCATGGGCCGCCAGGACCTGGCCGAAGAGGTCTTGCAGGAAGCCTTCGTGCGCATCTGGTACAACGCTTCGCGCTACCAGGCGCACCTGTCTGCGCCGATGACCTGGATGGTCAACATCACCCGCAACCTGGCCATCGACCAACTGCGCAAGCACCGTGAACAGCCGCTGGCGGACGGTCAGCAGGACACGCTGGTCGATGACACACCCAGCGCCCACGACCAACTCGACAACGAACGCGAGGCCCGCGCCTTGAACCGCTGCCTGGACACCCTGGAGGGCATGCAGCGCCAATCGATTACCGTGGCTTACTTCCAGGGCCTGTCGTGCGCGGAGTTGGCCCAACAGCTGGCAGCCCCCCTGGGCTCGGTCAAATCCTGGATTCGTCGCGGCATGGAACGCCTGCGCAGGTGCCTTGAATCATGAACTACCAGACCACCGCCCTGCGCCGTGCCCTAGCCGCCGACTACGCCATCGGACTGATGCCTGCCACTGCGCGTCGGCGTTTCGAGGCCTTGTTGCTGGAGGATGCGGCGCTGCGCGTGGAACTCGGCCATTGGCAGGACGCCCTGGCCAGCCTGACCGGCGCCTTGCCCGAACGACCGGTGCCCGAGCATGTATGGGACAGCATCAAGGCGCGGATCGAGCCGCAGGTGCTGCATTTGCCGGCAAAAAAACCCTTGTGGATGAACCTGCGCCTGCTGGCAGCGGCGTGCGTGGTAGTCGTGGCCGTGCTGGCGGGCGTGCTGTATCAACGAGACATCGGTGCGCAGTACAACGCCACGCTCGTCGCGGCCAACCAGCAACCGGCGCTGCAGATCAAGGCGTATGGCGACCACCTGCAAGTGGAACCCGTGGCACTGGCTGCGGTGGAACCGACGCACAGCCTCGAGTTGTGGGCGATTGCACCGGGCGGTAAACCAATCTCCCTGGGTCTGCTCCCCGCTGCGGGCAACGGCCGAATAACGCTGAGCAAGGCGCAACGAGCCTTGCTCTCCGCGCCGCTGACGTTGGCCGTGAGCCTGGAGCCACGCGGTGGTTCAGTGACCGGGCAACCCACCGGACCGGTGCTGTATCAGGGCCAATTGGCATCACTTTGAGCTGAACGGCAGTCAGGAACCCATCGCGCGAACCAGGGTCCATGACAGGACTTAAAGCCTTGCCAGGAAAAGCCCGATGAGCGCGACCCGTCCCCAAGTGATTGAGCAAAAGCCGCCTTTCTGGAGCCGCCCGCGCGTATTCATGGGCGTCTGCGTGGCCATTGTCGCCGGCCTCGGCAGCGCGCTCTACACCCAAGACAACGTCAAGTCTGCTGCCACACTGGTGACCACTGCCCAGCAACCCGCGGCGCAGATCATGGCGCACAAGGATTACCTCGAAGTCGAGCCGATCGCCACGACGGCACCCGAGCCGGATCGCAGCCTGGAACTGTGGGCGTTGCCCGAAGGCGGCGCACCGGTGTCGCTTGGACTGTTGCCGGAAGATGGCAAAGGCATTATCGGACTCAACCCACGCCAACAGAAAAGCATCCGCAAGCCGGTGGAGTTGATGGTGAGTTCGGAAACCAAAGGTGGGTCGTTGAGCAAGCAGCCCACGGGGCCGACCGTCTACCAAGGCGCCCTCGCCAACCGCTGACACCCCAAAAAACCAAGTGGGAGCGGGCGTGCTCGCGAATGCGGCAGGTCAGTCAAACGTGCTTCGACTTAACCAGCGCTTTCGCGAGCAAGCCCGCTCCCACCGTTGGATCGTGTGCCTGAGAGTTATGCCGCGCTGAAGAGTTTGTGCGGATCGATCACAAATTTCTTCGGCACACCCGCGTCAAACTCGCCATACCCACGCGGCGCGTCATCCAGGCTGATCACCTGCACGCCAACAATCTCGGCAATGTTGATACGGTCCCACATGATCGCCTGCATCAGCTGGCGGTTGTACTTCATGACCGGTGTCTGGCCGGTATGGAAGCTGTGGGATTTGGCCCAGCCCAGGCCGAAGCGGATGCTCAGGCTGCCCATTTTTGCAGCGGCATCCACCGCACCCGGATCTTCGGTGACGTACAGGCCCGGAATACCGATCTTGCCCGCCACGCGCACCACGCCCATCAGCGAGTTGAGCACTGTGGCCGGGGCCTCCGCCTTGACGCCTTCATGGCCATGGCCACGGGCTTCGAAGCCCACGGCGTCGACGGCGCAGTCCACTTCCGGTTCGCCCAGCAGTGCGGCGATCTGCTCGTGCAGCGGCGTGTCTTGGGACAGGTCGGCAATCTCGAAACCCTGGGCCTTGGCGTGAGCCAGGCGGATCGGGTTGACGTCGCCGATGATCACCACCGCAGCGCCCAGCAGGCGCGCCGAAGCGGCAGCCGCCAGGCCCACAGGGCCGGCACCCGCAATGTAGACAGTGCTGCCCGGGCCAACACCGGCAGTGACGGCACCGTGATAACCGGTCGGGAGAATGTCGGACAGGCAGGTCAGGTCGCGGATTTTCTCCATGGCCTTGTCGCGGTCAGGCAGTTTCAGCAGGTTGAAGTCAGCGTACGGCACCAGCACGTACTCGGCCTGGCCGCCGGTCCAGTCGCCCATGTCGACATAGCCATAGGCGCCACCGGCACGCGCCGGGTTGACGGTCAGGCACACGCCAGTATGTTGCTCCTTGCAGGAGCGGCAGCGGCCGCACGCGACGTTGAAGGGCACCGATACCAGGTCGCCGATCTTCAGGTTCTCGACGTCACTGCCCTTCTCGATCACTTCACCGGTAATTTCATGACCGAGCACCAGGCCGGTCTGGGCCGTGGTGCGGCCGCGCACCATGTGTTGATCGGAGCCGCAGATGTTGGTGGAGACCACGCGCAGGATGACGCCGTGCTCAATCTTCCTGCCACGGGGGTCCTGCATTTTGGGATAGTCGATTTTCTGTACTTCGACCTTGCCGTTGCCGAGATACACGACACCACGATTACCAGACATGCTTTCACCTCGCTGTTGTTTTTATGAAACCGCGCTGCCCAGGCAGGCAACGCGTTAAGTGCTCGGGTACAGATGCTGTTTTTGCGTTGTTGCTGACGCCCCCATCGCGGGCAAGCCCGGCTCCCACATTTGATCGGGTTCACACCTTCAGATTTGGGAGCGGGCTTGCCGGCGAAGGCGTCAGTCAGAGCACCACCGTTCTATTGGCGTTCAGGAATACCCGCCGCTCGATGTGATACCCCACCGCCCGGGCCAGGGTCAGCCCCTCGATATCCCGCCCCTTGGCAATCAGGTCCTCGGGGTAGTGACTGTGGTCCACCACCTCCACCCCCTGGGCAATGATCGGGCCTTCATCCAGGTCGTTGTTGATGTAATGCGCCGTGGCCCCTACCAACTTCACCCCCTTGTTGTACGCCTGGTGATACGGCTTGGCGCCCTTGAAACCCGGCAGCAACGAGTGGTGAATGTTGATGGCCTTGCCATCCAGCTTGCGGCACAGCTCCGGCGACAGCACTTGCATGTAGCGTGCAAGGATCACCAATTCGGCGCCGGTGTCTTCCACCACTTGCCACACTTGATGCTCCTGGGACGGTTTGTCGTTGGGGTCGAGGGGGAAATGGTAGTAGGGAATCTGGTGCCAGTCGGCCAACGGCTGCAAATCGGGGTGGTTGGACACCACCGCGACCACGTCCATCGACAGCTGGCCGATACGCTGGCGGTACAGCAGGTCGTTCAAGCAGTGATCGGCCTTGGAGACCATGATCACCACTTTTGGCCGGTAGTTCGGCGCCGTCAGCTCGAAGATCATGCCGAAAGCCTGGCCGCGGGTGGCGAGGCCATCGCGAAATGCCTGCTCGTCGAAGCCGTCGGGCTGACGGAACTCCACGCGGATAAAAAACCGACCCGAGAGGCGGTCATCGAACGAGTGGTGCTCGGTGACGTAGCAGCCCTGCTCGAACAGATAGCGGGTGACCGCGTCCACCGTGCCGAGCACGCTGGGGCAGTCGGCGGTCAAAATCCATGTATCGGGTGCGCGGCTCATGGGTATTCCTCAGGCTTGAACGCTCAGGCCGAATTCGGCAGATGCATCCTGCAGCCACAACCACCAGTAATCCGAGAAGCTGCGACGAATCACCAGCTCCCAGGTGTCTGGCGCCGTGTGGCGGATCACCAGTTGCGACTTGGCGAACACGGTGCCCACCGCCTTGCCCACCGGGAAGTTGTTGGGATGCACGTCATAGCTGGTGGACTTCATCAGCACGTCGCGCACATTCGGGCCGCTGAGTTCGAGGATCTGCTGGCCGCCGCTGACGTTGACGATCTGGATATGCAAGTCACCCAGGGCGGCACGCAGGTTTTGTTCGGCGGCGAATTCATCACCGCTGGGCACGATCAGCAGCCACTCGTCCGGGCCGAGCCATTGCAGGCTGGTTTCGCCCTGCACGATCACGGTCAGGGCACCGGGCAGTTCGATGCCGAGGGCTTTGTGCACCCCAGCGGCGAAGGCGGCGTCGTGGCCGTCGCCACGAATGGTCAGGTGGCCCAGGAGTTTCTTTTCACGCACGGTCACGCCGGCGTTCTTGCGGCCCTTGCCAACCAAGCTGGCGAGGTCGGCATGGTGCAGCGAGGACTCGGCCTTGGCGCCGGTGGTGGGGCGTTGTTGGTAAACATTGGCTGCTGTCATAAAGCACCTGTTTGAATTCTGTAGGTCTTGCAGTGACTGTTCTGGCCTTCTCGCGGGCAAGCCCGGCTCCCACAGGGAAACGCATTCCAACGGTGGGAGCTGGCTTGCCTGCGATGCAGGCACCTCGGTCTGTCAGATGTTCTGGCGATCACCCTTAGGATCGAAGAACACCGAAGACACAATCTCCGCCTCGATCACGCTGCCGTCCGCCTGGGGTGAGAACACCCGCTCGCCCATGCGCTTCAAGCCGCCTTTCACCACCGCCATCGCAAACGAATAGCCCAGGGAGTTGTGCGCATAGCTTGAGGTGACGTGGCCGACCATCTTCATCGGGATCGACTGCTTCGGATCAAGCACCAACTGCGCGCCTTCCGGCAGCCACACTGTCGGATCGATCGGCTTGAGGCCCACCAGTTGCTTACGCTCTTCCCGGACGCAGTCTTCACGGTTCATGCCACGCCAGCCGATCCATGAGAACGGCTTGGTACGGCCGACGCACCAGCCCATGTTCAGGTCGTCCGGGGTCATCGAGCCGTCGGTGTCCTGGCCGACGATGATGAAGCCCTTCTCGGCCCGCAGTACGTGCATGGTTTCGGTGCCGTACGGGGTCAGGTTGTACTGCTTGCCGGCCTCGACGATCTTTTCCAGCACGCCCATGGCGTAGTCGGCCTGCACGTTGACTTCATACGACAGCTCACCGGTGAACGAGATGCGGAACACCCGCGCCGGCACACCGCCGACCAGGCCTTCTTTCCAGGTCATGAACGGGAAGCCGTCCTTGTCCAGGTCGATATCGGTCACTTCCGCCAGCAGCTTGCGGCTGTTGGGGCCGGACAAGGTCATGGTCGCCCAGTGGTCGGTGACCGAGGTGAAGTACACCTTGAGGTCTGGCCACTCGGTCTGTTGATAGATTTCCAGCCACTGCAGCACGCGGGCGGCGCCGCCGGTGGTGGTGGTCATCAGGAAATGGTTGTCGGCGAGGCAGGCAGTCACGCCATCGTCGAAGACCATGCCATCTTCCTTGCACATCAGGCCGTAGCGCGCCTTGCCCACATCGAGCTTGGTCCAGGCGTTGCTGTAGATGCGGTTGAGGAATTCGCGGGCATCAGGGCCCTGGATGTCGATCTTGCCGAGGGTGGACGCGTCCAACAGGCCGACGCTGTCGCGCACGGCCAGGCATTCGCGTTTCACCGCGGCGTGCAGGTCTTCACCGTTGCGTGGGAAATACCAAGGCCGTTTCCACTGGCCGACGTCTTCAAACTCGGCGCCGTTCTTCACGTGCCAGGCCTGCAGTGCGGTGTAGCGCACCGGCTCGAAGATATGCCCACAGTGACGCCCCGCTACCGCGCCAAAGGTGACTGGCGTGTAGTTGGGGCGGAACATGGTGGTGCCCATCTGCGGGATGGTCACGTTCAGGGAGCGCGCGGCAATGGCCAGGCCGTTGACGTTGCCCAGTTTGCCCTGGTCGGTGCCGAAGCCCAGCGCGGTATAGCGTTTGACATGCTCGACCGACTCGAACCCTTCGCGGGTCGCCAGTTCGATGGCGGCGGCGGTCACGTCGTTTTGCAGGTCGACGAATTGCTTCGGTGCCCGTGCAGTCGGTTTGTCATGCGGTACTTGATAGATGCCAAGTGTCGGCTCTTCCAAGCGGCTCAAGGCTTTTGGCAACGTGCCTTCCACCGGGGTAAAACCGGCTTCGCTGGCCGCGCGCACGCCGCCTTCAAAACCATCGGCCAGGGAATCAGCGAGGCCGTAGACACCGTTGATACCACCGACGCACACGCGCTTCTGCGGGGCCTCACCCGGTACGAATCCGAGGATGTCTTCACGCCAGGTCGGCTTGCCGCCCAGGTGCGAGGCCAGGTGAACCACCGGGCTGTAGCCACCGGAACTGGCCACCAGGTCGCACTCCAGCCACTCGCCAGGGCTGGTGACTTTGTGCGCTTTCACATCGATCGCGGCCACCCGGGCGGCAGTGACATGCTTGCTGCCACGGGCCTCGATCACGGCGCTGCCGGTGAGGATGCGAATGCCTTTGGCGCGCGCTTCTTCAACCAGGGCCCCGCGTGGGTTGTGGCGCACATCGGCCACCGCCACCACTGAAAGGCCGGCGTCGAGCCAGTCCAGCGCAACGCGGTAGGCATGGTCGTTGTTGGTCGACAGCACCAGCTTCTTGCCCGGCGCCACGCCGTAGCGGCGCACGTAAGTCGAGACAGCGCCGGCGAGCATGTTGCCCGGCACGTCGTTGTTGCCGTACACCAGCGGCCGCTCGCACGCACCGGTCGCCAGCACCACGCGCTTGGCGCGTACACGGTGGATACGCTGGCGCACTACACCCACCGGCGCACGGTCACCGAGGTGGTCGGTGAGGCGTTCGTGAATGGTCAGGAAGTTATGGTCATGGTAGCCGTTGACGGTGGCGCGAGGCAGCAGCACCACATCCGGCAGGGCTTTGAGTTCTGCGATGACGCTGGCGACCCAATCAGCAGCCGGCTTGCCGTCAAGGCTTTCGCGCGAGTCCAGCAGCGAACCACCGAACTCTTCCTGTTCATCGGCGAGGATCACGCGGGCACCGCTGCGCGCAGCAGCCAGTGCGGCGGCCAGGCCAGCAGGGCCGGCGCCAACCACCAACACGTCGCAGTGACGGTTGAAGTTGTCGTAGGTGTCCGGGTCGTTCTCGGTCGGCGAGCGGCCGAGGCCGGCAGCTTTACGGATGTACTTCTCGTAGGTCATCCAGAACGATTGGGGGTACATGAAGGTTTTGTAGTAGAAACCCGGCGGCATCAGCTTGCCGCCGACCTTGCCGAGGATGCCCATCATGTCGTTGTTGACGCTCGGCCAGCCGTTGGTGCTAGTGGCGACCAACCCTTGGTACAGCGCCTGTTGCGTGGCGCGCACGTTAGGGATTTGCGTGGCTTCGGTAGCGCCGATCTGCAGCACTGCGTTCGGCTCTTCGGCGCCGGCAGCGAAGATGCCGCGTGGGCGCGAATACTTGAAGCTGCGGCCGATGATATCGACGCCGTTGGCCAGCAGCGCGGCGGCCAGGGTGTCGCCTTCAAAGCCTTTGTAGGTCTGGCCGTTGAAGCTGAAGGTCAGCACCTTGTTGCGGTCGATGCGGCCACCGTTGGACAGGCGATTGATCTGGCTCATACCTTCTCTCCAGCGGCCTTGGCGGTGAATTGCGGCTTCTCGCCGATCTTGTAGGTTTCAAGAATTTCGTAGGTCAGGGTGTCGCGGGTCGCGTTGAAGTACTGGCGGCAACCGGCGGCGTGAATCCACAGTTCGTGGTGCAGGCCACGGGGGTTGTCGCGGAAGAACATGTAGTCGCCCCACTCTTCATCGGTGCAGGCGTTCGGGTCCAGCGGGCGCGGGATGTGCGCTTGGCCGGACGCGTGGAATTCCTCTTCGGAGCGCAGTTCGCCACAGTGAGGACAGAAGATATGCAACATAGGGAATTTCTCCTGTTAGTGGGCGACGGCCGCAGCGCCGTGTTCGTCGATCAACGCACCGTTGTGGAAACGGTCGATGGAAAAAGGCGCGGCCAGCGGGTGCATTTCACCCTTGGCGAGGCTGGCGGCAAACACGTTGCCTGAGCCCGGCGTGGCCTTGAAGCCACCGGTGCCCCAACCGCAGTTGAAGAACATGTTTGGCACGGGCGTCTTGGAGATGATCGGGCAGGCGTCGGGGGTGGTGTCGACGATGCCGCCCCACTGGCGGTTCATGCGCACGCGAGACAGCACCGGGAACATCTCGACGATGGCCTGGATGGTGTGTTCGATCACCGGGTAAGAGCCGCGCTGGCCGTAGCCGTTGTAGCCGTCGATACCGGCACCGATCACCAGGTCACCCTTGTCGGACTGGCTGATGTAACCGTGCACGGCGTTGGACATGATCACGCTGTCGATGATCGGCTTGATCGGCTCCGACACCAGCGCTTGCAGCGGATGGGATTCGATCGGCAGGCGGAACCCGGCGAGCGAAGCCATGTGCCCGGAGTTACCGGCGGTCACCACGCCGACGCGCTTGGCGCCGATAAAGCCCTTGTTGGTTTCCACGCCGATGCACACGCCGTTTTCCTTGCGAAAGCCGATCACTTCGGTCTGCTGGATCAAGTCCACGCCGAGTGCGTCGGCGGCACGCGCGAAGCCCCAGGCCACGGCATCGTGACGGGCCACGCCGCCGCGGCGTTGCACGGTGGCGCCGAGTACCGGGTAACGGGTGTTTTTCGAGCAGTCGAGGTACGGGATCTCGTCGGCCACTTGTTTGGCATTGAGCAGTTCGCCGTCCACACCGTTGAGGCGGTTGGCACTCACGCGGCGCTCGGAATCACGGATGTCCTGCAGGGTGTGGCACAGGTTGTAGACGCCGCGCTGGGAGAACATCACGTTGTAGTTCAGGTCCTGGGACAGGCCTTCCCACAGTTTCATCGCGTGTTCGTACAGGTGCGCCGACTCGTCCCACAGGTAGTTGGAACGCACGATGGTGGTGTTGCGCGCGGTGTTACCGCCGCCCAGCCAGCCTTTCTCGACCACGGCCACGTTGGTGATGCCGTGTTCCTTGGCCAGGTAGTAAGCGGTCGCCAGACCATGCCCGCCGCCGCCGACGATGACCACGTCGTAGACCTTTTTAGGGGTCGGCGTGCGCCACATCTTCTGCCAGTTTTCGTGGTGGCTGAGTGAGTGCTTGAAGAGGCCGAAGCCCGAGTAGCGTTGCATAGTCATTACTCCAAAACCGCGCTCAGCGATAAACCGGGAAATCAGCGCACAGGGCAGACACGTGCTTGGCCACGTTGGCCTCGACATCGGCGTCGCCGAGGTTGTCGAGGATGTCGCAGATCCAGCCGGCCAGTTCGATGCACTGCGGCACTTTGAAACCCCGCGTGGTCACCGCCGGGGTGCCGATGCGCAGGCCCGAGGTCACGAACGGCGACTGCGGGTCATTCGGCACGGCGTTCTTGTTGACCGTGATGTGGGCGCGGCCGAGAGCTGCGTCCGCTTCCTTGCCGGTGAGGCCCTGACGGATCAGGCTGACCAGGAACAGGTGGTTATCAGTACCGCCGGACACGACATCGTAGCCCCGCTGGATAAACACGCTGGCCATGGCCTGTGCGTTGTCGATCACTTGCTGCTGGTAGACCTTGAAGCCAGGCTCCTGGGCTTCCTTGAAGCACACGGCCTTGCCGGCGATCACGTGCATCAGCGGGCCGCCCTGGGCACCCGGGAACACGGCAGCGTTGAGTTTCTTCTCGATTTCTTCGTTGGCCTTGGCCAGGATCAGGCCGCCACGTGGGCCGCGCAGGGTCTTGTGGGTGGTGGTGGTGACCACATCGGCGTACGGCAGCGGGTTCGGGTACAGGCCGGCGGCAACCAGGCCTGCGACGTGGGCCATGTCGACGAACAGCAGCGCTCCGACCTTGTCGGCGATGGCGCGAAAGCGTGGGAAATCCAGGGTCTTGGAGTAGGCGGAGAAACCAGCCACGACCATCTTAGGCTTGTGCTCGACGGCCAGGCGCTCGACTTCGTCGTAGTCGATCAGGCCGGTATCGGTGTTGATGCCGTACTGCACTGCGTTGTACAGCTTGCCCGAGGACGACACCTTGGCGCCGTGGGTCAAGTGGCCGCCGTGGGCCAGGCTCATGCCGAGGATGGTGTCGCCGGCTTGCAGCAGGGCCAGGTACACGGCGCTGTTGGCGGAGGAACCGGAGTGCGGCTGAACGTTGGCGTAATCGGCGCCGAACAGTTGCTTGGCGCGTTCGATGGCCAGGGCTTCGACCTTGTCCACGTGCTCGCAGCCACCGTAGTAACGCTTGCCTGGGTAGCCTTCGGCGTATTTGTTGGTGAGGCCACTGCCCTGGGCTTCCATCACGCGCTTGCTGGTGTAGTTCTCTGACGCGATCAGCTCGATATGATCTTCCTGACGCTGCTCCTCGGCATTCATGGCCGCCAGCAAGGCGTCGTCATATCCCTGGATCTGGTCTTTTTTGCTGAACATCGCGTCTCTCCCAGCCTTTCGTATTGTTGAGGCCCGTGCAGGGCCCTTTGATGCGATGGTAGGGCTGGCGCAGACAGGTCAAATGCCTACGGACGCCACGCAAAGGTGCGTTTACGACATTAGGTGAGCGACACAAAACAAATGTGGGAGCTAGCTTGTGTGGGAGCTGGCTAGCTGATGATCTTGCGAAGGAGCAGAAGCAGCAGAAAATGCAGCGGATAGAGGGCATACGCCCAGCGGCGCATGGCCGGCGGCGAGACATTTTGCCCATGTCGCAACAAGACCAACCCAGCCAATGGCGCAATCAGGCACGCCGCCAACCCCACTGTCGCCACGAGCGTATCGCTGTTGAGCAGAATCTGCCATTGGTTGGCGGCAACACACACCACTCCAGGCAACACGCTGAAATACCATGGACGACTGAACACCAATAGCATGGCCAACGGCAGCAACACGCCAAAGAAACCGAACATCAGGTGCGTGGCAAACACCGCCGCCGTCACAACGGCGATCAGCGCCAATCCTCGATCAAAAAGCGCCTTCTGCTGCCATCCTCGGGCAACGAGCAGGCCCAGCGCGAGGGTCGGCAATACGTTCAACGTATCGGCATCGTCGATGAACATTCGATAAGGCACTTCGCTGATCACGCTGAACAGCAACAGCCAACCCAAGTAGCGCCATTGGCCCGTCACCGGCGCACTTCGAACCCGATGCAGATTCGCCGCAATCGCCAGGCAAAACCAAGGAAACGCCAGGCGCCCAGGCACATACAGGCCGTCCAGGCTCAAACCGACATACCGCAGGTGGTCCAGCACCATGCTCACCAGCGCCAACCACTTGAGCAGATCCAGGGCGCCATCACGGACGCGTCCGACAGGCATCGTTTCAGTACCGTGCATAATTCCCCAGTGACTTTGCATTTACAGTGCGTGCGCACCCGCGACAATCTTGGTTACAGTGCGCACCAACATCGACCACAGGAATGGGCCATGACCGACAAGAGCCAACAATTCGCCAGTGACAACTATTCCGGCATCTGCCCGGAAGCCTGGGCCGCCATGGAACAAGCCAACCAGGGCCATCAGCGCGCCTACGGCGATGATGAATGGACCCACCGCGCCGCCGACGGTTTCCGCAACCTGTTCGAAACCGACTGCGAAGTGTTCTTCGCCTTCAACGGCACTGCCGCCAACTCCCTGGCGCTGTCCTCGCTGTGCCAGAGCTACCATAGCGTGATTTGCTCGGAAACCGCCCACGTCGAAACCGACGAATGTGGTGCGCCGGAGTTTTTCTCCAACGGCTCCAAGCTGCTCACCGCCCGCACCGAAAACGGCAAGCTGACCCCGGAGTCGATCCGCGAGATCGCACTCAAGCGCCAGGACATCCACTACCCCAAGCCGCGCGTGGTCACCCTGACCCAAGCCACTGAAGTCGGCAGCGTGTACACCCCGGAAGAAATCCGCGCCATCAGCGTGACCTGCAAGGAGCTGGGGCTGAACCTGCACATGGACGGCGCACGCTTCTCCAACGCGTGCGCGTTCCTGGGTTGCTCGCCCGCGGACCTGACCTGGAAAGCCGGCGTGGACGTGCTGTGCTTTGGCGGCACCAAGAACGGCATGGCCGTGGGCGAAGCGATCCTGTTCTTCAACCACAAGTTAGCCGAAGACTTCGACTACCGCTGCAAACAGGCGGGCCAGCTGGCGTCGAAAATGCGCTTCCTGTCTGCGCCATGGGTGGGCCTGCTGGAAAACGATGCCTGGCTCAAGCACGCACGCCACGCCAACCACTGCGCGCAGCTGCTGAGCAGCCTGGTGGCGGATATTCCCGGCGTGGAGTTGATGTTCCCGGTGCAAGCCAACGGCGTGTTCCTGCAACTCTCGGAACCGGCCATCGCAGCGCTGACCGACAAGGGGTGGCGTTTCTACACCTTCATCGGCAAAGGCGGCGCGCGCTTCATGTGTGCGTGGGATACCGAGGAAGAGCGTGTAAGAGAACTGGCAGCGGATATTCGGAAAGTGATGGAGGCCTGAAACGACGGGCCTTTCAGCGACTCTGCAGAGACTGTTTGTACGTATTTCTGACAGTATCTATCTACCCCTTGCGTTGGATAGGATCTCGTCACCCCGAACAAACGGACGCGTTCTTTCGGGGCTGAATGCCTGCCGAACATTCGGTCGGAAATGGAAATCCTGCAGAGGGCTACATCATGGAATATCAAAGCAACGGCGACACCCTTCAGAGCGACGGGACCGTCAACACCACCGTCATTGATTGGGATGAATTCAGGAAATACGCAAAAATCGGCGACACTATCAAAGAGCCATCGAGGACGTTGAGGATCTACGACAAACTCTACGAACTGACAGTATCAGGTCAACATTTCGTCGTCCATATCTACGCCCAGTAACTGTTAAGGCCCGCGCCGGCGACTCATGGCCTCCGGCGCGGATCATGACAGTCAGAACTCGATGCGCACGTCGCCCTTTGGCACACTGCAGCACGACAGGATGTAGCCTTCGGCTTCGTCCTCTTCCGTAATCCCGCCGTTGTGGTCCATCTCGACCTCGCCCCCCAGCTTCATCACCTTGCACGTACCGCAGATGCCCATGCCGCAGGCTTTCGGGATCAACAAGCCGAGCTTGGCAGCCGCAGCATGCACGGTTTCGCCTGGGGCCACGCGAATGCTCTTGCCCGAGGCAATGAATTCCACCTGATGCAGGTCAGCCAGGTCGATTTCTGGCGCGTCGGCAGCTTGTTCAGCCTGCTCCACGGCATCCGCACGGGCTTCCGGCGGCGTGGCGCCGAAGGATTCCTCGTGATACCGGGTCATGTCGAAACCCGCCACTTCGAGCAGACGCTTCACTGCATTCATGTAAGGCGTAGGGCCGCAGCAGAAAACTTCGCGCTCGAGGAAGTCC
The DNA here is from genome assembly GCF_002980075.1 of Pseudomonas sp. MYb13. Classification (NCBI taxonomy): domain Bacteria; kingdom Pseudomonadati; phylum Pseudomonadota; class Gammaproteobacteria; order Pseudomonadales; family Pseudomonadaceae; genus Pseudomonas; species Pseudomonas sp. MYb13. Next base: position 628,352 of record NZ_PCQI01000001.1, on the reverse strand, counting down.
GGCACCATCAGTTCGAGCATCTTGTGGTTCAGGTAACCGCGATACCCCGCCCATGGCTCACCCAAGCCGTGTTTCTCGCAGATCAGGTGCAGGCTGAAGTTGTCGATCCGCGATGCCATGTGCTCCAGCTCGCGGTGGTAGATGATGTCCTTGGGCGAGCGCGCGCTGTGGATAAACGTCATGTCGACGTTGGCGTTGGTGTCGTAGAACCAGCGTGCCATGGACATGACGGGCGTGATGCCGACGCCGCCGCTGAGGTACAACACTTTCGGGCTGGGGAAATCGATGGCATTGAACAAACCTACCGGGCCGTGCACCGCCAGCTCCTGGCCTTCGTGCAAGGTGTCGTGCAGCCAGTTGGAGACCTTGCCGCCGGGTACGCGCTTGATGGTCACCGAGAAGCTGTAAGGCACCGACGGCGAACTGGAAATGGTGTAGGAGCGCATGATCGGCTGGCCGTCGATTTCCAGCTCCAGGGTAACGAACTGCCCCGGCTTGAAAAAGAACAGGATCGGCTGGTCGGCCATGAAACAGAACGTGCGCACGTCCCAGGTTTCCTGGATGACTTTGACACAACGGACGATGTGCCGACCATTGGCCCAGGTCTGGGTAGTTACCGGATTCAGGAAATTGCTGGACATGTTGTTCTCCACCGCCGACGTCGGCCTTATGGTGGCGATTCTGCGTAACGCAAGAACCACCCATTTACCTATCTGCGACATTCACATACTTATCGCGACCAGCCCCCAACGACCTAGGGTTGCGCGTCGGGATCAGATTGGGCCATGTCGCCCATGGATAAGGTTCGCCGCATCGGCGGCCCCACACTCGCTCCCAACACAGACGCTTTCTTTACGCCTTGCTGCAAACCTGATCAGCCACTATTCGCCGGCCACACCGAATGGCCCTGAGGACACACACGATGGACGTCACCGCAACCTTAAGCTTGGGCGATCCGCTGGAACCCGCACGCAAGGCCACCGCGCAAATGCTGCAAGAGCGCGAGCGTACTTTCTCGCTGCCACAGCCGTTTTACTCTGATGAGCGGCTGTTCGATATCGACATGCAGGAGATCTTCCAAAAAGAGTGGCTGATCGCCGGCATGACCTGCGAGATCCCCACCAAGGGCAACTACCTGACCCTGCAAGTGGGCAAGAACCCCATCATCGTGATCCGTGGCGCCGAAGGCGTGGTACATGCCTTCCATAACGTGTGCCGTCACCGTGGCTCGCGCTTGTGCACCAGTGACAAGGGCAAGGTCGCCAAACTCGTTTGCCACTACCACCAGTGGACTTACGAACTGGACGGCCGCCTGCTGTTCGCCGGCACCGAGATGGGCGCCGACTTCGACATGAAGCAGTACGGTCTCAAGCCAGTGAACGTGAAGACCGCCGGCGGCTACATTTTCATCAGCCTGTCGGAGAACCCACCGGCCATCGATGACTTCCTGTCGACGCTTAACCACTACATGGAACCCTACGACATGGAAAACACCAAGGTGGCGGTGCAAACCACCTTGATGGAAAAGGCCAACTGGAAGCTGGTGCTGGAAAACAACCGCGAGTGCTACCACTGCAACGCGTCACACCCGGAGCTGTTGAAAACCCTGCTGGAATGGGATGACGTCACCGACCCGCGCGCCGACCAGGCGTTCAAGGACCATGTTGCCGCCTCGGCCGCCGCCTGGGATGCCGAGAAAATCCCTTACGCCCATGCCAGCTTTGGCCTGCGTAACCGCATCGTGCGCATGCCGCTGCTCAAGGGCACCGTGTCGATGACCCTGGACGGCAAGCAGGGCTGCGCCAAGCTCATGGGCCGCATCAAGAACCCGGACCTGGGCTCGATGCGCATCCTGCACCTGCCTCACTCCTGGAACCACTGCATGGGCGACCACATCATCGTGTTCACCGTATGGCCGATCAGCGCCCAGGAGACCATGGTCACCACCAAGTGGTTGGTGCACAAGGACGCCGTGGAAGGTGTGGACTACGACCCGGCGCGCATGCGCGAGGTGTGGGACGCCACCAACGACCAGGACCGTCGCCTGGCCGAAGAAAACCAGCGCGGCATCAACTCCACCGCCTACCAGCCCGGCCCGTACTCCAAGACCTATGAGTTTGGCGTGGTGAACTTCGTCGACTGGTACAGCGAGCGCATGTTGAGCAACCTGGGGGCCGCACCGGCGCCTTACCTCAAGGGCGTTGCGGTTCACGAGTAACCCTCCCCTCCGTGGGAGCCGGCAAGCCGGCTCCCACGCACTGTTCAAATTTTAATCAAAACCGTTGAACCCCTCTCCTGTCGTGCCCTCCAGCCTTTACCCAACAACTTATCCACAAAGCCACCCACAGCAATTGTGGGCAAGTGCGCCTTACGCCCTAAATTAAATCAAGAAAATCCGTGACTTATTTGCGTACCGGGTTTTTAGCCATGGTTGATCACTTATTGATCAAACCATTGGAAGCCTTGTATTACGTGACGTGCAGAGGTACGCAAACACCTTATCCACAGAAGCACCAACAGACTTTGGGGGCAACTTGAACGACGCTGTGGAAAACCCCTTCAAAGCTTCATAAATCGCGGTTTCCAGAGATCCAGGTGAATAAATAACCCAAATTGATCATATTTTGATCAGTCAAATGAAAGCCTTGATTTATATGGGCTGCAGCCGATAGCGAACACCTTATCCACAGAAGCGCCAACAGAGTATGGGGGCAACTCTGTGCGTAAAAATGCTCGGACAGCGCGAAAAAACCGAGTAAAAACCGTCAGTTACCCTGGTTGTTTTTCGTACAGCGGGCTGGAGGGCTTGATTCTAAGGGGCTGTGGACAGCCGCGAACAGGTTATCCACAGACGGGTCAACAGGGATTGTGGGTAATCTCACGGACAGTGCAAAAACCAATATGGGAGCGGGCTTGCTCGCGAAGGCGCAGAGTCAGCCAACATAGGCACTGACGGGTCCACTGCATTCGCGAGCAAGCCCGCTGTCACATTCGATCAGCGTACGACGCCTTCCTCAACCAACAGTTTGAGAATGGCCTCGGCGCCCGCTTCCGGGCTGAGCCCCTTGAGCACCTGCCCGCCGCCGCCACTGGCCTTGGCCGTGGCGGCTTTCATGCGGTCAGCACCGCTCTTGGCCTTGATCACCTTGAGGCGCTTGGGGCGGGGCTTGGCCGGTTGCAGCACGGCGCCTGTGAATAACGCGTCCTGCTCGACCTCGACGTCATGGGCGGCCAGCTCACCGCGCTGCGCCGGGCCATAGGCGCTCTGCCGGGGCTTGGGCGCCGCGTTATCCACCGTCGCCAGGAACGGCAGGCGCACCTTCAAGCGCCGCCGCTGGCCACGTGGCAAGGCTTGCAGCACATGGGCCACGCCGCCATCGATGGACTCCACCTGCGCCAGCCCGACAATCAACGGCCAGCCCAATTGCTCGGCGAGCAAAAACGGCAACATACCCGAACCTTCACCGGTTTCGGCCTGGCTGCCAGCAAGCACCACCTGGGCACCGGCATCGCGCAGATACTCACTGAGGACCGGCAAGGCGTCGCTGCCGGCCGGTTGTTCCAGCACGTGCAACTGCGGCAAGCCCATGCCCAGGTAGCTGCGCAGCGCCGGTTCGGCGATGTCGCCGGCATGCAGCACCTGCAACTTATCCCCAGCCATTTGCAGGCCCAGTTCAACCGCTCGCGCGTCCTGCTCTGCACGGCGCGGGCGCCCGGAGGTCGGGTGGGCACCGATGGAAACCAGGCTGATTACATTCGTCGTCATGGCCATATCCTTAAGCTGCATCGCGCTTGGCGCCGTTGCGGTAGGCCTCGACCGCAGCGATCAAGGCTTGCAGTATTGCGGCGCTCTCGCCGATGACCGAGAGGTCGGCACGCTTGATCATGTCGCAACCGGGGTCGAGGTTGATCGCCACCACCTTGTCACAGGCACCGATGCCCTGCAGGTGCTGGATCGCCCCGGAAATGCCCACGGCCACATACACCCGCGCCGTGACCCAGGTGCCGCTGGCGCCGACCTGACGATCACGCGCCATGAAGCCATCGTCCACCGCTACCCGCGAAGCGCCCTCGGTGGCGCCCAACGCAGCGGCGGCCTGGTGGAACAGCGCCCAGTCCTTCACGCCATTGCCACCGGAGAAAATAAACTCCGCCTCGGCCATGGGAATCGCACCCGGGTCCACCGCTACCGCACCCAGGTCCTCAATGCGCGGCAGGCTGCGCGCCAGGGCTGTGGATAACTCCACCGGCAATACTTCGTGCCGGGTCTCGCTGACCGGTTCGGCGCATTCCGCGGCAGCCAGGATCAGGCGCGGCAGGGGCCGGGCCAAGTCTTCCTGGCCTGCGCCGGCGCGGCCGATGCATTCGTCGCCCTTGATCTGCCAGACCCGTGTGGCCGGGCGCTCCTTGAGGCTGGCGGCAAAGCGCCGCCCCAGTTCGCCGCCACCGCTGCGGCTGTCCGGCAGCAACCAGTGACGCGGGTTGAACTGGTTATCCACAGCACGCAAACCTTGCACGCGCTGCTCCGGTGAATAACCGTCGAATTCGTGGCCTTCCAGCACCAGCAGGCGGTCGACGCCCGCAGTAGCAAATGCGTTCTCCTTGTGTTCGCCAAACACCACCGCCAACACCGCACCGTCGCTGCCCGCGAGCTGCCGCGCCAGGCCCAGCACATCGCGGTCATGGCTGCTCAGGCGGCCACCGACCATGTCCGGCACCACGTTGATGTAGAACGCAGGCGCAGGCACCTGATGCAGCGGCAACTGCACGTCCACCGCCGCCGTGCGCTTGGCCGCACCGCCCTGCTGGGCGCCACTGCGGTCGATGCGCTTGATGCCGTTGGGGCCGATAAAACCGACGCCGTGCACGTTCTTGCGGATGACGCCGTTAGGCCCCATCCAACTGTGTTGGGCCGGCTGCATCGCCGCGTGCAGCGGGTGCAGGCGGTTGCGGGCGATCCATTCGGCCCGTGGGTCGCGGCGGATAATGTCGCTCATCAGTGCACCTGCGCAGACGTTTGTTGGATAGGACGCTTGATAGGGGCTTTGGCCGGTGCAGCGTCTTCAAGCAACGCGTCGGCCACCAATTCGGCAATGTCCTTGATCAGCGGGCGCGGCTCGACCACACCTTCCAGCATCGCGGTGCATTGCGGGCAACCCACGGCCACCAGCTCGGCGCCGGTTTCGCGGATGTCGTCCATGCGCATGTCCGGGATCCGTTGCTTGCCGGGAATGTCGGTAATCGGCGCACCGCCACCACCGCCGCAGCAGCGTGAACGGAAGCCTGAGCGTTGCATTTCCCTGACCTCGATGCCCAGCGCCCGCAGCACTTGGCGCGGCGCCTCGTATTCACCGTTGTAGCGACCCAGGTAGCACGGGTCGTGATAGGTCACGCTATTACCCTTGTGCTGGCCCAGGTTCAGCGCGCCCTCGCCGATCAGCTCGGCCATGAACGTACTGTGGTGCTGCACGAGGTAATTTCCGTTGAAGGCACCGTACTCGTTCTTGAGCACATGGAAACTGTGCGGATCGCAGGTCACGATGCGCTTGAAGCTGTATCTGGCCAGGGTCTGGATATTGCGCGAAGCCAATAACTGGAAGGTCGCTTCATCGCCGAGACGACGGGCCACGTCGCCGCTGTCGCGTTCCTCCAGGCCGAGCACGGCGAAGTCGACCTTGGCCGCCTTGAGTACTTTGACGAACGCACGCAAGGTACGTTGGTTGCGCATGTCGAAGGCGCCGTCGCCGACCCAGAACAGCACCTCGCAGCTGCCCTTGTCGCTGAGCAGAGGCAGGTTCAGATCCGCCGCCCAGTTCAGGCGACCGCCGGGTGCGAAACCACCGGGGTTGTCAGTGGCGATCAGGTTCTCGAGGACTTCGGCGCCCTTGTTCGGGGTGGCACCTTTTTCCAGGGTGAGGTGGCGGCGCATGTCGACGATGGCGTCCACGTGCTCGATCATCATCGGGCACTCTTCCACGCAGGCACGGCAGGTGGTGCACGACCACAGGGTCTCGGCGTCCACCAGGCCATTGACGATCGGTTGGTGCGGGTTGCCACCGTGTTCGCCCACCGGTTTGCCCGGGTACGGGCTGCCGGCGAATTTCGCATCGGTGCCGCCGGCGAGGCCGACGACCATGTCCTGGATCAGCTTTTTCGGGTTCAGCGGCTGGCCAGCGGCGAACGCCGGGCACGCGGCTTCGCACTTGCCGCACTGCACGCAGGCGTCGAAGCCGAGCAGTTGGTTCCAGGTGAAATCCTTGGGCTTTTCCACGCCCAGTGGTGCGGTTTTATCGCTGAGGTCCAAGGGCTTCAAACCGGTGGAACGGCCACCGCCAAAGCGTTCGGCGCGGCGGTGCCAGGCCAGGTGCAGGGCACCAGCGAAGGCGTGCTTCATGGGGCCGCCCCAGGTCATGCCGAAGAACATCTCGGACACGCCCCACAGCACACCGACACCCAGTAACGCGGCCAGCAGCCAGCCGCCAAAATCAGCCGGCAGGATGCCCGCCACCGGCAGCGTCACCAGGAAGAAACTCACCGAGAATGCCATCAGGCTTTTCGGCAGGCGCATCCACGGGCCTTTGGACAAGCGCGACGGCGGGTTGCGCCGACGCAGGTAGACGAACGTGGCGCCGACAAACATCAGCACCGACGCCAGCAGCAAGGCGTAGCCGAGGATGCGGTTCTGCAGGCCGAAGCCGTGCACCAGGATCGCCAGCAGTGCCGACAATACAAAGCCGAGCGCCGTGGCGACGTGGGTGTTGGCGATGTATTTGTCGCGGGCAACCACGTGGTGCAGGTCAACCATGTAGCGCTTGGGCATGGCCAGCAGGCCGCCCAGCAGATCGACCTTGGAAGCACGGCCACGGCGCCACATGTTTACCCGGCGCAAGGCGCCGAGGACGGCAAGGCCCAGGGCCGCGAACAAGAGGATAGGAAGCAAGGTGTTCAACATGGTGAAGCTCCCAAAGACCACGCGGGTCTTGCATGGGAGCCGGATCACTGTGGGAGCTGGCGTGCCTGCGATGGCATCGCCTCGGTTTCACTCAAGACCGAGTCGCCTGCATCGCGGGCAAGCCCGGCTCCCACATTGTTCAGCTCCCACATGTAGATCGAGTACACAGTGGCTCGGTGGTTTGCTAGAAGTCCTTGCACAAGCGCAGGGCGTCATAGATCGCAGCGTGGGTATTACGCTGCGCCACACAGTCGCCAATGCGGAACAGCAAGTACCCGTCACCCGCCTCGCTCAAGCACGGCTGCGGCTTGATCGCGAACAGGGCTTCGACGTCGATCTGGCCCTTGTTGCGCGAGCCTTCCTTGAGCGCGTAGTAGATGGCTTCATCCGGACGCACGCCGTTCTCCACCACCACCTGGTCGACCACTCGTTCCTCCTTGGCACCGGTGTATTCGTTCTCCAGCACCGCCACCAGCTTGTCGCCCTCGCGGTAGACCTTTTCCAGCATCATGTCGCCGGTCATGATCACTTCCTTGGGGTACATGCTGCGGTAGTAGGTCGGGAACGACGTACCGCCGATGGCCACGCCGGGCTTGATGTCATCGGTGACGATCTCGACCTGGCTGCCTTTGTCGGCCAGGAAGTCGGCGACCGACATGCCGGTGAATTCACAGATGGTGTCGTACACCAGCACGTTCTTGCCCGGCGCCACCTTGCCGTCGAGCACATCCCAACTGCTGACGACCAAGCCTTCGGCCGCGCCCCAGTGCTCGTTCTGCTCGACGTTCGGGTGCCCGCCCACCGCCAGCACCACCACATCCGGACGCAGGTCCAGGATGGTGGCGGCATCGGCGGCCACGCCCAGGCGCAGGTCGACTTTCAAGCGCGCCAGCTCCAACTGGAACCAGCGGGTGATGCCGGCAATCTGGTCACGCTGCGGCGCCTTGGAGGCTGTGGTGATCTGCCCGCCGATAAACTCTTTCTTCTCGAGCAGGGTCACGTCGTGGCCACGCTCGGCGGCCACGCGTGCTGCTTCCATCCCGGCCGGGCCGGCACCGACCACCACGACTTTGCGCTTGGGCCCGGTGGATTTCTCGATGATGTGCGGCACGCCCATGTATTCACGCGACGTCGCGGCGTTCTGGATGCACAGCACATCCAGCCCTTGGTACTGGCGGTCGATGCAGTAGTTGGCGCCCACGCACTGCTTGATCTGGTCGATCTGGCCCATCTTGATCTTGGCGATCAGGTGCGGGTCGGCGATGTGCGCACGGGTCATGCCGACCATGTCCACGTAGCCGCCTTCCAGAATTCGGGTGGCCTGGTTCGGGTCCTTGATGTTCTGCGCGTGCAGCACCGGGACCTTGACCACTTCCTTGATACCGGCGGCCAGGTGCAGGAACGGCTCCGGTGGATAACTCATGTTGGGAATCACGTTGGCCAGGGTGTTGTGCGTATCGCAACCCGAGCCCACCACGCCGATGAAATCGAGCATGCCGGTGTCGTCGTAATACTTGGCGATCTGCTTCATGTCCTCGTGGGACAGGCCGTCCGGGTGGAATTCGTCACCGCACAGGCGCATGCCCACGCAGAAGTCGTCACCGACCTCGGCACGCACGGCTTTGAGCACTTCCAGGCCAAACTTCATGCGGCCTTCAAAGGTGCCGCCCCATTCGTCGGTACGCTTGTTGACCCGTGGGCTCCAGAACTGGTCGATCATGTGCTGGTGCACTGCCGACAGTTCCACACCGTCCAGGCCACCGGCCTTGGCGCGCCGCGCGGCCTGGGCGTAGTTGCCGATCACGCGCCAGATTTCTTCCGGCTCGATGGTCTTGCAGGTGGCACGGTGCACTGGCTCACGCACGCCGGACGGCGACATCAGGGTGGGCCAGTTGAAGCCGTCCCAGCGCGAGCGACGGCCCATGTGGGTAATCTGGATCATGATCTTGGCGCCATGCTTGTGCATGGCGTCGGCCAGGTTCTGGAAGTGCGGGATGATGCGGTCGGTGGACAAGTTCACCGAACTCCACCACTCCTGCGGGCTGTCGATAGCCACTACCGAGGAACCGCCGCAGATCGCCAGGCCGATGCCGCCCTTGGCTTTCTCTTCGTAGTACTTCACATAGCGGTCAGTGGTCATCCCGCCGTCGGTGGCATACACCTCGGCGTGAGCGGTACTGAGCACGCGGTTGCGGATGGTCAGTTTGCCGATCTGGATCGGCGCAAACATTGCTTCGAAAGCCATGGCACGGTCCTCGGCTTACAACGGCTTGACGGTGAACAGGCCGTCATCGTGGCCCTCTTCGGAGCCTCCGTAGACTTGTTCGGCGACGGTGCGGATCTTGCTGCCACGCGCTTGAAGAATCTGGTCCATGGCACCGGCAAACCAGCCGGTGAACATGTAGTCCACTTTGCGCCCGACCTTGCCGTACACGTAGACGAAGGCCGAGTGTTCAAGCTTGACGCTGGCAGTGCCTTTGTCGAGGTCGATGTCCTGGATCTTGAACAGGCCCCAGCCGCGTTGCGACAGGCGCTTCATGTAATGCTCGAACACCGCGACGCCTTCCAGGCCGTGGCACTCGGCTTCTTTTTCACACCAGTGCCAGGCGGATTTGTAGCCGGCCTTGTAGAGGATCTCGGCATAGGCGTCGGCGCCCAGCACTTCCTCGATACCCATGTGGTTGTTGACGAAGAAATGGCGTGGCACGTACAGCATCGGCAGGGCATCGGAGGTCCAGACACCGGTTTCGCTGTCGACTTCGATAGGCAATTGCGGGGCGATCTTGGCCATGGAAACTTAACTCCAGAAAATTCGTTTTGATGCCCCCGGCGCGGATGGCCGGGGGAAAAGAAGTGTCAGCGGTGGCTTATTCGCCCCAGACGTCCTTGAGCACGTTGACCCAGTTTTCGCCCATGATCTTGCGCACCACGCGCTCAGGATGGCCGCGCTTGAGCAGGGTCTCGGTGAGGTTGGGGAACTCGCCCACGGTGCGGATGCCCAGCGGGTTGATGATCTTGCCGAAGCTGGTCAGGCGGCGGGCATAGCCCTTGTCATGGGTCAGCATCTCGAAGAAATCCTGGCCATGGCCCTGGGTGAAGTCGGTACCGATACCGATCGCGTCTTCGCCGACGATGTTCATGGTGTATTCGATGGCTTCGGCGTAATCGTCGATGGTCGAATCGATGCCCTTGGCCAGGAACGGCGCGAACATGGTCACGCCGACGAAGCCGCCGTGATCGGCAATGAACTTCAGCTCTTCATCGGACTTGTTGCGCGGATGCTCTTTAAGCCCGGAAGGCAGGCAGTGGGAATAGCACACCGGTTTCTTCGATTCGAGGATGACCTCTTCGGACGTCTTGGAGCCCACGTGGGACAGGTCACACATGATGCCGACGCGGTTCATTTCGCCGACGACCTCGCGACCGAAGCCCGACAAGCCGCCATCGCGCTCGTAGCAACCGGTGCCGACCAGGTTCTGGGTGTTGTAGCACATCTGCACCACACCCACGCCGAGCTGCTTGAAGATCTCGACATAGCCGAGCTGGTCTTCGAAGGCATGCGCGTTCTGGAAGCCGAAGATGATGCCGGTCTTGCCCTGCTCCTTGGCTTTGCGGATATCCGCGGTGGTTTTCACCGGGATCACCAGGTCGCTGTTTTCACGGATCAGGGTCTGGCTGGCCACGATATTGTTGATGGTGGCCTGGAACCCTTCCCACACCGACACCGTGCAGTTGGCAGCGGTGAGGCCACCTTTGCGCATGTCCTCGAACAGGTCGCGGTTCCACTTGGCAATAATCAGCCCGTCGATAACGATGCTGTCGGCGTGCAATTCGGCTGGGCTCATCAGGCGTCCCCTTATTGGCGATTCATGCGCCGAATCGTCTGCCGGCGCTTTGGGGCCAGCATATGCCCAGGGGACGACAGAGCCGGGTGCAAAAACGACAGGGGAATTGCCGAAAGCGTCAATCCGCGACAAAGGCTGTTAAGAGAGGTCTGACTGGCGGCTGTTCTTTGTCTTACGCTTGAGCCAGAATTCCCGCATCACCTGATATGAGACGGCGCAATGAAATCGATTTTCCTGGCTTTGGCACTCATCGCAACCGGCGTCCACGCGGCCGAAGACACCGACAGCACGCCGTGCGATGGCATCGAAAACGACAAGCAAACCCTGGAATGCGCCACCTACAACAAAACCACCGCCGAGCAACTGCTCAAGGATAACTATCAGGGCCTGCTGGAACGCATGGGTTCGACCTATGGCAGTGACAAGACCAAGCTGGCGGACATTACCGCTCGTCTGAAGGATGCCCAGCAGAAGTGGGAAAAACTGCGCGACGCCGATTGCGCCGTGGACACCTTCCCGGCGGTGAACGGCACCAAGGCCTATGCGATTGCGCAGAACGACTGCCTGGCGCGGATGAGTGATGAGCGGTCGGAGTTTCTGGAGTCGATCGGGCAGGAATAAGCGACAATCCCCGCCACTTTCTCTCTGGACAAAGGCTATTCATGAAGACTTGCGGCATCGAAATCAAAGGCAGCGAAGCCATCATCGCCGTCGCCTCCCTGGACAACCAGGCGCTGAGCCATGTCGCCCTGGCGACCAAGAAAATCGCTTTGGAAGACGACGATGAGGCCGCTAACGTCAAAGCCTTCGCGGCCCACGTGAAGGCTTTCGTGCAGGAAAACGCCATCGAGCGTATCGCGATCAAGAAGCGCAGCAAGAAAGGCGAATTCGCCGGTGGCCCGACCACGTTCAAGATTGAAGGGGTGTTTCAGTTGCTGGACGGGGTTGAGGTGACACTGCTGTCGCCACAGACCCTTAATGCACAGAACAAGAAGCACACCTTTGAGCTGCCGGCGACGCTGAACAAGTACCAGCATGAGGCCTACAAGGCGGCGTGTTCGGCCTTGGTAAAAAAATAAGCAACGCCACTTGTCCCCTGCGGGAGCTGGCTTGCCTGCGATGGCGGTACATCAGTCGACACCCATCGTGCTGACCCACCGCTATCGCAGGCAAGCGAGCTCCCACATTTGATTGAGCTGTTCCCTAGTCAGGTGCACGGCTCTTGTGTTGCAGCCAGTCCCCGAAGGTTTTGTCCTCCAGCGCATAACCGCCCCGGCTCGACTTCCACACCAGTTCCTTGTCGCGCAGGGCATCTATACAGGCCTGAATTGTCTGGGTGCCCGGCACCACGTCGCTGCCCATGTCCTTCAGTGCTTTGCTGACTGCAGTAAGGGTGCTGTCGGTGAACGGCGCGAAGGGTTCGTTGTTTTTCGAGCGCTCCACCATCACTTCCAGTACGGCACGCTGGGGAATGGTGAGGTTGTTCCAGGCGCTTTCGAATTCGGTCCACACGCCTGCGCGCAGCAGTTCGGCGCGACTGTGCAGCAGTTGGCCCAGGTTGCTGGCCTCACCCAACTCCAGTGCCACTTCACCAATGATCGTGCGCAGCATCTCGGGACGCCGACCTACCAACTCGAACGCCTCATCAATGTCTGCAGCGTTGAATTGATTGGTCTGGGCCAGGTGCGCGTTGAGGTGCGCGGTGTACGCCTGGGTGAACTCTTTGCCCAGCAAGGGGAACGGGGTGATGCTGGAGCCGAAGAACGGCTGGCTTTTGCCCAATACCAAATGCGCCAGCTTGTCGCGGTTGGAGCCGGTAAACACCAGCCGCAAACCACTGCCCTCCTCGTCACGCCCTTGGTTGAGCTGATCGCGGGCGGCCTTCAACGCGAACATCGCGTTGATACCCGACTCGGTGGTCAAGGCGTGCTGCGCTTCGTCAATCACCAGCACGACGGGCTTTTCCGCCACGCTGTGGAGCAGTTCCAAGGCTTGGGTCAGCGTTGCGCCGACAGGCAATTGTGGTTTGGTAAAGTCCCAGGAGAGCGTGCGCAGAAAGCTTAGTTTCTCGATACCGATGTTCTTGGCCAGCTTGCGAATGCCCTTTTCATAGGGCACCAGCGCAGAGGCAATCGCGCTGGAGATCAGCTCCGCCGGATCTTTCTCTTTATCGGCCCAGAGATCCACATACACCGCCAGCCAACCCCGCAGCTGACACTCCGGGATCAGGTCTTCACGCAAAAAAGTACTTTTGCCCGTGCGACGCGGCGCCGCGAGAAACAGCCCAGAGGTGAAATCCTGGATACCAGCCCCCACCAGGCCGTCGGCAATACTGCTCGCCAGGGCGGGACGCCGGAATACAAAGCCGCTGTGCTTGGACATGGTTTTATACTCAATTATTTGGAGAACTATAAATTATAGTCGTGAGTATAATTGACTATAATTGATCGTCAAACCACCTCCCGTCGCCGGTCCTCCCTCGGGCACTTGGCAAACCTCGCCCGATAACTTCGGGTGAAATAAGACGGCGATTCAAACCCGCACGCAATACTCACCTCCAGCACGCTCATGTCGCTCTGGCGCAGCAGTTGCCGGGCTTTCTCCAGGCGCAGGCCGAGGTAGAAGTTGCTCGGGGTATCGTTCAGGTGCAGGCGAAACAGGCGCTCCAACTGGCGCCGGGTGACTTTGATCGCTTCGGCCAGGGCCAATGTGCTCAGCGGCGGCTCGGTGTGCTGCTCCATTTCGCCGATCACCTGCACCAGTTTCTTGTTGTTGATGCCATAGCGCGTGGCGATCTGCATGCGCTGGTGGTCTTTGCGTGGGCGGATGCGGCCGAGTACGAATTGTTCGGAGACCTGGATCGCCAGGTCGGGGCCATGAGCCTGGGCGATCAGGTCGAGCATCAGGTCGATGGACGCAGTGCCGCCGGCGCAGGTGATGCGACGGCGATCGATCTCGAACAGTTCCTGGGTCACGGCCAAGTGTGGATACGACTCCTTGAACGCGTCGATGGCCTCCCAGTGCAGGGTCAGGCGGTGGCCGTCGAGCAGGCCGGCTTCAGCCAGCACACAGGCACCGGTGTCGATGGCGCCGAGGGTCACCCCATCGTGATCAAGGCGGCGTAGCCAGTGCTCCAGCGCAGGGGTGGCGAACTGCAGGGGTTCGAAGCCCGCCACCACCAACAACGTCGCGCCCTTTTTCAAGGGTTCCAGCGCGGCGTCGGCGTTCACCGACATGCCATTGCTCGCCAATACCGCGCCGCCATCGGCGCTCAACACGTGCCAGCGGTACAGCTCGCCACGGAAGCGGTTGGCCACCCGCAGCGGCTCCAGCGCAGAGATAAAGCCGATCGCCGAGAAGCCCGGCATCAGCAGAAAGTAGAAATCCTGGGACATGGTGGCGCTCTCGTCGGACGGGCAGCGTGGCACTGTGATACTCCCGTTCTCGGGTGGATTCAAGGGGGCAGGTCGCTGCAGTGCAAGAGCTGGTCGCCGCCGTGCGTTTTGTCGCCTCCAAAGCTACGTAACTTAAACCCGCAACATCAGCCTCACGGCGCATAAAGACGCCGGCCCCCACAATAATGACCTGCCGAGGGATCCACCATGAACCGACTGATCAGCCGCTGTGTACTCGCACTCAGCGCCAGCGCCATCTTGAGCACGAACGTACTGGCTGCCGACGCGGCATCTTGCCAGAACGTGCGCATGGGCGTGGTGAACTGGACCGACGTAATCGCCACCAGCGCCATGACCCAAGTGTTGCTCGACGGCCTCGGCTACAAGACCAAGCAAACCAGTGCCTCCCAGCAAATCATCTTTGCCGGTATCCGCGACCAGCGCCTGGACTTGTTCCTCGGCTACTGGAACCCGCTGATGACCCAGACCATCACGCCGTTCGTCGACGCCAAGCAAGTCAAGGTCCTCGACAAACCCAGCCTGGAAGACGCGCGCGCCACCCTCGCCGTGCCCACCTATCTGGCGGACAAAGGCCTGAAAACCTTCGCCGACATCGCCAAGTTCGAGAAAGAACTGGGCGGCAAGATCTACGGCATCGAGCCAGGCTCGGGTGCCAATACCCAGATCAAGGCGATGATCGCCAAGAACCAGTTCGGCCTGGGCAAGTTCCAACTGGTGGAATCCAGTGAAGCCGGCATGCTCGCCGCCGTCGACCGTGCGGTTCGTCGCAAGGAAGCCGTGGTGTTCTTCGGCTGGGCGCCGCACCCGATGAACGTCAACGTCGCCATGACGTACCTCACCGGCAGCGACGATGCCCTGGGCCCGAATGAAGGCATGGCCACCGTGTGGAGCGTCACCGCGCCGAACTACGCCGAGCAGTGCCCCAACGTGCACAAGCTGCTGACCAACCTGACCTTCACCGCCGCCGACGAGAGCCGGATGATGCAGCCGTTGCTGGATCACAAGGACGCCCTCGAGTCCGCCAAGCAGTGGCTCAAGGACCACCCCCAGGACCAGGCCCGCTGGTTGGAAGGTGTGACCACCTTCGACGGCAAGCCGGCAGCGGCCAACCTGCAATTAACCAGCAAATAACCTTTTTGCGAATCACCGCTTCGCGGTCACTACCGACCGCGAACGGCGCCCTACGCCTTGAAATCACACGCCTGTAAGGAACCGCCTCATGAACCACGACGTCATCATCACCTGCGCACTCACCGGTGCTGGCGACACGACCAGCAGAAGCCCACACGTGCCGGTCACCCCCAAGCAAATCGCCGCTGCGGCCGTGGAGGCCGCCAAGGCCGGCGCGACTGTCGTGCATTGCCACGTGCGTGACCCCGAAACCGGCAAGTTCAGCCGCGACGTCGCCCTGTACCGCGAAGTAATGGAGCGCATCCGTGAGGCCGACATCGACATCATCGTCAACCTCACCGCCGGCATGGGCGGCGACCTGGAGATCGGCGGTGGCGAGAACCCGATGGCGTTCGGCCCCAACACCGACCTGGTGGGCCCACTGACCCGCCTGGCCCACGTCGAAGAGCTGCTACCGGAGATCTGCACCCTCGACTGCGGCACCCTGAACTTCGGCGATGGCGACACCATTTACGTGTCTACCCCGGCGCAACTGCGGGCGGGCGCCAAACGCATCCAGGAAGTGGGTGTAAAAGCCGAGCTGGAGATCTTCGACACCGGCCACCTGTGGTTCGCCAAACAGATGATCAAGGAAGGCCTGCTGGACGACCCGCTGTTCCAACTGTGCCTGGGCATCCCATGGGGCGCGCCGGCCGACACTACCACCATGAAAGCCATGGTCGACAACCTGCCCGCCGACGCCGTGTGGGCAGGCTTCGGCATCGGCCGCATGCAAATGCCGATGGCCGCGCAGGCCGTGCTGCTGGGTGGCAACGTGCGGGTCGGCCTGGAAGACAACCTGTGGCTGGACAAAGGCGTACTCGCCACCAACGGCCAACTGGTGGAACGCGCCAGTGAAATCCTCAGCCGCCTCGGTGCACGGGTCATGACCCCGGCCGAAGGCCGCGTGAAGATGGGCCTGACCAAGCGCGGGTAATACAGACACCACAACACGTTGTGGGAGCCGGGCTTGCCCGCGAGCGCGGTAAGCCAGCCACCGACTGCGTCAGTTGGCACACCGCTATCGCAGCCAAGCCAGCTCCCACATTGAATCAGCGAACCGCCTTAGGAATGTCGCCCATGAGCTTTATCACAGAAATCAAAACCTTCGCCGCCCTCGGCAGCGGCGTCATCGGCAGCGGCTGGGTCTCCCGTGCCCTGGCCCATGGCCTGGATGTGGTGGCCTGGGACCCGGCGCCCGGTGCCGAGGCTGCGCTGCGCAAACGTGTCGCCAACGCCTGGGGCGCCCTGGAAAAACAAGGCCTGGCGCCGGGTGCATCCCAGGACCGCCTACGCTTCGTGGCAACCATCGAAGCGTGCGTGAAAGACGCCGATTTCATCCAGGAAAGCGCCCCTGAACGGTTGGAACTCAAACTGGACCTGCACAGCAAGATCAGTGCGGCGGCCAAGCCGAATGCGCTGATTGGTTCGAGCACCTCGGGCCTGTTGCCGAGTGAGTTCTACGAGGGTTCGACCCACCCCGAACGTTGTGTGGTCGGCCACCCGTTCAACCCGGTTTACCTGCTGCCGCTGGTGGAAGTGGTCGGCGGCAAGAACACTGCGCCAGAGGCGATCCAGGCCGCGATCAAGGTGTATGAATCACTCGGCATGCGCCCACTGCATGTACGCAAGGAAGTGCCCGGCTTTATCGCCGACCGCCTGCTTGAAGCGCTATGGCGTGAAGCGCTGCACCTGGTCAACGATGGCGTGGCCACCACCGGCGAAATCGATGACGCCATCCGGTTTGGCGCCGGCCTGCGCTGGTCGTTCATGGGCACCTTCCTGACCTACACCTTGGCGGGCGGCGACGCTGGCATGCGGCATTTCATGGCGCAGTTCGGCCCGGCACTGCAGTTGCCGTGGACCTACCTGCCGGCACCGGAACTGACCGACAAACTGATTGACGATGTCGTCGACGGCACCAGCGATCAACTGGGCAAACACAGCATTTCGGCGCTGGAACGCTATCGTGATGATTGCCTGCTGGCGGTGCTGGAGGCAGTGAAAACCACCAAGGCCAAGCACGGCATGACCTTCGCTGAATAACCGCCTTTGATTGCTGTGGGAGCGGGATTGCCTGCGAGGGCGATGCAAGATTCACCAGCGCTACCGAAGGCAAGCCCGCTCCCACGGTTCACGGAGTCATCATCCGGAGTTTGTTCTATGCCCGCACTCACCACCTACTCCACCCAGGTCCTCCCCGATTGGGTGGACTACAACGGCCACCTGCGCGACGCGTTCTACCTGCTGATCTTCAGCTACGCCACCGACGCACTGATGGACAAGCTGGGCCTGGACAGCGAAAACCGCGAAGCCAGCGGCCATTCACTGTTCACCCTGGAACTGCACCTGAACTACCTGCACGAAGTGAAACTCGGCGCCGAAGTGCAGGTGCGCACGCAACTGATCGCCTTTGATGCCAAACGCCTGCACCTCTATCACAGCCTGCACTTAGCGGGCGACGAAAAGGAACTGGCGGGCAACGAACAGATGCTCTTGCACGTCGACCTCGCCGGCCCGCACTCGGCGCCGTTCACCGAGGCGACGTCGGCAACACTCGCGGCCATCAGCGCAGAGCAGGCTGACTTGGCGCGCCCCGCCCTCCTTGGCCGAGTGATTGGACTGCCGCCAAAAAAATAGCCTTCTAAAAAACACTGAGGAGCCACCATGCAAACCGCCGCTGCTGTTGCCGATTTCCGTACCTACCCGAAGATCTGCGACCTCGCCGGGGCGCAGGTGCTGGATGACCAGATCCGTGTGCAGTGGGCCGATGGGCGGGTCAGCCCGTTTCATCATCAGTGGCTGCGGGACAACTGCCCGTGCGCGGAATGCGTGTACAGCGTGACCCGCGAGCAAGTGCTGGAGATTGCCGATGTGGCTGACGATCTCACGGCCATTGGTGCGTATATCGACCAGGGTTGCCTCAGCGTGGAATGGCACGGCGGCCATCGCAGCCAGTACGATCCCGGATGGCTGCGGGCACACGCCTACGACGATCAATCACGCGCCGAACGCCGGGCGGCGAAACCAGAACCCCGGCTGTGGGACACCACCTTCGAGCTGCCCGTATTCGACTATGGAGCGGTCATGGAAGACCCCAAGGCGCTGCTGCAATGGCTGCTGGCCCTGCGTGACTGCGGACTGACGCAAGTACGCGACGTACCCACCGAACCGGGCTCCCTGGCGCTGATTGCCACGCGCATTTCGTTTATCCGCGAGAGCAACTTCGGCGTGCTGTTCAACGTGCAATCCAAGGCCGATGCCGACAGCAATGCCTACACCGCATTCAACCTGCCGCTGCACAGTGACCTGCCGACCCGTGAGCTGCAACCGGGCCTGCAATTCCTGCATTGCCTGGTGAACGATGCCGACGGCGGCGAGAGCATTTTTGTCGATGGGTTTGCCATCGCCAGCGCGTTGCGCAGGGAAGACCCCGACGCGTTTCGCGCGCTGTGTGAAATCCCCGTGGAGTTTCGCAACAAGGACCGGCACAGCGACTATCGCCGCCTGGCGCCGATCATTGCGCTGGATGCCGTGGGAGAGGTGGTGGAGATTCGCATGGCCAATTTTCTGCGCGGGCCATTCGAGGCCAGTGTGGAGCAGATGCCGTTGCTGTATCGGGCGTATCGACGGTTTATCACGATGACACGCGAGGATCGCTTTCGGCTGGTCAAGCGCCTGAACCCGGGCGAGTTGTGGTGCTTCGATAACCGTCGCACCTTGCATGCGCGCAATGCGTTCGACCCCACCTCCGGCGCCCGGCACTTCCAGGGCTGCTATATCGACAGGGATGAATTGCTGTCGCGCATCCGGGTGTTGCAGCGCTAGACCCCAGGCAAAAAAAGCCCCGATCAAGCCGTGACAGGATCGGGGCAGAGTGCTTTGTGTGACGTGACATCCCGAGGGTGACCAAACCTTCAAGTTGCTTGCCTGGCGTTCAGTGTGCCTATTACTTCTGTCGGTAAATGGCCCGAAAACGACCTGTTCATAGCCATCTGAGGCATCCGCGCAATCTGCCCTTGCCGACCGGTTGAGCGGCTACCAGAATCCAAGTCAAACCCCGCTCCCTTCACCAGGATAAACGTCATGATGCATGCGGATTTGATTGACCAGGATGACCTGCTGGGCCAACTGCGCTCGCGGGGCTTCGAGGTGTCCAGCGGTGCCACCGCCGAACAGGCCTGCGAGTGCGCGGTACGCGGTTTGAGCGAAGCCAGGGCCAAGGCGCTCAAGGGCATGGTCGAGCAGATGTACACCGGCAAGGCGACGATCTTGCCGGCGGTGCGGCAGGCGATCGACAAGCAGTTGTTGCCGGCGTTGGTGCAGTTCAAACAGAACTCGGGCGCCTGATTAATCGCTATCGCAGGCAAGCCAGATTCCCCATTTGACTGTATTCACAAATCAAACTGTGGGGGCTGGCTTGCCTGCGATGAAGCCCCTTCGGTTTAGAGCCTTACACTGGCGAAAGTCGACTCATTGCGCGCCTGGCTCAACGCCGACATCGGCCCCGACAACGGTGACAACACCAGCGCCTGCGGAATCGGCATCATCGCCACTTGCTGGGTGGTGTTCGACCCTACACGTTCATCGCGCGGTGGAATGCCGAAGTACTCGCGATAGCACTTGGAGAAGTGCGGTGTGGACACAAAGCCGCACACCGAGGCGACTTCGATAATCGACATCGGCGTTTGCTTGAGCAATTGCCGTGCACGAATCAGGCGCAGCTTGAGGTAGTAGCGCGACGGCGAGCAGTGCAGGTATTTCTGGAACAACCGCTCCAGTTGGCGACGTGAAACGGCGACGTACACCGCCAGTTCATCCAGGTCGATCGGCTCTTCCAGGTTGGCTTCCATCAGCGCGACGATTTCCTGCAGCTTGGGCTGGTTGGTGCCGAGCATGTGCTTGAGCGGCACACGCTGGTGATCCTGCTCGTTGCGAATACGCTCGTACACGAACATCTCGGAGATCGCCGCGGACAATTCACGGCCGTGGTCGCGGCTGATCAGGTGCAGCATCATGTCCAGTGGCGCAGTGCCGCCGGAGCTGGTGAAACGGTTGCGGTCAAGGGTGAACAGACGTGTGCTCATGGCCACGCGCGGGAAAGCTTCCTGCATCGACGCCAGGCATTCCCAGTGCACGCTGCAGTCAAAACCATCGAGCAAACCGGCACAAGCCAGGGCCCAACTGCCGGTGCATACCGCACCCAGGCGGCGCGATTGGCGCGCCTGGCTTTGCAGCCACGACACATGCTCACGGGTCACAGTGCGCTGGATACCCACGCCACCGCACACGATCACGGTGTCCAGGGCTGGAGCTTTGTGCATGGACGCATCCGGGGTGATCTGCAGACCGTCGCTGGCCCACACCTGGTTTCCATCGACGCTCAAGGTCGTCCAGCGATACAGCTCGCGGCCGGAGAGCTGGTTGGCCATGCGCAGGGGTTCGACTGCGGAGGCCAGGGAAATCAGCGTGAAATTGTCCAGCAGCAAAAAGCCGATGGATTGAGGCGCACGGTTCTGGGGTTGAGCCCCGGAGTTGAACGACGTCATCGCGGTATCTCCTCACACAAAGCGGGTGATGGCCTCAGGCGAGGCTCTTGTTATTGCGCACGTCTGCGATACAGAACGAGGCTTTGAATTGATAGAGCAAATGCCATGCCTAAATTTGAATGGCCATTCAATAACTCCTGAAAACGACCTGATGACGCGTCTATATAAGCCCGCGCGGGAAGTACGGGATATGCCCCGAAAAGGACGTCAGAGTGAGGCTACTCAAGGTGTGTGAGCAGATCGGTAGCACTTGTGGGAAGGCGCTTTGAGGCCGTGGGAAAAGTCTGTCACCCCACGCACGGGTGACGGGTGGTCAGGAGGTAAATCGTTCGGGAGCTACTTATCTGTTTGCGACGCGCTAAAAGGTGGCGCGCTTGGGTCCGGGTGTTCACTTTATGAGCAATGTCGCCAGGGCTACCCCTGACGCGGGCAAGCCCGCTCCCACCTTTTGATTTGCGCCTACATCCAAAGGTGGGCACGGGCTTGCCTGCGATGGCGGTGTCACTGACTCAACATTCCACCGCACTCACCGCCAACCCACCCCGCGATGTCTCTTTATACTTGTCATGCATGTCCGCGCCGGTATCGCGCATGGTGCGGATCACCCGATCCAGGGAGATAAAGTGCTGGCCATCGCCACGCAGCGCCATTTGCGCCGCGTTGATCGCCTTCACCGCAGCAATCGCATTGCGCTCGATGCACGGCACTTGCACCAGCCCGCCCACCGGGTCGCAGGTCAGGCCGAGGTTGTGTTCCAGGCCGATTTCGGCGGCGTTGCACAGTTGCTCCGGCGTGGCACCAAGAATCTCGGCCAACCCTGCGGCGGCCATGGCACAGGCCGAGCCCACCTCCCCTTGGCAGCCGACTTCGGCACCGGAGATCGAGGCGTTCTTCTTGCACAGAATACCCACCGCCGCTGCGCCGAGCAGGTAGTCGACCACGTTGGCTTCCGTGACTTCTTCACTGAATTTCATGAAGTAGTGCAGCACCGCTGGAATGATGCCTGCCGCGCCATTGGTAGGTGCCGTGACCATGCGCCCACCGGCGGCGTTTTCCTCGTTCACCGCCAGGGCGAACAGGTTGACCCACTCCATCGCGCTCAAGGTCGAGCCGATCACGTTGGGTTTGTTCAACTCCTGCAGGCTGCGGTGCAACTTGGCGGCGCGGCGACGCACGTTCAGGCCGCCGGGCAGGATGCCTTCATGCTTGAGGCCTTGTTCCACGCAGTCCTGCATGGCACGCCAGAGCTTCATCAAGCCACTGCGAATCTCGTCTTCGGAGCGCCAGGTCTTTTCGTTGGCCATCATCAGTTCGGCGACGCGCAGGTTGTGGGTCTTGCACAGCTGCAACAACTCCACCGCGCTGGAAAAGTCATAAGGCAGCTCGGTGCGGTCCATATCGGCCACGCCGCTCTGTGCCTGGGCCTCATCCACGACAAAACCGCCGCCCACCGAATAGTAGGTGTCGCGGTGCAACTCGCCGTCATCGCCTGTCACCACCAGGGTCATGGCGTTGGGGTGGAAGGGCAGGTTTTCGTCGAGCAGACGCATATCCCGCGCCCATACGAACGGCACCGGCAAACGTCCATCCAGCAGCAGCGTGTCGGTTTCGCGCAGGGTGTGAATACGCAGGCCGATTTGCGACGGATCGATTGCGTCAGGCCACTCGCCCATCAAGCCCATGATGGTCGCGGTGTCGCTGCCGTGACCGATGCCGGTGGCCGACAAGGAGCCATAGAGCTGAACTTCGACGCGCCTGACCTGTTCCAACAGTTCACGTTCACGCAGAGCCTGGACGAACAACGCCGCGGCACGCATGGGGCCGACGGTGTGAGAACTAGAAGGCCCGATGCCGATCTTGAACAGGTCGAAAACGCTGATAGCCATTGCCGTGAAACTCCTCGTGGGTACAGGCCAGGCACCAAGGAGCTGCTACGCTCAGATCGCCCAGATGGCGGCATCATCAAGCTTTTATACGTCCTCCCGGCGTCTCACACCGACGTAACCATGCTCACCAGCGTCGCCCGTGCGCAATCGCCTGTTTTGGCCGTTTTTAGCGGTGCAGATGGGTAAAACGTGCAGTTTTGCCTTTGGAAAAACCTGTAAGCGACGTCACCGACACTGGATACGACCATCCCTGTACTGGATACGACGCCCCCTGTAGGCGTCAGATTTTCACTGGTACATGATCAGTCACGACTCGTTTGCAAGGCACCGTGCCAGAGCTGTCGTCGCACGCCCCAACCGCAACACTTATAAAGCGCGGCGAATGCCGCCAGAAAAAAGACACAGGAGTCTACCCAGATGAAAGGTTCACCCTCGTTGTTGTTGGCCGCCATGCTGAGTCTGCCAGTCCTGGCACACGCTGCAGAACCGGAACAGTGCAAGACCGTCAACTTCTCCGATGTCGGCTGGACCGACATCACCGTCACTACCGCGACCACCAGCGAAATCCTCAAGGGCCTGGGCTACAAGCCGCGCACCACGATGATTTCGGTACCGGTGACCTACAAGTCACTGGCCGACGGCAAGAACATGGACATCTTCCTCGGCAACTGGATGCCGACCATGGAAAACGACATCAAGCAGTACCGTGATGCCGGCACCGTGGAGACGGTGCGCGCCAACCTGGAGAACGCCAAGTACACCCTGGCAGTCCCGGAAGCGCTGTACAACAAAGGCCTGAAAGACTTCTCCGATATCGCCAAATTCAAGGATGAGCTAGGCGGCAAGATCTACGGCATCGAGCCGGGTAACGACGGCAACCGCACCATCCAGACGCTGATCGACAAAGACGCCTTCGGCCTGAAAACCGCCGGTTTCAAAGTCGTCGAATCCAGCGAAGCCGGCATGCTCTCCCAGGTCGAACGCGCCACCAAACGTGACCAGGCCATCGTGTTCCTCGGCTGGGAACCGCACCCGATGAACACTCGCTTCAAGATGAAGTACCTGACCGGGGGTGACGACTCGTTCGGCCCCAACTATGGCCAGGCCACTATCTACACCAACACCCGCAAGGGCTACACACAGGAATGCAGCAACGTGGGCCAGTTGCTGAAGAACCTGGTGTTCACCCTGGACATGGAAAGCACCCTGATGGGTAAAGTCCTGGACGAAAAACAGAAACCCGATGCAGCAGCCAAGGCCTGGCTGAAAGCCAACCCGCAAGTACTCGACACCTGGCTCGCCGGCGTGACCACGGTCGATGGCAAACCCGGTCTGGAGGCCGTCAAAGCTTATCTCGCCAAATAACACCCGCTGACCCCAGGCCGGTGCGCTGGCCTGGGATGTTTTCCCCCCTCGCATGTGGACATTCACTACCATGCTGACTGAACAGAAAATCCCACTAGGCCAGTACATCGCTGCCTTCGTCGAATGGTTGACCCAACACGGCGCCAACTACTTCGACGCAATCGCATCGACACTGGAAACGATGATCCACGGCGTGACGTTCGCGCTGACCTGGTTCAATCCGCTGGCATTGATCGGTCTGATTGCGCTGCTGGCCCACTTTATCCAACGTAAATGGGGACTGACTGTTTTTGTCATCGCCTCTTTCCTGCTGATCCTCAACCTGGGGTATTGGCAGGAAACCATGGAAACCCTCGCGCAGGTGTTGTTCGCCACCCTGGTCTGCGTGGTCATTGGTGTGCCGCTGGGCATTGTTGCCGCGCACAAGCCGATGTTCTACACCCTGATGCGGCCGGTACTCGATCTGATGCAGACCGTACCGACCTTCGTCTACCTCATCCCTACCCTGACCCTCTTCGGGCTGGGTGTGGTGCCTGGACTGATTTCCACGGTGGTGTTCGCGATTGCCGCGCCGATCCGCCTGACCTACCTGGGTATCCGCGATGTACCGCAAGAGTTGATGGACGCCGGCAAGGCCTTTGGCTGCTCGCGCCGTCAGTTACTCTCGCGCATTGAACTGCCCCACGCCATGCCGAGCATTGCCGCCGGCATTACCCAATGCATCATGCTGTCGTTGTCGATGGTGGTGATCGCGGCCCTGGTGGGCGCCGATGGCCTCGGTAAACCCGTGGTCAACGCGCTCAACACCGCCGACATCGCCCTGGGCTTTGAAGCCGGCCTGGCGATCGTGCTGCTGGCCATCATGCTCGACCGCATCTGCAAACAACCCGACGCTAAAGTAGGGGGTGATGCATGAGCATTATCCGATTCGACAATGTCGATGTGATCTTCTCCAAAGACCCACGCGAAGCGCTCAAGCTGCTGGACCAGGGCATGAGCCGTAACGAGATCCTGAAAAAGACCGGACAGATCGTTGGCGTTGAAAAAGCCAGCCTGGATGTCGAGAAAGGCGAAATCTGCGTGCTGATGGGCCTGTCGGGCTCCGGTAAATCCAGCTTGCTGCGCTGCATCAACGGCCTCAATACCGTGAGTCGCGGGCAGTTGTTCGTGGAGCATGAAGGTCGCCAGATCGACATCGCCTCGTGCACGCCGGCCGAGCTGAAAATGATGCGTACCAAGCGTATCGCCATGGTGTTCCAGAAGTTTGCCCTGATGCCTTGGCTGACCGTGCGCGAGAACATCAGCTTTGGCCTGGAGATGCAGGGTCGTGCGGAGAAAGACCGGCGCAAACTGGTAGATGAGAAACTCGAGCTGGTGGGCCTGACCCAATGGCGCAACAAGAAGCCTGATGAACTCTCCGGCGGCATGCAACAGCGCGTCGGCCTCGCCCGTGCGTTGGCGATGGACGCCGATATCCTGCTGATGGACGAACCCTTCTCCGCCCTCGACCCGCTGATCCGCCAGGGCCTGCAGGATGAATTGCTGGAGCTGCAACGCAAGCTGAGCAAGACCATCGTTTTCGTGAGCCACGACCTCGATGAGGCGCTCAAACTGGGCAGCCGTATCGCGATCATGAAAGACGGCAAGATCATCCAGTACAGCGTGCCGGAAGAGATCGTGCTGAACCCGGCGGACGACTATGTGCGCACCTTCGTCGCCCACACCAACCCGTTGAACGTGCTGTGCGGTCGCAGCCTGATGCGCACCCTGGACAACTGCAAGCGCGTGAACGGTTCGGTGTGCCTGGACCCGGGTGGCGACTCATGGCTGGACCTGGCCGAAGGCAACACGATCCAGGGCGCCCGCCAGAATGGCGCAGTGATGAACCTGCAAAACTGGGCACCGGGGCAACCGGTAGAAGGTTTGGGTCGGGTTCCGACGCTGGTGGACTCGAATATCGGCATGCGCGATGCATTGCAGATTCGCTATCACACCGGGAACAAGCTGGTGTTGCACGACAACAACCAGGTGGTGGGGATTCTGGGGGACAGTGAGCTCTACCATGCCCTGCTGGGTAAAAACCTGGGGTAAGCCACACCGCAACAAAGCGGCGCCAGGGAAGGCGCCGCTCGTTTCACCTATCAGCTATAGACACGGCCTAGGAGCTGCCGATGGCTTTCAAACTGATCGAGCACATCCCGGGTGATCTGTTCCTGGGTGAAGCCCATCAGGTCGTATTCCTGAGGCCCGTTGTGCAGGTACACCTCGGCCCGGTAGTAGCGGGTGCGCTCTTCCTCGGGCAGGTCGCTCGGCGCCGACGAGTAAGCATCCAGGCTGACTTCATAGACAAACGGGTTGCCCTCTTCCATCTCGATGCGCACACCGATGCAGCGCTTGGATTTACCCAGCAGGGTCTGCACTTGCAGCCCCTGTTCACGCAGCGCAGTCGCCGCTTCTTCCAGTGCCGGTGTGACGTGTTTGTCCATAAAGCGCTGCACGGTGCCTTGGCTGGGTTGCAGGTCCAGCGCGGTCAGGCGCTCGCTGAAACCACGACGGCCACGCTCGGCCAACTGCGCCTGTTCCAGCTCGATTGCCACGTCCTGGCGCATGGCCTTGTGCAAACCGAACATGAAGAAGATCAGCACCACCGAGAACGGCAGCCCCGCCAGCACCACCATGGTTTGCATGGCTTCGAAGTTACCGGCGAACAGCAAGCCGATGGTCACCAGGGTGATCACCGCCGACCAGAAGATCCGCAGCCAGTGCGGCGCATCTTCATCCACATTGCCGCCTTTGCAGGAAAGGTTGGCCATCATCACCGCGCCGGAATCCGCCGGGGTCAGGAACAGCACAAAACCCACGAAGATCGACACGCCGATGACGATTTTCGATGCCGGGTAATGCTCAAGCAACTGGTAGATGGCCATGGACGGCTGTTCCAGCGCGGTCTTGCCCAGCTCCACCGCGCCGTGGTTCAGCACCAGGTCCAGGGCCGAGTTACCGAAGATCGACAGCCACGCCAAGGTGAAGCCCAGCGGGATCAGCAGCACACCGGCCACCAGTTCACGTACGGTACGACCACGGGAAATACGCGCGATGAACATGCCCACGAATGGCGCCCAGGAAATCCACCAGGCCCAGTAGAACAGAGTCCACAGGCCCATCCAGCGCTCGGTCTTGTCAGCATCGCCTTCGTAGACGTAGAGGTCGAAGGTTTTCAGGATGATGCCGTTGAGGTAGTCACCGGTGTTTTGCACCAGGCCGTTGAGCAGGTGCAGGGTGGGGCCGAACAGCAGCACGAAGATCAGCAAGCCGCTGAACAGCACGATGTTGAGGTTGGACAGGCGGCGAATGCCGTTCTCCACGCCCGACACGGCAGCGATGGTCGCCACGGTGCTCATCACGATGATCACGATCAGCAAATTGGTATTGCTGTGCTGCATGCCGAACAGGTTTTCCAACCCGGACGACACCTGCATCGAGCCAATCCCCAGGTTGGTCACCAGCCCGAGCAGGGTCACGAACATGCCGAAACCGTCCACCGCATGGCCGGCCGCGCCTTTCACCCAGCGCTCGCCCACCAGCGGGTACAGCGCAGAGCGCAAGGCCAGCGGCTGGTTATGGCGATACGCGAAGTACGCCACCGCCAGGCCGACCAGCGCATAGATCGCCCAGCCGTGCAGGCCCCAGTGCAGGAAGGTCAGTTGCAACGCCTGGCGTGCGGCGCTATTGCTGGCGGCCGCGCCTTCGGGCGGGTTGAAGTAGTGGTCCAGCGGCTCCGAGGCGCCGAAGTACAACAGCGAGATGCCGATACCCGACGAGAACAACATGCCGGCCCAGGCGCCGTAGCTGAAGTCCGGGGTGTCGTCCTTGCTGCCCAGTTTCAACTTGCCGTAGGACGAAAACGCCAGGCCCACCACGAACACGAGGTAGGCGGCGATGACCACCATGTAGTACCAGCCGAAGCTTTTGGAAAGCCACGCCTGCGCTACGCCGAGCATGCGCCCGGCCTCCTGCGGGGCGATGATCAGGATGGCAGTCAACAACAGAATCAGCGCGGTGGAGGTGTAGAACACCCAACCGTTGACCCGTACCTTTTCTGGCGGGGTCTTTATAAGAGAGGCAGAACTCATGGCGCAGATGCTCCAGGCAGTGCGAGAGAGAAACACAAGGCAACGGTTATCCCGGGACATCGATTTTTCGGCAGTCGACGGACGGGTGTTATAAAGACACCCCGAAAATTCTTGAGCCTCGCCTAAGCGACGCCCAGGCCCTGATACGGCCTGTTTCAAGGGTTTTTGCAGGTGTCAGATGCCGCGGCTTGCACGTAGGAAATACCTGTAGGCAGCGACCATTTGTCGCAGATCTTATTCTTTGTTGATTGAACGTTCAATCAAAACAAAATAGACTGGCCATCAAGCCGACAGACGTTCATCACCTGTCGGCAGGCCTAAGGAGAGGTGCTACATGCCCAAGGTCGGTATGCAACCCATACGCCGCCAGCAGTTGATCGAGGCCACGCTAACGGCCATCGATCAGGTCGGAATGGGAGATGCCAGCATTGCGCTGATCGCCCGTTTGGCCGGTGTCTCGAACGGCATCATCAGTCACTACTTTCAGGACAAGAACGGCCTGATCGCCGCGACGATGCGGTACCTGATGAATGTGCTGATCGAGAACGTCCACGAACGCAGGCTTGCGCTGAAGGACGACAGCCCACGGGCGCACCTTCGGGTGATCATCGAAGGCAACTTCGACGCCAGCCAGGTCAACGGACCGGCAATGAAAACCTGGCTGGCCTTCTGGGCCACCAGCATGCACCACCCGTCATTGCACAGGTTGCAGCGGATCAACGATCAACGTCTGTATTCCAACCTGTGCTGCCAGTTTCGCCGAGTGCTGCCGCTGCCGCACGCACGCAAAGCAGCCAGAGGCCTGGCGGCCCTGATCGACGGTTTGTGGTTGCGCGGCGCCCTGTCGGGAGACGCTTTCGACACGGAGCAGGCGCAACGGATCGCTTACGAATACATGGATTTCCAATTGGCCAAGCAGGTGAGTTAGAGCACACATAACCGCTCAACCCCTGAACTGCTGCCGCTCAGTGTTGCCACACCCTTATGGCTCACTTTTCGGCGGTTAACGCCAACCACTTATGCACTTGCGAGGACTTTATGGCCCGTTTCGAACTGCAAAAACTCTACATTGACGGCGGCTACAGCGACGCTGGCAGCGATGCCACCTTCGAAGCCATCAACCCGGCTAACGGTGAAGTTCTCGCCCAAGTGCAACGTGCTACGAAAGAAGACGTTGAACGTGCCGTGGTCAGCGCCGAAAAAGGCCAGAAGGTCTGGGCCGCAATGACTGCCATGGAGCGTTCGCGCATCCTGCGCCGCGCCGTTGACATCCTGCGCGAGCGCAACGACGAGCTGGCCGCCCTGGAAACCCTGGACACCGGTAAAGCCTTCTCCGAAACCAAATACGTCGACATCGTCACCGGCGCCGACGTGCTGGAATACTACGCAGGCCTGGTGCCGGCCATCGAAGGCGAGCAGATCCCGCTGCGCGACACGTCGTTCGTCTACACCCGCCGCGAGCCGCTGGGCGTGGTTGCCGGTATCGGCGCGTGGAACTACCCGATCCAGATCGCCCTGTGGAAATCCGCACCGGCCCTGGCCGCCGGTAACGCGATGATCTTCAAGCCAAGCGAAGTCACCTCGCTGACCACCCTGAAACTGGCCGAGATCTACACCGAGGCCGGCGTCCCGGCAGGCGTGTTCAACGTCCTGACCGGCAGCGGCCGTGAAGTCGGCACCTGGCTGACCGAGCATCCGCGCATCGAGAAAGTCTCGTTCACCGGCGGCACCGACACCGGCAAGAAAGTCATGGCCAGCGCTTCGAGCTCCTCGCTCAAGGAAGTGACCATGGAACTGGGCGGCAAGTCGCCGCTGATCGTGTTCGAAGATGCCGACCTCGATCGCGCCGCCGACATCGCGATGATGGCCAACTTCTACAGCTCCGGCCAGGTCTGCACCAACGGCACGCGTGTGTTCGTACCCAAGCACCTGCAAGCGGCCTTCGAAGCCAAGATCGTTGAGCGTGTTGCGCGCATCCGCGTGGGCAGCCCGCAAGACGACAACACCAACTTCGGCCCGCTGGTCAGCTTCGCCCACATGGAAAGCGTGTTGGGCTACATCGCCAAGGGCAAGGAAGAAGGCGCACGCGTGCTGTGCGGCGGCGACCGCCTGACCGACGGCGAATTCGCCAAAGGCGCATTCGTGGCCCCGACCGTGTTCACTGACTGCACTGACGAAATGACCATCGTCCGTGAAGAAATCTTCGGCCCGGTGATGAGCATCCTCACCTACGAAACCGAAGAAGAAGTGATCCGCCGCGCCAACGACACCGACTTCGGCCTGGCTGCCGGCCTGGTAACCAAGGACCTGAACCGCGCGCACCGCGTGATTCATCAGTTGGAAGCGGGCATTTGCTGGATCAACGCCTGGGGCGAGTCCGACGCGAAGATGCCGGTCGGTGGCTACAAGCAGTCGGGTGTTGGCCGTGAGAACGGCATCAGCTCGCTGAACAACTTCACCCGCATCAAATCGGTACAGGTTGAGCTGGGCGACTACGCCTCGGTGTTCTAAACCCGAGTGTTGTATTGCCTGCGAGGCCGCCATCGCGGGCAAACCCGCTCCCACATTTTGATCGTTGTAAACCCAATCAACTGTGGGCGCTGGCTTGCCTGCGATGAGTGCGAAGCACTCGCCTGACCTGACCATCTCCAAAGAGGGTGCATTTATGTCCCAAGAATACGATTACATCATTGTGGGTGCCGGCTCCGCCGGTAACACCCTGGCGACCCGTCTGACCGAAGACGAAGGCGTCACCGTCCTGCTGCTGGAAGCCGGCGGCCCGGACTACCGTCTGGATTTCCGTACCCAGATGCCCGCCGCCCTGGCCTTCCCACTGCAGGGTCGCCGCTACAACTGGGCCTACGAGACCGACCCGGAGCCGCACATGGACGGCCGCCGGATGGAATGCGGTCGCGGCAAGGGCCTGGGTGGCTCCTCGCTGATCAACGGCATGTGCTACATCCGTGGCAACGCCATGGACTACGACAACTGGGCAAAGCTGCCAGGCCTGGAGAACTGGACCTACCTGGACTGCCTGCCGTATTTCCGCAAGGCCGAAACCCGCGACATCGGCCCGAACGATTGGCACGGCGGCGATGGCCCGGTCAGCGTCACCACGCCTAAAGCCGGCAACAACCCACTGTTCCACGCCATGGTCGAAGCCGGCGTGCAAGCCGGCTACCCACGCACCGAAGACTTGAACGGCTACCAGCAGGAAGGCTTCGGCCCGATGGACCGTACCGTCACGCCGAATGGCCGTCGCGCCAGTACCGCGCGCGGTTACCTGGACATCGCCAAGAAGCGCTCCACGCTGACCATCGTCACCCACGCCCTCACCGACAAAGTCTTGTTTGAAGGCAAGCGTGCCGTTGGTGTGCGTTACCTGATCGGCGCTGCCGAAGAACGCGTTGAAGCCCGCGCCCGTAAAGAAGTGCTGGTGTGCAGCGGCGCAATCGCTTCGCCGCAACTGCTGCAACGCTCCGGTGTTGGCCCGGCCAAGCTGCTGGAAAGCCTCGACATCCCGGTGGTCCACGACCTGCCAGGCGTCGGCGAAAACCTGCAGGACCACCTTGAGCTCTACCTGCAATATGCGTGCACGCAGCCCGTGTCGCTGTACCCGTCGCTGCTCTGGTACAACCAGCCGGCGATCGGTGCCGAATGGCTGTTCAACGGCACCGGCATCGGCGCCAGCAACCAGTTCGAAGCGGGCGGTTTTATCCGTACCCGTGAAGAATTCGAATGGCCGAACATCCAGTACCACTTCCTGCCGGTAGCGATTAACTACAACGGCAGCAACGGTGTGAAAGAGCATGGCTTCCAGGCGCACATGGGCTCCATGCGTTCGCCAAGCCGTGGCCGCGTGCAACTGAAGTCGAAGAACCCACGGGACTACCCGAGCATCCTCTTCAACTACATGGCCACCGAGCAGGACTGGCAGGAATTTCGCGATGGCATCCGCCTGACCCGTGAAATCATGCAGCAGCCAGCACTGGACCCATACCGTGGCCGCGAAATCAGCCCAGGTATCGACGTACAAACCGATGAACAGTTGGACAAGTTCATCCGCGAGCACGCCGAAACGGCATTCCACCCGTCCTGTTCGTGCAAGATGGGCACCGACGAGATGGCCGTCGTCGATGGTGAAGGCCGCGTGCATGGCATGCAGGGTCTGCGTGTGGTCGATGCGTCGATCATGCCGATCATCACCACCGGCAACCTGAACGCGCCGACGATCATGATCGCCGAGAAAATCGCCGACAAGATCCGTGGCCGCCAGCCACTGCCGCGCAGCACCGCCGACTACTACGTGGCAGGCGATGCGCCAGTGCGTGGCAAGCCGTTGCGTGAAGTGGGCCCCACCGCGCAGTAACTGAAAGACCGAGGTGCCTGCATCGCAGGCAAGCCAGCCCCCACAGTTGATCGGGTTCACAACGATCAACCTGTGGGCGCCAGGCTTGCCTGCGATCAAGCCCGACCTGACACCGCAGACCCTCTACACTTTCCTTGATCAGCTCACCAGCCCAGGCCTACCCTGTTTGCCTGACCGCGCCGAGCCGCCCACAAGGAAGGCCCCATGTTCGACCACCACGCCACACTTAAACAGCATTTCAGTGCCCTGCGCACCACCGCCGACTTCTTCTCGCTGCGCTACGTACGCGAGTCCGGCCAATACTTGGCCGTACGCAAAAACGTTGCCGAGCCCCCGCACCTGAACCACGACGAAGGCGTCATGCTCACCGTGCGTTTCAATGGGGTGGAAGCCTACGCCGCGACCAACGACATTTCCCTGCCAGGCTTGCAGGCCGCCCTTGAGCGTGCCGAGCAGCAAGCCCGCCTGATCAAGCCCCATGCCCTGCTCGACCTGCGTGACCAGCACGTGTCCAGTGACATTGCCGACTACCTCTCGCCCAACCTCGCGCAAGCGTTCCCCTCCTTGAGCGATTGCTACCAGTTGCTCGGCGACGAATCCGCTGCGGTGCCCCAGGACGAGCGCTTGGTAAACTGGGAAGTCAGCCTCGGCCTGACCCACGTCGAGCAGATCTACCTCAACTCTGCCGGTGCCCAATTGCGCCAGGCCCAGCGTTTTGTATTCCCCGGCGTCAACGTCACCGCCTATGACGGCAATGACAGCCAGTCGCGCACCTTCGGCGGCACCAACTTCGGGCAGCAAGGTGGCTTCGATGTGATCGACCGCTTCGGCCTGGTCGGCGCCGCGCCGCGCATTGCCGACGAAGCCCTGCAACTGCTGCTGGCACCAAACACGCCCCAGGGCCCACGCGACCTGTTGCTGATGCCCGACCAGATGATCCTGCAGATCCACGAGTCCATCGGCCATCCGCTGGAGCTCGACCGCATCCTCGGCGACGAGCGCAATTATGCCGGCACCAGCTTCGTCAAGGCCGAGGACTTCGGCCACCTGCAATACGGCTCGACCTTGCTCAACGTGACCTTCGACCCCGACATTCCCGAACAACTGGCCAGCTACAGCCATGACGACGACGGTACTGCCGCCAGCAAGCAATTCCTGATCCGCGAAGGGTTGCTGCTCAAGCCACTGGGCGGCGCGCTGTCGCAATTCCGTACCGGCATGGGCGGCGTGGCCAACAGCCGTGCCTGCAGCTGGAACCGTCCGCCGATCGACCGCATGGCCAACTTGAATATCGAAGCCGGCGACAAGAGCCTGGCGCAGCTGATTGGCGGCATCGAAAACGGCATCCTGATGTCGACCAACCGCTCCTGGTCTATCGACGACGCGCGTAACAAATTCCAGTTCGGCTGCGAGTGGGGCCAGTTGATTGAAAACGGCGAACTCAAGGGCGTGGTGAAAAACCCCAACTACCGGGCCATTTCCGCGCACTTCTGGCGCGACCTCAGCGCCGTGGGCGACGCCAGCACCTTCAAGGTCCTGGGCACGCCGAACTGCGGCAAGGGCGAGCCTAACCAGGTCATCCGCGTCGGCCATGCATCGCCGGCCTGTGTGTTCAGTAATGTTGACGTATTCGGGGGAGATGCCTGATGAATAACTTCAAGGCATTGGTGGAGTGGCTCAAGCAGGCCATCACCGACAAGGAACAGTTTCACCTGGGCTATGCCGCCGAAGCGTCCGAATTCGTGCGTTTCAACCACGCCAAGGTGCGCCAGGCCGGGCAAGTGCAACAAGCCAGCCTCAACCTCAAGCTGATCAACGACGGCCGCCATGCCGACCTTGGCATCACCCTGGCCGGTGAGCCGGAACTGGATCGCCAGCGCCTCGCCGATGGGCTGCAACAACTGCGTGAAACCCTGCCGTTGCTGCCCCAGGATCCGTACCTGCTGCTCAACCACAACGCCTGGCAAAGCCGCAACGAACAGGCCCGCCCGCTGCCGGCCCTGGCCCAGGTGCTGGAAGACATCAAGCAGGCGGCCGAAGGTGTCGACCTGGTCGGCTTCTACGCCGCCGGCCCCATCAGCCGTGGCTTTGCCAGTTCGGATGGGGCATTCGGCTGGCACCAGACAAACAGTTTCAACTTCGACTTCAGCCTGTTCCACGCCAATGGCGAAGCGGTGAAAGCCAGCTACGCCGGCGATGCGTGGGACAGCGCCGAGTTTGCCCGCCGCTTCAAGCAGGCCCGTGAACAGCTTGAATTCCTGGGTCGCCCGCTGCACCCGCTCGCGCCCGGCGAGTACCGGGCCTACCTGGCCCCGGCGGCGCTGGAAGAGATCATCAGCATCATCACCTGGGGAGGTTTTTCCGCCCAGGCCATCGCCAGCAAAGGCAGCTCGCTACAGCGCTTGTATGCCGGCGAGCAGTCGTTGAGCCCGCTGGTGACGGTGACCGAACAGATCAGCGGCTCCCTGAGCCAGGCCTTCTCCACTGAAGGCTATCCACGCAACGATGTGACACTGATCGATGCAGGCCAGGCCCACGGCCAACTGGTGAATTCGCGCAGCGCCGCCGAATACGGCTTGAGCACCAACGGCGCCAGCAGCGACGAGTCCCCGAGCGCCCTGCAGGTCGCGTCGGGCAGCCTGGCCCAGGCCGATATCCTCAAGCAGTTGGGCACTGGGCTGTACATCAGCAACCTGTGGTACCTGAACTATTCCGACCTGCCGGCGGCGCGCCTGACCGGCATGACGCGCTTCGCCACGTTCTGGGTGGAAGACGGTGAGATCAAGGCGCCGGTCAGCACCATGCGTTTTGATGACAGTGTCTACAACCTGCTCGGTTCGCAGCTGGAAGCACTGACCGCTGATCGGGAACTGCTGCTCTCGGCCAGCACCTACAGCCAGCGCAACACCGCCTCCAACCTGCTGCCGGGAGCGCTGGTCAAACGCCTGACCTTAACCCTCTGATTCCGCCCATTGCCTGTGGGAGCAAGCCTGCTCCCACATTGTCCTGCGCTTATTCCGACACCTAGCGTCAACCCTTCCTACCGTCAAATCCCATCTCACGCCTGTTCCACCCTGCTCTGTTGTCGCCTGTAAAAAACCTCGTTATAAGGGTTAGTGGCATCCCGCCACCCTACCAACGAGAGCACGACCTTGCCCGGGAAGGGCAAGCTGGAGCGTTGACATGAACCATGGAAGTTTTGTCATTGAAAAGCTGTTCAAGCACTACAACGTTCATGTTGAGCAACTGGGAAACAATCCGCAAAGAAAGACGGTGCTGATGGTCAACGGCGCGCTGTCCACCACCCGCTCTTTTGCCCGTACCAGCAAATGCCTGGCGGAGCATTTCAATGTGTTGCTGTTCGACTTGCCGTTCTCCGGCTATTCCCGCGAACACAACACCGACCTGGACCTGGTCACCAAGGACGACGAGGTGCAGATACTGCGCGCCCTGGTCGAGCGCTTCCAGGTCAACCATCTGGTGTCGGCCTCCTGGGGCGGTATCTCGACGCTGCTGACCCTGGCGCACAACCCGCCGTCGATCGAAAGCTCGGTGGTGATGGCCCTGGCGCCCAACCTCAACCAAGCCATGCTCGACTATGTGGAGCGCGTGCGCGTGTTGATCGAGGCGGATGACAAGTCCGCCGTTGGCCACTTGCTCAATGAGACCGTGGGCAAGTACCTGTCACCCCGGCTCAAGCGCAACAACCACCGGCACTTGTCGACCATGGCCACCACCGAATACCGCCAGGCGCGCTTTCATATCCACCAGGTGCTGGCCTTGGGCGATGGCAACTACCTGCCGGCACTCAGGCAGATTGAAACGCCGGTGCACTTTCTCAACGGCGCGCTGGACGAATACACCCCCGCCGCCGAGGCAAAGGCGTTCAGGCAGTACGTGGGACGCAGCAGCTTTGCCGTGGCCGAACATACTGGCCACTTGCTCGACCTGGAGTCCCGAGAAGCCGCGTTGGCAGTACACCGCGCGCTGCTGGATTTCCTGGTGGGCGAGCACGCTGCGTTGTCGGACTTAGACGAACCGCCAGTGGGAAAAGGCGCAACGGATAGCGCATAATCATCAACACATAGCCTGCTAACAAAAAGGTTTTCCATGCCGAACCGCGTCCCGCTCGATGCCAAGACCGCCCGCTGGCTCCCCTGGGTGGTCGCGATTGCCTTCTTCATGCAGTCGCTGGACGGGACGATTCTGAACACGGCATTGCCGGCCATGGCGCGGGACCTCGCGGAAAACCCGCTGCGCATGCAAGGGGTGGTGATCGCCTACATGCTCACCGTCGCCTTGCTGATCCCGGCCTCGGGCTGGATCGCCGACCGCTTCGGCACCAAGAAAATCTTCTTTGGCGCAATCATGCTGTTCAGCATTGGTTCGCTGCTGTGCGCCTTGTCCAGCAGCCTGACCATGCTGGTGGGCGCGCGGGTCATCCAGGGCCTGGGCGGCGCACTGATGCTGCCGGTAGGACGGCTGGTGGTGTTACGCGCCTATCCGCGGTCAGACTTGGTGCGCATCATGGGCTTCATCACCATCCCCGGCCTGCTCGGCCCGTTACTGGGCCCGACCATGGGCGGCTGGATGGTGCAATACCTGACCTGGCACTGGATCTTCCTGATCAACCTGCCGGTGGGCATGGTCGGCTGTTATGCCGTGTGGAAACTGATCCCCGACCTGCGCGGCAGCGAACGCACGCGCTTTGATGGCATCGGCTTTCTATTGTTTGGTGCGGCGATGGTGCTGATCACCATCGCCATGGAAGGCCTGGGCGAATTGCACCTGCCGCACCTGCGGGTGATGTTGCTGTTGTTCGGCGGGCTGGCGTGCCTGGCGGCGTATTGGCTGCGCGCCGGGCATATCGACAACCCGCTGTTTTCGCCGGTGCTGTTCAAGACGCGCACCTTTGCCGTGGGCATCCTCGGCAACCTGTTCGCTCGGCTGGGCAGCGGCGCCCTACCCTTCCTGGTGCCGCTGCTGTTGCAGGTGGCGCTGGGTTACTCGCCGTCCGAAGCCGGCATGAGCATGTTGCCGCTGGCGGCGGCGGCGATGTTTGCCAAATCCATCGCCCGCACGCTGATCGAACGCCTTGGCTACCGCATCGTGCTGACCGGCAATACGCTGGCGCTGGGCATCATGCTGGCCAGCATGGGCCTGGTCAGCGAGCACACGCCCTATCCACTGCTGTTGTGCATGCTGGCGGTGCTGGGGGCGATCAACTCCCTGCAATTCACGGCGATGAACACCGTGACCCTGATCGACCTGGACGACGCCCAGGCCAGCAGCGGCAACAGTTTGCTGTCGGTGGTGGCGCAGTTGTCCCTCAGCCTGGGCGTGGCCTGCGCCGGTGCACTGCTCGGCGGCTTTACGGCCGAAACCGGCAATGACGGCGTGGAAAGTGTGCTCGGCGCGTTCCAGCTGACCTTTCTCACCGTGGGCATCATGGCGATGCTGGCGGCGGCGATCTTCCTGCAACTGTCGCCCACTGACGGCAAACGGGTGGTCAGCCGCGAGCACGACATCGAGCATTGAAGCCGCTGCAAGCTTCGAGCTGCGGGCTTCAAGCCTGGCGCTTACAGCTCGTGACTTGCCGCTGCTCCCCATCCCCTTGTCTGGAACATGCGAAAAAACCTACGGGGGGCTGCTACACTGCGCGACATTTTGTTTTGCAGAGCCAGTCCCGTGACTACCATCGCCACCGCTTTTAATACTTTGCCCCTGTCCGCCGCCATGCTGGCTAACCTCGACTCGCTGGGTTATGTCGAGATGACGCAGATCCAGGCGCAGAGCTTGCCGGTGATCCTCAAAGGGCTGGACCTGATTGCCCAGGCCAAGACCGGCAGCGGCAAGACCGCTGCATTCGGCATCGGCCTGTTGAACCCGATCAACCCGCGCTACTTCGGCTGCCAGGCCCTGGTGATGTGCCCGACCCGTGAGCTGGCCGACCAGGTCGCCAAGGAAATCCGCCGCCTGGCCCGTGCCGAAGACAACATCAAGGTGCTGACCCTGTGCGGTGGCGTGTCCCTCGGCCCGCAGATCGCCTCCCTGGAACACGGCGCCCACGTCATCGTCGGTACGCCGGGCCGCATCCAGCAGCACCTGCGCAAAGGTTCGCTGGTGCTGGACGGCCTGAACACGCTGATCCTCGACGAAGCCGACCGCATGCTCGACATGGGCTTCTACGATGCCATCGAAGACATCATCAGCAAGACCCCGCCACGCCGCCAGACCCTGCTGTTCTCGGCCACCTACCCGGTGAGCATCAAGCAGCTGGCCTCGAAATTCATGCGCGCGCCGCAACAAGTGAAGGCCGAGGCGTTCCACTCCGATGACCAGATCGAGCAGCGTTTCTACGAGATCTCCCCAGAAGAGCGCATGGAGGCCGTGACCAAAGTCCTGGCGCATTTCCGCCCGGCGTCGTGCGTAGCGTTCTGCTTCACCAAGCAGCAAGTGCAGGAAACCGTGGATCACCTGACGTCCAAGGGTATCTCCGCCGTCGGCCTGCATGGCGACCTGGAGCAGCGCGACCGTGACCAGGTGCTGGCAATGTTCGCCAACCGCAGTACGTCGGTGCTGGTAGCGACCGACGTGGCCGCCCGTGGCTTGGACATTGACTCGCTGGACATGGTCATCAACGTCGAACTGGCCCGCGATTCGGAAATCCACATCCACCGCGTCGGCCGCACCGGTCGCGCGGGTGAGACCGGGATTGCGATCAGCCTGGTCGCCCCGTCCGAAGCGCACCGCGCCCAGGCCATCGAGCAATTGCAGAAGTCGCCGCTGAACTGGGACCAACTGGACAACCTCAAGCCGCAAAGCGGCGGTCCGCTGCTGCCGCAGATGAGCACCCTGTGCATCGCTGCCGGTCGTAAAGACAAGGTTCGCCCGGGCGATATCCTCGGCGCACTGACCGGTGAAGCCGGCATCCCCGGTGCCCAGGTCGGCAAGATCGCGATCTTTGACTTCCAGGCCTTCGTGGCGGTGGAACGCGGGATCGCCAAACAGGCGCTGCAGCGCTTGAATGACGGCAAGATCAAGGGCCGTTCGTTGCGCGTTCGAATCCTTTAAGAACGCCGCCTATCGACTGTAGGAACAGAATCAATGTGAGAGCTGGCTTGCCTGCTCCCACATCTGATTGCATTCCATGGCTTTTTTTGTGAGGACACCGTTTTGCGCTCGACCGAAGTTGTGATCATTGGCGCCGGCGCCGCAGGCTTGATGTGCGCGCTGACCGCCGCCGGGCGCGGGCGCAAGGTGATGTTGATCGACCATGCCAACAAGGCCGGCAAGAAGATCCTGATGTCCGGCGGTGGCCGTTGCAACTTCACCAATATGTACACCGAGCCGGCCAACTTCCTCTCGCACAATGCACACTTCTGCAAATCCGCCCTGGCGCGCTACACCCAGTGGGACTTTATCGGGTTGGTGGCCAAGCACGGCGTGCCGTACCACGAGAAGAAACTCGGCCAGTTGTTCTGCGATAACAAATCCAGTGACATCCTCGGCATGTTGCTCGACGAGTGCATCCAGACGGGCGTCAGCCTGCACCTGGACACCTCGATTGAGACGATTGCCAAACTCGACAGTGGCTACCAGTTGCAGACCACGTTGGGTGAGCTGCGCTGTGAGTCGCTGGTGATCGCCACCGGCGGTTTGTCGATCCCGACCCTGGGCGCCACCGGTTTTGGTTACCAGGTGGCCAAGCAATTCGGCCACGAACTGCTGCCGACCCGCGCCGGGCTGGTGCCATTCACCATCACTGACCAACTCAAGGAGTTGTGCGGCGAGCTGTCCGGCACGTCGGTGGATTGTCTGGTCAGCTGCAATGGCCAGAGCTTTCGCGAGAACATCCTGTTTACCCATCGCGGCCTGAGCGGGCCGGCAATCTTGCAGATCTCTTCGTACTGGGAAACCGGTGACACCGTGGAGATCAACCTGCTGCCCGACCACGACGCCCCTACCTGGCTGCAACAGCAACAGGCCGAACGCCCCAACAGCGAGCTGAAAACCCTGCTGGGCGAGATCTTCACCAAGAAGATGGCCAACCTGTTGGCAGAGACCTGGTTCGTGTCCAAACCGATGAAGCAGTACACCCACGCCGAAATTGCCGACATCGCGCAAAAACTCGGCAGCTGGCAACTGGTGCCGGCGGGCACCGAGGGCTATCGCACGGCCGAGGTGACCCTGGGTGGAGTGGACACGCGGGAAGTGTCGTCC
This sequence comes from Pseudomonas sp. MYb13, assembly GCF_002980075.1. Taxonomy (NCBI): domain Bacteria; kingdom Pseudomonadati; phylum Pseudomonadota; class Gammaproteobacteria; order Pseudomonadales; family Pseudomonadaceae; genus Pseudomonas; species Pseudomonas sp. MYb13. The sequence goes on along the minus strand of NZ_PCQI01000001.1, from coordinate 587,444 downwards.
AAGACCATGGAATCGCTGAAAAGTCCGGGCCTGTACTTCATCGGTGAAGTGCTGGATGTGACCGGTCACCTGGGTGGGTTCAACTTCCAGTGGGCGTGGGCGTCCGGCTATGCGGCCGCGCAGTACGCCTGACACCACTTCAAGCTTGAAACGCCATCCCCTGTGGGAGCGGGCTTGCCCGCGACAGCGGTGTCGAATTCACCGCCGTCATCGCAAGCAAGCCCGCGCCCTCATTTGGTTGTGTGGTGTTCTTGGGAGAGAGGCTGGAATAAATTTTGCGGTTTGATGTGATCGCCACGCTTGCCGTGGCGTCCTTGATAGCTCAATTTAACGGCATCGTCCCGGAAGACTCCAGACTTCATGTCATCGACCTCGTTCAAGCAGTCCATGCGGCGCCTGTGGGCGCTGGATAAATTCAGCTACAGCATCCGGGTGTTCATCGCCCTCACCGGCAGCATGGCGCTGTGCTGGTATCAGGATGAAATGACGTTGTTGATCCCGTTGTTCCTGGGGATTATCGCCAGCGCCCTGGCCGAGACCGATGACAGCTGGCAGGGTCGCCTCAACGCCCTGGCGGTCACGCTGGTGTGTTTCAGCATCGCCGCGCTGTCGGTGGAGTTGCTCTTCCCCTATCCCTGGATCTTCGCGATCTCCCTGGCCCTGGCCACCTTCTGCCTGACCATGCTCGGCGCCTTGGGCGAACGCTATGGCGCGATTGCGTCAGCGACGCTGATCCTGTCGGTGTACACCATGATCGGCGTGGACCAGCGCGGTGGTGCCGTCTCCAATTTCTGGCATGAACCCCTGCTGCTGGTGGCCGGTGCCGCCTGGTACGGCGCCCTGTCGGTGCTCTGGCAGGTGCTGTTTTCCAACCAGCCGGTGCAGCAGAGCCTGGCGCGGTTGTTTCGCGAACTGGGGCGTTACCTCAAGCTCAAGTCGTCGTTGTTCGAACCGATCCGCCAACTGGATGTGGAAGCGCGACGCCTGGAACTGGCCCAGCAAAACGGTCGCGTGGTAGCAGCGCTCAACGCGGCGAAGGAAATCATCCTGCACCGCGTGGGCAATGGTCGCCCCGGCTCGAAAGTCAGCCGCTACCTGAAGCTGTACTTCCTGGCCCAGGACATCCACGAACGCGCCAGTTCGTCGCACTACCCCTACAACGCCCTGGCCGAAGCTTTCTTCCACAGCGACGTGCTGTTCCGCTGCCAGCGCTTGCTGCGCCAACAGGGCAAGGCCTGCCAGACCCTGGCCGAATCGATCCAGATGCGCCAGCCATTCATCTACGACGACAGTTTCGCCGAAGCCCTGGGTGACCTGAACGCGTCCCTGGAACACCTGCGCATCCAGAGCAACCCGGCCTGGCGCGGCCTGCTGCGCTCGTTGCGCGCCCTGGCGGCCAACCTGTCCACCCTGGACCGCCTGCTGGGCGACGCCAGCAACCCTGACAGCCTGGCAGATGCCACCGACAGCAACCTGCTGGACCGCGCCCCGCGCAACCTCAAGGAAATGTGGACGCGCCTGCGCACCCAGATGACGCCGACGTCGCTGCTGTTCCGTCACGCACTGCGCCTGTCCCTGGCGCTGACCGTCGGCTACGGCATGCTGCATGCGATCCACGCGTCCCAGGGCTACTGGATCATCCTCACCACGCTGTTTGTTTGCCAACCGAACTATGGGGCGACCCGGCGCAAGCTCGGCCAGCGGATCATCGGCACCGCCATCGGCCTCACCGTGGCGTGGGCGCTGTTCGACCTGTTCCCGAGCCCCCTGGTGCAGTCCATGTTCGCCATTGCCGCCGGCCTGGTGTTCTTTATCAACCGTACCACCCGCTACACCCTGGCCACCGCTGCCATTACCCTGATGGTGCTGTTCTGCTTCAACCAGGTTGGCGATGGCTACGGGCTATTCCTGCCACGCCTGTTCGACACCTTGCTCGGCAGCCTGATCGCCGGCCTGGCGGTTTTCCTGTTCCTGCCGGACTGGCAAGGTCGCCGCTTGAACAAAGTGCTGGCCAACACCCTGAGCTGCAACAGCATCTACCTGCGCCAGATCATGCAGCAATACGCCGCGGGCAAGAGCGACGACCTGGCCTATCGCCTGGCCCGACGCAATGCGCACAACGCCGATGCGGCGCTGTCCACCACCCTGGCGAACATGCTGATGGAACCGGGCCACTTCCGTAAGGAGGCGGACGTGGGCTTCCGCTTCCTGGTGCTGTCGCACACCTTGCTCAGTTATTTGTCCGGGCTGGGCGCGCACCGCGAGACCCCATTACCAGCCGAAGTGCGTGAGCATCTGATCGATGGCGCCGGAAATACCTTGGCGGCGAGCATCGATGAAATCGCCACGGGGCTGGCCAACAAGCAGCCGATTGCGATCCAGAGCGATGCCGAGGAGGCGCTGGCGGCGGACCTGGAGCAGATGCCGGATGAGATTGATGAAGGGCAGCGCTTGGTGCAGACGCAGTTGGCGTTGATCTGCCGGCAGTTGGGACCGCTGCGTACGCTGGCGGCGCATTTGATCAAGGACACGAGCGCGGTGTAGACCGACAGGGCCCGCAAGCCGCCTACATCCCATGCTGCTTCATCAACCGCGCATAACTTCCATCCGCCTTCATCTTGGCAATCTCACGGTCAAAGCTGGCAACAATCTGTGCGTGCTCGGGATTCTTCAGGCTGACCAGGATGTGCAGGCTGTTTTCACTCAGCGGCTTGGGCAAAAACTCCACTGCATTACGCACCCGCCCCGACTCGCGCGACAGGTAATAGCGCGCCACATATTCATCCTCCACCGTCAGCCGCACGCGCTGCGCCGCGAGCATGCGCACGGCCATGGCGAAGTTATGCACAGGGACTTTCTGTAGCTGCGCATCCCCGTCGAAGGCCGCCGAATAGGCATAGCCACGTACCACGGCGACAGGGTAGTCGTGCAGTTGTTCGAGGTTCTGGAACTCAATGGGATCGTCGCGGCGCTTGATGAAACGCACGCGGTTGAGCAGGTATTCGCCGGAAAACTGTCCCAACTGCGTACGGGCATCGTCGTACCAGGCGTTGACCAGCACGTCATAGCGCCCGTCGCCCACGCCCATCAACGCCCGGGCCCAGGGCACCTGTTCAAAATCGCTGGCGTAACCCGCACGGGCCAGGGCAGTACTGACGATATCGGTTGCCAGCCCACCGTTGATCAGCGTGGCATCGGTAAAAGGTGGCCAGGCATCCGCTACCAGCCGCAGACGCTGCGCGAAGGCCGGCTGGGCCAGCAACAACACTCCAATCAAAGCAACGGCACGAGAGAATCGCGGCATGCTCAAAGTCCTTGGCAGGCAGGCGGTGGCCTTAACTCAGGCGAAGCCCGAGGTTCTAACAGTAGCTCAGATTACACAAACAAACCGATACCGAACGGACTCGATGATGGCAATTTGACGCCACTCACAAAAATAGCTGATTTAGACAGCGTTGCCCGCTGCGCCTACTATCTGCAACAGACATTGATAAGAGAACACGCCATGACAGTTGAATGGGTCTGCAAGCATCACGATGACCTGGGTAAAGAGCAGCTTTACGCCATCCTGCGACTGCGCAACGAGGTCTTCGTTGTCGAGCAGAAATGTGTTTACCAGGACCTCGACGGGCAGGACCTGGAGGGCGACACTCACCATCTGATGGCCTGGGAGGATGACCAACTGGTTGCATACCTGCGCCTGCTGGACCCGGAGGCCCAGGGCGGTGACGTGGTGATCGGCCGGGTGATCGTGGCGCCAGTGGCGCGCGGCACCGGGCTGGGGCATCGGATGATGGAGGAGACACTCAAGCAAATTGCCGATATCTGGCCGCAGACACCGATATTCCTGTCAGCCCAGGCGCATCTGCAGGGGTATTACGGGCGGTATGGGTTTGTGGTGGCGGGCGAGGAATACCTTGAGGATGATATTCCCCACATCGGCATGCGCCGCGACTGAGGGCCTCTTCGCAGGCAAGCCAGCGCCCACATTCGAGAGTATTCACAGATCAAATGTGGGAGCGGGTTTGCCCGCGAAAGCGTCAGACGATTCACCACCTACCTTCAGGGATACCCCAGCACCTGCTTCACCGAAGCCAGATTCGCCTCGATCCAACGCCGATCAATCGCTCCCCAACTGCGAACCCGATAGCGCCCGGCATGGTTGCGGGCGCCGTCTTCCTGTTCGAACTCACACACGATGTCCAGGTCGGCCAATGCCGCAATCGTGTCCTGGGCCGTGCGCCGGGGCATGCCCGTCACCTCGGTCAATGCCGGCACACTGCTAGCCTGGCCGCTGTCGATCAGGTAGGCCACGTAAAGGCGGCGGTAAAAGCTGCTCTTGGTCTTGCTCACATTCATGGTCGTTCGCCTTGTGCGGTCAGGGTTTGCCCTGCAGGTCGCGGTACGTGAGGTATACCCGCAGGTCGAATTCCACCTGATGGTAGCCCGGCATCATGTACTCACAGAGTTTATAGAACGCCTTGTTGTGGTCCGATTCCTTGAAGTGCGCCAGTTCATGTACCACGATCATGCGCAGAAACTCGGGCGCGGCTTCCTTGAACAGCGCGGCAATACGGATCTCTTTCTTCGATTTCAGGTTGCCACCTTGCACCCGCGAGATCGTGGTGTGCAGGCCGAGGGCGCGGTGGGTCAGGTCCAGGCGGTTATCGAACAGCACCTTGTCGATCGCCGGCGCGTTGCGCAGGTGTTCCTGCTTCAAGGCCAGGGCATAGGCATACAACGCCTTGTCGCTCTGCACGGCGTGCCGTTCGGGGTAACGTTGCTCCAGGTAGGCACCCAACTGGTCCTTGGCGATCAGCTGGCGCACTTGCTCTTGGAGGGCGGCGGGATAGGCCTGGAGGTATTTCAGCGCGGTCATGGGTTCTGCAACAGGGTTCGGATGAGCGCCAGTGTAGCGAATTCAGCGCACGCGGGCGCGGCACCAGCGCGCCACTTCCTCAGCCACCAACGGCTGCGCGGCCAACGGGCCCTGAATGAACGGGCAACCGTTGGCCTTGAGCCACTGGGCTTGCTCCTGGGTTTCCACACCCTCGGCAACCACGACCACATCAAAATGGCCGCAGAGCTCGATAATGCTGCGCGCCATCACTGCATCCCGCGCGGAGCCCGGCAAGCGCGCGACCAGTTGCGGGTCGAGCTTGAGGGTGTCGAACGCCAGGTCGCGCAGATGCGCCAGGGAACAATTGCCCAGGCCAAAGTCATCCAGGGCGGTGCGCACGCCCATCTGACGCAATAACGTGAGTTGCTTGGTCGACTCTTCCAGGTTGTTCATCAGGCTGTCTTCGCTGATTTCAACCTCCAACTGGTGCCCCTGCAACCCATGTCGGTCGAGCACCTGCTGCAGTTGGATCGCGAGGTTAGGCATATTGAACTGGTTGCTGCTCAGGCTCACGCTCAGCACCAGGTCATCATCGAAGGTGGCCTGCCACGCCTGGCGTTGCGCGGCGACCTGTTGATAAATCCACGTGCTCAGTTGGCTGATCAACCGCGCCTCTTCCAACAACGGCAAGAACAGCCCCGGCGGTACATCGCCGACACTCGGGTGCTGCCAGCGCAACAATGCTTCGACGCCGCGCAGACGCCCGTCCGCCAGGGAAACCTGAGGCTGGTAGACGAGGGTGAAATCCTTGTTGTGAATCGCCGTGCGCACGCTGTCTTCGAGCATCAGTCGCGAACGGGCACGGCCGTTCATTTCCTGGTCGTAGTAGCGATATTGCTGACGGCCCGCGCGCTTGGCTTCGTACATGGCGATGTCAGCCGCGCGCAGCAGGCCATTCAAGTCCGAGCCGCAATCCGGGAACGTGGCGATGCCGATGCTGACGCCAAGCATCACATCCAGGCCATCCACCTGCTGGCAGACCGACACGCGTTCGATCAGTTTTTCCGCAATCTTCGCCGCCTGCTCCGGGAACTCCAACTCCAGCAGCGCGGTGAATTCATCGCCGCCCATGCGCCCCAGAGTGTCGTAGGAACGCAGGCAGCCCTGTAACTGCTCCGAGACCCAGCGCAGTACCCGGTCGCCGGCGTCATGGCCCAGGGAATCGTTGACCCGCTTGAAACCGTCGAGGTCCAGGTAGAGCAATACCAACGATTGCTCCACGCGCTCGCTGCGCAACAGGATGTTCTCTACCGCCTGATAAAAACCGCGGCGGTTCAGCAACCCGGTCAATGGGTCGGTGACCGCCTGAAACTCCAGTTGCTGATGCAGATGGCGCACTTCGGACATATCCAGCACCGTCACCACCATCGCCTTCTGTTCGGCAGGTAACGGCGCACAGGACAAGGCCACCGGCACCTGTTGGCCGCGGCCGGTGCGCAAGATCGCATCGTGCAGGCGCCAGGTGTTGCTCTGGCGGTAAGCGCTGTACATCTGCGAATCAAACCATGCGGGCACATGGGGTTTCTGCAGGAAACTCAAGAATTCCTGCCCCTGCAGCTCATCTATCTTGGCATTGAGCAGGCGGGATATCGCCGGGTTGGCGTACTCGATCATGCCCTCCTCGCTCACCACCAGGATGCCTTCGGCCGCGTTGTCCAACACCGACGCATTGAAGGCGCGTGCGGACTCCAGGTCATGGCTCAGGCGATGCAAGGCCCGGCGATTGCGCTGGTGCTCCAGCAACGCCTGGACCTTGGGCTTGAGAATATGTGGATCGAAAGGTTTGAACAGGTAATCGATGGCGCCGCTGGCGTAGCCTTCCAGCACGGCGGCAGGTGATTGGGCGTTGGCGCTGAGAAAGATGATCGGGGTCATCCGCGTGCGCTGGTTGCCGCGCATCAGGCGGGCCACTTCAAAGCCGTCCATGCCGGGCATCTTTACGTCCAGCAGCACCAGGTCGACTTCGTGCGCCAGCAGCAATTCGAGCGCTTCCAGGCCAGAACCGGCGGTGATGACCTGCCAGTCTTCGCGCTGCAAAAGCGCGCGCATGCTGAGCAGGTTTTCCGCGTAGTCATCGACCACCAAAAGAACCGAACGACCATCGCCGTGGTGTGGAGCGCATTCCATGCTACGTCTCTTCCTTAGGAGCCACTCCGGTCACTTCTGGGAGAAAACCCGGACAAACACTGAGGCCTCACTCTATCTCCGGTTCCATAAAATCAGAAGTAATCGCAGTGCCATCATTGCGCCAATTCTCAGGAAGCCGACTAACGGTCAAGGCCTGAAGCCCACGGAGCATGGGCGACATGGCTTTTTGACACTCTGTTGACGCCAATAAATTGCCAGCAACCGTTTAACAAGAGGCTTAACACCACCTATAAAGAACCTGTCTGGCCCAAGGGCCATAGCCTACACCCCTCTGTAAAAAGGCCTACGCCATGATCGACCTATCTACCTGGAACCTCAGTATCCCGGTCGGCTCCCCGCCCGCCACCATCGACACCCCGAAGCTGATGAACGGCTTCAAAGACCAGTATTTCCAGGCCGAAGGCAGCAACGTCCAATTCTGGACCCCCGTGACCGGCACCCGTACCGAAAATGCCGTTTATCCCCGCAGCGAATTGCGCGAAACCTACGCCGATGGTCGCCTGCGCAACTGGACCTATCCGGATGCGGACAACTTCCTACGCGCCACCCTGGCCGTTAATCAAGTGCCCTCCACCGGCAAGATCGTGATCGGCCAGATCCATGCCTATGACAGCCAGAAGCCGCTGATCAAGCTCGAGTACCAGTTCAAGGAAAAGACCCAGACCGGCAATATCGTCGCCAAGGTGCGCATGCGTCCGGACGAAGATGAAGGACGGGTGATCATCGTCGCGTCGAATGTGCCGCTGGAGAAAACGTTTACCTACGTCATCAACCTCAACAAAGCCGGGCTGCTCAGCGTCTATGCCGCAGACGGTGAGTGGAACGAGCGCATTGGCGCGGCGTGGGGCGCCAAACCGTTGTACTTCAAGGCCGGGGCGTATGTGCAGGACAACAGTGGGGACAGCAAGGAAGGCGCGCGCGTGACGTTTGCGAAGTTGGATATCGACCACGATTGATCCAATCGCAGCCAAAAAAAAGCCCGCATCGCTGCGGGCTTCTGTTTAAACGCCTCAGGCTCAGTTCACCTTGGCGTTCAACTCACCTTTCAGGTAACGCTGATACATCGCTTCCAGGGGGATCGGCTTGATCTTCGAAGCATTACCGGCAGTACCGAACGCTTCATAACGTGCGATACACACATCGCGCATCGCGGTCACGGTCGCGCCGAAGAACTTACGCGGGTCGAATTCGCTCGGGTTGGTAGCCATCAGGCGACGCATCGCACCGGTGGACGCCAGGCGCAGGTCGGTATCGATGTTGACCTTGCGCACGCCGTACTTGATGCCTTCGACGATTTCTTCAACCGGTACGCCGTAGGTTTCCTTGATGTCGCCGCCGTACTGGTTAATGATCGCCAGCCACTCTTGCGGGACCGAGGAAGAACCGTGCATCACCAGGTGGGTATTGGGGATGCGCTTGTGGATTTCCTTGATGCGGTCGATAGCCAGCACGTCGCCGGTAGGCGGCTTGGTGAACTTGTAGGCGCCGTGGCTGGTGCCGATGGCAATGGCCAGGGCATCCACTTGGGTCTTCTTCACGAAGTCAGCGGCTTCTTCCGGGTCGGTCAGCATCTGGCTGTGATCCAGCACGCCTTCGGCACCGATGCCGTCTTCTTCGCCGGCCATGCCGGTTTCCAGGGAACCCAGGCAGCCTAGCTCGCCTTCAACCGAAACGCCGCAGGCGTGAGCCATGGCCACGGTCTGTTGGGTCACACGGACGTTGTATTCGTAGTCGGTCGGGGTCTTGCCGTCTTCGCCGAGGGAACCGTCCATCATCACCGAGCTGAAGCCCAGTTGGATGGAGCGCTGGCACACGTCAGGGCTGGTGCCGTGATCCTGGTGCATGCACACCGGGATGTGCGGGAATTCTTCGATCGCGGCGAGGATCAGGTGACGCAGGAACGGGGCACCGGCGTATTTGCGCGCACCGGCCGAGGCCTGGACGATCACGGGGGAGTCGGTCTTGTCAGCGGCTTCCATGATGGCGCGCATCTGCTCAAGGTTGTTGACGTTAAAGGCTGGGACGCCGTAGCCGAACTCGGCTGCGTGGTCCAGCATTTGACGCATGCTGATAAGTGCCATTGTGTTGTCTCTCCCGGTCGAGGGTCGTTAATCGTGCAAGCCTGCCGTAGCGGCGGCTGCTATTCAAGTTATTGCCGGTCAGGGTGTGTACATCTGACCTGCTGAATCGTTATTGCTGATGAGCTCGACTCACATTCCACTGTGGAACCGAACTCATGTGGGAGCTGGCTTGCCTGCGATGGCGGTGTTGCCGTCACCGAATTCGCCTACTGCCCCACCGCTTTCGCGGACAAGCTCGCTCCCACCGTTGATCTTCAGTGAGCTCACTATTGGGCTTTGCAGCCGCGCCCGATCAAATCATCGGTGGCTACCCAGTAAACCAGGCCTTCCTCACCTTTTGTGTGAAACGCCAACTGGTCGTTGCTGTACAGCACGCCTGAGGCGGCAACGTCCTGTTTGAGGCGGTAGACCTGGTCGGAACCGCCGAGGCGAACATCGACCTCGGTGCGGGCCGGGTTGGCAAAGCGCCAGTTGACCTCGGCCTTGCTGTCGCAGGTCCAGGTGGTCCACTTATCGGCAGGCTCTGCCTTGTTGAACATGTTCATGCTGCTGCAGCCGGCCAACAGGGCCAGGGCTGCCAGGGCGAAAACGCCTTTCATTGCCAATCCTCACAGGGCGACCAGGGGGCCGCCGCTGCTGTCGGTTAGTTGATCAGACCCGTCAAGGGCAACCCTGTTCCTGACCGTTGGGCGCGGAGTCGTATTTCTCCAGCCGTTCGTTGCCGATGCGCTTGTTGATCACCGGCATGGTCTCGGCTTGCCAGTCAGCCTGGTAGCAGCTTTTTTTCTGCTCGGCGCCAGGCTTGCCCGCCTCCGGCGCCGCGCTTGGCGTGCTGCCGCAGCCAGCCAAAAGGCCTGCTGCGATCACCAATGCCAACGACTTGATCATGGGAATACTCCTTTTCCGGATCACGAGCCTCAGCCTTTGGCTCGGGTTTCCAGCACTTCAACGGCCGGCAGCACTTTGCCCTCGACGAACTCGAGGAACGCGCCACCACCGGTAGAAATGTAGGAGATCTGGTCAGCCACGCCATATTTATCGATGGCAGCCAGGGTGTCGCCGCCGCCAGCGATGGAGAATGCCGAGCTTTCGGCGATGGCCTTGGCCAGCACCTTGGTGCCGTTGCCGAACTGGTCGAATTCGAACACGCCAACCGGGCCGTTCCACAGGATCGTCTGGGACGCTTTCAACAGTTCGGCGAAGTTGGCTGCGGTTTGCGGGCCAATATCCAGGATCATGTCGTCGGCGGCCACGTCAGCGATCGGCTTGACGGTGGCTTCGGCGCTTTCGGCGAATTCCTTGGCCACCACCACGTCCACCGGCAACGGCACGCTGACCTTGGCTGCGATAGCGCGGGCGGTGTCCAGCAGGTCCGGCTCGTACAGGGACTTGCCCACCGGATGGCCGGCTGCGGCCAGGAAAGTGTTGGCAATGCCGCCGCCGACGATCAGTTGGTTGCAGATCTGGCTCAGGCTGTTAAGCACGTCCAGCTTGGTGGACACCTTGGAACCGGCGACGATGGCAGCCATCGGTTGCGCCGGCGCGCCCAGGGCCTTGCCCAGTGCGTCCAGTTCAGCAGCCAGCAGTGGGCCAGCCGCAGCAACCTTGGCGAACTTGGCCACGCCGTGGGTGGAGCCTTCAGCGCGGTGGGCGGTGCCAAAGGCATCCATCACGAACACGTCGCACAGCGCGGCGTATTGCTGGGCCAGTTCGTCGCTGTTCTTTTTCTCGCCTTTGTTGAAGCGCACGTTTTCGAACAGCACGATGTCGCCGGCCTTCACGTCAACGCCGCCCAGGTAGTCGGCCACCAGCGGCACGTCGCGACCCAGGGCCTTGCTCAGGTACTCGGCGACAGGCTTGAGGCTGTTTTCGGCGGAGAACTCACCTTCGGTCGGGCGACCCAGGTGGGAGCAGACCATCACGGCCGCGCCTTTTTCCAGGGCCAGCTTGATGGTCGGCAGCGAAGCCAGGATTCGCGCATCGCTGGTGACAACACCGTCCTTGACTGGGACGTTGAGGTCTTCGCGGATCAGTACGCGCTTACCTTGCAGATCGAGGTCGGTCATCTTCAACACGGTCATGGGTCGCAGTTCCTGAATTACTGTTGAGGTTGTTTGGATGCGATGTGCAGATAATGTTCCGCAACATCCAGCATTCGGTTGGCAAAGCCCCATTCGTTGTCGAACCACGCCAGGATGTTCACCAGCCTCGGGCCGGAAACGCGGGTCTGGCTGGCATCGACAATCGCCGAATGCGGGTCATGGTTGAAATCGCAACTGGCGTGCGGCAACTCGGTGTACGCCAGCAAGCCTTTGAGCGGGCCGCTGGTGGCGGCGTCGCGCAGGATCCGGTTGACCTCCGTCGCGTCAGTGTCGCTGACGGTTTGCATGGTGATGTCCAGGCAGGACACGTTCACCGTCGGCACCCGTACGGCTTTGGCCTGGATTCGCCCGGCAAGTTCCGGCAACAGTCGCTCGATACCGCGCGCCAGGCCGGTGGACACCGGAATCACTGACTGGAACGCCGAGCGCGTACGGCGCAGGTCTTCGTGGTGGTAGGCGTCGATCACCGGCTGGTCGTTCATCGCCGAGTGAATGGTGGTGATCGACACGTAGTCCAGGCCGATCGCCTGATCCAGCAGGCGCAACAACGGCACGCTGCAGTTGGTGGTGCAGGACGCGTTGGACACCAGCAGCTCATTGCCGGTCAGGCAATCCTGGTTGATACCGTAGACGATGGTGGCGTCCACGTCCGCCTCGCTGGCCATCGGCTGGGAAAACAGCACACGCGGTGCGCCGGCGTCGAGGAAACGCTGGCCATCGGCCCGGGTGTGGTAGACACCGGAACATTCCAGCACCAGGTCGACGCCCAGTGCGTTCCAGTCGATGCCTTCGGGGGTGGCACTGCGCAAGACTTGCACGCAGTTGCCATTGATATGCAGACAATCGCCTTCGACCCGTACTTCGCCGGGGAAGCGGCCGTGGGTGGAGTCGAAGCGTGTCAGGTATTCGATGCTGGCCATGTCGGCCAGATCGTTGATTGCAACAATTTCAAACCCCGCCGCCGCCCCTCGCTCGAACAGAGCACGCAAGACGCAACGACCAATGCGGCCGTAGCCGTTGAGTGCAACTTTGTAGGGACGCGGTTGGGGCATGGGGTTCTCGATCAAGGTAAGTTCGGTGTTGAATGCAGTATCGCCATCGCGGGCAAGCCCGCTCCTACATTAGACCGAGAGCCAAATGTGGGAGCGGGCTTGCCCGCGGTGTCGCCAGTACAGACAACGCAGACTGACTTAGTCTTCCAGCAGCTCTTCAGCCTGGCCCAGGATGTTTTCCAGGGTGAAGCCGAACTCTTCGAACAACGCTGGCGCTGGCGCCGACTCACCGTAGGTGGTCATGCCGATCACGCGGCCTTCCAGGCCCACGTACTTGTACCAGTAGTCGGCGTGAGCCGCTTCGATAGCGATACGCGCGCTGACCTGCAACGGCAACACCGATTGCTTGTAGCCGGCGTCCTGGGCTTCGAACACGCTGGTGCACGGCATGGACACAACACGTACGTTGCGGCCTTGCGCGGTCAGCTTGTCGTACGCCTGCACGGTCAGGCCCACTTCGGAACCGGTGGAGATCAGGATCAGCTCCGGCTCGCCGATGCAGTCCTTGAGCACGTAGCCGCCACGGCTGATGTCGGCGATCTGCGCGTCGGTACGCACTTGGTGCTGCAGGTTCTGACGCGAGAAGATCAGCGCCGAAGGGCCGTCCTTGCGCTCGATGGCGTGCTTCCAGGCCACGGCGGATTCCACCGCGTCGGCTGGGCGCCAGCAATCCAGGTTCGGCGTGGTGCGCAGGCTGGTCAGTTGCTCGACCGGTTGGTGCGTCGGGCCATCTTCGCCCAGGCCGATGGAATCGTGGGTGTACACGTGGATGACGCGCTTCTTCATCAACGCAGCCATGCGTACGGCGTTGCGGGCGTATTCCATGAACATCAGGAAGGTCGCGCCGTAAGGCACCAGGCCGCCGTGCAGGGACACGCCGTTCATGATGGCGCTCATGCCGAACTCACGCACGCCGTAGTACATGTAGTTGCCGCTGGCGTCTTCAGCCGACACACCTTTGCAGCCTTTCCACAGGGTCAGGTTGGAACCGGCCAGGTCAGCCGAACCACCGAGGATCTCAGGCAGCAGCGGCCCGAAGGCGTTCAGGGTGTTCTGGCTGGCTTTACGGCTGGCGATGGTCTCGCCCTTGGCCGCGACTTCGGCGATGTAGGCCGAGGCCTTTTCCGAGAAGTCGGCAGGCAGGTCGCCAGCCAGGCGGCGTACCAGCTCATTGGCCAGTTCAGGGAATTCGGCGGAATAGGCAGCAAAACGCTGGTCCCACTCGGCTTCGGTCGCCAGGCCTTTTTCCTTGGCATCCCATTCGGCGTAGATGTCGGCCGGGATTTCGAACGGGCCGTGGTTCCACTTCAGGGCTTCACGGGTCAGGGCGATTTCCGCGTCACCCAGTGGGGCGCCGTGGCAGTCTTCCTTGCCCTGTTTGTTCGGCGAACCGAAACCGATGGTGGTCTTGCAGCAGATCAGGGTCGGCTGCGCGCTCTTGCGGGCGGTATCGATGGCGGTCTTGATCTCTTCCGGATCGTGGCCGTCGACGTTGCGGATCACCTGCCAGTTGTAGGCTTCGAAACGCTTCGGGGTGTCATCGGTGAACCAGCCTTCGACTTCGCCGTCGATGGAAATACCGTTGTCATCGTAGAAGGCGATCAGCTTGCCCAGGCCCAGGGTACCGGCCAGGGAAGCGACTTCGTGGGAAATGCCTTCCATCATGCAGCCATCACCCAGGAACACGTAGGTGTGGTGATCGACGATGTCGTGGCCAGGACGGTTGAACTGCGCGCCCAGGACTTTTTCAGCCAGCGCGAAGCCAACGGCATTGGCCAGGCCTTGGCCCAGGGGACCGGTGGTGGTCTCGACGCCTGGGGTGTAGCCAAATTCCGGGTGGCCCGGGGTGCGGCTGTGCAGCTGGCGGAAGCTCTTGAGGTCATCGATGGTGACGTCGTAGCCGGTCAGGTGCAGCAGCGAGTAGATCAGCATCGAGCCGTGCCCGTTGGACAGCACGAAGCGGTCACGGTCGGCGAACGACGGGTTGCTCGGGTTGTGTTTCAGGTAGTCACGCCAAAGTACCTCGGCGATATCCGCCATGCCCATCGGGGCACCGGGATGGCCGCTGTTGGCTTTTTGCACGGCATCCATGCTGAGGGCACGAATGGCGTTGGCACGCTCACGACGGCTGGGCATCGCTGTTCTCCTGAGGATTTTGAATAGTGATTGATTAAAAGAAACGCAAAAAAGGACCGGCATTTTCCCTCAGCCACCGCCTGCGGGCAATGACAGATAGTCACTTGTGGGCGTTTTTCCTGTGCTTTGCCCGGCAATCGCCTGCAGAAACCTTTAACCAGTTCGTCTAAAGGTCATGGCGGCGGCTTATAACCGCCACTTATCGATCAATATCAAAACTTTTTGATATTGGCCTTGCGGGTATTTCCACCCATCACTAGACTGCTGGCCTTATGAACCTACCCGTGCCCTCACTGCGCCCCGACGACGGCGATGAACTGGCAGCCTTGTGCAAGGCCGCTGGCGACCCGTTGCGTCTGAACGTATTGCGCGCACTGGCCAACGATTCGTTTGGCGTACTCGAACTGGCGCAGATCTTCGCCATCGGCCAGTCCGGCATGAGCCACCACTTGAAGGTCCTGGCCCAGGCCGACCTGGTAGCGACCCGCCGTGAAGGCAATGCGATTTTCTACCGCCGTGCCCTGCCCCATACCGAATTGCTTGGCGGCAAGCTGCACGCAGCCCTGCTCGAAGAAGTGGATAACCTGAGCCTTCCGGGCGACGTACAGTCGCGCATCGGCCAGGTGCATGGACAGCGCGCCGCCGCGAGCCAGGACTTTTTCGCACGGGTTGCAGAGAAGTTTCGCGCCCAACAGGACTTGATCGCAGGCTTGCCTCAGTACCGCGACAGCGTGCTGGCGCTGCTGGACAAGTTGAGCTTCAGTCATGAGGCCACGGCACTGGAAGTCGGCCCGGGCGATGGCGGTTTCCTGCCGGACCTGGCGCGACGGTTCCAGCAGGTCACGGCGCTGGACAACAGCCCGGCGATGCTCGAACTGGCGCGCCAGCTCTGCGAGCGTGAAGCATTGGGCAACGTTCGCCTGCAGTTGGCGGACGCGCTGAACCACAACAGCCTGCAGGCCGACTGCGTGGTGTTGAATATGGTGCTGCACCATTTCGCCGCCCCCGCCGACGCCCTCAAGCAAATGGCCGGGCTGCTGCACCCCGGCGGTAGCCTGCTGGTCACGGATTTATGCAGCCACAACCAGAATTGGGCCAGGGAGGCCTGCGGTGATCTCTGGTTGGGTTTTGAACAGGACGATCTGGCCCGTTGGGCCACCGCTGCGGGACTCGTTCCCGGGGAAAGCCTCTATGTAGGTTTACGTAATGGTTTCCAGATCCAGGTCCGCCATTTTCAGCGGCCGACTGGCGACACTCACCATCGGTAAATATCAGGAAAACATCGAGATGAGCGAATACTCCCTTTTCACCTCCGAGTCCGTGTCTGAAGGGCATCCGGACAAAATCGCCGACCAGATTTCTGATGCGGTGCTGGACGCCATCATTGCTGAAGACAAGTTCGCCCGTGTGGCGTGCGAGACTCTGGTGAAAACCGGTGTAGCGATCATCGCTGGCGAAGTGACCACCACCGCCTGGGTCGACCTGGAGCAGATCGTCCGTGACGTGATCACCGACATCGGCTACACCAGCTCCGACGTCGGCTTTGACGGCGCGACCTGTGGCGTGATGAACATCATCGGCAAGCAGTCTCCCGACATCAACCAGGGTGTCGACCGTGCCAAGCCTGAAGATCAAGGCGCCGGCGACCAGGGCCTGATGTTCGGCTACGCCAGCAACGAAACCGACGTGCTGATGCCGGCACCGATCACGTTCTCGCACCAACTGGTGCAGCGTCAGGCCGAAGCCCGCAAATCCGGGCAATTGCCTTGGTTGCGCCCCGACGCCAAGTCCCAGGTGACCTGCCGCTACGAAGGCGGCAAAGTCGTTGGTATCGACGCTGTCGTGCTGTCGACCCAGCACAACCCGGACGTGTCCTACGCCGACCTGCGCGAAGGCGTGATGGAGCTGATCGTCAAGCACGTGCTGCCTGCCGAACTGCTGAGCAAGGACACCCAGTTCCACATCAACCCGACTGGCCAGTTCATCATCGGCGGCCCGGTGGGCGACTGTGGCCTGACCGGTCGCAAGATCATCGTCGACAGCTACGGCGGCATGGCCCGCCACGGCGGTGGCGCGTTCTCGGGCAAGGACCCATCCAAGGTGGACCGCTCGGCCGCGTACGCCGGTCGCTACGTGGCCAAGAACATCGTCGCCGCCGGCCTGGCGGAGCGTTGCGAGATCCAAGTGTCCTACGCCATCGGTGTCGCCCAGCCTACGTCGATCTCGCTGAATACCTTCGGCACCGGCAAGATCAGCGATGACAAGATCGTGAAGCTGGTGCGTGAGATCTTCGACCTGCGTCCTTACGCGATCACCACCATGCTCGACCTGCTGCACCCGATGTATCAGGAAACCGCGGCCTACGGTCACTTCGGTCGCACCCCTGCGCAGAAGACGGTCGGCGACGACACCTTCACCACCTTCACCTGGGAAAAAACCGACCGCGCCAACGACCTGCGCACTGCCGCCGGCCTGTAATCGCTGTTGGTGCTCAAAAGCCCCGCCGGGTTCGCCCGGCGGGGCTTTTTATTGCCGTGCGAATCACGCGACGACATTCACATTTTTTGGATCCAAACCTTGCAGGCCCAATGATGGCCCTCTAGAATCCGCGCCCTCTCGGGCCCTTCACCTTATTTGGATATTGCCCTGCGCCAGCCCGGGATTCACACGCGTGCAGGCAATCGAACATTGAGGTTTTTCATGCGCATTTCCACGCTCGCCCCTGCAGCCCTTCTGCTCAGCCTGTTCGCCCTGCCGGCAAACGCCGCCGACCTGAGCGCACTGAGTGGCGCCCTGAGCGCCCAATTGGGTGGCAGCAACGCCGGCGACTGCCAGAAGCAAGCCAACGACCTGCAAGCCAAGATCGATGCTGCCGAGGCCCAGAAGGACACCATGAAGGTGAAGGCTTTCAAAGCGGCGCAGGACCAGATCAACAAAGGTTGCAACAAACTTTCTGAAGCTCAGGCCAAAGCCGACGCCAAGCAACAGACCCAAGAAGCCAAGGCCGATAAGCCTGATGCAGTGAAAGCCCTGGGCGGTCTGTTCAAGTAAGTAGAAATACCCGGTAAAAAGCCCCGCACTGTCGGGGCTTTTTTGTGGCCGTCTGGATCATTTAGGCTGGGCGTCCTTTCCGAGCAAGGATGCTCATGATGCGTTTACTGTATGCCCTGTTACTCATCGCCTTGCCCTATGGGGTATGGGCCGAAGGTTGCCCGGATGAAGCCCGCTCACAGGTCGGCATCCTCGCCGAACAGATCAACCAGTGGGATGACGGTTACCACCGGCTCGGCCAATCGCCTGTCAGCGATGAACTCTACGACCAGGCGCGCCAGCGCTTGACCCATTGGCGCCAGTGCTTCCCCGAATCTACCGTGGCGTCCGACACCCCCTTGGCGAGTTCACGCGGGACCCTGCCTCACCCCGTGGCCCATACCGGCCTGGAAAAACTCCTGGATGAACAGGCCGTTGGCACCTGGCTGGGCACACGCCAGGATGTCTGGATTCAACCCAAGGTGGATGGTGTCGCGGTGAGCCTGGTGTATCGCCACGGGCGTTTGAGCCAGGTCATCAGCCGAGGCGATGGGGCCGTGGGCCACGACTGGTCTGCCTCTGCGCGCAAGATTCCCGGCATTGTCCAGCAACTGCCCGCCCCCCTCGACCTCGTGCTGCAAGGCGAACTCTATTGGCGTCTGGACGACCACGTGCAATCCGTAAGCGGGGGGATCAATGCGCGCAGCAAGGTGGCCGGGCTGATGAACCGCAAGCAATTGAGCGACACCGATGCCGCTGGCATTGGCCTGTTCGTCTGGGCCTGGCCGGAAGGGCCGGCCGGGTTTAGCGAGCGCCTGGCCACATTGGCACGCTGGGGTTTCAGTGATAGCCGTCGCTACAGCCAGCCCATCCAGAACATCACCGAAGCCACGCACTGGCGCGCCTATTGGTACAACCACCCACTGCCATTCGCCAGCGATGGCGTGGTGTTGCACCAGGCGCAGCGCGCCCCCGCCGGGCGTTGGCAGGTCAGTGCACCCTACTGGGCGGTGGCGTGGAAGTACCCGCTCGGCAAGGCCTTGGCGCTGGTGCGCGACGTGCAATTCAACATCGGCCGCACCGGGCGCATCACGCCCATGCTCGAGCTGGAACCGGTGCGCCTGGATGACCGCCAGATCAGCCGGGTGAGTGCCGGTTCATTGAAGCGTTGGCAATCGCTGGATATCCGCCCTGGCGACCAGGTATCCATCAGCCTGGCGGGCCAAGTGATTCCCCGGTTGGACGAGGTCATCCTGCGCAGTACCACCCGGGCGGAGCTGCCAGTGCCCAACCCTGGAAAATTCCACGCATTGAGCTGCTGGCAACTGGACCCAGGCTGTGAGGAGCAGTTGCTGGCACGCCTTACCTGGCTGAGCGGCAACCAGGGCCTTGCCTTGCCACACATAGGCCGCGAGACCTGGAACGTATTGATCCAGGCCGGTCTAATCGCAGGCTTTCTCGATTGGTTAACCCTGGATGCGGCAGAGCTTGCTAACATTGATGGCTTCGGTGATCGCAGCCGTGCGCGAGTGCTAGAGAGCCTTCACAGCGCGCGACAACGGCCCTTTGCACAATGGCTCAAGGCCTTGGGTGTACCGCCTGCGGCACGTAACAACCTGGAAGGCGACTGGCAGACGCTGGTCGCCAGAGACACCCAGGCCTGGCTGGCCATCGATGGCATCGGCCCGGGCCGCGCAGCGCAACTGAGCGCTTTTTTTCGCGACCCGCACGTACAGGCCATGGCTGAAACATTACGCGTGGCGGGGATAGACGGGTTTTGAACCCGCTGCCCGCGCCATCAGACTGCGACTTTGGAGCCCCACATGAAATTCCTAGCCCCCCTTGCCTTGCTGACCATCGCAAGCTTCATGACCACACCGCTGCTGGCCGCTGAAGACGCGCCTCAGCTCACCGGCTGCGCGGCCAAGCGCCAAGCCATCAGCACCCAGATCGAACAGGCCAAGGCGCATGGCAACAGTGCGCAACAAGCCGGCCTGGAAAAAGCCCTGGGCGAAGTCACTGCCAATTGCACCGACGCGGCCCTGAAGAAGGAGCGTGAAAACAAGGTGCTCGACGCCAAGCATGAAGTCAGCCGCCGCCAGGCCGACCTCGACAAAGCCATGAAAAAAGGCGACGCGGACAAGATCAACAAGCGTAAGGACAAGCTCGCCGAGTCACGCAAGGAACTGCAGGACGCCGTGGAAGAACTCGACCAGTAAAACCGGTCAGTGGTCCCGGAACTGTTTATGGCAGGCGCTGCAGGCATCTTCGACTTTTTGCACCGCCGGCCCCAGGTTGCTGGCCTTGTAGGGCTGCACCTGGCTGGCGATCACCAATTCACCGGTGGCCGCTTCAAGGTTGCGGGCCAGTTGCTGGAATTGCGCCTGTTTCTGCCAGACATCGTCCTTGGCGCTGGTGTGATCTTCTTCACGCACGCTCGGGAAATGCTTCCACGGTTCATGGGACAACGCATCCAGCTTGACGGCCCCTTCGGCGAATTTTGCGCCGTCGAACGGAATGCGCCCGCGCAGCATGCCGCCCAGGTCCTCACCGGTCTTGAGCATCTGCTTGAAGATTGCCTTGCGCTGGCCCAGCGGCGAATTAGGATCAACGCCGCCACAGGCAGACAGCGTCAGGCAGGCCAGCAGTACAACGGTCAGTCGTTTAAAAGTCATGGTGGCTTCGAGGTCACGGGAAACGGCGGCCAGTATCCTCGCCCTGCTCGCAAAGACCAATAGCCCTATTATTAATAAGGGTTGCCCACCCGCGTTGCGACGCGGGCAATCGCTTCAGGAAGTATGTGTATGAATTTCAACTTGAAACCCTGGAGCCGCCGCCTGGCGTGGGCTCTGCCGATGATCGCGCTGTTGGCCGGCTGCGACGCGGGCAAGGAAACAGCCAAAGATGAAACATCCAAACCTCATGCCGTCGCCACCTATGTGAGTGCACCTTGGGAAGCCTTGCCGGCGGTGTCCGACAGCGACCTGCTGGCCGGTTTTGAGTCCTGGCGCAGCGCCTGCCAGCGCCTCAAGGCAGACCCGGTCTGGGGCCCGACCTGTGCGGCGGCCGCCACGGTGCCGAGCAATGCACTCGCAGTGCGTGGGTTTCTCAAGGAACGCCTGGATGTGTTCGGCCTGCGCTCGGCCGACAACACCCCGAACGGCTTGATCACTGGCTACTACGAACCGGTCTACCCCGGCAGCCTGACCAAGACCGCCACCGCCAATGTGCCGGTGTACGGTGTGCCGGACGACCTGATCATCGTCAACCTGGAAAGCATCTACCCCGAACTCAAGGGCAAGCGCCTGCGCGGTCGCCTGGAAGGTCGCGTGCTCAAGCCCTACGACGATGCCAGCGCCATCAACGGCCAGGGCTCCACGGCCAAACCGATTGCCTGGTTGACTAACCCGATGGACCTGCAATTCCTGCAGATCCAGGGCTCGGGCCGCATTCAACTGGCCGGTGGACGCCAACTGCGCGTGGGTTATGGCGACCAGAACGGTTACCCCTACCGCCCGATCGGGCGCTGGCTGGTAGAGCAAGGCGAATTGAAGAAAGAAGACGTGACCATGGGCGCCATCAGCGCCTGGGCCAAGGCGCATCCGCAGCGTATTCCGGAACTGCTGGCGAGCAACCCCAGCTATGTGTTCTTCAGCGCCCGGCCTGACAGCAACGAAGGCCCACGCGGCTCCTTGAACGTACCGTTGACCGCAGGCTACAGCGTAGCGGTGGACCGCAAGGTGATTCCCCTGGGCAGCCTGTTATGGCTCTCGACCACCAAGCCGGATGGTTCGCCGATCGCCCGGCCGGTGGCCGCACAGGACACCGGCGGTGCAATCACCGGTGAAGTGCGTGCGGACCTGTTCTGGGGCACCGGCGATGCAGCGGGTGAATTGGCTGGCAACATGAAGCAGCAGGGGCAGATCTGGATGCTGTGGCCCAAGGGCGCAGCATTGCCGCAGGTGCCGGATGCACCGGCCGGGACTTAATACACGCTGAGGATCCATAGGTGGGAGCGGGCTTGCTCGCGAACGCGGTGTATCAGTCACAGATGTGCTGACGGATACACCCCATTCGTGAGCAAGCCCGCTCCCACAAGGGGATTTGCGTTAAACGTCAGATCGAGACGAAGAAGAAACTCGCAATCAGCGCCATCCCCACAAACCACACCAGCGAACGCAACATCGCCCAATCTGCCAGGTAGCAGATGATGTACAGCAGGCGGCTGGTAATAAAGAGCACGGCCAGCACATTGATGGTCACCAATTCGGCCGTACCGGCCAGGTGCGCGATAATCACGGCTGCCGCAAATGCTGGCGTGACCTCAAAGCTATTGAGCTGCGCACTGTGAGCGCGCTTGGCAAACCCTTCGAGGGTGTCCAGGAACGCACGAGGGTCGTGGTTCTGCCGCGGCCCGAACTTGCCACCGCTGAACTTGGCCACCCCCGTGCACAGGTAGGGCAGGAAAATTGCGATCAACACACACCAGAAGGCCACCGTCATCACTGATTCCTTTTTTAGTTTGCTTTTTAGTTTGAAACGGAAATTAGAGTTTTAGCACTAAACATGAAAAGCCGCACCCATCGCTATGAGCCGCCAGACCCACAAAGGTTCTATCGGTGATTTGGCCCGAGCCCTGCAACATCGCGCCGCTGTTGCGGTCCATCCCCCGTTAATGCTCCCCCACCCAACTTCCAAGGACCCCGGATGCTTGAACTTGTCGCCGCCTTCATTTGCCTTACCACTCTGCTCACCTATGTGAACTTCCGTTTTATCGGCCTGCCACCCACCATCGGAGTGATGGTCACGGCCTTGGTGTTTTCGCTGATCCTGCAAGGCTTGAGCGTTCTCGGCTACCCGGGCCTGGAAGAACGCATCCAGCAACTGATCGGCCAAATCGACTTCGGCGACTTGCTGATGAACTGGATGCTCTCGTTCCTGCTGTTCGCCGGTGCTTTGCACGTGAACCTGAACGATCTGCGCAGCTACCGCTGGCCCATCGGCTTGCTGGCGACCTTCGGCGTATTGATCGCGACCCTCGTGATCGGCAGCTTGGCGTATTACATCTTTGCCCTGTTTGGCTGGCAGGTGAGCTTCCTGTACTGCCTGCTGTTCGGCGCGTTGATTTCCCCCACCGACCCGATTGCGGTACTGGGCGTGCTGCGTACCGCCAACGCCTCCAAGCCACTCAAGACCACGATTGTCGGCGAGTCGCTGTTCAACGACGGTACGGCAGTGGTGGTGTTCACCGTTCTGCTGGGTATCGCACAGTTGGGCGATACGCCCACCGTGGGCGCGACTGCCATGCTGTTTGCCCATGAGGCGATTGGTGGCGTGGTGTTCGGAGGCCTGATCGGCTACCTGGTCTACCTGATGATCAAGAGCATCGAGCAGCACCAGATCGAAGTGATGCTGACGCTCGCCCTGGTCATCGGCGGTTCGGCAATGGCCACCGAACTGCACGTCTCCGCACCGATTGCGATGGTGGTCGCCGGCCTGATCATCGGCAACCTGGGACGCAAGTTGGCGATGAACGACATGACCCGTCGCTACCTGGACGGTTTCTGGGAACTGCTCGACGACATGCTCAACGCGCTGCTGTTTGCGCTGATCGGCATGGAACTGCTGCTGTTGCCGTTCAACTGGCTACACGCGTTCGCCGCCAGCCTGCTGGCCGTAGCGATCCTGCTGTCGCGCCTGCTGACCGTAGCACCCGCCATCCTGTTGCTGCGGCGCTGGCGCAGCGTGCCACGCGGCACCATCCGCATCCTCACCTGGGGTGGCTTGCGCGGCGGGGTTTCCGTGGCACTGGCATTGGCCCTGCCGCTGGGACCGGAGCGCGACCTGTTGCTGAGCATCACCTACATCGTGGTGCTGTCGTCGATCCTGTTGCAGGGTCTGAGCATTGGCAAGCTGGTCAAGCGCGTGACCCGGGACGAGCCCCAGGCCGCGCCTGAGGCTCACTGATCCTTGTTGATCTGCTGCGGATGCCTAGGGTCCGCAGCTTTCTTGCCCGGCAAGCTGCTTTCGCTACGAATCTGCGCATGGCTGATCAGCGCAAAGATAAAGCTGCCGCCAATGATGTTGCCCGCCAGGGTCGGCCCGGCGAACACCAGCCAGAAGTCCTTCCACGGCAACTCGCCCGCAAACACCAGGTACGACACCTCGGCCGAACCGACGACGATATGGGTGAAATCGCCCAAGGCCATCAAGTAGGTGATCAGGATGATGATCCACATCTTGGCGCTTTCCATGGAGGGAATCATCCACACCATGGTGGCGATCATCCAGCCAGAGACAATGCCCTTGGCAAACATCTGGCCGGCATCGTTCTCCATAATCTTGCGGCCGATTTCGAGGAAGGCCAGGTCGGTCTTGGTATCGAAGATCGGCAGGTGCAACATGACATACGCCACCAGCAGGGTGCCGCACAGGTTGCCCACCAGCACCACCGTCCATAGCCGCAACAGTCGCCCGGCGTTGCCGAGCGTCGGCTTGCTCATCACTGGCAGCACGGCCGTCAGGGTGTTTTCGGTGAACAATTGCTGTCGGGCGAGGATTACCGCAAGGAAGCCTGCGCAGTAACCGAAGCTGGCGATCACTTTGAAGGCTTCGCCATCCGGCAGGCGGGAGTTGAGCAACCCCATCGCCATGAGCGAAAGGCCCATGGTCAGCCCGGCCGCCAGTGCCGACCACCATAAGGCGGCGACGCTGCGTTCCAGTTCCTGATCGCCCTGGGTGCGAATGATTTCGTGCAGCACTGCCGCGCGAGGCGGCTGGTTCTTGTCGACGTCCTGCTGCTCTTCCTGCGAGAGATTGGGGGTTTTGCCTGCTTCGTCGGTGGCCATGATCATCCAGAGTCCAAGGGGTGCCTGTAGCTACGACACGCTGCCACAGTGGCTGTTCAGTGGCCATGCAACTAAACCTGCAGCCGCCAGGCCCGGGCCATGTCCACAGTGGTGGAACGGTGTGGCTTGTCCCAGGGTTTGTTACGCGCCTGGTAGTGCTCGCCGAGGGTGTCGAGTACCCGGTTGAACTCGCTGGGTGTCCTCGCCCACGCCAGGTCTTGCGCTGCCCGGTGCAACAATTCGACGTTGGACTCGGGCTGGCCTGGCCTGAACAGCGAGGGGTAGATCACCTCCCGGGTGAAGTTTTCCGCCTTCATCGCAATATCACGCACGTGCATCTCGGCGACAGCGCTGCCGATGACGCTGTACATCGGCAAGGCATCGCCTGCGAACTGCCTGGCGGCCACTTGCAGCAATTGCTGGAAGTTGCGCTGGCTTTCGACATTGAGGCGCCGCCCCAGCCAATCGATGTGCTCAGGCCGACGGGCCAGGGCATCCAGGTTACGCAACGCCGATGAAATTTTCGGCGTGAACACCAGCATGTCCTGCGACGTATTCGCCTCGATAATTGCGCCATCAAGGGTGTGCAACGCCTGTCTCGCGCTCTCTCGAAACATCAGCACATCCGCGGCGGCCGGGTCTTTTTGCAGCATCGGTTGCACGCTGGCGAGCATTTCATCGTCCATGGCCAGCACCGCCTCATCCAGGGAGTGGAACGCGTGATGCTCAAGTGCCAGGGTGCGGCGTTCCAGATGCGCCTCTACCGCCTGGCGTGCTTTTGCCTGCAAGTGTTGCTTCTGCTCATCCTGCATCGTGAAGTTGACCGTGCCGGTGAGCAGGCCTCGAAAGTCACCTTTCTCGGTCTTGAGGGGCAACGTCACCGTCTGTTCGGCAAACGCTTCAAGCCTCTTATCTTGAAAGGCCCCCGCGGCGGAATGCGCAACGCCCGTGATGCGATTGGCCACACTACTGAAAAAACTACCGCTGCGAGCCGATGGATCAGTGGCGTTCGACTCGAACGTGACAATCAACGATTCGGACTTGTTCAGGGGGCTATCGGCAAATGCCCTCTGCACCACGCCTGGCACTGGGGTATTGAGCAACAAGCCACCGTCCTTGAATACGGTGGTTTCAGTTGATGCCTGGAAGCCATGACCCTGCTCCAAAGGGCTCTTGAACACCACCGGCAATGAACCCGAAATATGCGCCGCCCGGGCGATGTCCATATCCGGGGTCAAACTGGCGTTGAACACCACCAATTGCGGGCGACCATCAAACAGGCCGGTCCCGGTGATACTGAGTTGCTTGATCGCAGGAATATGCCGTTGCAACACCTCAAGATCGCCGAAGGTCGGTGCGCCACCGGCGCTCAGCCTGTCAGCAATATTCATGACTTCGGCCGGACGGGTTTCTCGTGGGGTTTGCGCGATGTGCGCAAGAATCGACTGACGTGACTCGTTGCGGATCATTTCTTCAAGGGGGAAGGCTTCGGTCTGCAGGCGCGGCAGCAGCGTCATCAACAACTGGGAAATGTTGCCGACGGGGCTGGGCAAGTAGCTGATGAGTTTGCCAAGTGTCGTACTGGCATCCTGCAGCCAAGCCGTCACGGCGTCTTTGCTGTTCAGCAGGCTTGGCAAGTCTATGTTGTCCGACAACGTGTCGAACGCCGCCGCCCCCATGCCACTGGCAAGCAGCGCCGCCGAAATGGCTCCGGCGGATGAACCGCAAGCCTGTTGGATACCCTCCAGCTTTCGGGCGTCCTCCAGGGCCTGCACCACCCCCGAAAAGGCAATGCCCTTGGCCCCGCCGCCACTCAGCACCAGGCTCGTGACGGGTGGCGCCGATAAAATCACCTCCACCCGTCCCTGATGATCGCGCAGAAGCGTCACATTGCGCTTGCCCACCCCCTCTACCAGAGGCGTCTTCTCGCTGTGATGGGTGGCAGAGTGAGCCTTGTCACTCAATGGGGGTTGAATCTGGGCGATCGAGTTGAACACTTTCATACGCGGGCTCTCCAGAGGGTGTAACCCCTGAGTGAGGAGAGAGCCGGGCAACGATCCATGCGGAATGATTTGGTAAAGCAAATCACACCGCAGGCTTACTTACTCAGGAAGACTGTCATCCTTGAATTGGTCCTTAACGTACCTGATCTCCGTGCGGCCATGAGGCGCCGGCAGGCCATCCTCGCCGAGGTTGACGAAGACCATTTTTTCGACAGTGAGGATGCTCTTGCGGGTGATCTTGTTGCGCACTTCACAGGTCAGGGTGATGGAGGTGCGGCCGAACTCGGTGGCGGTGATGCCCAGTTCGATGATATCGCCCTGGCGCGAGGCGCTGACGAAGTTGATTTCGGAGATGTACTTGGTCACTACACGCTGGTTGTCCAATTGCACAATGGCGTAGATGGCCGCTTCTTCGTCGATCCAGCGCAGCAGGCTGCCGCCGAACAGGGTGCCGTTGGGGTTGAGGTCTTCGGGTTTTACCCATTTGCGGGTGTGGAAGTTCATGGGGCGGGGCTCCGAGGTGTTTGAGCAGTAGATTTGGCCCCTCCAGCTTCAAGTTTCAAGCGACAAGGTGCAAGTTAAAAGCCGAACCGCGCTCACTTGCCGCTTTCGGCTTGCCACTTGCCGCTCAAAGAAAGCTATAATCGCCACCGCTTCAAAACGGTCATCTTCAGTTGATACCGTTCTCCCGCCACCTGTCCGAGGGGCGCTGCAGCAGGTTCAACCTGTCAGGCTCGGATGGGGCGTTGTCCGGCCTGGTCCATCTGGCCTGATACTAAACGCACAACGGCGCCCATTCGCACACTACGAATGGAGGCTCTTCATGAGCGCTGTAATTACGCCTGCAGATTTCAACGACTACAAAGTCGCCGACATATCCCTCGCCGCCTGGGGCCGTCGCGAAACCTTTATCGCCGAATCCGAAATGCCTGCCCTGATGGGTCTGCGCCGCAAGTACGCCGCAGAGCAACCGCTCAAGGGCGCGAAGATTCTCGGCTGCATCCACATGACCATCCAGACTGCCGTGCTGATCGAAACCCTGGTTGCCCTGGGTGCCGAAGTACGTTGGTCGTCCTGCAACATTTTCTCGACTCAAGACCAGGCCGCTGCGGCCATCGCTGCTGCCGGCATCGCGGTATTCGCCTGGAAAGGCGAGACCGAGGAAGAGTACGAGTGGTGCCTGGAGCAAACCATCCTGAAAGATGACAAGCCATGGGACGCCAACATGATCCTTGACGACGGCGGCGACCTGACCGAGCTGCTGCACAAGAAATACCCGCAGATCCTCGACCGCGTCCACGGCGTGACCGAAGAAACCACCACGGGCGTGCACCGCCTGCTGGACATGCTGGCCAAGGGCGAGCTGAAAATCCCGGCCATCAACGTCAACGACTCGGTGACCAAGAGCAAGAACGACAACAAGTACGGCTGCCGTCACAGCCTGAACGATGCGATCAAGCGCGGCACCGACCACCTGCTGTCGGGCAAGCAAGCCCTGGTGATCGGCTACGGTGACGTGGGCAAGGGTTCGTCCCAGTCCCTGCGCCAGGAAGGCATGATCGTCAAGGTTTCCGAAGTCGACCCGATCTGCGCCATGCAAGCCTGCATGGATGGTTTCGAAGTGGTTTCGCCGTTCATCGACGGCCAGAACGACGGCACCGAAGCGAGCATCGACAAAGCCCTGCTGGGCAAGATCGACCTGATCGTGACCACCACCGGTAACGTGAATGTTTGCGACGCGAACATGCTCAAAGCCCTGAAGAAGCGCGCCGTGGTGTGCAACATCGGTCACTTCGACAACGAAATCGACACCGCTTTCATGCGCAAGAACTGGGCATGGGAAGAAGTGAAGCCACAGGTACACAAGGTTCACCGTACCGGTGCTGGTGATTTCGACCCGCAGAACGATGACTACCTGATCCTGCTGGCTGAAGGCCGCCTGGTTAACCTGGGCAACGCCACCGGCCACCCAAGCCGCATCATGGACGGCTCGTTCGCCAACCAGGTACTGGCCCAGATCTTCCTGTTCGGCCAGAAGTACGCCGACCTGTCGCCAGCCCAGAAAGCCGAGCGCCTGACCGTGGAAGTACTGCCGAAGAAACTCGACGAAGAAGTGGCCCTGGAAATGGTCCGCGGTTTCGGCGGCGTAGTGACTCAACTGACCAAGACCCAGGCCGACTACATCGGCGTGACCGTCGAAGGCCCGTTCAAGCCGCACGCTTACCGTTACTGATCGGCCTGGCAGCCCACCCCCAGGGGTGGGCTATTGCACCGAGTCGCCTGCTTCGCTGGCAAGCCAGCGCCTATAAGTACCATGTAGGAGCTGGCCTGCCAGCGAACGCGGTGCAACAGGCATACGAACAACCCGGCCCCATCCGGTTTTCGAGTTTCCAAGGGTATTACCATGTCCCAAGACCGTCGCTACAGCTTCGAGTTCTTCCCGACCAAGACCGATGCTGGGCATGAAAAACTGATGGCGACTGCCAAGCAGTTGGCCAGCTACAACCCCGACTTCTTTTCCTGCACCTACGGCGCGGGCGGTTCGACCCGTGACCGCACGATCAACACCGTGTTGCAGCTGGAAAGCGAAGTCAAAGTTCCCGCCGCCCCGCACTTGTCGTGCGTGGGCGACAGCAAGGCCGACCTGCGCAGCCTGCTGACCCAATACAAGGCCGCCGGCATCAAGCGCATTGTCGCCCTGCGCGGTGACCTGCCCTCCGGCATGGGCATGGCCAGCGGTGAGCTGCGCTACGCCAATGACCTGGTGAGTTTCATCCGCGAAGAGAGCGGCGACCACTTCCATATCGAAGTGGCGGCTTATCCGGAGATGCACCCCCAGGCCCGCAATTTCGAAGACGATCTGCAGAATTTCGTGCGCAAGGCCAACGCCGGTGCCGACAGCGCGATCACCCAGTACTTCTTCAACGCCGACAGCTACTTTTACTTCGTCGAGCGTGTACAGGCCATGGGCGTGCATATCCCGATCGTGCCGGGCATCATGCCGATCACCAACTACAGCAAGCTGGCGCGCTTCTCCGACGCCTGCGGTGCAGAGATCCCACGTTGGGTGCGTAAACAACTGGAAGCCTATGGCGACGACGTCAAAAGCATCCAGGCATTTGGCGAACAGGTCATCAGCACAATGTGTGAAGATCTGTTGCAGGGTGGCGCGCCAGGGTTGCACTTCTATACCCTGAACCAGGCTGAACCCAGCCTTGCCATTTGGAACAACCTCAAGCTGCCACGCTGACGCTTGTCCGGCTGTGCCAAGGCCCTCGTCTCGACGAGGGCCTTCGTCGTTTTACATGCCTACGGAACCCAGCAGTCCATGAATACAGTGCCCACGACTTCCCGCCCACAACTGGTCTACCTGGTCTTCGGCTCCGAGACCTACCACCAAGAGGCGGTGTTCAGTATCGCCAGTGCGCTGGCCTTCCTGCAGGACACCCCGGACGCCGCCGTGGACATCCAGGTATTCAGCGACAACCCCGAACCCTATCGCCTTTTGCCAGTGCGCGTGCGCCCTCTGGACGACGCCACCCGCCAGCGCTGGAGTGAGCCCCACGGCTATCACTTCCGCACCAAGCATGTGGTATTGCGCCAAGTGCTGGAAGAGTCGCCGGTGGCCATGCTGATCGACACCGACACCTTCTTCCATCATTCACCGATGGACCTGTTCGAGCGCGTGCAGCCTGGCACCCTGTTGTGCAACGCGTTCTACACCCGCTACGGCGACAACCACGAAAGCATTCTCTACACCGCCCTGCGCCAACGCCTGCTGGACATGGGTGTGGCCGACGATGACATGATGACGCTCAACTCCGGGGTCATGGGCCTGACGCAACAGGACGCGCACATCCTCGACCGCTCCATCGCCTTGATGGACGAACTGTTCCCCTATGCCCAGGGGGCCTATACCCTCGAAGAATTCTGCCTGTCGATCGCTGCCTATCGCACGGTCAACGTGCGCGAATGCCCGGACCTGATCCACCATTACTGGAGTCGCAAGCAACTGTTCCGCGCCAAGGTCAAGGCCTGGATCGCCAAGCATGCGGCCGCCCCTACCAGCGCATTGGCCTTGGCCGACACCCGCCAGGTGTCCTCGCACCTGCCGCGCCCTCCCCGCCTGCAGCGCCTGCTGTACAAACTGATCACCCTGCTGCTGCCCAAGCACCAGCAGCAGTTCATCCGCGAAATCCTCTACGGCTGCTACGAGCATGAGAACGAGTTCGACCAGGCGTGTGGCCCGGTTTGGTGGGACAAGGCCCGACAGAACCAGGAAGAACGCCAGAAACATCCGATCGATGCCCATCAGTTGGAACACTGGTTTGCCAACCCCGTGGTGCGCCTGATTCTCGGCGAGCGACGCGCCGCGATCTACGAACACTTGATGACCTCACCGGCCAAATAGCCCCATCCGAGGAGGCGCGTGCCAGAGCTTCTCTTTAAGGCAGGAGCGTCGTAACCTCAGGGCATGCCCGTCATTCTCAAGTTGTTCACTGCTGCCCTCTTTACTTGCCTGAGCCTGGCTGCTTATGGCGAGAAACTGCGCATTGTGACGGAGCCATGGGCGCCCTATGTGTACGACGACAACGGCACCATGCGCGGGTTGGACTATGAAACCACGGTGATCGTATTCCAGCGCCTGGGCGTCGAGGTGCAATGGCAATTCCTGCCGTGGAAGCGCTGCCTGGCCATGCTCGACCAAGGCAATGCCGACGGAGCATTGGACATTTTCCACAGCCACGAGCGCGACGGTTTGCTTCTGTACCCCAGCGAACCGCTGTCGGAAGTGGAGTTCGTACTCTTCTACGCCAATGAGCGCCCCCACCCCGTCGAAGGCCTCGAAGAACTGCGCGGCCTTACGGTCGGCACGTCGCCAGGCTACCTGTACGGCGGCGAGTTCAGCGATTCAACCCTGTTCAACCGCGAACCGGCGCCCAGCCATGAGGCCAACTTCGGTAAATTGATGCTGGGGCGAATCGACCTGCTGGTCACCGACCGCCGGGTAGGCCAGCATGTGATCAAGGCATTGGGCCTGGAAGGCAAGGTCAGCCAGGCACCCGCGGTGGTCAGCCGCCAGTCGCAGTTCCTCGCGGTGCGCCGTGGCGCGGGCATGGACCTGCTGGTACAACGTTTTGCCGCCGAGCTCAAACGCTTCAAGCAAGAACCGGCGTATAGCGCCTTGAGCGCCAAATATGGTGGGATCCAAGCCATTACGGGGCCGGGACGCACCGTTGAGCAGCAGGAAAGCAGCGCACAGTGATTGCTCTGTTATACTCCGGCCTTTCCGCCAGGCTTACGCCCGGCCGCTGAGGTCTTGAAAAAGGCACCCAACCCCGCTACAGCGCAGCTTTCAGCCCGCGCGAGCCGGTGGAGTGCCCGCCAGACGCAGCAGGACCGGACGGGGTTGCGCTCCCCTAAGCGCCATTCACGCCCGGCAAGATTATCCCTTTGGGCCAAGCCCTAACTAAAACAGGATTACTCATGTCCTTTGCTTCCCTCGGTCTCTCCGAGGCTTTAGTCCGCGCCATCGAGGCAGCGGGCTATACCGAGCCTACTCCGGTGCAACAGCGGGCCATTCCCGCCGTGTTGCAAGGTCGCGACCTGATGGTTGCGGCTCAGACAGGTACTGGTAAAACCGGCGGCTTCGCCCTCCCGATTCTGGAGCGGTTGTTCCCCAACGGTCACCCGGACAAATCCCAGCGTCACGGCCCGCGCCAACCGCGCGTACTGGTCCTGACCCCAACCCGCGAACTCGCGGCGCAAGTGCATGACAGCTTCAAGCTGTATGCCCGCGACCTGAAGTTCGTCAGTGCCTGCATCTTCGGCGGCGTCGGCATGAACCCACAGGTTCAGGCCATGTCCCGTGGCGTAGACGTGCTGGTGGCGTGCCCTGGTCGTTTGCTCGACCTGTGCGGCCAAGGCAGCGTCGACCTGTCCCACGTGGAAATCCTCGTGCTGGACGAAGCCGACCGCATGCTCGACATGGGCTTTGTCCATGACGTGAAAAAGGTCCTCGCCCGCCTGCCGGCCAAACGTCAGAACCTGCTGTTCTCGGCGACGTTCTCCCAGGACATCACCGCCCTGGCCGGCAAGCTGCTGCACAACCCGGAACGCATCGAAGTCACGCCGCCGAACACCACGGTCGAGCGTATCGAGCAACGCGTCTTCCGCCTGGCCGCCAGCCACAAGCGTGCGCTGCTGGCCCACCTGATCACCGCCGGCGCGTGGGAACAAGTACTGGTGTTCACCCGCACCAAGCACGGCGCCAACCGCCTGGCCGAGTACCTGGACAAGCACGGCCTCACCGCCGTCGCCATCCACGGCAACAAGAGCCAGAACGCGCGCACCAAGGCCCTGGCCGACTTCAAGGCCGGCTCCGTGCGCATTTTGGTCGCCACCGATATCGCCGCCCGCGGCCTGGATATCGACCAACTGCCACACGTGGTCAACTTCGAGCTGCCAAACGTCGATGAAGACTACGTGCACCGTATCGGCCGTACCGGCCGTGCCGGTCGTTCGGGTGAAGCCATCTCCCTGGTTGCACCGGACGAAGAAAAACTGCTGAAAAGCATCGAACGCATGACCAAGCAGAAAATCGCCGACGGCGACCTGATGGGCTTCGATGCCAGCGCCGTGGAGGCCGAGAAGCCAGAAGCGCGCGAGCGTCCGGATGTGCGCAACCCGCGTAACCCACGCGGGCCGAAGGGCGACGGCCCGAACGGCGGCGGTGGCGGCGGTGGTCGTCGCGACAAGGGCAAGGACAAGGGCGGCAAGGAAAAAGCGCCTACCAACGGCCGTGGCGAACGCCCGGCCCGCGAGCAGAAACCCCGTGAAGGCACCCCGGCCCGCGAACAGCGCCAGCCGAGCCAGCCGCCACGCGCTGCCGCTGACCGCGCCCCGGACGAGTTCCTCGACGACGATGTGGATAACTTCGGCAACCGCGTTGACTACGTGCCCCAGGCCAAGCCGGCCCAGGGCCGTGGTCGCCGTCCAGGTGCCCCGGCACAAGGTGCGGGCGCAGGCGCGCCACGTGGCGGCCAGCCTCAGGGCGGTCGTCAGAATGGTCCGCGCAACAGCAGCGGCGGCACCACCGGTACGCCGCCTGCCAAGCGCAACGGCCCGCGTAACGGTGCCCCCCGTGACGGCCAGGCTCGTCGCGATGACTCGCGCAGCAATAACCGCCGCCCGGCCCGTGACGATCAGCCTCGCTTGTCCGAACCGGCCGTGCAGAACCCGCGCGGCGGCCCGGCGCCGAAGATCATCCACAAGGAGTCGAAAGCTGATCGCTTCCCGACACCAGAGCAGTTGGATCAACTGCCAGGCCGTCCTCGTGGTGAAAAACCGGCATTGCTGACCCGCAATCGCTGAGTTTCAACGCCCATGAAAATGCCCCGCCTCGAAAGAGGCGGGGCATTTTTTTTGACTCGACCCCGATCAACTATGGGAGCTGGCGTGCCTGCGGCTGCATCGACTCGGTGTGCCTGGTGCTCCAAATTGCCCGCATCACAGGCACCCCGACGCCCACACTGGTTGCATTCCAGGCATAAAAAAACCGGATCTCAG
Source organism: Pseudomonas sp. MYb13 (assembly GCF_002980075.1). Classification (NCBI taxonomy): domain Bacteria; kingdom Pseudomonadati; phylum Pseudomonadota; class Gammaproteobacteria; order Pseudomonadales; family Pseudomonadaceae; genus Pseudomonas; species Pseudomonas sp. MYb13. Next base: position 553,575 of record NZ_PCQI01000001.1, on the reverse strand, counting down.
GATCCGGTTTTTTCGTGTAAAAACAGAAATTACTTCTGCTTGACGCCTTCCAGCGAGATGTCCAGGTCTACAGTCTGCGAGGACGGGCCTGGGCCTTTGATGCCGAAGTCGTTCAGGTTGACGGTAGTGGTAGCGTTGAAGCCAGCACGTTCGCCGCCCCATGGATCCTTGCCTTCACCGTTGAAGGTCGCCTTGAAGGTCACAGGCTTGGTCACGCCGTGGAAGGTCAGGTCGCCAGTCACGTCTGCGGTTTTTTCACCGGTAGGCTTGACCGCAGTGGACACGAACTTGGCGTCGGCAAACTTGGCAACGTCCAGGAAGTCTTTGCTGGCGATGTGCTTGTCACGCTCTGCGTGGTTGGACCACAGGCTGGCGGTCTTCACGTCGACCGCGATTTTGCTGGCCTCAGGCTTGGCGGCATCCCAGCTGAACGTGCCATCCCAATCCTTGAAGGTACCGTGGATGAAGCTGTAGCCCAGGTGGCTGATTTTCCAGTCGATGAAGGCGTGCTGGCCTTCCTTGTCGATCTTGTAGTCAGCAGCCATCACCTGACCTGCAGACAGCAGGGCAGTACCGATTGCCAGAGCGGCGAGGGTCTTTTTCAACATGCTTTCTATTCCTTGTGAGTCGAGGTTGAACATCAGGCTTTGCGCCCCAGCATACGAACCAGGGTCGCATCACGGTCAATAAAATGGTGTTTCAAGGCGGCCACGCCATGCAAACCGGCGAAGACCACCAACACCCAGGCGAGGTACAGGTGCACCAGGCCGGCGTTATCTGCCTGGTCCGGTAGTCCGGATACCACGGCAGGAATCTCGAACAGGCCAAATACCGGGATACCGACACCGTCTGCGGTGGAAATCAGGTAGCCGGCGATCATCACGGCAAACAAACCGAGATACAGGAACGCATGGCCAAATGCGGCACCGATGCGGGTCATGCGACTGTAACTGGCCAACGGCGGTGGCGGCGGGCTGATCAGGCGCCAGACAATACGCACCAGCATGATGGCAAACAGCGTGATGCCAATGCTCTTGTGCAGGTCCGGGGCGTCTTTGCGCCAGGCGCTGTAGTAGTCGAGGCCGACCATCCACAAGCCCAGGGCGAACAAGCCAAACACCACCAGGGCTACACCCCAGTGCAAAACAATGCTGACCCAACCATAGCGGGCCGATGAATTACGTAGCTGCATGTCCCAAATCCCGTAAGAGCTGCGCCCAAGACTAGCGATTTACCTATCGAATTAAAGCGGAAAATTTCGCTTTGAAATATCGAGAAATACGATCAAGAGCGTATGTACAGTAAGTTAACGACGGATTAAGGACTATTCCTAAGAAACGTGACAGACCGTCCTGTGTTTACCGCGAATTCATCCGTAATGGGTTGTGACACAGTCGCCCATTGCATAGGCTTGCGCGATTGTTTTACCTGCGCCCGCCGCAGGACCGCTTCGAGGAGATAACCGATGGGCTTGAATAACCAGTGGATGCAACGCGACCTGGCCGTGCTGTGGCATCCCTGCACCCAGATGAAAGATCACCAGCAATTGCCGCTGATCCCGATCAAGCGCGGCGAAGGCGTCTGGCTGGAAGATTTCGAAGGCAAGCGTTACCTCGATGCCGTCAGCTCCTGGTGGGTCAACGTGTTTGGCCATGCCAACCCGCGCATCAACCAGCGCATCAAGGACCAGGTCGACCAACTGGAACACGTGATCCTCGCCGGCTTCAGCCACCAGCCGGTGATCGAGCTGTCCGAACGCCTGGTGCAAATGACGCCCGAAGGCCTGACCCGCTGCTTCTACGCGGACAACGGCTCGTCGTGCATCGAAGTCGCGCTGAAGATGAGCTTTCACTATTGGCTCAACCGCGGCCTGCCGAATAAAAAACGCTTCGTCACCCTGACCAACAGCTACCACGGCGAAACCATCGCCGCGATGTCAGTGGGCGACGTGCCGCTGTTTACCGAGACCTACAAGGCGCTGCTGCTGGACACCATCAAGGTGCCGAGCCCGGATTGCTACCTGCGTCCGGAGGGCATGAGCTGGGAAGAACATTCGCGCACCCTGTTCCTCGCCATGGAACAGACCCTGGCGGACAACCACGACACCGTGGCCGCCGTGATCGTGGAACCGCTGATCCAGGGCGCCGGTGGCATGCGCATGTACCACCCCGTGTACCTCAAGCTGCTGCGCGAGGCCTGCGACCGTTACGGCGTGCACTTGATCCACGACGAAATCGCCGTAGGCTTCGGCCGCACCGGCAGCATGTTCGCCTGTGAACAGGCCGGCATCCGTCCAGACTTCCTGTGCCTGTCCAAGGCCCTCACCGGCGGCTATCTGCCATTGGCGGCCGTGGTCACCACCGAAGACGTGTACAGCGCGTTCTATGACGACTACCCGACGCTGCGCGCGTTCCTGCACTCCCACAGCTACACCGGCAACCCGCTGGCGTGTGCGGCAGCGCTGGCGACCCTGGATATCTTCGAAGAAGACAACGTCATCGAGAACAACAAGGCCCTGGCCCGGCGCATGGCCACGGCCACTGCGCATCTGGTGGACCACCCTCACGTCTCGGAAGTACGCCAGACCGGCATGGTGCTGGCCATCGAGATGGTCCAGGACAAAGCCACCAAGACCGCCTACCCGTGGCAGGAGCGCCGTGGCCTGAAGGTATTCGAGCATGCCCTGGAACGTGGCGCGCTGTTGCGACCACTGGGCAGCGTGGTGTATTTCCTGCCGCCCTACGTGATCACGCCGGAACAGATCGACTTCCTCGCCGAAGTGGCCAGCGAAGGCATTGATATCGCCACCAACAGCACCGTCAGTGTTGCAGTGCCGAAGGACTTCCACCCTGGCTTCCGTGACCCTGGCTGATCATCCCCCACATCCTTTGTAGAAGCCGGCTCCTACACAACATTGTCCAGAGAACAGAAATGAGACTGTCCCGCTTTTTCACCGACACCCCGCTGAGCCTCGGCGACCATGAATTGCCCGAAGCCCAGGCGCATTACATCAGCCGTGTGCTGCGCATGGGCGAAGGCGATGCCGTGCAATTGTTCGATGGCTCCGGCCAGGAATTCCTGGGCAGCTTGCTGGACGTCGGCAAGAAACGCGTTACGGTGCAACTCACGGAAAGCTTTGCGGGCCAGACCGAATCGCCGCTGCACATTCACCTCGGCCAAGGCCTGTCCCGTGGCGAGCGCATGGATTGGGCGATTCAAAAGGCCACCGAGCTGGGCGTCAATGCAATCACGCCGATCTTCAGCGAGCGTTGCGAAGTGCGCCTCAAGGACGAACGCGCCGACAAACGCCTGCTGCACTGGCGCCAGGTGGCGATCAGCGCGTGCGAGCAATGCGGGCGTTCAACGGTGCCGGTGATTCATCCACCGCTGCTATTGGCGGACTGGTTGAAGCAGACCGAGGCAGACCTGAAGCTGGTGCTGCATCCGGTGGCCGAGCCGATGGTCAGCCACGCCAAGCCGTCGAGCCTGGCGTTTCTGATCGGACCTGAGGGTGGGCTGACCGACCCTGAAGTCGAAACCGCCCAGGCCGCCGGCTACCACGCTGCCCGCCTCGGTCCGCGGGTGTTGCGTACCGAGACCGCGCCGGTGGTGGCACTGGCCGTCGCCCAACAATTGTGGGGCGATTTCTAACCCGGCCTTGCCAACCCAATCCACGGTGGGGGCTGCCAAGCGTTGGCGAGGCTGCAAAAGCGGAGTGTCAGGCGCTTAAAATGCAGGCAGTCGCGCAGCCTCGCTGGGGCTCGACAGCTCCCACAGTTGATCTCTGCTGCTGGAATTGCGCTCGCCGGTACTGCCGCTATCCAACCAGCAAAACAGTTCCTTTGTGGGAGCTGGCTCGCCTGCGATGGCGTCGGCCCATTCAACATCACTGTTACCTGGCGCACCGCTATCGCCGGCAAGCCGGCGCCTACAGGTAGGCGGGTCATTACTCCACGGGATCACTCACCGGCTTGGCAATGATCGCCTTCAACTCGCTGGTCATCGGGAACTCCAGGTTCAAGCCCTTCGGCGGAATCGGCTGTTCAAACCAGCGCTGGTAAATCCCATTGATTTCGCCACTGCGGTACAGGTCACCGAGTGTCTCATTGACCACCGCGAGAAACTGCGGGTCGTCCTTGCGCACCATGCAGCTGTAGATCTCCCGCGACTGCTCCTCGCCCACCACCCCCCACTTATGCGGGTCCTTGGCCTTGGCGCGCTCGCCGTAGAGCAACGCATCGTCCATGTAGAACGCCGCCGCGCGACCGGTCTCGAGCATCTTGAACGCCTCACCATGATCCTTGGCGCTGATCACGAACATATTGGCCTTGTGCTCGGCGTTGTAGCTCTTCAGGAACCGCTCGTTGGTGGTGCCGGCGGTGGTCACCACGTTCTTGCCCGCAAGGTCGGCGAACCCTTTGATGCCGCTGTCCTTGGCCGTCAACAACTGGCCCTTCACGTAGATAAACCCGTAGGAGAACGCCACCTGCTTCTGTCGCTCCGCGGTGACCCCGGTAGAGCCGCACTCCAGGTCGACGGTGCCGTTCTGCACCAGCGGGATGCGGGTCTGCGAAGTCACCAGGTTGTACTTCACAGTAAGGTTGGCCAGCCCGGTTTTCTGCTGGACACGCTCGACAATCTTGCTCGCCAGGTCCACCGAATAACCCATGGGCTTGCCGCTGTTGTCACCCACATACGAAAACGGCACCGATGCATCGCGATAGCCCAGGGTGATGGACTTGGCGGTGGTGATCTTTTCCAGCGTAGCGCCCAGCGAGGCGTCATTCGCCTGGACCTGTGCGCCAAACAAAAGCCCCAGGGTACAGCCGGTCAACAGGATTCTTTTCATTGTTATGCTCCGTTGGTCTTTGAGTTATTTACGTACCGCTATCACGCTGATTTCCACCAGCACACTCGGCCGCGCCAGCTCGGCTTGCAGGGTGGTGCGCGTTGGCGCCATGCCCGGCGACAGCCACGCGGACCACACCGCGTTCATCGGTGCAAACCCGCTGCCGATGTCCTTAAGGTAAATGGTGGCGTTGAGCAGGTGATCCTTGTCACTGCCGGCCTGGGCCAGCAACGCATCGATCCTGGCCAGCACTTCGCGGGTCTGGCTCGCCACGTCCTGGCCGTCACCCGGCACCTGGCCCGAGAGAAACACCAGGTCCTTGAAGGTCACGGCACCCGAGAGACGTTCGTTGCTGCTGATACGGTTGGTCGTCATGGGGCATCCTCAGGCGGCGCGGGGCGACAGGCCCTGCATATCAATGGAAGGAACGTGTTGGCCGATCAGTTCGGCCAACACTTGGCCGCTGCCACACGCCAGGGTAAACCCAAGGGCACCGTGGCCCAGGTTCAGCCACAGGTTGCGATAGGCGCTGGCACCAATCAGCGGCACGCCGGTTGGCGTGGCGGGGCGCATGCCGGCCCATTCCACCGCATGGGCGTAGTCGCCGGCTGCAGGAAATGTCTCGATAGCCTGGCGTTTCATCAGCCCCAGGCGCTTGGGTTCAAGGTTGGCATCAAAGCCGACAATATCCACCATCGCCGCTACCCGCAGTTGTTCACCGATGCGCGCATAGACGATCTTGCGGTCATAGTCAGTGATGCTGATCTCGGGCGCCCGATGCTGCTCGCCAATGGGCACACTCAGGCTGTAGCCCTTCAGCGGATACAGTGGCAGTGACAACCCCGGCAAGGCCAGCTCGGCACTGCGATGCCCGGCCGCCAACACCAGGTGGTCCACCGGCATCACCTCAGCGCCGATCTCGATGGCCTGCACTGCACCGTCCGCGTGGCGGATCCCGGTCACTTTGCGCCCCAGCCAAAACGTGCAGCGCCCGGAAGCTTCGAGCCGGGCGGCCAAGCGCTGGCAAAAGCCATGGCAATCTGCAACTTCCTCATTCGGCGTGTAGATCCCCCCGACAAACCCACCCCCCGCCAGCGACGGCTCCAGGCGTGCGCAGTCGGCTGCCGACAGGACCTGTTGCTGCAGGATATTGGTGACCTTGCTGCGCGCATGCTCGAAGGTGCCGGCAGTGCGAAAGGTGACCAGCTTGCCGTTGCGCCGCCAGTCGAAGCCGTCCAGGTGATCGTCGTGACGCCATTGCTGCAAGGTGTCCTGGCTCAGGGAAGCCAGGCGCAGCAGGTGAGCGGTATTGCTCTGGTTCACCGAGCCACGGCAGGCGCCGAGGAAGGCCGCCATCCAGCGCCATTGCTGCGGGTCGAGACGCGGGCGCAGCTTCAATGGGGAATCGCCGCGCAACAGCCAGCCAATCGCTTGCAACGGCACGCCGGCATCCGCCAATGGCGCCACATAGCGGTAGGACAATTGCCCGCCATTGGCGAAACTGGTTTCGCTGCCCAGGCTGTCGCGCGCGTCGATCACCGTGACCTCATGGCCTGCGCGTACCAACGCGTAGGCACTGGCCAAGCCGATAACCCCACCGCCAATGATGCAAACCTGCCTGGCCATCCCAGCCTCCAGCCGTTGATTAAGAGAACTCAAGCCTAGGGGCAGGTGACAGGCCACCGACAATGAATAAAGATGGGCCACCTATAAACAAAGGTTATGGACTTGCCATGCGCTTGCGTCATATCGAGATCTTCCAGGCCATCCGCCAGACCGGCTCCGTCAGCGCCGCCGCGCAGTTGCTGCATGTGTCGCAACCGGCAGTCACCAAGGTGTTGCAGCACGCCGAATTGCAGCTGGGCTTCCCCCTGTTTCTACGCGTGCGCGGCAAGTTGCAGCCCACGCCGGAAGCCCTGGCGCTGGAAAGCGAAGTCGAGAAAGTCACCGAAAGCCTGCAAGGCGTACGACGCCTGGCCAAGAGCCTGCGCCGCGCCCCGGGCCAGAGTGTGCGCATCGGCGCGATCCCGGCGCTGGCCCTGTCGCTGTTGCCACCGGCGGTGCTGGAGTGGAAGCGCGACTACCCGGACATGGCCTGCGAACTGTCCAGCGACCACAGCCGCGAACTGGTGCAGAAGCTGCTGATGCGTGAGATCGACCTGGCGCTGACCCTCAACTTCTCCGGTCATCCGGGGTTGACCACCCAGGTGTTGGCCAACGGTGTGTTGGTGGCGTTGGCGTCCAAAGGCTATTGGTCGGACGCCGAATCGAGCAAACCCTTGCCCTTGGTGGACCTGGCGGGAGCGCCGCTGATCGGCCTTTCCAGCGCCGATCCGCTGGCGGCGAAACTCGACAGCTACCTGGAAAACGTCGACCCGCCACCCAGGGTGACAATCTCGGTACAAACCTATTCACTGGCCCGTGCAATGGTGGAGTCCGGTGCGGGCCTTACAGTGATCGACCCCTTCACCGCCCTCGGTGCGTCGACCGCCACCACCTGCATCCGCCCCCTCACCCCGCCGCTGCCGATCACCCTGTACGCCTTGACCCGCGCCGATGAGCCGCCACCGCATATGCTGGCCAACTTGCTGGAGATCTTCGGCAACCGCGCCCGCGAACTGCTGGAGCGCTTGTAGTAATACGCGCCCAAAACCACTGGAGATCCACACGTTCCAAACGCATTGTCCGTTACAGGACGTAGTGCATGATCGCCACAAAGTGCAGCAGGCTGCCGCCAATCACGAACAAGTGCCAGATCCCATGGGAATGGCGCAGGCGGTCCTCCAGGGCAAAAAAGATGATGCCGACGGTGTACAGCACCCCGCCTGCGGCCAACCACACAAACCCTGCCGTGCCCAGCGCGGCGATCAGCGGCTTGACCGCCACCAGCACGATCCAGCCCATCACCGCGTAGATCACGATCGACAGGATTCGCGCCTCGGAGCGCGGCTTGATCTCCTGCAGGATGCCGATCACCGCCAGCCCCCAGACGATGCCGAACAAGGTCCAGCCCCACGGCCCTCTCAAGGTCACCAGGCAAAACGGCGTGTAGCTGCCCGCGATCAACAGGTAGATCGAAAAGTGATCAACCTTTTGCATGATCTCTTTTCTGCGCCCCTGCACGCTGTGGTACACGGTGGACGCGCTGTACAGCACCATCAGCGTAAAGCCATAAATCGCCACGCTGACAATCTTCCAGGGGCTGCCGTCCAGGCTCGCCACCACCAACATCCACACTGCGCCAATACAGGCCGCAACCGCCCCGAGCAAATGGCTCCAGGCATTGAATCGTTCCCCGTGATACATGTGTCACTCACCTCGAATAACCGTTATCACCTTGAGCATTCTGACGCCACTCGCTCACTATCAGGTAACAACCTTTCTTCATTTGCCCAACGACCACTGCCCATTGGATGATTCACGCTATCCCTGCACCTGCCTCAATCCACCGGTATCGACCATGCCCGAGCCTGAACCCGACACGCCGCAACCCAGTCTCTGGCAGTTGTTTTACAACTTTGCCATGGTCGGCGTGTTCGGCTTTGGCGGCGTGATGCCCTGGGCGCGGCAAATGATGGTCGACCGCAGGCGTTGGGTCAGCGAACAGGCGTTCAACGAACTGCTGACCACCGGCCAGTTCTTCCCCGGGCCCAACATTGCCAACGTCGGCATCATCTACGGCCGACGCCTGCATGGCTTGCCAGGTGCGATTGTGACCGTTTGCGGGCTGTACCTGTTCCCCTCGCTGATCACCGTGCTCGCCGGTTTTGCCTATACCACGTGGTGGCGCCATGAGGTGGTGCAGCAGATTTTCGGCGCGGTCATGCCGATTGCCACCGGCCTGATTCTCGGCACCACCCTGCGCCTGCTCAAGGCCATGCCCAGGACTGTCGCCAACTACGTCGCGTTCCTGATGACTTTCGTGTTGATGGCGATCCTGGTGCTGCCGCTGTGGATGGTGCTGTTGATCTGCATCCCCAGCTCACTGGCGCTGGGTTTCATCGACACCCGCCAGGCGGCCCGCTGATGCAAGCCACCCTCCTGCACCTGATGCTCCAGTGCGCGCTGTGGTCGCTGATGTCGATTGGCGGCAACATGGTTGCCGTCGGCGATATCCACCGCTACTCCGTCAACGACATGCACTGGCTGACCGACGCACAATTCGTCGCGTTCTTCGCCCTGTCCCAGGCCCTGCCCGGTCCCAACGGCATGCTGCTGGTGTTCATCGGCCAGCAAGCCGCCGGGCTGCCCGGCGCGCTGGTCGCACTGCTGGCCAAGCTGGTGCCGTGCTCGGTGCTCACTTACGTCGGCGCGGGCTGGCTGGAGCGCCATACCGAGACGCCGTGGGTGCAGCGCGTCAAACGTAGCCTGCTGCCGATTTCCATCGGCCTGATCCTCGCCGCCAGCTACATCCTCGTGAACAGCCTGCAAAGCAATGTCACCAGCCTGGTGCTGACCCTGGGCAGCGCCGCCGTGGTGTATTACACGCGAGTGAATGCGATCTGGCTGATCGTCCTCGGCGTGCTGCTGGGACTGTGCAGTGCATGGCTGGGAGTGAACGGGTTTTAGGGGCACAATCGACGGCATTCGAACAAGAGCCACCGCCATGCTGATCGACGAAGAGTTCACCCTCAAGAAACTGGAAGTCTTCCTGGCGTTCATGCGCACCGGCAACCTGGCCCGCGCCGCCGCCGAGCTGCAAACCAGCAACGTCAGCGTGCATCGCGCCATCCACTCGTTGGAAAACGCCCTGCGCTGCCCGCTGTTCAAACATGAAGGGCGCAACCTCACCCCTTTGGAAAGCGCCTACGTATTGGAAGAGCGCGCCCAGAAGCTGATTGCCGATGTGGTCGACAGCGTACGCCTCACCCGCGAAGCGGCCGGGTTCTCCGCCGAACGCTTCAAGCTGGGCTCGCTGTATTCGCTGACCGTGAAGACCGTGCCGCAACTGATCATGGGCCTGAAGATCCGCCGCAGCGAGCTCAATATCGACCTGATCATGGGCTCCAACTTCGACTTGATCTACAAGCTCAAGAACATGGAAGTGGACGCCATCCTCATCTCCCTCGATGAGCACGCCAACGACCCCGACTGCGAACAGATCGCGCTGTTCTCCGACGATATCTTCCTCGCCACCCCGGCCGACTCCCCCTTCGACCGCGAGCGTGAGATCGACCTTGCCGACGTGCGCGACGCGACCTTCATCACCCTCACCCAAGGCTTCGCCACGCACCAGGACGGCAATCGCGTATTCAAGCAGGCGGGGTTCGAGCCGAAGGTGGCGATGCAGGTCAATGACATCTTCACGCTGCTGAGCATGGTCAGTTCAGGCGTAGGTTATGCGTTGCTGCCGGGGCGGATTGCGGCGGTGTATGAGAACCGCGTGAAGCTGATACCGCTGCAACCCAGGTACCGGTTGCAGCAGCATATTGGCGTGGTGTTCCTGAAGGCCAAGGAGCGTGACCCGAACTTGCTGGCGTTGTTGGCGGAGTGCCGGATGTATGCCAATCGCCAAGCGACAGCCTGACACACCACGTTCGCGAGCCAGGCCAGACAACCCTGTATCGGCGGGTTAACCGACCAACCCGCGCACGATGAAATAGAGCAACGAAGGCCCGAGCAAGCAACCCAACCCGGTGTGGAACGTCGCCGTCAGCGCGCCATACGGCACCAACCGCCGATCTGTCGCAGCCAAGCCAGCGGTCACGCCGCTCACCGTGCCGGCCAACCCGCCAAACACCATCGCCGAACGCGGGTTATCCAAGCCCATCCAACGCGCCGCCACAGGCGTACCCACCATCACCAGAATCGCCTTGATCAACCCGGTGGCAATCGACAGCGCCATCACGTCCGAGGTCGCGCCAATCGCCGCGCCGGTCACCGGGCCGACGATGTAGGTCACGGCTCCCGCGCCAATGGTGGTCATGCTGATCGCATCGCGATAACCAAAAGCCCAGGCCATGCTGGCACCGACGATAAACGGCAGGATCGTGCCCAGCAGCAACGCGATCACACCGATCATCCCGGCCTTGCGCGCCTCGGTGGCTTGCACTTCGAACGCCGTGGCAACGATGGCAAAGTCGCGCAGCATCGCACCGCCCATCAGGCCGATGCCGGAGAACAACGCCAGGTCCGCCAGGCCTTTCTGGCCGCCCGTGATCGTGCCGCCGACCCAGGCCAGGACCAGGCCGATGACGATGGCAATCGCCGAGCCATGGATGCGCCCGAAGGTCAGGCGCTTGGACAGCACCACGGAAATCCACATGACCACGCCAACGAAGGCAAACGCGGTGACCAGGCCGTTATGTTCCAATCCTTTTTCAATGAGATCCCACATATCAGCGACCTCCCGCTGGCGCGATCAACGGCTCTTCATCGGGCAGTGGTTCACCCTTGTGAGTGCGGCTGATCAGGGCGATGGTGCAACCACACACCACCACCGAACCAATCGCCGCGAGCACCGCTACCGGGCCGCCATGCAGGGCCGTGACCACGTTCTGTTGCGCGGCCATCGCCACCACCACGGGGATGTACATGGCGCCCCAGAAGCCGACGCCCATTTCGCAATCCTTGGTCATGCCACCGCGTTTTTGCATCCACAGACGGGCGCAGATCAGCAGGATCATCGCGATCCCCACCCCGCCCACGTTGGATTTGACGCCGAGCAACACACCGAGCATGTCGCCCATGATCACGCCCGCGAGCGTGCAGATCGCCAGCAATGCCACACCGTAGATAATCATTGTTGTTGTCCTCAAAGTGCTCGATCGAAATTGTTGTTTTTGTGCTTCGAAAGCCTTGGGTGATGCTTTATCGGTGGCGGCGTTCCTCCTCTTGCAGCAGGGCCTGCAGGGTGTCCAGGCGTGCGCCTTCGCAGGCGATCACGGTGCCTTGTTCGAACACCCGGCGTGACAGTCCGGTGAGCACGGCGCCCGGTGGCAGTTCGATCTGCAGGCGCACCCCGCGCTCGTAGGCGCTCTGCACGGTGCCGCGCCAGTCGACGACACGGCACATGTTGAAGGCCAGGTCGTCGCGCAATTGCTCGGGGTTGTGGATCGGCCGCGCACGGGTGCTGCTCAGGTAGGTGATGCGCGGCGCCTTGAGCGGCACGAAGGCTTGCGCCAGGGCCTGGGCCGGTTGCGCCAGCAGTGCGCAATGGGACGGCACGCTGACGGCCAGGCGCTTGGCGACGCCGCTGCCTTTCACACCGTTGGCGACACGTTTCATGGCCTCGTCGCTGCCGGCAATGACGGTCTGGTTGTCGGCGTTGATATTGGCCAGGTAGACCGGGGTGTCAGGGCTGTGGATTTGCGCCAGTAACCGTTCGACGGTGGATAACTCCGGGCCGATGATCGCGGTCATGCCGTAGCCCTGTGGATAAGCGTTTTGCATCAGCTCGCCGCGTAGGCTGACGAGCCTGAGGGCGTCCTCAAAGCTCAGCGCGCCCGCGATCACCGCCGCCGGGTAGGCACCGATGGACAGCCCCGCGACGTAATCCGGGGCGTGTTGCAGCAGGCGAGCGTGGGCCACACCGGCGATCAACAGGCACAGTTGTACCGCGCGGGTATTCGCCAGGGCCTCAGCCGAGTCCAATGCACGAACATCTTCACCCAGCGCAGCGCTGGCCTGGTCCAAGACGTCGGCTGGCAATGCCTGGAGCATGCCCGGCCGTTGGGCGCCCTGCCCCGGGAACACCAGGAGGCTGCTCATGCCACGGCCTGCCAGGGGTCAATCACGAGGTGTGCGCCGCGGGCGGTCTTGAGCAGCACGCGGCGTGATCCACTCGCCCATTCGCGCAAGGCCACAGCGCCAAACGGGGTTTGCAACTGCAGGTCTACGGCGCACGGTGCGGTGTTCACTAGCGCCAGCAAGTCTTCGGCCTCACCACGCTCCAGGCGCTCGGGCGTGCGCAGGATCAGATCCAGATCGCTCTGGGCGTGCAGTGCTTGAATCCCACTCGCCAACTCGAAGCCCGCACTGCCTGTGACGCCCCAGGTCTGCGGCGCCAACATCGGCCGCAGCAGGTTGAGTGCCCGTAACGCCAGTAAATCGCGCGGCGAGACAACGTCGCGCAAGGCTTCCGGGGTGACACGTCGCTGGACCGCCGAAACGGGCATCTGCGCCGCCAACCGCTGTTCCCGCAAGCGCCCGCGCACGCCGACCGCCACATAGCCCGGCTCGGTGATAGCGCGACGCACCACAACCGGATGGCCGGCGCCAATCGCCTCCACCGCCCAGGCCGGAGCCTCGGCGGGCAGATGCGCCGGGGTCATGCCCCAGAGCAAGTCGTGGGCGTTCACCATTGCTCCCGCAGCAACTGGCGCACGTGGCTGGAGGCTGCTCGATTGGTCGCGCCCAGGCGGCCATTCAAATCGGTGCTGCCGATATCCTTGATCGCGTGCACCAGGCAATCGCCGACCCGTACCACGTCCTCTGCCGTGGGCTGTTCAATCTGGCTGACCGACAAGGTCTCCCAAAGCAGGCCGAGGCTGGCATAACTGTCGATGTCATAGGCCATGGGTGGCACGCTGGCGGCCAGGGCTTCCAGCTCTTCGACACTGCGCAGGGTCACCCGCGCGGCCGAGGCCTTGCCCATCGCATGCACCATCACGCCGGGGTCGCGCAGGGCGATCAGGCGGTTGGCCTGGTAACCGTGGGCGAGGAACGCACCGGACATGGCCTTGCCGACCAGCAACGCGATCACCGGGTGCCCGGCCAGTCGGGCGCGGGCATAGCTGTCGGCGGCGGCGGCCAGTGCCTGGTGGATACCGAGGGCCTCTTCGCGACGGCCGTAGGCTTGGCTCGGCACATCGACGATGGCGATGATAGGGCGTTTGTCACCTCGGGCGATGGCTTCATCGACGGCCTTGGCCAGGCCCCAGCCTTCAAGCAAGCCGACTTCGCCAGTGCGCGCACGCGGGAACCGATTGTGCGCGTCGGTGACCACGGCGATGAAACGCACGGCCTGCTCGCCCAACAGGCCGTCAGCCACTTTCAGGGAGTTCGGCAAACCCTCGACGAGCGTCGCGCCGGCGCTCAACGCGTTGAACCACTGCAAACCTCTCATGGTTGTTCTCCTTGATACAGCTCGCGCACCGTCGCCGGGTCGATCTGTGCCGTGGCATCCAGTTCGGCCAGGCGCGCCAGGTAGTACTCGGCCCGACGGCTGCGTTGTTGGGCAGGCAAGCCTTGTTGCAACAATGCGCTGACGGTCTGTTGTATCTCGGCCACGTCGTCCGCCACATAACGGTCGGCCAAGCCGCTGTTGAAGCGTTGCTCACCGCCCGTGAGGCTCCAGATAAAAGGCCGGTCGCGGGAGTCGTATTCTTCCAGGCCGGCCTCCTGTTCGATCACCTGCGGGCCATTCAGGCCCAGGCGTGCTTCGCGAGTGACCACCAGGTAACTGCACAGCCCGGCCGCAATGGACATGCCGCCAAAGCAACCGACACTGCCGGCCACCACGCCGATCACCGGCTGGTACTGGCGCAGGTCGACGATCGCCGCGTGGATATCAGCGATGGCCGCCAGACCGAGGTTGGCTTCCTGCAGGCGCACGCCACCGGTTTCCAGCAGCAATACCGCACGCGTGGGAATGCCTTTGCGATTGTCTTCGGCGGCCAGTTCCAGTGCGCCAGCGATCTTGGCGCCGCCCACTTCACCGAGGCTACCGCCTTGGAAATTGCCTTCGATGGCGGCAATGACCACCGGTTTTCCACCGATGCTGCCCTTGGCGATCACCACGCCGTCATCGGCCTGCGGCACCACGCCTTGGCGGCTGAGCCACGGCGACATGACGCGCTGGAACGGGTCGATCAATTCGCGGTAGGTGCCTGCCTCCAATAAGGCCTTGGCGCGCTGCCGAGCGCCCAGTTCAACGAAGCTGTGTTTGGCGAGCAAGTCAGTCATGGCCGATCTCCTCGAAACCCTGCTCCAGGCGCAAGCGCACCACGCCAGGGGTGGCGCCGAAGTCATGGATCTCAATCTTCAATGCCGGTGGGGTGTGCTCCTGGAAGATCCGCTCGAACAGATGCTGCCAACGTTGCTCGGCGCCATTCACCGAGGTCTGCACCTGGATGGTCAGGGTACCCGGCGTGCCGGGTTCCAGCAGTACTTCCAAGTCGCCAGAGCCCACGCAACCCACCAACGCACGGCCTTTTGGTGGCTGCCCGGCGGGGAATTCAAAAGATAAGGTTTGCATCAAAACGCTCCATCGAGGCGGTCGATAAACAGGCAGGCGGCCAACAGGTCGGCGGCGCCACCGGGGGAGGCATTCAGGGCCAGCAGTTGGAGGTCCAGTTCGTGCAGTTGGCGGCGACCGGCCAAGGTTGCGCTGCCGCCAGCGTCCAGTACCGCTTGGGCGCCTGTTTGCATGGCGTGAAGGCCTTCGGGACCAGCGCGGTAGAGCACGCAGGTGTCGCCAAGGTCCGTCATGATCGCGAGCAAGGCATCCAGGCGCGCGTTCTGTTCGCCGGCATTTTGCTGGCGGCTTCGGTGCAGCTGCGGCAAGCCGCGTTGCACCACGGACGGGAAGCCCAACTGCGCTTCTTCACGAGCGCCGCGTGCGCCGTAACGTTGGGCGACTTGAGCACCGTGGCTCATGGGCTGGGGGGCATAGCGGTCGTTGAGCAGGGCCAGTTTGGCCGCCGTCAGCGTGACAGCACGTGGCGCCAGGACGGCAGCGGCGGTGAGCAAACCAAGGGCCCAGATCGCGCCGCGATGGGTATTCACGCCGTGGGTAGTGGTGAGCATCGCTTGTTCACCCTCGCGGCCAATACGCCCGAGGGCTTCGCGCAGGGGCAAGCCGACTTCGCCGAATTCAATCGCCGCCTCGGCCATTTCCTTGAACATCGGCCACAGCGACAGCGCCGAGGCATGCATCAGGCCCAGGTGCAAATCGCTGTGGGCGCCGTTGCCACGCCGGTCCACCAAGGCAGGTTTGGGCGACAGGTCCGCCTCATCGATCAGCGCATCGACGGCGCTATCGGCCAGGCGATCCGCAAGGCTGAGTTCGTGCAGTTTAAGAGCGCGCATTTACCAACTCCTGAACTTGGCGGGCGGGTTGTACAAGCCACCGGACCACTCCACCAGGTCGGCGACGCTCTTGGCGGCCAACAGCTCGCGGGTGGCGTCAGTGCGGCGGATGCCCAAGTCTTCGGGCAAGGCGATCAAGCCTTCGCGGCGCATGCGCGCGGTGTCCTTGGGGTTGTGGCGCATGCCAATGGCCGTGACGCCCGCGACAGCCGCGATCATCGCCTGGCGCTCTTCGAGGGAGCGCGCCTTGTACAGGTAGGCGATACCTTCTTCGGTGAGCAGGTGGGTAACGTCATCGCCGTAGATCATGATCGGCGCCAGGGGCATGCCGCTTTTGCGCGCGACTTCCACGGCGTCGAGGGTGTCGACAAACGTGGGTTTGCCGCCTTCCTGGAAGGTTTCGACCATTTGCACCACCAGTTTTTTGCCGCGCTCCAGCAACGCTTGCGGGGCATCGTCGTGGCGCATATCCAACCACGCAGGCGTGCCATGCCGGCGACCGCGCGGGTCATGCCCCATGTTCGGGGCGCCACCAAAACCGGCGAGGCGGCCACGGGTCACCGTGGAGGAATGCCCGTCGCCGTCGACTTGCAGGGTCGCGCCGATAAACAGGTCCACCGCGTACTGGCCGGCGAGTTGGCAGAACATCCGGTTGGAGCGCATCGAGCCGTCGCGGCCGGTGAAGAACACATCCGGCCGTGCGGCGATGTAGTGCTCCATGCCCAGTTCGGTGCCAAAGCAATGCACGCTTTCGACCCAGCCGCTTTCAATCGCGGGGATCAGCGTGGGGTGCGGGTTGAGGGTCCAGTTGCGGCAGATCTTGCCCTTGAGGCCCAGCGATTCGCCGTAGGTGGGCAGGATCAGCTCGATGGCGGCGGTGTTGAAGCCGATGCCGTGGTTGAGCGACTGCACATTGTGTTTTTCGTAGATGCCACGGATCGCCATCATCGCCATCAGCACGTGCACCGGCTTGATGTGGCGCGGGTCGCGGGTGAACAGCGGCTCGATGTAGAACGGCTTGTCGGCCACCACCACGAAATCCACCCAACTGGCGGGGATGTCGACGCGGGGCAAATCGGTGACGTCGTCCACCAACTGGTTGACCTGCACGATCACGATGCCATCGCTGAACGCGGCAGGCTCGATCAGCGCCGGAGTGTCTTCTGTACTGGCGCCGGTGTAGATATTGCCCGCACGGTCGGCCATGAACCCGGCGGAGAGCACCACGCTGGGGATCAGGTCCACCACCAGCCGGGCATAGAGTTCGATATAGGTGTGGATCGCGCCGATTTCCAGCAGGCCATCTTCGAGCAACTGGCTGATGCGCAGGGATTGGGTGCCGGCGAACGAGAAGTCCAGCTTGCGTGCGATGCCTTTTTCAAACAGGTCCAGGTGCTCGGAACGGCCGACACTGGGCATGATCATGTGCAAATCGTGAAGCTTGGCCGGGTCGGCCTTGGCCAGGGAGCGCGAGAGGAAATCCGCCTGCTTCTGGTTATTGCCCTCCAGCACCACGCGGTCGCCAGGGAGGATCAGCGCCTCCAGTGCCTCGACAATCCTGTCGCTGGGCAACACCGCTCCGTCTGCGTATTTTTTGACCAGCTCGAGGCGCCGCTGCTTCTCGTCGCGCCGCCGCGTCCAGCGCGAGTCGGGGGTGATGGTGGTTGTCATGGTCGCTCCACGGGTTTGCTGTCGTGGGGCTTACCTTAGGAGTGAATGAGAGGGCCATCAATCAAGCTGGGCGGTGGATCGTTACGGCTGGAGTAACGAAGCCCCTGTGAATGCTGAACGTGAGCCTGATGCACATCAAAATGTGGGAGCTGGCTTGCCTGCGATAGCGGTGGGTCATCTGGCGATAAGTCGACTGGTACTCCGCCATCGCAGGCAAGCCAGCTCCCACATTTGATCGATGGTGCTTGTTAAATAGCGGTCCCAATCAGGGAACGATCAGTCCCTGTTTGGGACCGTTTCAAGAGGCTGGCGATGGGCTGACTTGCTCCAATGCTCTATCGACCAACAACTGACCCAACTCTGCCATTTGCTGAATCCCGAGCATGATCGCGCGCTGGGAGGTGTCCAGGTCGAAGGCGAGATTGCAGGTGAGTGCGTTAAGGGAAGACAGGGTTTCGCTGGCGTTGACCAGCAGGGTTTCGGTGTTTTCGTGCGGGTTTACGGTGAAGAGCGGCGGATTGGGGGTAGGTTTGACCATGATGAAGCTCCTAAACAGTGAGTAAGGAGCGCCACCGTTCGCTTGCACGCGAATGAGGGTGGCGACCGTGCGCAGGTGTGCAAGACCGGGCCTGTTTAGGACACCCAGCAGGTCCGAAGACCTCCTGCGCGCAGCCGCCATAAAGCAGCGAGCACAAAAAACGCCCGTTGGATGGCTGGGCGTTTGTACGCCTAAACAGTTTCGTCGGACTTGCACGTCCGTGTCACCGTTTTTTGCGATGACAGAACGAAGACTAGGCGCGCTGACGGCACGCGACAAGTTCATGCACAGCCCAAAATCTTGCAGGAAAAATCCGAGAGCCTGCCGACCTATAACCTCATGTCTAGTCTCACAGCCCCTAAACCTTCGAGCGGGTAACTACGGTACTCATAAACCTCACCTCGAACAGTGAGGCGGATAAGGCCCCCCTGCCGGGTAACTTGAACATCCGGCTCTTTGGTTTTCAGAAAAGGGTGTGCCGACACCAATGTCGTGAGTATTTCCCGATCATTCCCCAGATCCTTGTGGACGTAGTACAGGTAGGAAAAGCCCACCGTAGCGCCACCCTGATTGTTTCGCGCACCGTAAATGGAGCTCCCGTTATTCAGGGAATACTTGAGCACAACCTCATCCAATTCCGGTGGACCTGGGCTCATCAACCAACCAACACCCAAGTACCCAAGACACACCACCAGCAGCCCATTAAACAAGCCCTGGACCGGCCACTTAATACCCTTGAGCTCTGGCATATTCGATACCCTCCTTGATCCAATGCTGGTCACTGTGATCATCACCATACGGCGCATCGCCCCACCAGTCTCCGAACTCCGCCCGAGAAGTCCCTGCTGCCTTTTGCGCCGCACCAGCCGCTCTCAACAGCACACTCTCCGGAATACCCAGCACAATGCCGGTAACGCCGTAGTTGAAGTTACCGAACGCCTCGTACTCACGGCTTTTCTGTTTGTAATCCCAAGGGCCACGCCCCCGAACCTGTGAGTAAAACCACGAATAGGCGAAGGCCGAACCAGGCTTCAAATGCATCCTGCGGTTGTTGGCCAAGGCGATATTGTCTTGCAGCGAAACGCCCGAAGGTATGGGAGGGGCGGCCATTTGCGAATCCTTGCTGATGGGGTTGAGCGATGAAAACTAGCACTCAAAAATCAGTAAAAATACGAAGGTGAGACTTACAGAAATTTCAGACACGCTATCAGTCCGAGCCCTACCTACGATTGTCGTCCCGACAAGCAACAAGGAATGTTCTGACAGCGTTTTCAGGTCGTTGCTCGGAACCTGTGTCTCTAGCCTTTCCGCTCCGAATCGTTCCGCGGACAGACATCATGAAGCCGACCGTTAAAACCGATGCAAGGCCATTACAGAGCGTGATGTATCACATCACAATCGCGCCATGATCGTCAGCCGGAAACACAAAGGTCTCAGGGTCTTCTATGAGACAGGCTCGACCAGTGGAATCAACGCAAATCATGCAAAGCGCTTACGCCGCGTTCTGTTCATTCTGGACAAAGCCGAACGTCCAGATGCACTGAACTTGCCTGGTTGGCGTTTCCATCGGTTGAATGGCGACCTGATCGACTATTGGCCTGTCAGCATTAGTGGTAACTGGCGCATCATTTTTCGGATGTTCGACGACCAAGTCGAACTGGTTGATTATCTTGATTACCACTGAGTAGAGGTATCGATATGGGCATGCACAACCCCCCTCACCCAGGTGAAATCCTGCTTGAAGATGTAATCCCTGCCCTGAACATCACCATCACCGAAATGGCCCGGCGCCTGGGTTTCGCCCGTGAGACATTTTCGAGGATTTTGCATGGGCGTGCGCCTGTCAGTCCTGACTTGGCGGTGCGGCTTGAGCGGGCAGTTGTGAGCACTGGGCAGTTATGGCTGTCGATGCAGAGCGCCTACGACTTGTGGCAGGCCGAGCATCGGGAGCAGCCGGTGATTGAGCGGTTTGCGCGGATTGATTGAGCCTGTTCCTGTAGGAGCGAGCTTGCTCGCGAAGAACCGTCAGGCACCGATGGTTAAAAGTAGCGCTGCGTTATCGTTGGCGCTTTTCGCGAGCAAGCTCGCTCCTACAGTGGGTCACTGTCAGGCCAGGCCGGACTCTACCAGCAGTGCCTCAAGCCCCATCAAATCCGGCACCTTCGCCACATGCTCGCCCACCTGCACCGCCGCCAGCTCCAGCGGGCACAGCGGCACGTCCACATAGCTCAACTCACTGTCGAGCTTGTACGACCGTGGAATGCCCTGGATCACCAGCGCAATAAACTTCAACGTCGGCCGCCCACCCAATGCATTCAACACCACGATCCGCGAGCGTTCGCCGGTCACACTCGCTTCGCCGCACACCGCTTCGAAGCTGATCAGCGGTATTTGTCGATCGCGCCAGGTCACTTGCCGCAGATACCACGGCGGCGCATCGCTGGCCGGTTCGCCGCGCTGGAAGTCGATCAGCTCGGCGATGGCGACGTTGGGCAGCACCAGGTGGCGGTCGGCCAAGGGCAGGAGCAGGCCGGTGAGTTGACTGGTGCGGTGGTCAAGCATGGGACTTGCTCCAGTAGGCGATGCTTTCCAGCAGCACCGACTCTTGGTACGGCTTGCCGAGGTAGTCGTTGACGCCGATGGCCATGGCGCGGTCGCGGTGTTTCTGGCCGGTGCGCGAGGTGATCATGATGATCGGCAGGCGCATCAGCCGCGGGTCGTTGCGCACTTGGGTGGCGACTTCGAAGCCGTCCATGCGCGGCATTTCGATGTCGAGCAGCATCAGGTCCGGGGTGTGCTCTTCAAGCACGGCGAGCGCATCGATGCCGTCTTTAGCGGTGAGCACGTTCATGCCGTTGCGCTCCAACAGGCGGCTGGTGACTTTGCGCACGGTGACCGAATCGTCCACCACCAGCACCAGCAACGGGCGCTTTTTGAGCGGGTCGTTGAGGACCAGCGGCGCGTCAACGAACTGGGCCGGCAAGGCCGGCTGGCGCGCACGGATATGCGCCAGCAAGTCGATGATCAGCACCACGCGGCCGTCGCCCAGGATGGTCGCGCCCGACAAGCCTTGCACGCCTGCAAACTGCGGCCCCAGGCCCTTGACCACGATTTCTCGGGTACCGGCCATCGCGTCCACATGGACGGCCACGCGCCGCTCGTTGCACTGCACCAACAGCACTGGCACCGGCTGGTACTGGCCCAGCAGTTTCGGGCGGCTGACGGTGTGCAGCAGGTCACCCAGGTAGAACAGTTCGTAACGCTGGCCAGCGTATTCATAACACGGCGGGTCTTGCTGGTAATGCCCCGCCAGCTCGTGGGGCAGCACCCGCACCAGGCCTTCGATGGTATTGAGCGGGATCGCGTATTGGTCGTCCGCGCACTGCACCATCAGCGCCCGGTTGACCGACACGGTAAACGGCAAACGAATACGGAAATGCACCCCCTCACCCGGCGTCGAGTCAATGACCATCGAGCCACCGAGCTGACGCACTTCCTCGTGCACCACGTCCATGCCCACGCCGCGCCCGGAAATCTGCGTGATTTTCTCCGCCGTGGAGAACCCCGGCTGCAGGATGAACTGCAACACGTCGCGGTCGCTGATCTCTTGATTCGGGTCGAGCAGGCCGCGCTTGATCGCCTTGCGCCGCACAGCCTCCAGGGGTACGCCAGCACCGTCGTCGCGCATGTCGAAGACGATATCGCCGCCCTCGTGGGTCAGGTCCAGGGTGATACGGCCTTTCTCGGGCTTGCCGGCCAGCAGCCGCGCATCACGCGACTCCAGGCCATGGTCGACGGCATTGCGCAGCATGTGCTCCAGCGGCGCGGCCATGCGCTCCAGCACGTTGCGGTCCATCTCACCCTCGGCATTGCCAACGATGAACTCCACGTCCTTGCCCAACTCACCGGCCACCTGGCGCACGATGCGCTTGAGGCGCGGCAGCATGCGCTCGAACGGCACCATGCGCGTGCGCATCAGGCCTTCCTGCAACTCGGTGTTGATGCGCGCCTGTTGCTGCAACAGGCCGTGCGCGTCCTCGTTGCGGCGCTCAAGGGTGTCCTTGAGGTCGAGCAAGTCAGAGGCGGATTCGGACAACGCACGGGACAATTGCTGCAACTGCGAGTGGCGGTCCATTTCCAGCGGATCGAATTCTTCGTAGCCCAGGCGCTCGGCCTCGGCTTGCTGGCGGCTGAGGATGCGGCCCTGGGTTTCGGTGTCGAGACGCCGCAGTTGGTCGCGCATGCGTTCGATCGTGGTTTCCACTTCGGTGAGGGCAATGCGGGCGTCGTTGACTTGCTGCTCGATGCGGCCGCGAAAGATCGAGGTTTCACCGGCCAGGTTGACCAGGTCGTCGAGCAGCTCGGCAGAGATCTTCACCATGTCGGCAGCCGGGTCGACGACAGCGTCCGTCTTGCCGGCTGGCAACGCCACTGGCGTCACTGGCTCGGCGCCTGGGTGCACCAGGCTTTTGATGCGCTCGATGAGCTTGTCCACCGAGCCGACCGGCAAGCCGTCCGTCACCGCGTCGATCATCTGCGCCAGGCGGTCGTGGCAGCCCTGCAGCAACGCGAACAGTTCTGGCGACGGCGCGAGCAAGCCGGCAGACAGGCCTTCGTAGAGAAATTCCAGTTCATGGGCCAGGTCGCCAATGGGCGCGATCTCGACCATGCGCGCACCGCCCTTCAGGGTATGCAGGTCGCGCAGCAGGGTTTCCACCTCCTGCCGATTGCCAGGCTCGGCCTGCCAGCGCGACAACGCGGCACTGGAGCTGTCGAGAATGTCGGCCGCTTCTTCGAGGAAGATATCCAGCAGCTCGGGATCGGCGCCGGACGCTGGCGGCGCTTCGGTCGGGGTAGCAGGCGCGTTGCCCTGGCGCAACGCCCGCACCTTGGCAATCAGCTCGGCGCTGTCGCTCAAGGGTTGGTGATGCTGCAGCTCTTCAAGTTGCAAGGCGAGCAGCTCGTGGCTGGCCATCAGCACGTGGGACAGCTCGGTGGAATAGCTGAAGCGACGGTCCACCAGCCCCTCGTACACGCATTCCAGCTCATGGGCCAGGTCGCCAATGGGGCCGATTTCGGCCATGCGTGCTCCGCCCTTGAGGGTGTGCAAGTCACGCTGCAACGACGACAACGGCGCCGCGTTGTCGGGCTCCAGCAACCAGCGCTTGAGCGACTGCCCGGCGCTGTCGAGGATGTCTACCGCCTCTTCGAGGAAGATCTCGACGATCTCGTCGTCCATCGCGGTGTCGTGATCCAACTGCTGTGTGGCGGCGCCCAGTTCGGAAATGCTCAGGACCCGGCTGCCGTCACTTTTGATCAGGCCGGTGGCGGACGGGTCGAGGGCTTCATCCAGCAGCTCGCGCAGGGCCTCGACCCGTGCCGGCGCCGGGCTGATTTCCTGGCCGGCCGCCAGTTGGTCGAGCATGCTGATGAGCGCCTCATGGGCCTGCTCGGCCTCGTGGAAAAACCGCTCGCTCACGGCCAGGCTACTCTCTTCCACCGCGCCATAGAGGTCGAGCAGGGCTTCGCAGAGTTCGTCGATGGCGTGCAGGTCGGCGACGTGCGCGCCCTCCCCCAGTGTGGTCAGTTCGTCCAGCAGTGCAGTGAGTTCCTGGCGTTCGCCGGGGTGCTGTTGCCAGCGCCGCAGCAGGCTTTCGGCGTCGAGCAGAATGTCCATGCCCTGGGCCAGGAAGTTGGCAATCAGTTGCGGGTCGCGCTTGATACGCAGGCCGGTATGCGGTGCGTCGAGCAACGCTTCAAGCTGGTGGTCCAGCAGGCGTTGAGTGCGGCTGATCAGGGCCTCTGCGCCTCTGATCGGCGCCAGGGGGTCGTTGTCCAGATCACGCAGCCCGCGCTGGAACAGGCCCTCGGCTTCGAGCAGCAACTCCACTTCGTCCAGGTCCAGCGGCAGGCGGTGAGCCTTGTATTCGCGGGTGAGGTGGTCCAGCGGGCGCGCCAGCTCGGCGATGGGCAAAACGCCGGCCATGTAGGCGCTGCCCTTGAGCGTGTGCAGGGCACGTTGCAGTTCATCGCTGACTTGCAGCGGCACATGCTCGGCGGCCTGTTGCAGGAAATGGTTGAGGCTGTCCAGGTGGCTCTGGGCTTCGTTGCGGAAGATCTCCAGCAGCATTGGGTCATAGGGTTCGGCGGCTGGCACTGGGGTACCGCTGGCCAAGGCATGGGCACGGGCGGCCAGGGCGTCGACTTCATCGCGCTGACGTTGGTCGCCAATGGCAAAGTCCGCGATCAACTCCGGCAGCAAGGCGACCGCCTCGTCCAGCACCTGCTGCACCTCGGGGCCCAGGGCCACGCTGCGTTCCAGTACACGATTGAGCAGGTTTTCCACAGCCCAGGCCAGCTCGGCCAGGACCAGGGCACGCACCATGCGGCCGCTGCCCTTGAGGGTGTGGAAGGCACGGCGCATTTCACCCTGGGCGGTCTTGTCAGCGCTGTTGGGCAAGTAACGGTGCAGCACGTCGAGGACTTCGTCGGTTTCCTCAAGGAAGACTTCGCGCAGTTCATCGTCGATGGGCTCTTCGCCGGCCGGTGGCGGCAGCAGGCTGCCGGGGCGTTGCAGGGCAGGCGGGTTCAGGCGCGAGGTGGGGCTGGCCAGCGCGTCGAACTGGGACTGGCTCGGCGTGACCTCTGCCGAAAGCGCACCCTCCGGCGCAACCAAGGCTTGGCGCCAGGGCTTCTCGGCGGGCAGGTAACCCAGGGCAGCCAAGCCTTGGCTCGCCAGTTCCAGCACGCGCTCACCGGTGGCATCGGGGTCTTGGAGCATGCGCTCGAGGTAGTACTCGACGCTGCTGACCACATCGGCGAAATGCGCCAGCTGCATCTCTGAAGGCGGCGCATCGTTGCCGATCAACTGTTCGTCGACGTAATCCGTGCAGCCACGCATCAGGCTTGCCGCGCGGGGCAACGGGATCATCGCCAGGGCGCCGCGCACCTGGCTCAGCAGTTCAGGCAGGGACTCCAGGCGCTGGCGGTCCCAATCGGCTTCGATGCAGTCGATCACCAGTTCCTTGGCTTGCTTGAGGCACTGGCAGGACTCGCGGATCACCAGTTGGTGGATCTGGGTCAGGTCAGTGGTGGGCAGGCGGCTTTCTTCGCGGCTTTCCGGTTCGACGGTGCCGACCATGCCGGCCAGCGTGGCTTCGACGTAGAGCAAGGCACCGGCGACGTCCATCAGCACTGCATCGTTCGGCTCGCGTTGGCCCTGGGTCAAACTCAGCACCACGGCAAGCTGGTCGATGATGACCTTACGCGGCTGGCCGAACCCCAGCACCGCCAGGGTATCGGCGATTTGCCGCAGCGGAGCCAGCAATGCATCCAGGTCATTGGTGTGCTGCCGGTCGCTGCGCACGAACAAGTCGAGGCGTTCCTTGACCCGCACCAGCTCTTCACACAAGGCCCCCAGCACCGAGCCCATGGCATTGCGGTCCGGCCCGGCCAGGCGTGCGCGTTCGGCATCGACCACCGCGCTGTCGGGCAAGGCTTCATCCAGGCCGTAGCGTTCCTTGAGGCTTTGCATGCGTGGCGTCGGCCGGGTGACCTTGGCCACATAGAACAGCAGGCTCTTGAGCAATTCGTCCGGCGCCGGCTGGTTGATCCCGCCGATACCTTGCGCCAGCAGGCGCTTGAGCTGTTTGTCACTGGCCTTGAGCAGGCTGCGCAGCGCCGGGCTGTTGGCGATCACGCCGGTGAGCATGCCTTCGACCAGCGCCGAGGTGACTTGCCACAACGGCAACAATGGTGCGCCCTGGCACAAGGCTTCGAGGCGCGCGAACACTCGGGCCATGTCTTCCAGGTTGCTGGGCCCATGGTCCTCACGCAGCAGCCCGGCCAGGGCTTGTTGCAGCAGTTGGTGCCATTGGCGCAGTTGTTCCTTCAGGTCGGGCACCGCGCGTTGGGCCAGGGCTTCATCGGGCAGCGGCGCTATCGTCAGCAGTTGCGGGCTGAACAGGCTGGTCTCCGACAGCAGGCTTTCACCGCGGGCGCTGCGCAGGTCATTGAGCAGCGGCAACACCACCAGGGGCAGGTCACGGCGGGCGCTGTGCACACGGTCCAGGTACAGCGGCAATTGGTTGAGGGCCTGTTGCAGCAGGCGGATGCTTTCGTCGCGCTGGCTCACGCCTGCGGCTTGCAGGGCCAGGGCCAGTTCTTCGATTTCCTCGGCCAGCAGGGCCGCGCCGTAGAACTCGACCATCTGCAGCGCACCATGCACTTGGTGGATGCACCCCAGGCACTCACTGATGGCGTCGCTGTCGTGGGCTTCGACATACGCGTCGAGCGCCGAACGGGCCTGCTTCAGGGTTTCGGCAATGTCGCCCTTGACCCATTCGAGGGCCACGTAGTCGTGCCGATCAACCATAACTGCTCCGCTTAGAATTCATGGGTTGCTGGTGTTGCCAAGAACAATGGCGCTCAACCGTGGGAATTGGCTTGCTTGCGATAGCGACCTACCAGCTGATACGCCCGCAACTGAACTACCGCCATCGCAGGCAAGCCAGCTCCCACATTGGGACTGTGGTGTTCTTTAGATAGCATTTCAATCATCGACTTGTTTGGGGGGTGGCAGGGTAAACCCCGACACCGACCGGCGCAGCTGGCTGGCCATTTTCGCCAGGTTGCCGATGCTTTCGGCGGTCGCGGTGGAGCCCGACGAGGTCTGCGTGGTGATCTGCTGGATCACGTTCATGGTCAGGGAAATCTGCCCCGCCGAACTCGTCTGCTGCTGTGCCGCGTTGGAGATGCTCTGGATCAGCGCCGCCAGGGTTTTCGATACGCCTTCGATTTCCTCCAGCGCTACCCCGGCGTCCTGGGCCAGCCGCGCGCCGCGCACCACTTCGGTGGTGGTCTGCTCCATGGAAATCACCGCCTCATTGGTGTCAGCCTGGATCGCTCGCACCAGGGTTTCGATCTGCCGCGTCGCCGCCGACGAGCGCTCGGCCAGCCGCTGTACTTCATCGGCTACCACGGCAAAACCACGCCCGGCATCCCCAGCCATGCTCGCCTGGATCGCGGCGTTGAGGGCGAGGATATTGGTCTGGTCGGCAATGTCGTCGATCAGGCTGACGATGTCGCCAATCTCCTGGGAAGACTCGCCCAATCGCTTGATGCGCTTGGCGGTGTCCTGGATCTGCTCGCGGATGTTGTCCATGCCGTGGATGGTGTTGTGCACCACTTCGTTGCCCTTGTTGGCGATCTCCACCGAGCGCTCCGCCACGGCCGAGGACTCTGCGGCGTTGGCCGACACCTGGTCGATGGACTGGGCCATCTGGTTGATCGCCGTGGACGCTTCGGCGATCTGCTGGGCCTGGTGCTCCGACGCCTGGGCCAGGTGCATGGCGGTGGCCTGGGTGTCCTGCACCGCCCCGGCGACCTGCCCGGCCGTGAGGTTGATGGTGGCGACCAGGTCGCGCAGTTGGTCGACGGAATAGTTGATGGAGTCGGCGATGGTGCCGGTGAAGTCTTCGGTCACCGAGGCCGTCACCGTCAGGTCACCGTCGGCCAGGTCTTCGATTTCATCCAGCAGGCGCATGATCGCATTCTGGTTGCGTTCGTTCTTCTCGGCGGTTTCGTGCAATTGGCGGTTGGTCTCGCGCACCATCACCAGGCCGATCAGGATGATCGAGGTCAGCGCCAACAAGCCCAGTACATAGCCGCCAATGGTGTCGAAGCTGCGCCCGCTGGCCAGGTTTTCGAACCCGGTGGCCAGGTGCGAGGCCTCATCGAGCAAGGTTTGCGACAGGTTGAAGATATTGCTCGCCGATGCCCGCACCTGGAACAGTTGCGGCGAGGTTTCAAGGATTTCATCCACGGAGCCGGAGACAAACTCGAACAGCTCGGCGATTTCTGCCAGCCGCGCACGGGCGTCGCGGTCTTCGACCTGGGTGATGCGCAAGCCGGGGTTGCCCTGGAGCATACCGTTGAGCACCTGGCCAAAACGGTTGGCATCGCGGCCGAAGGCGTCGGCGGCCTGCACGGCGGTTTCGTCGCCGGCCAGTACGGTGTTAACCGCGCCGAGGATGCGTTCGGCCAGCAGTGACTGGCGCTGGGCCAACGCCACCTGACTGGCCGGGGCACCCCGTTGCAGGAGGATGTCGACGACCTTTTCCGACTCCACCTGCAGTTGCGGCACGGTTTCGGCCAGTGTCGCGGCAACCTGGTGCAGCGACAGCACCGTCTGTTCGCTGGCGAGGATGGCGTCGGTATTTTTCAGCAGCGCTTCCCAGTCGGTCTGCACTGCGCGCATTTCGGCACGTACCGCACTGGGCGCGGCAGGCAGGCCGGTTTCCTGGTCACCTTTTTTCAGGTAACCCCAGCGCTGGGCAAAGTCGTTGCGCGCATCGCCCAACAGCTTGAACGCAGCCGCCTTGCCAGCGGCGGCCTCGGTGGCGTTCTTGGCGATGCGCTGGGACAGCACGCGCAGCTCACCGGCGTGGCCAATGTATTGTTTGTCATAGGTGGACTGGGTGTTGAGGTACGCAAAGTTGGCGAACAACAACATGATGAACACGATCAACGCAATGAACAGCACGATGATCTGCGAGCGGCTGCGCGAGCCGGCCTGAGGTTTTGGCGTGGTTGCGGTGGTCATGCGGCAACATCCATGAAGCCTGGGGCCTGGGCCAGGGCGAAGGGGCTGAAGACCTGCCATTGCTGGTCGCCATCGAACTGGCCCTGGATGAACGGGGCACCGGGAGCGGGGCTCGCCAGCAGTGCGTCTTGTTCAAAATGCTGCATCCCCACCACCTCGTCGACCAGCAGCCCGAAAAACAAGTCGTTGAATTCCACCACCAATACGCGCCGCTGTTTGCGCGCCTTCGACAGTTCAAGGCCGAGGAACCCACCCAGGTCCATCACCGGCAACAAGCGCCCACGCAAGTTGGCCACACCCTTGACCCAGGCCTTGACCCCTGGCATCAAGGTGCAGCGCGGTTCATGCAGGACTTCGGCGACTTCGCCCATGGGCGCCACGTACCAGTGCTGGCCCAGGCGAAAGCCGATCCCGCTCCAGCGTTGCAGGCGGGTTTCCTGGGATGGCAGGTCGGCAGCCAGCAGGCGGCAACGCCGGTCGATGTCCAGCAGCAGCTCGAAGGCGGTTTGCGACTCGGTCATGATGGCGAACCGTCAGCCAGCCAGCACCTTGTTGAGGGTGGCGATCAGGGTTTCTTCATCCACCGGCTTGGTCAGGTAATCCTTGGCGCCTTGGCGCGCACCCCAGATCTTGTCGGTTTCCTGATCCTTGGTGGTGATGATGATGATCGGGATGCCGTTGGTTTCCGGCTCCTTGGACAGCTGGCGGGTGGCCTGGAAGCCATTGAGGCCCGGCATCACGATGTCCATCAGCACGGCATCGGGTTTTTCCTGGCGGGCCAGGGCCACGCCGTCTGCGCCGTTTTCGGCCTTGAGGACCTGATGGCCATGCTTTTCCAGCATGCCGGTCAGTTTGTACATTTCGGTCGGCGAATCGTCGACGATCAGAACACGTGCCATGGTTTTCCCCACTACATAGGTGGACGCCGGCCCTTGTGAGGCGGTGTCAGTGTGCTTGTTCTACTGCGGCGAAAGCAGGCACGTAGGCCTTGATCGCACCCAGCAGTTCTTCCTTGCTGAAAGGCTTGGTCAAAAACTGATCGACACCCACGATGCGCCCCTTGGCCTTGTCGAACAGGCCGTCCTTGGAGGACAACATGATCACCGGGATCGACTTGAACGCCGGGTTGTTCTTCACCAGCGCGCAGGTCTGATAGCCATCCAGGCGCGGCATCATGATGTCGACAAAAATAATGTGCGGGTGATGATCAACAATCCGGGCCAGGGCATCGAAACCGTCGATGGCCGTGATGACATCGCACCCCACATTCTTCAACAAGGTTTCAGCGGTACGGCGGATCGTCTTCGAATCGTCGATCACCATCACTCTCAAGGCGTTGGAATGCTGTTCCATATCTGCTCTGCCATCGCCACAGCGAATCGGTTTTCGGTGTGTACTGCCTGATGTTGCACAGGATGAGCGCCGCAAGCCTTGGAATTCAAGGGCTGCTGCGCCGTGGCAGTCTTTTTAGCACAGTCTCTGGGCGCAATCTATCGAGCAACCGGCCAGGTGGTTTTTCCTTGACCCACAACAGCCACAGCGCCACTCTGACGCCACTTTTATGCGCCCTAATTTGCTAGAGGAAATCCCCCATGAGCGTTCGCGTCGGCATTGTCATGGACCCTATCGCCAGCATCTCCTATAAAAAGGACAGCTCGCTGGCCATGCTCCTGGCCGCCCAGGCCCGCGGCTGGACGTTGTTCTATATGGAGCAGCGCGATCTTTACCAGGGTGACGGCGAGGCCCGCGCACGCATGCGTCCGCTGCAGGTGTTTGCCAACCCTGAGAAGTGGTTCGAGCTGTCGGACGAAATCGACAGCCCGCTGAGCGACCTGGATGTGATCCTGATGCGCAAGGACCCGCCGTTCGACATGGAGTTCGTCTACTCCACTTACCTGCTGGAGCAGGCCGAGCGCGCGGGCGTACTGATCGTCAACAAGCCGCAGAGCCTTCGCGATTGCAATGAAAAGCTGTTCGCCACCCTCTTCCCGCAGTGCACACCGCCGACCGTGGTCAGCCGCCGCGCCGACGTGCTGCGTGAGTTCGCCGCCAAGCACGGTGATGTGATCCTCAAGCCGCTGGACGGCATGGGCGGCACGTCGATCTTCCGTCACCGCGCCGGCGACCCGAACCTGTCGGTGATCCTGGAGACCCTGACCGCCCTGGGCACCCAGCAGATCATGGGGCAGGCCTACCTGCCGGCCATCAAGGACGGCGACAAGCGCATCTTGATGATCGACGGCGAGCCGGTGGATTACTGCCTGGCACGCATCCCGGCGGCCGGCGAAACCCGCGGCAACCTGGCGGCCGGTGGCCGTGGTGAAGCGCGCCCCCTCTCGGACAAGGATCGCCGGATCGCCGCCCAGGTGGGCCCGACCCTGCGTGAAAAAGGCTTGCTGTTTGTCGGCCTGGACGTGATCGGTGAACACCTGACCGAAATCAACGTCACCAGCCCGACCTGCATTCGCGAGATCGACAATGCTTTCGGCACCAATATCGGCGAAATGCTGATGGCCGTGATTGCCGAAAAACTGCAAGTTGCACGCTCCAAGCCGCAAGTTTAAGGCGAGCCGCTTTCAGGCTTGCAGCTTGTAACTTGTCGCTTGAAGCTAAAAACCAACATTGCGCTATCATGCCGAACCCTGAAACGCGCGATGTTGGTTTTTTTGTCATGACACTCCCGTCCGATCTGCCCCCCGAACTCTCCCACAGCGGCGTGCGCCCGGCTGATCGGCTCGGATTTACCCTGTTCCTGGCAGCACTGATTCACCTGGCCCTGATCCTCGGCGTGGGATTCACCCTGGTCGAACCCAAGCAGATCAGCAAAACCCTGGAAATCACCCTCGCCACCTTCAAAAGCGAAAAGAAACCCGAGAAGGCTGACTTCCTCGCCCAGGACAATCAGCAAGGCAGCGGCACCCTCGACAAGAAGGCCGTGCCCAAGACCACCGAAGTGGCGCCGTTCCAGGACAACAAAGTCAACAAAGTCACCCCGCCGCCGGCCCCCAAGCCCGAGATCAAGCAGGCCGCGCCCAAGGCTGCGGTGACCACCGTCGCGCCCAAGCCGCAAAAAGCCCCGACCCAGCGCGAAAAAACCAAGACCGAACCTAGGCCTGAGCCCGTGAAGCCGGCGCCGACCTTCGACAGTTCGACGCTGACCGATGAAATTTCCAGCCTGGAAGCCGAGCTGGCCAACGAACAGCAGCTGTACGCCAAGCGCCCGCGCATCTACCGGCTGAACGCCGCGTCGACCATGCGTGACAAAGGCGCCTGGTATAAGGACGAATGGCGCAAGAAGGTCGAGCGTATCGGCAACCTCAACTACCCGGATGAGGCGCGACGCCAGCAGATTTATGGCAATTTGCGCTTACTGGTGTCGATCAACCGCGACGGTACGTTATATGAAGTACAGGTACTGGAGTCGTCCGGCCAGCCGCTGCTGGACCAGGCCGCGCAGCGCATCGTGCGCCTGGCTGCGCCCTTTGCCCCGTTCAGCGGTGACTTGAATGACGTCGACCGCCTGGAAATCATCCGCACCTGGAAGTTCGCCAAGGGCGACCGCCTGTCCAGCAACTGACACACCTCTCCTGCAGGAGCCAGCGCCCACAGGTGATGTGTTCGACATCAAAGGTGGGCTTGTCTGCATCACCAGCTTGTCAGTTCGCCCCTCCACCGCCACACTAGCGGACATGAAAAATGTCAGCCCGACCTACCTCAAGCACCAATTCCTGATCGCCATGCCCCATATGGCCGACCCGAACTTTGCGCAGACCTTGACCTACATCGTCGAGCACACCGCCAATGGTGCCATGGGGTTGGTCATCAATCGCCCACAAGAGCTGAACCTGGCCGATATCCTGGAGCAACTGCGCCCCGAGATCGATCCACCGGCCCGCTGCCAGAGCGTGCCGATCTACATCGGCGGCCCGGTGCAGACCGATCGCGGCTTCGTGCTGCACCCCACCGGGCCGAAATTCCAGGCCACGGTCGACCTGGAAGGCGTGTCACTGTCCACCTCCCAGGACGTGTTGTTCGCCATCGCGGACGGCGTTGGCCCTGAGCAGAGTGTGATCACCCTGGGCTATGCGGGCTGGGAAGCAGGCCAATTGGAAGCCGAACTGGCCAGCAACGCCTGGCTGACCTGCCCCTTCGACGCGCAGATCCTGTTCAACACTCCCAGCGAACTGCGCCTGGAAGCGGCCGCGGCCAAGTTGCGCGTCAACCTCAGCCTGCTGACCAGCCAGGCGGGGCACGCCTGATGGCTCTGCGTCTGATCCTAGGTTTTGACTACGGCACCAAACAGATCGGCGTAGCGGTCGGCCAGGTGATCACCGGCCAGGCCCGAGAGCTGTGCACACTGAAGGCCCAGAACGGCATACCGGACTGGAACCAGGTCGAAGCCCTCATTAAAGAATGGAAGCCCGATGCCGTGGTGGTCGGCCTGCCCCTGAACATGGACGGCACCCCCAGCGACATGTGCCTGCGCGCCGAAAAGTTCGCCCGCCGCCTCAATGGCCGCTACAACCTGCCCTTCTATACCCACGACGAGCGCCTGACCACCTTTGAAGCCAAGGGTGAGCGTCGCGACCGTGGCGGCCAGAAAGGCAGCTACCGCGACAACCCCGTGGACGCCATCGCCGCCGCACTGCTGTTGCAGGGTTGGCTGGATGAAAACACCGCTTTATTTGAATCCTGACTGACGCGGCTTGCCGCGTCTTTTTACGTTTGAGCCCGGACCTTGCCTACGCGAGGCCTAGAAGGAGCACCCATGAGCCTGCCCAATCCCGCCGAACTGATCAGCCAGATGGCGACGAGCCTCACCGCCCATCTGCAACACCGTGCCATCAGCGAGCCACGCTTTATCGGCATTCGTACCGGCGGTGTATGGGTAGCCCAGGCGCTGCTGGAAGCACTGGGCAGTGATTCGCCCCTGGGCACGCTGGACGTGTCGTTCTACCGCGACGACTTCAGCCAGAACGGCCTGCACCCGCAAGTACGCCCATCGGCCCTGCCGTTCGAAATCGAAGGTCAGCACCTGGTGCTGATCGACGACGTGCTGATGAGCGGCCGCACGATCCGCGCCGCCATGAACGAGCTGTTCGACTACGGCCGCCCCGCCAGCGTGACCCTGGTGTGCCTGCTGGACCTGGACGCCGGCGAATTGCCGATCAGCCCGGATGTGGTCGGCGCCACACTGTCGCTGGAAGCCCACCAGCGGGTAAAATTGTCCGGTCCCACGCCGCTCGAACTCGAACTGCAAGACCTCGCCCTTTAAACCGCCTTGTAAAGAGTCCCCGCGATGACGCCTCTAGATGCCAAGCGCCCGCTGCAGCTCAATGCTCAGGGTCAGTTGCAACACTTCTTGTCCCTCGACGGTTTGCCCCGCGAACTGCTGACCGAAATCCTCGACACCGCCGATTCGTTCCTCGAAGTCGGTGGCCGGGCTGTGAAGAAGGTCCCGCTGCTGCGCGGCAAGACCATCTGCAATGTGTTCTTCGAGAACTCCACCCGCACCCGCACCACCTTTGAACTGGCGGCCCAGCGACTGTCGGCCGACGTGATCACGCTGAACGTGTCCACCTCGTCGGCCAGCAAGGGCGAAACCCTGCTCGACACCCTGCGCAACCTGGAAGCCATGGCCGCCGACATGTTCGTGGTACGCCACGGCGACTCCGGTGCTGCGCACTTCATCGCCGAACACGTGTGCCCGCAAGTCGCAATCATCAACGGCGGCGACGGCCGTCATGCCCACCCGACCCAGGGCATGCTCGACATGCTCACCATCCGTCGGCACAAGGGCAGCTTTGAAAACCTCTCGGTGGCCATCGTCGGCGACATCCTGCACTCGCGGGTCGCACGCTCGAACATGCTGGCCCTGAAAACCCTGGGCTGCCCGGACATCCGCGTGATTGCACCGAAAACCCTGCTGCCGATCGGTATCGAGCAGTATGGCGTGAAGGTCTACACCGACATGACCGAGGGCCTCAAGGATGTGGACGTGGTGATCATGCTGCGCCTGCAACGCGAGCGCATGGCCGGCGGCCTGCTGCCGAGCGAAGGCGAGTTCTACCGCCTGTTCGGCCTGACAACCGCACGCCTGGCGGGTGCCAAGCCGGATGCCATCGTGATGCACCCGGGCCCGATCAACCGCGGCGTGGAGATTGAGTCGGCGGTGGCCGACGGCAACCAGTCGGTGATCCTCAACCAGGTGACCTACGGCATCGCCGTGCGCATGGCGGTGTTGTCCATGGCCATGAGCGGACAAACCGCGCAACGTCAATTCGAGCAGGAGAACGCCCAGTGAAGCTCAGCATTCTCGGCGCCCGAGTCATCGATCCAGCCAGCGGCCTGGATCACGTCACCGACCTTCATATGGAAGCCGGCAAGATCATCGCCATCGGCGCCGCGCCGGCAGGCTTCAGCGCGAGCGAGACGATCGACGCCAAAGGCCTGGTGGCCGCGCCTGGCCTGGTGGACCTTAACGTCGCCCTGCGCGAGCCGGGCTACAGCCGCAAGGGCAATATCATCAGCGAAACCCGCGCCGCTGCGGCCGGCGGCGTCACTAGCCTGTGCTGCCCTCCCCATACCAAACCGGTGCTGGACACCTCGGCCGTGACCGAGCTGATCCTCGACCGCGCCCGTGAAGCCGGCAACTGCAAAGTGTTCCCCATCGGCGCCCTGAGCAAAGGCCTGGAAGGCGAACAACTCGCCGAACTGATCGCCTTGCGTGACGCCGGTTGCGTGGCCTTCGGCAACGGCCTGGAGAGTTTCCGCAGCACCCGTACGCTGTTGCGCGCCCTGGAATATGCAGCCACCTTCGACCTGACAGTGATCTTCCACTCCCAGGACCGCGACCTGGCCGAAGGCGGCCTGGCCCACGAAGGCGCCGTGGCCAGCTTCCTCGGTTTGCCGGGTATTCCGGAAACCGCCGAAACCGTGGCCCTGGCCCGTGACCTGCTGCTGGTGGAACAAAGCGGCGTGCGTGCGCACTTCAGCCAGCTGACCAGCGCCCGGGGCGTGGCCTTGATCGCCCAGGCCCAGGCACGTGGCTTGCGGGTAACGGCGGACGTGGCGCTGTATCAATTGATCCTGACGGATGAAGCGCTGATCGACTTCTCCAGCCTGTATCACGTGCAACCGCCACTGCGCACCCTGGCCGACCGTGAAGGTTTGCGTGCGGCGGTCAAGTCTGGGGTGGTCTCGGCGATCTCCAGCCATCACCAGCCCCATGAGCGGGATGCCAAGCTGGCACCGTTTGGTGCGACAGAGCCGGGTATCAGCAGTGTCGAACTGTTGCTGCCGCTGGCGATGACGTTGGTGGAAGACGGGCTGTTAGACCTGCCGACGCTGCTGGCACGCCTGGGCGCCGGCCCGGCAGAGGCATTGCGCCTGCCTGCGGGCAAGCTGGCGGTGGGTTCGGCGGCGGACCTGGTGCTGTTCGACCCAGCCAGCTCCACGGTTGCCGGGGAGCGGTGGTTGTCCAAGGGTGAAAACTGCCCGTTCATCGGCCATAGCCTGCCGGCGACGGTGCGCTACACCTTGGTGGACGGACGCATCAGCTACCAGGCCTGATAGAACACATCCAATGTGGGCACGGCCCATGTGGGAGCTGGCTTGCCTGCTCCCACACAAGCCAGCTCCCACATTTGATTGTGTGCAGACTTACCGTCCGGCGTTGCGCTCGGCATTGCGGATCGATATCTGCGTGTTCAACGTCCAGAAGTCATACAGCACCCCCACCAGGAACAAGCCGCCGGTCAGCAGGTAGATCAGTCCGGAGATCCATTTGCCCTGGTACATGCGGTGCACGCCGAACACACCGAGAAACGCCAACAGAATCCAGGCCACGTTGTATTCGATGGGCCCCGCGGTAAAACGCAGGTCCGCTTCACGGTCCATGGCCGGGATCAGGAACAGGTCGATCAACCAGCCGATGCCCAGCAAGCCCAAGGTAAAAAACCAGATCGTACCGGTCACCGGCTTGCCGTAATAGAAGCGGTGCGCCCCGGTAAAACCGAAAATCCACAACAGGTAACCGATCACCTTGCTGTGGGTATCTTGCTGCGAACCAATCTGTTGATAGGTGTTCATCGCGTACCTCTTTTGCCTCGATAGATAAATTTTTTCACTTTCTTTGTGACTTTTTTACAGGCGCCCGACGTACGGCAAATGGTATCTTCCCTCCCCTGAAAGCCTTATGCCACCTGACTTGTGTAGGACAATTGCGGCGAATAGTCGCGTTTTTCCTGATTTTGACGTCAAGGTTCAGTCGACAAACGGCCTGAGAACGACACAAAAAGCTGTTATAAAGTTGCGCGCAAACCCATAAGAGCCACGCCTAATGCGACCATTTTTCAAGACATGGCTAACCATTTGCCTATTAATGCCACTGGCCGCCCACGCCACCAATCGTGAGCAACGACTTCCTAACGTTAACGGTTTCACCCCTAAAGTCCACAGCACGCCAAGCACGGCCAAATCGGTAAAGCTGACCGTCAACCGCCCGACTCAACTGAGCAAGGCCCACGGCAAAGCCAACCCGGCCCTGATGGCCGTCAACACCAAGCAGAGCAGCACCGTCCTCAGCCGCGCCGTCAACGTGCTGGGTACGCCTTATCGTTGGGGCGGCAGTAGCCCAAGTAAAGGGTTCGACTGCAGTGGCCTGGTGAAATATGCGTTCAACGACGTAGCCGCCGTGGATTTGCCGCGCACCTCCAACGCCATGGCCGCCGGCCATGGGCAGAAGGTTGATCGCAAGGACCTGAAACCAGGTGACCTGCTGTTCTTCAAACTGAAGAGCCGCCAGGTAAACCACGTTGCCATCTACCTGGGCAACGATCGGTTCATCCACGCGCCGCGTCGTGGCAAGTCGGTGAGCATCGACACGCTGAAAAAGCCGTTCTGGGACAAGAACTACGTGATTGCCAAGCGCGTTCTGCCGAAAGAGCAGAACAGCAACCTGCGGGTCGTACAGCGCTAGAACCCACAGGCACCAGCCTCCCTGTTTGAAATGCAATCAAATGAGGGAGCTGGCTCGCCTGCGATGACGCTGTGTCAGTGGCAGGCATGTAGCCCGGCAGTGCGCTATTGCAGGCAAGCCCGCTCCCACATTGATATCAGCGTTCGCTAGATATCCACAGGCACCCTCGCCTTCTCCCGCGCCGCTTCCAGGCTGATCACTCCTGCCCCGACCAGCGCCTTCAAGCTCATGTCCAGCGTCTTCATCCCCAGCGCCCCGCCCGTCTGGATCGCCGAAACCATCTGCGCCACCTTGTCCTCGCGAATCAGATTGCGAATGGCCGGTGTGCCCAACATGATTTCATGGGCCGCCACGCGCCCGCCGCCGACCTTCTTCACCAGAACCTGAGACACCACCGCCTGCAGCGTCTCGGACAGCATCGAGCGGACCATGGCCTTTTCTCCGGCCGGGAACACGTCCACCAGTCGGTCTACGGTCTTTGCCGCCGACGTGGTGTGCAGGGTGCCAAATACCAGGTGCCCGGTCTCGGCCGCCGTCAGCGCCAGGCGGATGGTTTCCAGGTCGCGCAACTCACCCACCAGGATCACGTCCGGGTCTTCCCGGAGCGCGGAACGCAGCGCTGTGGAAAAGTCATGCGTGTCGCGGTGCACCTGGCGCTGGTTGATCAGGGCGATTTTGGGCGTGTGGATAAATTCGATGGGGTCTTCGAGGGTCAGGATGTGCTGACGCCGATGCTGATTGAGAAAGTCGATCATCGCCGCCAGGGTGGTGGACTTGCCCGAGCCGGTAGGACCGGTCACCAAGACCAGGCCACGGGGTAGCTGGGCGATACGCTGGAACACTTCGCCAAGGCCAAGGCTTTCCAGGCTCCGGACTTCGCACGGGATGGTGCGAAACACCGCGCCCATGCCACGCGCCTGCTGGAATACATTTGCCCGGAACCGCGCAACGCCGGGCAACTCGAAGGCAAAATCCGTTTCAAGAGATGTTTCGAAATCCTTTTGTTGGTGCTGATTGAGCAAGGGGCTCAATAGGTCCGCCACTTGCAGCGCTGAAAGCACCGGCCAATCCAAAGGCCACACCTCGCCATCCACCCGCAGCATCGGCACCAGGCCCGCCGACAAATGCAGGTCGGAGGCGCCACGGCGCACGCTGGCCGTCAGTAATTCTGTGATATCCATAGGGCTTTCCATTTCCAGTAGAATGCCGCGGACTCCATATCCACGGGCGCATCTTGAATGTCGACGATAGCAGACAACATCGGCCAGGTTAGCCAGCGCATCCGCGCCGCAGCCGACGCCGTGCAACGTGACGCAAGCAGCATCCACCTGCTGGCCGTGAGCAAGACCAAGCCCGCACAGGCCGTGCGCGAAGCCTACGCCGCCGGAATGCGCGACTTTGGCGAGAACTATCTGCAGGAAGCCCTGGGCAAACAGGCCGAATTAACCGACCTGCCCTTGAGTTGGCACTTCATCGGCCCCATTCAATCGAACAAGACGCGCGCTATCGCCGAGAACTTCGCTTGGGTGCATTCCGTGGACCGCCTCAAAATTGCACAACGCCTGTCCGAACAACGCCCGGCCGACCTGCCACCGCTGAACATCTGCATCCAGGTCAACGTCAGTGGCGAAGCCAGCAAGTCCGGCTGTACGCCCGCCGACCTGCCGGCCCTGGCCAACGCCATCAGCGCCCTGCCGCGCCTGAAGTTGCGTGGCCTGATGGCAATCCCCGAGCCGACCGAAGATCGTGCCGCGCAAGACGCAGCGTTCGCCACCGTGCGCGAGCTGCAAGCCCGTTTGAACCTGCCGCTGGACACACTTTCCATGGGCATGAGCCACGACCTGGAGTCGGCCATCGCCCAAGGCGCTACCTGGGTGCGGATTGGTACCGCCCTGTTTGGCGCCCGCGACTACGGCCAGCCATGAAATGGCTGACTTCCATCTGAGTAAGGACCTGTCATGAGCAACACGCGTATTGCCTTTATCGGCGCCGGTAACATGGCGGCCAGCCTGATCGGAGGCCTGCGGGCCAAGGGCCTGGACGCCGCGCAGATCCGCGCCAGCGACCCCGGCGCCGACACCCGTGCGCGCGTCAGCGCCGAGCACGGCATTGAAACCTTTGCCGACAACGCCGAGGCCATCCGTGGCGTCGATGTGATTGTGCTGGCAGTGAAGCCACAGGCCATGAAGGCTGTGTGCGAAAACCTGCGTGCGAGCCTGCAGCCGCAGCAGTTGGTGGTGTCCATCGCCGCCGGCATCACCTGCGCCAGCATGAACAACTGGCTCGGCGCCCAGCCGATCGTGCGCTGCATGCCCAACACCCCAGCCCTGGTCAGCCAAGGCGTGAGCGGGTTGTACGCCACCGCCGAAGTGACCGCCGAACAACGCGGCCAGGCGCAGGAGTTGCTGTCAGCCGTGGGCATTGCCCTGTGGCTGGAACAGGAGCAGCAACTGGACGCGGTCACCGCGGTGTCCGGTAGCGGCCCGGCCTATTTCTTCCTGCTGATCGAAGCCATGACCGCCGCCGGGGTGAAGCTGGGGCTGTCCAAGGACGTTGCCGAGCAACTGGCCGAGCAGACCGCCCTGGGCGCCGCGCATATGGCGGTCGCCAGCGATGTGGACGCCGCTGAGTTGCGCCGCCGCGTGACCTCTCCCGGCGGCACCACACAGGCGGCCATCGAGTCGTTCCAGGCCGGGGGCTTTGAAGCCCTGGTAGAAAAAGCATTGGGTGCCGCTGCGCACCGCTCGGCGGAACTCGCCGAACAACTGGGCAAATAAGGAGCCAACATGATTGGTCTGAACACCGCAGCCGTCTACGTGCTGCAAACCCTCGGCAGCCTGTACCTGCTGATCGTACTGATGCGCTTCGTGCTGCAACTGGTGCGCGCCAACTTCTACAACCCGCTCTGCCAGTTCATCGTCAAGGCCACCCAGCCGCTGCTCAAGCCTTTGCGCCGGATCATCCCGAGCCTGTTCGGCCTGGACATGTCGTCGCTGGTGCTGGCGATCCTGGTGCAGTTGGCCTTGATGGCCCTGACCCTGCTGCTGACCTACGGCACTACCGGCAATTTCGTACAGTTGCTGATCTGGTCGATCATCGGCGTCACCGCGCTGTTCCTGAAGATCTTCTTCTTCGCCCTGATCATCAGCGTGATCCTGTCGTGGGTCGCTCCAGGTAGCCACAACCCGGGTGCCGAGTTGGTGAACCAGATCTGCGAACCAGCCCTGGCACCGTTCCGCCGCCTGCTGCCGAACCTGGGCGGCCTGGATATCTCGCCGATCCTGGCGTTCATGGTGCTCAAGTTGCTGGACATGCTGGTGATCAACAACCTGGCCGCCATGACCGGGATGCCAGAAATCCTGCGTTTGCTGATCTGACGCCCCTTGTAGGAGCCGGCCTGCCGGCTCCTGCATTTCGTATCGGTGTGTTGAATTCAATCCGCGCAGGCCTTTGCTTGCCGCTGGGGTTCCCGCTCTTTAGACTTACGCCTCATTTGAACGAGAGCAGGGTCGATGCCAGCTGCCTTTCCCCCCGATTCTGTTGGACTGGTCGTGCCCCAAGTGGCGCACTTCAGCGAACCGCTGGCCCTGGCCTGCGGCCGTTCGCTGCCTGCCTACGACCTGATCTACGAAACCTATGGCCAACTGAATGCCACGGCGACCAACGCCGTGCTGATCTGCCACGCCTTGTCCGGCCATCATCACGCGGCCGGTTTCCACTCGGTCGACGAGCGCAAGCCCGGCTGGTGGGACAGCTGCATCGGCCCCGGCAAGCCCATCGACACCAACCGGTTCTTTGTGGTCAGCCTGAACAACCTCGGTGGTTGCAACGGCTCCACCGGCCCCAGCAGCCTCAACCCTGAGACAGGCAAGCCTTTCGGCGCCGACTTCCCGGTGCTCACCGTGGAAGACTGGGTGCACAGCCAGGCGCGCCTGGCCGACTTGTTGGGCATCAGCCAATGGGCCGCCGTCATCGGCGGCAGCCTGGGTGGCATGCAGGCGCTGCAGTGGACCATCACTTACCCGGATCGGGTACGCCATTGCCTGGCCATTGCCTCGGCCCCCAAGTTATCGGCGCAGAACATCGCTTTCAACGAAGTGGCGCGCCAGGCGATCCTGACCGACCCGGAGT
This sequence comes from Pseudomonas sp. MYb13, assembly GCF_002980075.1. NCBI lineage: Bacteria > Pseudomonadati > Pseudomonadota > Gammaproteobacteria > Pseudomonadales > Pseudomonadaceae > Pseudomonas > Pseudomonas sp. MYb13. The sequence continues at coordinate 511,772 of NZ_PCQI01000001.1, read as the reverse complement.
TCCATGGCGGTTCGTTCCAGGAAGCCGGTGTGATCCCCAAGCGCGGCCTGATGCTGGCGCGCATGGTCGGGCACATCACCTACCTGTCCGATGACTCCATGGGCGAGAAATTTGGCCGTGGCCTCAAGAGCGAGAAGCTCAACTACGATTTCCACAGCGTCGAATTCCAGGTAGAAAGCTACCTGCGTTACCAGGGCGAAGAGTTCTCGGGGCGTTTCGACGCCAACACCTATTTGCTGATGACCAAGGCCCTGGACTATTTCGACCCGGCGGCCAACTTTGACGACGACCTGGCAAAAACCTTCGAAGGCGCCACGGCCAAGTTCTGCGTGATGTCGTTCACCACCGACTGGCGCTTTTCGCCGGCGCGCTCCCGCGAGCTGGTGGACGCCCTGATGGCCGCGCGCAAAGACGTCTGCTACCTGGAGATCGATGCTCCGCAAGGCCACGACGCCTTCCTGATCCCGATCCCGCGCTACCTGCAAGCGTTCAGCAACTACATGAACCGAATTACTGTGTGAGAACGCCATGAGAGCCGACCTGGAAATCATCCAAGACTGGATCCCCGCCGGCAGCCGCGTGCTCGACCTTGGCTGCGGCGATGGCGAACTGCTGAGCTGGCTGCGCGACAACAAGCAAGTCACCGGCTATGGCCTGGAAAACGACCCGGACAACATCGCCCAGTGCGTGGCCAAGGGCATCAACGTGATCGAGCAGGACCTGGACAAGGGCCTGGGCAACTTTGCCAGCAACAGCTTTGACATCGTGGTGATGACCCAGGCCCTGCAGGCGGTGCATTACCCAGACCGCATCCTCGACGAAATGCTGCGCGTAGGCCGCCAGTGCATCATCACCTTCCCCAACTTCGGCCACTGGCGCTGCCGCTGGTACCTGGCCACCAAGGGCCGCATGCCGGTGTCGGACTTCCTGCCGTACACGTGGTACAACACGCCGAACATCCACTTCTGCACCTTCGAAGACTTCGAAGCCCTGTGCAGTGAGCGTGAAGCCAAGGTGATCAACCGCCTTGCCGTCGATCAACAGCATCGCCACGGCTGGGCGAGTAAGCTATGGCCCAATCTGTTGGGCGAAATCGGAATTTACCGGGTCAGCAGCCCTGGCCTGACAGACCACAAGATTGCCGTCTAATCATTTTCAAGAGGGACGATCATGAGTCGTTTGGCTGTTTTTCTATTGACCGCATGCCTGGGCGCCAGCGCCATGGCTGCGGACGCTATCGACGCTAATCGCAAGAAAGACTTCGGCGATATCACTGTTCACTACAACACGTTCACCTCCAGCTTCCTGCAACCGGAAACCGCCCAGAAGGTCGGCGTGGTACGCAGCAAGGAGAAGGGCTTGATCAACGTGACCGTGATCAAGGGCGTGACGCCCGTGGCCGCGCAAGTGACGGGCACCATCAAGGATTTGGGCGGCAAGAGCGAGATTCTCACCTTCAAGCAAATCAATGAAAAAGGTGGCATCAATTATCTCGCGCCCTACGCCGTGACCCAGCGCGAATACAAGACGTTTACCATCAACGTTGAAACCGGGGGCAAAGCCCATAGTTTCCAATTCAACCAGGAACTGTTTCCGGCCGAATGATGAACCTTACCCAACTCGTACTGGCCAGCCATAACGCCGGCAAACTCAAAGAACTGCAGGCCATGCTCGGCGACGCCGTGCAACTGCGCTCGATTGGCGAGTTCAGCCAGGTGGAGCCGGAAGAGACCGGGCTGTCGTTCGTCGAGAACGCTATCCTCAAGGCGCGTAATGCCGCACGCCTCTCCGGCCTGCCGGCGCTGGCGGATGACTCGGGCCTGGCGGTCGACTTCCTCGGTGGTGCACCGGGCATTTATTCGGCACGCTACGCCGACGGCAAGGGCGACGCCGCCAACAACGCCAAGCTGCTGGATGCGCTCAAGGACGTGCCGGACGCTGAACGCGGTGCGCAGTTCGTCTGCGTGCTGGCACTGGTTCGGCATGCCGACGACCCGCTGCCGATCCTGTGCGAAGGCTTGTGGCACGGGCGCATCCTGCATGCGGCCAGCGGTGAGCATGGGTTTGGCTATGACCCGCTGTTCTGGGTACCGGAGCGTAACGTTTCCAGCGCCGAACTGAGCCCGGCCGACAAGAACCAGATCAGCCACCGCGCCCGCGCAATGGATTTGCTGCGCCAACGCCTGAGCCTGAAATGACCCAGAACACCTCTGCGCAGCCACTGATCCACGGTGGCGCGCAAACACCTCGGGCGGCCTTGCCTGTGCTGCCGCCCCTGGCGCTGTATATCCATATCCCTTGGTGCGTGCGCAAATGCCCCTATTGCGACTTCAACTCCCACACCGCCAGTAAAGTACTGCCGGAAGAAGAGTACGTGGACGCGCTACTGGCCGACCTCGATCAGGACCTGCACGCGGTCTACGGCCGCGAGCTGAGTTCGATCTTCTTTGGCGGCGGCACGCCGAGCCTGTTCAGCGCCGCTGCGCTGGGCCGCCTGCTCAAGGGCGTGGAAGCACGCATCCCGTTTGCCCGCGATATCGAGATCACCCTGGAAGCCAACCCCGGGACGTTCGAGCAAGAAAAATTCGTCGCGTATCGCAAGCTGGGAATCAATCGCCTGTCCATCGGCATCCAGAGCTTCCAGCAGGAAAAGCTCGAGGCCCTGGGCCGCATCCACAACGGCGACGAAGCCGTGCGCGCCGCCGGCATGGCGCGCCAGGCCGGGTTTGATAACTTCAACCTGGACCTGATGCACGGTTTGCCCGATCAGTCACTGGATGACGCCTTGGGTGACCTGCGCCAGGCCATCGCGCTGAAGCCAACGCACCTGTCGTGGTACCAACTGACCCTGGAACCCAACACCGTGTTCTGGAACCAGCCGCCCGCGCTGCCGGAAGACGACACGCTCTGGGACATCCAGGAAGCCGGCCAGGCGCTGCTTGCCGAACACGGCTATGCACAATATGAAGTGTCGGCCTATGCCCAACCGGGTCGCCCTGCGCGACATAACCTCAATTACTGGAGCTTCGGTGACTTCATTGGCATCGGCGCAGGCGCCCACGGCAAGCTCAGCCATCCTGATGGGCGCATCGTGCGCACCTGGAAGACCCGCGCACCGAAGGACTACCTCAACCCGGCTAAAAGCTTTCAGGCCGGCGCGAAGGAACTGACCAACGAAGAACTGCCATTCGAGTTCCTGATGAACGCCCTGCGCCTCACCGAAGGCGTCGACGCCAGGCTCTACGCCGAGCGTACCGGCCTCGACCTGGCAAGCCTCGATGAAGGCCGACGCGAGGCAGAACAAAGTGGCTTAATGCAGGTCGAACCGTCACGCCTGGCGGCGACCGACCGCGGGCAACTCTTTCTCAATGACCTGTTGCAGAAGTTTTTGAGCTGACGCTCTAAGGAAATCGAATGGATTTGGTACTCGACCTGCTCGCCACCGTATCCCGCTGGAGCCGTAGCAACCTGTCGGAAATCTCCCTGGCTCTCGTCGGCTGCCTGCTGGTGCTGTTTGGTGCCGATATCAAAGGTTGGGTGGAAGCGCGCTTGGGCAGCATCGCGGGTGCGTTGCGCGTACCGTTGATGGCATTGGTGTGCATGATCGGCAGCGGCGCGGCGTTGATCTATGCCACGCCGTGGATTGTGCGGGGGTTGAGCCAATTCAATAACTACAGCCTGGCACCGGTGTTGGTGGTGGTGCTGGTATTGATTGGCGTCGTTGCCGACCGTCGCTGACCCCAGGCACACCACAAAACAAACGTGGGAGCTGGCTTGCCTGCGATAGCATCACCTCGGTACCACTGATGCACCGAGGTATCCGCATCGCAGGCAAGCCAGCTCCCACACTGGATCGTATTTCAAGTCAGTGGCGAATTAAGCCAGCTTCTCGAACTTCAGATCCCACACCCCATGCCCCAACCGCTCGCCGCGACGCTCAAACTTGGTGATCGGGCGCTCAGCCGGGCGTGGCACGCACTTGCCGTCTTCCGCCAGGTTGCGATAGCCAGGGGCGACGTTCATCACTTCCAGCATGTATTCCGCGTACGGTTCCCAGTCGGTGGCCATGTGCAGGATGCCGCCGACCTTGAGCTTGCTGCGCACCAGCTCCGCGAAGGAGGCCTGGACGATGCGACGCTTGTGGTGACGGGCTTTGTGCCATGGGTCGGGGAAGAACAGCATCAGGCGGTCGAGGCTGTTGTCGGCGATGCAGCGGTTAAGCACTTCGATGGCGTCGCAGTCGTAGACCCGCAGGTTGGTCAACCCTTGGGTCAACACGCCATTGAGCAGAGCGCCAACACCAGGGCGGTGGACTTCCACGCCGATGAAGTCCTGGTCCGGCGCGGCAGCGGCCATCTCCAGCAGGGAGTGGCCCATGCCAAAACCGATTTCCAGAGATCGCGGGGCCGAACGGCCGAACACCTGGTCGTAATCCACCGGCGCATCGGCCAATGGCAGCACGAACAGCGGCGTACCTTGCTCCAGGCCCTTTTGCTGGCCTTCGGTCATGCGACCGGCGCGCATCACAAAACTCTTGATGCGGCGGTGCTTGGACTCGTCGCCTGCGTCCACGGTGTTCGGCGTTTCGTTTGATTCAGTCATCAATGGCTCTTACTTGATCAGACCATCCAGCGGCGAGGAGGCGCTGGCGTAGAGTTTTTTCGGCATGCGACCGGCGAGGTAGGCCAGGCGGCCCGCGACGATGGCGTGGTTCATGGCTTCGGCCATCAGGATCGGTTGCTGGGCATGGGCGATGGCCGAATTCATCAGCACCGCGTCGCAGCCCAGTTCCATGGCGATGGTCGCGTCGGAGGCAGTGCCCACGCCGGCATCCACCAGCACCGGGATCTTCGCTTCTTCGAGGATGATCTGCAGGTTGTACGGATTGCAGATACCCAGGCCGGACCCGATCAGACCCGCCAGCGGCATCACGGCGATGCAGCCGATTTCCGCCAGTTGGCGCGCGATGATCGGGTCATCGCTGGTGTAGACCATCACGTCGAAACCTTCTTTGACCAGCGTTTCAGCGGCCTTGAGGGTTTCAATCACGTTGGGGAACAGGGTTTTCTGATCAGCCAGCACTTCCAGCTTCACCAGGTTGTGGCCGTCGAGCAGCTCACGAGCCAGGCGGCAGGTGCGTACGGCTTCGATGGCGTCGTAGCAACCGGCAGTGTTCGGCAGGAAGGTGTAGCGATCCGGCGACAGCACTTCGAGCAGGTTCGGCTCGCCTTCGATCTGGCCGAGGTTGGTGCGGCGTACGGCGAAGGTGACGATCTCTGCGCCCGAGGCTTCGATGGCCAGGCGGGTTTCTTCCATGTCGCGGTACTTGCCGGTGCCGACCAGCAGACGGGACTGGTAGGTACGACCGGCCAGGACGAAGGGCTTGTCGTTACGAACGATGCTCATGGGAAATCCTCGAAATGGGGTGAGGTTCTGCAGAATTCAGGAAGCTGCGCGATCAGCCGCCACCAATGGCGTGGACCACTTCGACCTGGTCACCTTCGGTGAGCGCAGTCTCGGCGTGCAGGCTACGCGGGACGATATCCAGGTTGAGTTCCACTGCGACGCGACGCCCGGTAAGGTCCAGGCGGGTCAGCAGGGCCGCAACGGTTTCACCGTCGGGCAGTTCAAAGGATTCGCCGTTCAACTGAATGCGCATGCCACGGGCCGCCATCGTTTTTAGGGGCCAGCATTCTAGCGTGATCGGCGGTGATGACCCAAGTCCTCCGGTCCGCTTCAAACAGAAAGCTTCAGGCCGCTTGAAGGCGCCACGCCGCCAAGCCAAGGAAGAACCAACCCAACAGGAACGCCAGGCCACCGAACGGCGTGATGATCCCGAGCTTGCTGATCCCGGTCATGGTCAACACGTACAGGCTACCGGAGAACAGCAGGATACCGACGACAAACGAAATACCCGCCCAACCGACCAGCCGGCCAGGGATATGTGCCGCCAGCAGCGCCACGCCGAACAGCGCCAGGGTGTGCACCAGTTGGTAGGTCACGCCGGTGTGGAAGATCGCCAGGTACTCGGTGCTCAGGCGGTTTTTCAGCCCGTGAGCGGCGAAGGCGCCAAGGGCAACGCCGGTGAAGCCGAAAAAGGCAGCCAACATCAGAAAGCCACGCAGCATGATGAACTCCAGTCAGACTCAAAGGGCCGGGTCTGTATAATGGCCCGCTCAACGGGTTCGGCCAAGCCATCTCTATGCTGCGTCTCATCTTCAAACGCTTTCTCAACGTCGTGAAATGGTTTGCCATCGGCAGTGTGCTGCTGGTGCTGCTGTTTCGTGTCGTCCCGCCCCCCTTCACCGCGCTGATGGTTGAGCGCAAGGTCGAATCCTGGTTCGACGGCGAACCCATTGACCTGCAGCGCAGCTGGGTGCCGTGGGACGAGATCTCCGATGACCTCAAGGTGGCGGTGATGGCCGGTGAAGACCAGCGGTTCCCGCAGCATTGGGGTTTTGACTTCGGTGCGATCCAGGCCGCCATCCTGCACAACGAACGCGGTGGCTCGATTCGCGGCGCCAGCACGTTGAGCCAGCAGGTGTCGAAGAACCTGTTCCTGTGGGCGGGCCGCAGTTATTTGCGCAAGGGCCTAGAAGCCTGGTTTACCGGCCTGATCGAGGTATTGTGGCCCAAGCAACGGATCCTTGAGGTCTACCTCAACAGCGTTGAATGGGATGAAGGGGTGTTTGGCGCGGAAGCGGCTGCACGGCATCACTTTGGGGTCAGTGCCAAGGGCCTTTCACGGCAGCAGGCCAGCTATCTGGCGGCGGTATTGCCGAACCCGCGGGTGTGGAGTGCCAGCCATCCGACGGCGTATGTGGCACGGCGGGCGGCGTGGATTCGCCAACAGATGAGTCAGTTGGGTGGTGATGGCTACCTGATGGAGCTGAACAATTCCCGCAAGGCTCCCTGGTCCGACTGATACAGCACAAAACAAAAGTGGGAGGGGGCTTGCTCCCGATAGCGGTGGATCAGTCACTGTGATGTCGACTGATACTCTGCTATCGGAGGCAAGCCCCCTCCCACATTTTCAGGCGGTGTTTAGGCCGCGATCGACAGTTTCAGCTTGTTCATCGCGCTTTTCTCGAGCTGACGAATCCGCTCGGCCGACACGTTGTACTTCTGCGCCAGGTCATGCAGCGTGGCTTTTTCTTCCGCCAGCCAGCGCTGGTAGAGGATGTCACGGCTACGGTCGTCCAGCACTTCCAGCGCTTCGTGCAGGTTGTGGTTGGAGTTGTCGCTCCAGTCAGCGTCTTCCAGTTGACGCGCCGGGTCGTACCGGTGGTCTTCCAGGTAGTTGGCCGGCGATTGGAAGGCGCTGTCGTCGTCCGCTTCGGCGGCCGGGTCGAAGGCCATGTCATGGCCGGTCAGGCGGCTTTCCATCTCGCGCACTTCACGGGGTTCCACGCCAAGGCTTTCGGCCACGCGGTGGACTTCCTCGTTGTTCAGCCACGCCAGGCGTTTTTTCTGGCTGCGCAGGTTGAAGAACAGTTTGCGCTGGGCCTTGGTGGTCGCGACTTTCACAATGCGCCAGTTGCGCAGGATGAACTCGTGGATTTCCGCCTTGATCCAGTGCACGGCAAACGACACCAGGCGCACACCCATCTCAGGGTTGAAGCGCTTGACAGCCTTCATCAGGCCGACGTTGCCTTCCTGGATCAGGTCAGCCTGGGCCAGGCCGTAGCCGCTATAGCTACGGGCGATATGTACAACAAAACGCAGGTGGGCGAGCACCATCTGCCGAGCCGCCCCCAAATCCTGCTCATAGTAGAGACTCTCGGCCAGTTCACGCTCCTGCTCGGGCGTCAGCAATGGGATGCTGTTTACCGTGTGCACATAGGCTTCCAGGTTCGCACCCGGGACCAAGGCATAAGCAGGTTGCAAAGAAGTGGTCATACGAAAAAACCTCCGACTCACATAACTCGTGCAGTGAAGCACTGCGAAAATTGACCGGGAACCGTAGGACAAGTTCCCTAAACCACCAATACGGTCAATACAAACGAAACCACATTAATCTGACATTAACTACTTCGGTGCCAGCTCACGTAAATGCCGTGCGACCGCAATCCAGGCACCGATATACCCCAACAATACCGCGCCAAGCAAGAGACTCAGACCATCGGCTACCGGCACACCGGCCAGCGCGAAATCACTGCCGTAGAGTCCGGCAAGCCCGACAACCGCGTCGTTCAGCCAGTCCAGGCCAAATGCCAGCACGCCCCAGGACAAAATCCCGGCACCAAAGCCATAAAGCGCGCCCATGTACAGAAAAGGACGACGCACATAGCTGTCCGTGCCGCCGACCAGTTTAATCACTTCTATCTCGGTGCGGCGGTTTTCAATATGAAGACGAATGGTATTACCTATCACCAAAAGTAATGCAGACACCAACAGCACTGTCAGGCCGAACACAAAACGGTCGCCCAGCTTGAGGATGGCCGCCAAGCGCTCTACCCAGACTAGATCAAGCTGCGCCTGCTGTACCTTGGGCATCTCTGCGAGTTTTTGCCGCAGGGCTTCCAAGGCGGCCTTGTCGACTTCATTCGGCGTTACCAGCACGACGCCCGGCAACGGGTTCTGCGGCAGCTCCTTGAGCGCCTCGCCCAGGCCGGACTGTTGCTGGAACTCTTCCAGCGCCTGGTCACGGCTGATGTACTCGGCCTGCGCCACGCCCGGCAGGTTCTTGATGTCATCGCGCAGGGTTTCGCCGTCTTTGGCACTGGCATCGATGTTCAGGTACAGCGAGATCTGCGCTGCGCGCTGCCAGGAACCGCCCAGTCGCTCCACATTGTTAAGCAGCAGCGACAGGCCCATCGGCAGGCTCAGGGCCACTGCCATCACCAGGCACGTGAAGAAGCTGCCAATCGGCTGCTTGCCCAGGCGCCGCAGGCTGTCGAGCAGGCTCGCACGATGGCTTTCGATCCAGGCGCGCAGCAAGGTGCTGAAGTCCGGGCCGTCATCATCGTGATCGTGCTTTTTCTTTTGGGGTTGCGGGTCGGCCGGTTTCGGCGCCACGCGCTCGGAAACTTTAGGGCTGCGTGTAGCACTCATGCGCCGGCCTCCCCGTCACCGATCAGGCGGCCGCGTTGCAGGGTCAGCATGCGATGGCGCATGCGGGCGATCAGTGCCAGGTCGTGACTGGCGATCAGCACGCTGGTGCCCAGGCGGTTGATGTCTTCGAACACCCCCATGATCTCGGCCGCCAGGCGCGGGTCGAGGTTACCGGTCGGTTCATCCGCCAGCAGCAGTGCCGGGCGGTGGACGATGGCGCGGGCAATGCCGACGCGCTGTTGCTGGCCGGTGGAGAGGTCGCCGGGGTAGAGATCGGTCTTGTCCGACAACGCCACGCGCTCCAGGGCCGAATCCACGCGCTTGACGATCTCGGCCTTGGACAGCCCGAGGATCTGCAACGGCAGTGCCACGTTATTGAACACGGTGCGATCGAACAGCAGTTGGTGATTCTGGAACACCACGCCGATCTGGCGGCGCAGGAACGGGATTTGCGCGTTGCTGATGGTTGCCAGGTCCTGGCCCGCCAGCAGCAGTTTGCCGGTAGTCGGGCGCTCCATGGCCAGCAGCAGGCGCAGCAACGTACTTTTGCCGGCACCGGAATGCCCGGTTACAAACAAGAATTCGCCGCGACGCACTCGAAAGCTCAGCTCATGCAAGCCGACATGCCCGTTGGCATAGCGTTTACCGACCTGTTCGAATCGAATCATGAACGCTCCCGCTCGGCAAACAGTGCCTGTACAAAGGGTTCGGCCTCAAAGGTGCGCAGGTCGTCGATGCCTTCACCGACGCCGATATAACGAATCGGCAACCCGAACTGTTTGGCCAGGGCGAAGATCACGCCGCCCTTGGCCGTGCCGTCGAGCTTAGTCAATGCCAGGCCGGTCAGTTGTACCGTCTGGTTGAATTGTTTGGCCTGGCTGATGGCGTTCTGGCCGGTCCCGGCGTCTAGCACCAAGAGAACCTCGTGCGGCGCGTCTGCGTCCAGCTTGCCGATCACGCGGCGGACCTTTTTCAGCTCTTCCATCAAATTGTCTTTGGTGTGCAGGCGACCGGCGGTATCGGCGATCAGCACGTCGATGTTCCGGGCCTTGGCGGCTTGCACGGCATCGAAGATCACCGAGGCGGAATCGGCACCGGTGTGCTGGGCGATAACCGGGATCTTGTTGCGCTCGCCCCAGACCTGCAGCTGTTCAACCGCAGCGGCACGGAATGTATCACCCGCCGCCAGCATGACTTTCTTGCCCTCGGACTGCAGCTTTTTGGCCAGCTTGCCAATGGTGGTGGTCTTGCCGGCGCCGTTGACGCCCACCACCAGGATCACAAAGGGTTTTTTCGGGGTGATCACCAGAGGCGCTTCCACCGGCTTGAGCATGGCAGCCAGCTCAGCTTGCAGGGACTTGTACAGTGCATCGGCGTCGGTCAGCTGCTTGCGCGCGACCTTCTGGGTGAGGCTCTGGATGATCACGGCGGTGGCTTCGACGCCTACGTCGGCGGTGAGCAAACGGGTTTCGATGTCTTCCAGCAGTTCGTCATCGATGACCTTTTTGCCCAGGAACAGGCTGGCCATGCCTTCGCCGATACTGGCGCTGGTCTTGCTGAGGCCTTGTTTGAGACGGGCGAAGAAGCCGGTCTTGCCGGTTTCAACAGGGGCAGCAGGTTCTTCGATGATGGCGGGAGCAGCCATCACTGGCTCGACCGCCACGGGTGCTGGTGCTGGTGCTTCAGCGACAACCGGCTGCGGCTCAATGACCACCGGAATCGGCGGAACCACATGCTCGGCCTGCACATCTTCAACCAGTGCCACGGGCTCTTCAGCTACCGGCAGTTCCGGCCACGGCTTGTGCGCGGGTTCCGGCTCAGGTTCAGGCTCTACCTCGGCGAGCGGCTGCAGAACCGGCTCAGCCATCGGCAACACCACCGGCGCAGGCGTTTCGGCGACCGGTTCGGCTTCTACTATAGGTTCAGGGACCGGTTCAGTTTGAACCTGTGGCTGTTCGTCGACGGTTTCCTGCGGCTTTTTGCGCAGCCATCCGAACAGGCCTTTTTTCTCGCCAGCCGCAGCTGGGGTCTTCTTGTCGTCGTTGGAACCAAACATGGAGACGGCTATCTCAAGGTAGCGACGCGCCACGGGGCGCGTCGGTAAATAAAATTCGATGCGTAACAGACTGTTTTTTAGCCAGCTCGTTCATGCGCAACATTTTGTAAGGCCAAAATGGGGCCTTAACAGGACAGCCGCAGTGGCCGTCCCTAAGTCGGATCAGTATCCTAGCACCTCCTCGCCCGCCGACGCTAAGACCAAGCGGGCAGCCCAACAGGTTTAAAAACGAATGAATGCTCTAGCCCGCCGCGCCGCAGGCCTGCTGTTCAGTACAGTTTGTCTGCCTCTTTCAGCCTTGGCTGCCGACCCACAACCCACCCACGAATTCACCCTCGACAACGGCCTCAAGGTCGTCGTACGTGAAGATCATCGCGCGCCGGTGGTGGTTTCCCAGGTCTGGTACAAGGTCGGTTCGAGCTACGAAACCCCGGGCCAGACCGGTTTGTCCCACGCCCTGGAGCACATGATGTTCAAGGGCAGCGCCAAGGTCGGCCCCGGCGAAGCCTCGCTGATCCTGCGCGACCTGGGCGCTGAAGAGAACGCCTTCACCAGCGACGACTACACCGCTTACTACCAGGTACTGGCCCGTGACCGCCTGGGTGTCGCCTTCGAGCTGGAAGCCGATCGCATGGCCAGCCTGCGCCTGCCGGCCGACGAGTTCAGCCGCGAGATCGAGGTGATCAAGGAAGAGCGCCGCCTGCGCACTGACGACAACCCGATGTCCAAGGCCTACGAGCGCTTCAAGGCCATGGCGTTCCCGGCGAGCGGCTACCACACGCCGACCATCGGCTGGATGGCCGACCTGGATCGCATGAAAGTCGAAGAACTGCGCCACTGGTACCAATCCTGGTACGTGCCGAACAACGCCACCCTGGTGGTGGTCGGCGACGTCACCCCGGACGAGGTGAAAAACCTGGCCCAGCGCTACTTCGGCCCAATCCCCAAGCGCGACGTGCCACCGGCAAAGATCCCGATGGAACTGGCCGAGCCCGGCGAGCGCCTGCTGACCATGCATGTGCAGACCCAACTGCCGAGCGTAATCCTGGGTTTTAACGTCCCTGGCCTGGCCACTGCCGAAGACAAACGCTCGGTGCAGGCCCTGCGCCTGATCTCGGCCTTGCTGGACGGCGGCTACAGCGCACGCATCTCCGAGCAGCTGGAACGCGGTGAAGAACTGGTCTCTGCCGCGTCGACCAACTACGACGCCTATACCCGCGGTGACACCCTGTTCATGCTGACCGCGACGCCCAACCAGCAGAAGAAAAAGACCGTTGCCCAAGCCGAAGCAGGCCTGTGGCGCCTGCTGGAAGAGCTGAAGACCAAGCCGCCGACCGCCGAGGAACTGGAGCGCATCCGTGCCCAGGTCATCGCCGGCCTGGTCTACCAGCGCGACTCCATCACCAGCCAGGCCACGGCCATTGGCTCCCTGGAGACCGTCGGCCTGTCCTGGAAATTGATGGACACCGAGCTTGCCGACCTGCAAAGCGTGACACCGGAAGATATCCAGAAAGCCGCGCGCACCTATTTCACCCGCGAACGTCTCAGCGTCGCCCATGTCCTGCCTGAGGAGACCGCTCATGAGTGATCGCAAAAGCAGCCGCCTGATCTTCCCCGGCCTGATCGCAGTCACCCTGATCGCCGCCAGTGCCGTGTACTTCCTGCGCCCGAGCGAGTCCGTCGCCAGCCCGGCGCTGGAAAAAGCCCAATCGAGCAACAAGCTGCAATCCCTGGCTGAACTGGACGGCAAGGCGCCGACCAATCGCACGCTCGACGTGCAGACCTGGACCACCGCCGAGGGCGCCAAAGTGCTGTTCGTCGAGGCCCATGAACTGCCGATGTTCGACGTGCGCATCCTGTTCGCCGCCGGCAGCAGCCAGGACGGCAACGTCCCAGGCCTGGCGCTGATGACCAACGCCATGCTCAATGAAGGCGTGCCGGGCAAGGACGTGAGCCAGATCGCCCGTGACTTCGAAGGCCTGGGCGCGGACTTTGGCAATGGAGCGTACCGCGACATGGCGCTGGTGTCCCTGCGCAGCCTCAGCGACAGCGACAAACGCGACGCCGCGCTCGCGTTGTTTGACGATGTGATCGGCAAACCCACCTTCCCGGCCGACTCCCTGGCACGGATCAAGAACCAGATCCTCGCCGGCTTTGAGTACCAGAAGCAGAACCCTGCCAAGCTGGCGAGCCTTGAGCTGTTCAAGCGCCTGTACGGCGACCACCCTTACGCGCACCCGACCGAAGGCACACCGGAGAGCGTCCCGAAGATCACCCTGGCGCAATTGCAGGCATTCCACGCCAAGGCTTACGCAGCGGGTAACGCGGTGATTGCAGTGGTTGGCGACCTGACTCGTGCCGAAGCCGAAGCCATGACGGCCAAGGTGTCCGCATCGCTGCCCAAGGGCCCGGCCCTGCCAAAAATCGCCCAACCGACCGAACCCAAGCCTGGCTTGAGCCGTATCGAGTTTCCGTCCAAGCAGACGCACTTGCTGTTCGCGCAACTGGGCATCGACCGCGCCGACCCGGACTATGCCGCCTTGTCGCTGGGTAACCAGATCCTCGGCGGCGGTGGTTTCGGCACCCGCCTGATGAGCGAAGTGCGCGAGAAACGCGGCCTGACCTACGGCGTGTACTCCGGCTTCTCGCCGATGCAGGTACGCGGCCCTTTCATGATCAACCTGCAGACCCGCGCCGAAATGAGCGGCGGCACCTTGCGCCTGGTCGAGGATGTCGTGGCCGACTACCTCAAGACCGGCCCGACGCAAAAAGAGCTGGATGACGCCAAGCGCGAGCTGGCCGGCAGCTTCCCGCTGTCGACCGCCAGCAACGCCGATATCGTCGGACAGTTGGGCGCCATGGGTTTCTATAACTTGCCGCTGAGCTATCTGGAAGATTTCATGAAACAATCCCAGGCCCTGACTGTAGAGCAGGTCAAGGCTGCATTGAACAAACACTTGAGCGCCGACAAGATGGTCATCGTGACCGCCGGCCCGACGATTGCGCAAAAGCCACTACCGCCCCCCACTGATAAACCTGCCGAGCAGCCGCTCGGGGTTCCGGAGCATTAATGGCCAGTTCATCTCGCCCGAAAAAACCTGTCCACAACGTCCATAACGGCGTGGGCCAGCTGCGCATCATTGGCGGCGAATGGCGCAGCCGCAAGCTGAGCTTCCCCGACGTCGTAGGCCTGCGCCCGACGCCGGACCGCGTGCGTGAAACCCTGTTCAACTGGCTTGCGCCCTACATTGCAGGCGCCAAGGTACTGGACCCGTTTGCCGGCAGTGGCGCGCTGTTCCTGGAGGCGCTGTCCCGTGGCGCCGCCCTGGGGCAGGCGCTGGACGCCAGTAATGTGGCGGTTTCCAGCTTAAAGGAACACCTGGGCACCCTGCGCTGCACCACCGGCCAGGTGCAAACCGCCGATGCGTTGCGCTACCTGGAAACCCAGCCTGCCAGCGAGTTCGACGTCGTATTCCTCGACCCGCCGTTCAACCAGAACCTGCTGCCGACCGTGTGCGCATTGCTGGAAGAACGCCAATGGCTGGCGCCGGATGCGTGGATCTACACTGAAAGCGAGACGGCGCCCTCCACCCTGGGCTTGCCGGCTTCATGGCGCCTGCACCGGGAGCAGAAGTCCGGGCGGGTGTACTACGCGTTGTGGCAACGCAGCGCCGCCTGACCTGCAGGCGAGAGCTTTTGTGGTACCACCGAGATCTGCATGAACCCTTGCGCTAACAACTTCACCCCCGCCTTTGGCCTCGGCAACCCTCACCTGCAAACGCTGTGGGGGCCGCTGTGGCGCCCCACCACCCACATCGAACGCCAACGCGAACGCCTGTGGCTGGCGGATGGCGACTTTCTCGATATCGACTGGCACGGCCCGCATGACGCGCAAGCGCCATTGGTGCTGGTGCTGCACGGGTTGACCGGCTCCTCCAACTCGCCCTACGTGGCCGGCCTGCAAAAGGTACTTGCCGCTCAAGGCTGGGCCAGCGCCGCGTTGAACTGGCGCGGCTGCTCGGGCGAACCGAATCTGTTGGCACGCAGTTATCACTCCGGCGCAAGCGAAGACCTGGCTGCGACGATTGCCCACCTGCAGGCCAAGCGGCCGTTGGCCCCCCTGTATGCCGTGGGTTATTCACTGGGCGGCAATGTGCTGCTCAAGCATCTGGGAGAAACCGGCGCGGCCTCCGGGCTCAAAGGCGCGGCGGCCGTGTCGGTGCCCTTTCGCCTCGACCAGTGTGCGGACCGTATCGGCCTGGGCTTTTCGCGGGTTTACCAGAAGCATTTCATGCGTGAAATGCTGGCGTATATCCGCGTCAAGCAAAGCCGTTTTCTGCAGGACGGGCGGGCAGATGGGCTCAAGACCCTCGAAGCCCTGGGCTCACTGGAGAAAATGCGTACGTTCTGGGACTTCGACGGTCGGGTCACTGCGCCGTTGCACGGATTCTTGAGTGCCGAGGACTATTACCGCCGCGCGTCGAGCCGCTATTACCTGGGTGACATCCGCGCGCCAACCCTCATCATCCAGGCGGCCGATGACCCGTTTGTGTTTGCCCACAGCCTGCCCGAAGCGAGTGAACTGTCGGCGTGCACTGAGTTTGAGTTGCTGGCAAAGGGGGGGCACGTGGGGTTTGTGGAGGGTTCGTTGAGACGCCCGGGTTACTACCTGGAACGTCGCATTCCTCAATGGCTGCTGGCACAACACGGTTAAACAATGTGCACGCTGGCCTGCCTGCGATGAGGGAGTGCCAGCAAGCTCATGGTTGGCTGACACGCCGCTATCGCAGACAAGCCAGCTCCCGCCTTTGATTGGGTCTACCCCTCAATCGACTCAGTCGCCTGTGGCGATTTCACGCTGTGGATCGGTAATCCACTCGCTCCACGACCCCGCATACAACTTGCCCAACGGATATCCCGCCAGGCTCAGGGCGAACAGGTTGTGACACGCCGTCACGCCCGAACCGCAATACGCCACCAGATCATCCGGCGAGCGCCCCTGCAATTGAGCGACGAAGCGTTGCTTGAGCTGCTCGGCTGGCAGGAAGCGGCCGTCACTGCCGAGGTTTTCATTGAAAGCCGCGCACTGCGCACCCGGAATGTGGCCGGCAACCGGGTCGATGGGCTCCACTTCCCCGCGAAAGCGCGGTTGGGCGCGGGCATCGATCAGGGTCAAGCCAGGTTGGCCCAGGCGTTTTTGCAGATGCTCGGCATCCAGCACCAGGCGATTGTCCGGTGTACCGACAAAGCTGCCCGGCTCGATCACCGGCGCGTCCAGGCTCAACGGAAAACCCGCCGCGTGCCAGGCCTTGAGGCCGCCATCCAGGATAAACACGCCGTCACGCTTGCCCAGCCAGGCCAGCAACCACCAGGCGCGGGCGGCATAGGCGCCGGGGCCGTCATCGTAGAGCACCACGTCGGTGTCGGCGTTGATACCCCAGGCGCGCAATTGCCCGGCGAAGGTGTGGGCGGCTGGCAACGGGTGACGGCCAGTCACGCCCTTGGTCACCGGGCCGCTGAGGTGGCGCTCCAGGTCGGCATACTGCGCGCCCTCGATATGCCCTTCGGCATAGCTGCAGAGTCCGTAATCCGGGTCCTCCAGGGCAAAACGGCAATCCAGTATCACCCACCCGCCGGCCTTCTGGCGTTCGGCCAGTTGCTGGGGGCTGATCAGTTGGGCAAGCGGCATGACGGACTCCTATGAACAGATTCGGGAAAGGTCCTACTTCACTTCTTCCAATGCCTGATTCAACGGCACGTAAAATTCTTTGAACAAGGCATCCACTGCATCCTTCGCCTGGGGCGTGACGAAACCCGCCTCCAGTACCAGCACCTGATACACCCCACGCTTGATCGCCTCGGCGCTCAAGTGAGCGGAATTTTCATTGGTGGTGCACAAAAAACGCACCCAGGAGGTGAGGATGATCCAGGCATTGAGGGTCAGGGCCTCGGTTTGCACCGGGTCCATGTTGAGAATGCCGGCGTCGACAAACCCTTGGTAGATAGCGCCGCCCTGGACCAGGCAGCGCTGGGAAAAACGCCGATAGCCGGTAGCCAGTTCCGGGTCGCTTTCCAGCAGGTGCTCAAGGTCGCGATGCAGGAAGCGGTAGCGCCACATGCCGGCCAATACCGCCTGCAGATAGAAGCGCTTGTCTTCGACCGTGACCGCGCGGCCCTGGGGCGGGCGCAGGAAACTGTCCACCAGGGCTTCGTATTCGCGAAACAACACGGCGATGATCGCCTGCTTGTTGGGGAAGTGGTAGTACAGGTTGCCCGGCGAAATTTCCATATGGGCGGCAATATGGTTGGTGCTCACACTGCGCTCGCCCTGCTGGTTAAAAAGCTCCAGGCTGGTTTGCACAATGCGCTCGCTGGTCTTTACTCGTGGTGCCATAGGGGATCAGCTTCTGTACACGTGATGGGGCATCTTACGGGCTATTCTTGCAGGGATAAATCCGCATATCGGCGTAATGCCATTTGACAATTTAGAGTATTAACTCTAAAAATCCAGGCAGACCTATAACAATCGGGAACGCCGCCATGTCTGCCAACGTTGCCTACCTGCAAGATTCACAGGCGCTGGATCAACTCCAGGCCCTGTTCGACACCCAGCGTCGTGCCTACGCTGCCAACCCCATGCCGCCGGCCGCACAGCGCCAGCAATGGCTCAAGGCCCTGCGCGACCTGCTCAGCGACGAGCGCCAGGCGCTGATCAATGCGATCAGCCAGGATTTCAGCCACCGCAGCGCAGACGAAACCCTGTTCGCCGAACTGATGCCCAGCCTGCACGGCATTCACTATGCCAGTAAGCACCTGAAGGGCTGGATGAAACCCTCCCGGCGCGCTGTAGGCATCGCCTTCCAACCCGCTTCGGCCAAGGTTATCTATCAACCGTTGGGCGTGGTCGGGGTGATCGTGCCCTGGAACTACCCGTTGTACCTGGCCATTGGCCCATTGGTCGGCGCCCTCGCCGCCGGCAACCGGGTGATGCTCAAGCTCAGCGAATCCACCCCCGCCACCGGCGAGTTGCTCAAGTCACTGCTGGCAAAAATCTTCCCCGAGGACCTGGTGTGCGTGGTGCTGGGTGAAGCCGAAGTGGGCATGGCCTTCTCCAAGCTGCCCTTCGATCACCTGTTGTTTACCGGCGCCACCAGCATTGGCAAGCACGTGATGCGCGCGGCGGCAGAACATCTCACGCCGGTCACTCTGGAGTTGGGCGGCAAGTCGCCCGCCATCGTGTCTGCCGATGTACCGCTCAAGGACGCCGCCGAGCGTATCGCCTTCGGCAAGGCGTTGAATGCAGGCCAGACCTGCGTCGCCCCCGACTATGTGCTGGTGCCGGAAGACCGTGTCGACGCGTTCGTTGAGGCCTACACCAACGCTGTTCGCGGGTTTTACCCGACCCTGGCGGACAACCCGGACTACACCGCTATCATCAACGAACGGCAACTCTCGCGACTGAATGCCTACGTCAAGGACGCCACCGATAAAGGCGCCACCCTGATCCCGCTGTACGACCAGGGCCAGGCGCGGCGCATGGCCCACAGCCTGTTGCTGAATGTCAGCGATGACATGACCGTGATGCAGGACGAGATCTTCGGCCCAGTGCTGCCGATCGTGCCGTATCGAGGGCTCGACCAGGCCTTTGCCTACATCAACCAGCGCCCTCGCCCGCTGGCCCTGTATTACTTCGGCTACAACAAGGGCGAGCAAAACCGCGTGCTCCACGAAACCCATTCCGGTGGCGTGTGCCTGAACGACACCCTGCTGCACGTGGCCCAGGACGACATGCCATTTGGCGGCATCGGCCCGTCGGGCATGGGCCACTACCACGGCCATGAAGGCTTCCTCACCTTCAGCAAAGCCAAGGGCGTGCTGGTGAAACAGCGCCTGAACGCCGCGAAGTTGATCTACCCGCCCTACGGCAAATCGATCCAGAAGTTGATCCAAAAGCTGTTCATTCGCTGAAACCGCCACCCACGGGATAACAATAACAATGAACCCTAGCCTGACTGATTCACCCGCACTGTCGCGGCGCGGCGTCTTGAAAATCGGCCTGTGCGCCAGCGCGTTCCTGGCCACCGCCGGGTTGGGCGCCAGCCTCAGCGGTTGCTCCAGCAGTACCCCGGCCAGTGGCTTTGCCATGTTGCGCAGCAGTGACTTGCCGTTCTTGCGCGCGGTGATCCCGGTGCTGCTAGAGGGCGTGGCCAGCGCCCAGGAAGTCGCCAGTGGGATTGAAGACACGCTTGAAAAGCTCGACTTCAGCCTGCAACGCCTGTCGCCGGAGATGTTCAAGCTCACCCAGCAACTGTTCGATGTACTGGGCATGGGCATCACCCGAGGACCGTTGACCGGGATCTGGGGCAGTTGGGAAAACGCCAGCAGTGAACAGATCCGCAACTTCCTGCAGCGCTGGGAAAACAGCTACCTGAACCTGCTGCGGATGGGCCAGGGCTCGTTGCTCAAGCTGGTGATCATGGCCTGGTACTTCCAGCCGGCGTCCTGGGCCCATTGCGGCTACCCCGGGCCGCCGAAGGTCTAGCCTTGATAACCCGATCAAAAATGTGGGAGCGGGTTCGCTCGCGAAAGCGGTGGATCAGCCACACCGGTGTCGACTGACACGCTGCATTCGCGAGCAAGCCCGCGCCCACATTGACCACAACTTCGTACAAAAATAAGAGTGCATTCCTATGCCCGTACCCGACCTGTTCCGCGATGGCATGGCCCGTGGCTGGAAAACCCACAATGGCGCCGCCCTCGACAACGACCTGACCCTGGAAGCCGACGTCGTGATCATCGGCAGCGGCGCCGGTGGCGGCACCACCGCCGAAATCCTCAGCGCAGCAGGCTACAAAGTGCTCCTGATCGAAGAAGGCCCGCTCAAGACCAGCAGCGATTTCACGCTGCTCGAAGACGAGGCCTACACCAGCCTGTACCAGGAGGGCATCGGCCGCATGAGCAAGGATGGCGCGATCACCATCCTGCAGGGCCGGGCAGTAGGCGGCACCACGCTGATCAACTGGACGTCGAGCTTTCGCACCCCCGACGCCACGCTCGCCCACTGGGCCAGCGAATACGCCGTGAAGGGCCACAGCAGCGCCGAGATGGCGCCCTGGTTTGAACAGATGGAGCAGCGCCTGGGCATCGCACCCTGGGCCATGCCGCCCAACCCCAACAACGATGTCATCCGCAAAGGCTGCGAAAAGCTTGGTTACAGCTGGCATGTGATCCCACGCAATGTGCGCGGCTGTTTCAACCTGGGCTATTGCGGCATGGGCTGCCCAGTCAATGCCAAGCAGTCGATGCTGGTGACGACGATTCCGTCCACCCTTGAAAAGGGCGGCGAACTGCTCTACCTGGCACGCGCCGAACGCCTCATCTACAGCGGCGACACCATCAGCAGCCTGGAATGCGTGGCCATGGACACCCTGTGCGTGGCACCGACCGGACGCAAGATCACCGTAAAAGCCAAGCATTACGTACTCTCGGGCGGCGGCATCAACAGCCCGGCGCTGCTGATGCGCTCCGACGCTCCCGACCCGCATTCGCGGCTGGGCAAACGCACCTTCCTGCACCTGGTGAATTTCTCCGCCGGGTTGTTCGACGAGGTGATCAACCCGTTCTACGGCGCGCCGCAATCGATCTATTCCGACCATTTCCAATGGCAGGACGGCACCACCGGGAAAATGTCCTACAAACTGGAGGCGCCACCCCTGCACCCCGCGTTGGCCAGCACATTGTTAGGCGGCTACGGTACCCAGAACGCCCTGGACATGAGCCAATTGCCGAACACCCACGCGATGCTCGCCCTCCTGCGTGACGGCTTCCACCCCGACAGCCCGGGCGGCAGCGTGGAGTTACGCGGCGATGGCACGCCGGTGCTCGACTATCAGGTGTCGGACTACGCCTGGGATGGCTTGCGCCGTGCGTTCCACAGCATGGCCGAGATCCAGTTCGCGGCCGGCGCCAAGTCGGTCAAGCCGCTGCATCATGATGCGCGCTACGTCAAAACCCTGGGCGAAGCCCGCACCATGATCGAAGGTTTGAACCTGGAACTGCACCGCACCTGCCTGGGCAGCGCCCATGTGATGGGCGGTTGTGCCATGGGTGAAGACCCGAGAAACGCAGTAGCCGACAGCCTCGGTCGCCACCACCAGTTGCGCAACCTGTCGATCCACGATGGCTCGCTATTCCCCACCAGCATTGGGGCCAATCCACAATTATCGGTGTACGGCTTGACCGCCCAACTGGCGACAGCGTTGGGCGAACGTCTGAAAACAGCGTGAAAAAACACGGTATTCGTGCTGTCTATAGTGCTTTCTTCTGCATAAGTTGACTTGGCCGACCGGGATGGCTGCGATACCATCCGGTTCCCCAACGGACTCCGCCAGGACGACGCGATGAACCGAGTGTTGTACCCAGGTACCTTCGACCCGATTACCAAAGGCCATGGCGATCTGGTCGAACGTGCCTCACGCTTGTTCGACCATGTGATCATCGCGGTCGCTGCCAGCCCCAAGAAAAACCCGCTGTTTCCCCTGGAACAGCGCGTGGAGCTGGCGCGCGAGGTCACCAAACACCTGCCCAACGTGGAAGTGGTGGGCTTTTCCACACTGCTGGCGCACTTCGCCAAGGAGCAGAACGCCAACGTGTTCCTGCGTGGCCTGCGCGCGGTGTCGGACTTCGAATACGAATTCCAGTTGGCCAACATGAACCGCCAACTGGCGCCGGACGTTGAAAGCCTGTTCCTCACGCCGTCAGAGCGTTATTCGTTCATTTCCTCGACGTTGGTGCGTGAAATCGCCGCATTGGGTGGAGATATCACCAAGTTCGTGCATCCGGCCGTGGCAGATGCACTGACCCTTCGCTTCAAAAAGTAATCTGGCTGGACGGGGTCGTTATGACAGAACGGCCTCCTGTGGCCCCTGACACGACCATGCCAGTGGGCCGCAGGTCATGTGCGCTCGCACTGCGGGCGCCAATGCGGCACAATTGCGCGCATTCGTTTTCAGATGCCTTGGCTGACTGCCCTGGCAGGAGTTCCCATGTCCCTGATCATCACCGACGATTGCATCAACTGCGACGTCTGCGAACCCGAGTGCCCGAACGCCGCGATTTCCCAAGGCGAAGAGATCTACGTGATCGACCCGAACCTGTGCACCCAATGCGTCGGCCACTATGACGAGCCTCAGTGCCAACAGGTGTGCCCGGTGGATTGCATTCCACTGGATGAGGCTCATCCGGAGACCGAAGAGCAGTTGATGGAGAAATACCGGAAGATTACCGGCAAGGCTTGAGGGCCTTATCGCAGGCAAGCCCGCTCCCACACTGCACAGATCAAAAGGTGGGAGCGGGCTTGCTCGCGATGGCGGCATCAACCATCACACAGAATCAGCGCTGGCACTTGGGGCAAAACACACTCGCCCGCTGCCCCAGCACCACATTGCGCAACTCGGTCCCGCAGACCTTGCACGCCTCGCCTCCACGGCCATAGACGAACAGTTCCTGCTGGAAATACCCCGGCTGCCCGTCGCCGCCGATAAAGTCCCGTAATGTGGTACCGCCGCGCTCGATGGCGGCGGCCAGCACACGCTTGATCTCGATCGCCAGCTTCAGGTAGCGCCCGCGCGAAATGCCACCAGCCGCTCGACGCGGATCAATCCCCGCCGCAAACAGCGCTTCCGTCGCGTAGATATTGCCCACGCCCACCACCACCGCGTTGTCCATGATGAATGGCTTCACCGCCATCGATTTGCCGCGGGACAGCTGGAACAGGCGCTCGCCGTCAAACAGATCGGTCAGCGGCTCCGGCCCGAGGCGGATCAGCAGTTCGTGGTTGTACGGGTCCTGGCTCCAGAGCATGGCGCCGAAACGGCGCGGGTCGGTGTAGCGCAGGGCCAGGCCGGATTCAAGTTCGATGTCCACGTGTTCATGCTTGGCCGCTGGCATGCCGATTTCCACCAGGCGCAGGTTGCCCGACATGCCCAGGTGGCTGATCAAGGTGCCCACTTCGGCATTGATCAACAGGTACTTGGCTCGCCGCTCCACCCGCACGATACGCTGCCCGGACAGGCGCACATCGAGGTCTTCCGGGATCGGCCAGCGCAGGCGCCGCTCACGCACCACCACGCGGCTGACCCGCTGGCCTTCCAGGTGCGGCGCAATCCCGCGCCGGGTGGTTTCGACTTCTGGTAACTCGGGCATGTTTACCTCTTGAAGGAAGGATCAGTGGGCGCCCAACTCGCGAATCGACAGCTTCAGACTCTCGAAGTCGTAGTCCGACAGCCCTACGTAGTCCAGCACCAGGTGGCCAATAGCATTCCACTCGTAATCCGCTGCCTGGTTGCCCAGCACGCGGTAGGACGAGCAGATGTGCTCGGCCATTTTCAGGATCGCCAGCAGGTTCTTGAGTGCCGGGTTGCGCGTCGACTCATCACTGAAAATCGCCAGGGCGTTATGGTGGTTGGCAATAGCATCGGTCACATGCTCCGGCAGGCGCCAGGACTTGGCCGTGTAGTAGCCAACGACCGCATGGTTAGTGTTGAACGCGTTGTTCTCGGTGTCGACCACGCGGCAGTCGGGGCCGGCATTGGCATAGGCCTGCTCGAGCACCGACATGTAGTTGGGGAAGCGCTTGAGCATCAGCGGCACGCCACAGTCATGGAACAGCCCCAGCGCGTAGGCTTCGTCCACCGCCTGGGAGCCCGTGCGCTTGGCAAGCGTAAGGCACGTCATGGCCACATCCTGGGCGGTGTCCCAGAAGCGGTTGAGCGTGACGATGGTGTCATCACTCATCTCGCCCTTGATCGACAGTGCGTTGATCAGGTTGATGATCGAACGGCTGCCCAGCAGGTTCACCGCGCGCTGGATCGAGGCGATCTTGTTGCTTAGCCCGTAATACGACGAGTTGACGATCTTCAGCAACGCACCGGACAGGCCCGGGTCCTGGGAGATCAGCCGCGCGATCACCTCGAGGTCCGGGTCGGGCATGTATTGCTCCATCTGCAAATCCACCATGATTTGCGGCTGGGGCGGCACGCTGATGCCTTGCAGGGCCTGTTGGATCTGTTCGGCGGAAAGCTCTTGGGACATAAGTACACACTCTGGGCTAGGGGGCGATTCTAACCTCTATAGGAACCTGACCGACACCTCAAAACCCGATTGGAACCGGACCAAATGTGGGAGCTGGCTGGCCTGCAACCACATCACCGCCGTACGTCAGATACACCGCGCCGCCCGCATCGCAGGCAAGCCGGCGCCCACATGAACCCGTGCGCAAAGGGTATACTCCCGCTCTTTTTTCCGGAGCGACGTCATGTCCCTGCCAAGCCTGCGTCTCAAAGCCAACGCCGATCGTCGTTTGCGCAACGGCCACCTGTGGGTCTACAGCAACGAAATCGATGTGGCCGCCACCCCACTCCACGGCTTCCAGGCGGGCGACCAGGCCATCCTCGAAGCGGCCGGCGGCAAGACCCTGGGCATCGTGGCCATGAGCCCGAACAACCTGATCTGCGCCCGCCTGCTGTCGCGCGACATCAAGTTGCCGCTGGACAAGTCGCTGCTGGTGCACCGCCTCAACGTCGCCCTGTCCCTGCGCGACCGCCTGTTCGACAAGCCGTTCTACCGCCTGGTCTACGGCGATTCCGACCTGCTGCCAGGCCTGGTCGTCGACCGTTTCGGCGACATCCTGGTGGTGCAGATCGCCTCGGCGACCATGGAAGCCCATAAAGAAGACGTGATCGCCGCCCTGACCCAAGTGCTCAAGCCAAGCGGGATCCTGTTCAAGAACGACTCCGCCGCGCGCGATGCCGAAGGCCTCAACCGCTACGTCGAAACCGTGTTCGGCCTGGTGCCGGAGTGGGTCGCGCTGGAAGAAAACGGCGTGAAGTTCGAAGCCCCGGTGATCCAGGGCCAGAAGACCGGCTGGTTCTACGACCACCGCATGAACCGCGCCCGCCTGGCCCCGTATGCCAAAGGCAAGCGCGTACTCGACCTGTACAGCTACATCGGCGGCTGGGGTGTGCAAGCCGCAGCCTTCGGCGCCAGTGAAGTGTTCTGCGTCGACGCCTCCGCCTTCGCCCTCGACGGCGTGGAGCGCAACGCCGCGCTGAATGGCTTTGCCGAAAAAATGACCTGCATCGAAGGCGACGTGTTCGAAGCCCTCAAAGAGCTGAAAGCCAGCGAAGAGCGCTTCGACGTGATCGTCGCCGACCCACCGGCCTTCATCAAACGCAAGAAAGACATGAAGAATGGCGAGGGCGCCTACCGCCGCCTCAACGAGCAAGCCATGCGCCTGCTCAGCAAGGATGGCATCCTGGTCAGCGCCTCGTGCTCCATGCACTTGCCGGAAGATGACCTGCAAAACATCCTGCTGACCAGCGCTCGCCACCTGGACCGCAATATCCAGATGCTGGAGCGTGGTGGCCAGGGTCCGGACCATCCGGTGCACCCGGCGATTGCCGAAACCCGGTATATCAAGAGCATTACGTGCCGATTGTTGCCGAATAGCTAAGTAACACCCCGTGTTCTAATCGAACGCGGGCTAAATGTGGGAGCGAGCTTGCTCGCTCCAACATCTTTTGGGCGCTGCATCAGACACCTTTTCCTAGCGCAATCAGCCACATCAAGCCAAGAAGTCTCTCACAGCAATTCTGGTTGAATTCCATTTTTCACAGACTAGTATCGGTTCCTGGAATTACTCCGGAAAACAAAAACAATGTCTGAGTCCACTTGTTCGCCCCCTCTCAGTGGCGAGATAAAGCGCCAACAACTGTCTCGCTTCATCCTCATCACCTGCATCTCCCTGATCAGTTTTTTCCCGATCAATATCCTGCTGCCCTCCTTTCCCGCCCTGGCTGAAAGGTTCGATACGCCCACCGCCGAGGTCGCGCTGTCCATCAGCCTGTTCACCCTGGTCTTTTCCATTTCCCAACTGATCACCGGCCCACTGTCGGATAAATGGGGGCGCAAGGAAGTCCTGCTCGGCTGCATCACGCTGTCGATCCTGGGCGCTATCGGTTGTGCACTGGCGACGGACTACCTCGCCTTTCTGCTGTTTCGAGGCGTCCAGGCCATGGGTTGCGGGTTCTTTGTACTGGGCCACGCGCTGGTGGAAGACCTGTTCGACGAGCAAGACCGCGCTCGAGTGCGCCTTTATTACATGACACTGAGCGGCTCATTCGTCGCGCTGTCACCGTTGATCGGCTCCTGGCTGCAAACCACGTTCGACTGGCAAGGCAGCTTCTACGGCTTTGCGCTGATGGCTGCGGGCATGCTGATCCATGCGGTGTGCATACTGCCTTCCAAGTCCGCCAGCCCGCACTGTGAGCCGGTGTCCATCCTCGGCACGCTCAAGGCTGTCGCCCGCAACCGCGACTTCATACGCCACTGGTGGATCGCCGCGCTGGTGTTCGCCTGTTACTTCGCCTTGATCAGCGTGACGCCGTTGATTTTCATGGATGCGCTAAAGCTCTCCGAATATCAGTACGCGCTGGTGCTGATGGTGTATGGCATGGCCTATCTACTGGGCGGTGTGGCGGCCTCGTACCTGCAAAAGCGGATTTCGCTGTCCAGGCAGATCAATATCGGGCTGGGACTGTTGTGCGTCGCTGGTGTGCTGTTAACGCTGATCGTCAGCCTGGACGCCATCACCACTGTGACGTTGCTCATGCCGATGTTGATCAGTGCACTGGCTGTGACCCTGGTTCGACCGGCGGCGATTTCTGCGGCGATGCGGCTGTTCTCAAGCAGCGCGGGCACTGCCGCCTCGGCGGGCAACAGCATCATGTTCCTGACGGCTGCCTTCAGCAGCGCCGCCCTGGCACAAACCGGGTCCAACCTATTGATCACCATCGCCCTGAGCTTCATCGCCTTTAGCGTGTGGGGCTGGCTCACCAATGCCAGAACCGGACACTGACCCATCGCTATCGTCGGCAAGCCGGCGCCTGCAGTGGGTCGTGCGCCTCCCGCATGTCCCGTAAGCGCCATCTTCACGGTTCCGGCCATTCCCTCCCGGCGCCAGCGGTGTAGAATCGACCCTATTCATCGCCAGTCATCCCCCGGCGGGTTTATGAGCTCGAGGCCCAAGCAAGCGGCGATCCCGCGACGCGAGTGGCAACTTCCGGACACACGGCCATTTTTCGGGTGTTCCAGACGTCAATAGAAGCTCACTTCCCCTTTAGCACCTGATTAGCACCTGATTAGCCGCCCGGAGAGCTCCAATGCCCGATTACCGCTCGAAAACATCCACCCATGGCCGCAACATGGCCGGCGCGCGCGCACTGTGGCGTGCCACGGGGATGAAAGATGACGACTTCAAGAAGCCGATCATCGCGATTGCCAACTCATTCACCCAATTCGTACCCGGCCACGTCCACCTCAAGGACCTGGGCCAACTGGTCGCCCGCGAGATCGAACGCGCCGGCGGCGTCGCCAAGGAATTCAACACCATCGCCGTCGATGACGGCATCGCCATGGGCCATGATGGCATGCTGTATTCCCTGCCGAGCCGCGAGATCATCGCCGACTCCGTGGAGTACATGGTCAACGCCCACTGCGCGGACGCCATCGTGTGCATCTCCAACTGCGACAAGATCACCCCTGGCATGCTGATGGCCGCCCTGCGCCTCAACATCCCGGTGATCTTCGTGTCCGGCGGCCCGATGGAAGCCGGCAAGACCAAGCTCGCCTCCCATGGCCTCGACCTGGTCGACGCCATGGTCATCGCCGCCGATTCCAGCGCTTCTGACGAGAAGGTCGCGGAATACGAGCGCAGCGCATGCCCTACCTGCGGTTCGTGCTCCGGCATGTTCACCGCCAACTCGATGAACTGCCTGGTGGAAGCCCTGGGCCTGGCCTTGCCGGGCAA
Organism: Pseudomonas sp. MYb13; assembly: GCF_002980075.1. NCBI lineage: Bacteria > Pseudomonadati > Pseudomonadota > Gammaproteobacteria > Pseudomonadales > Pseudomonadaceae > Pseudomonas > Pseudomonas sp. MYb13. Next base: position 483,795 of record NZ_PCQI01000001.1, on the reverse strand, counting down.
CGGCTCGACACTGGCCACCCACAGCGACCGCGAGCAACTGTTCCTGCAGGCCGGCCGCACCATTGTCGAGTTGTGCAAGCGTTACTACACCGAGAACGATGAGTCGGTGTTGCCGCGCAACATCGCCAACTTCAAGGCGTTCGAAAACGCCATGACCCTGGACATCGCCATGGGCGGTTCCACTAACACCATCCTGCACTTGCTCGCTGCGGCCCAGGAAGCCGAGATCGATTTCGACCTGCGCGACATCGACCGCCTGTCCCGTCACGTGCCACAACTGTGCAAGGTCGCGCCAAACATCCAGAAGTACCACATGGAAGACGTGCACCGCGCCGGTGGGATCTTCTCGATCCTCGGCTCCCTGGCCCGTGGCGGCCTGTTGCACACCGACCTGCCGACCGTGCACAGCAAGTCCATCGCTGAAGGTATCGCCAAGTGGGACATCACCCAGACTGACGACGAAGCCGTGCACACCTTCTTCAAGGCCGGTCCGGCGGGCATCCCGACCCAGACCGCCTTCAGCCAGTCGACCCGCTGGGACACCCTGGACGACGACCGTGAAAACGGCTGCATCCGCAGTGTCGAGCATGCCTACTCGCAAGAAGGCGGCCTGGCCGTGCTGTACGGCAACATCGCGCTGGATGGCTGCGTAGTGAAAACCGCCGGTGTCGACGAATCGATCCACGTATTCGAAGGCCGCGCCAAAATCTACGAAAGCCAGGACAGCTCGGTACGCGGCATCCTCGCTGACGAAGTGATGGAAGGTGACATCGTCATCATCCGCTACGAAGGCCCGAAAGGCGGACCGGGCATGCAGGAAATGCTGTACCCGACGTCTTACCTGAAATCCAAAGGCCTGGGCAAAGCGTGCGCCTTGCTGACCGACGGCCGCTTCTCCGGCGGCACCTCGGGCCTGTCCATCGGCCACGCTTCCCCGGAAGCCGCTGCAGGTGGCGCCATTGGCCTGGTGCAGGATGGCGACAAAGTGCTGATCGACATTCCGAACCGCTCGATCAACCTCTTGATCAGCGATGAAGAACTGGCGGCACGCCGGGTCGAGCAGGACAAGAAGGGCTGGAAGCCGGTCGAGAAGCGTCCGCGCAAAGTTACCACCGCGTTGAAAGCCTATGCCCTGCTGGCCACCAGTGCCGACAAGGGTGCTGTGCGTAACAAAGCGATGCTCGACGGTCTGTAAGCCTCGCGCATAAAAATGCCCCGCCAGGTGCGGGGCATTTTTTTGCCTCAAGAAAACCTCCAGGGCAATGAGAACCTAGATGTGGGAGCGGACTCGCCCGCGATGCAGGCGAGTCGGTCTTACTGAATCTCGTCCGGCTTGACGATCACCCAATTTTTATCCGCCGTTACCGGCAACCCTTCCTTGGCCTGCGCCGCGGCATGCTTGGCAATCATGCCGTTGAGCTGGGTCATGTATTTGTCCTTGCGGTTGATCCACAGGTGGATGCCGCCCTTGGCCACGTCCACATCATGGAACAGCATGTAGCCGTCGCTGGTCGGGGTATCGCCACCGACGATCACCGGCTTTTTCCACTCGTCGATGTAGGTCAGGATCGCCGCATGCTTGCCCGCCATCCAGGTGGCTGGGGTCCACAGGTACGGGGTCAGTTCGAGGCCGAGGTTGGCCTTCTCGTCATAGTTGCCGGCGGTGATCTGCTTGCGCGCGGTAGTCAGTTCGCCGGTCTTGCGGTCCTTGAGCAAGGTGGTCACGCCGATGACGTTCTGGGGTTTGACGTTGTAGCCGTACTTCGGATCGGCGGCGACCATGCGCACCAACTCCTCCGAGGCGGCGGTCATCACATACACCTCGATGCCGTTTTCCATCAGCTTGTTGTACAGCTCGGCCTGGCCGGTGAAGACCTTTGGCGGCTGCACTTCGGACTGCTTTACCACGTCGCCTTCGAAATAGCTGACGGGCACGGGCTTGCCGGAGGCCATCAGCTCATCGACCTGCACTTTGAGCTCCTTGAGGGTGAACCCCGAGAACACCTGGGCGACCCATGGGTAGCAGACCATGTCGTCCACTTCGCAGAGGCGATAGTAGTAACTGAACAGACTTTCCTTATGGTCGGCGGTGTCTTTGAACGGCATAAGCTTGAGCGACGGATCAAGGCTGTCGCGGGTGATCAGGCCCTTGTTTTCCATGTAGGGCAGCAAGGACTCTTCGAGGTCGTAGCGGTAGCTGGTGTTGTCCATGTCGAACACCGCGTAATTACCCTTGTTGGCGTTGGCGGCGATCATTTTGTTCAGTTGCTCGGCGGCGGGAGCCGGCCAGTGTTTCAGCTCGGTGGCGGCCATGGTTTGTCCGGCAAGGCCCAGACACAGCGCGGCGGCAAACAATCTCGAAGCGAGCTTCATATGCGTTTTCTCCCTGAGTTGAAAACATCGACGCTAACAAATCCCTGTGACAGTTACCGCCCGAGCACGACCGCCTGCGTCGTGATTGCGCCAGAATCATGCGCGTGAGCGTCAAATGCTTATTCCAAAAACGACAGTCAACATTCCATATCGGTATTAAATCAATATATTTCAAGCTGTTAGGCTTGCCGGTTCGCAATCGCAGGCTCACGCGATTGGCTGCCTTCTCAACGGAGCTTCAATGAATCTGCCCCTGATTCTCAACTTACTGGTGTTCGTGGCCCTGCTGCTGGGCCTGGCACAAACCCGTCGCACTCATTGGAGCCTTGCCAAGAAGGTGCTACTTGCCCTCGTCCTTGGTGTGGCATTCGGGACCGTCCTGCATACGATCTACGGCGATGGCAACCCGGTGCTCAAAGCCTCCATCGGTTGGTTCGACCTGGTCGGTAACGGCTACGTACAACTGCTGCAAATGATCGTGATCCCGCTGGTGTTCGCCTCGATCCTCAGCGCCGTGGCGCGCCTGCACAACGCCTCGTCCCTGGGCAAGATCAGTTTCCTCACCATCGGCACCCTGCTGTTCACCACCGCAATTGCAGCGCTGATCGGCATCGGCCTGACCAACCTGTTTGGCCTCACCGCCGAGGGGCTGGTGGCCGGCACCCAGGAAATGGCGCGCCTGCAGGTGATCCAGAGTGATTACGCCGGCAAGGTTGCCGACCTGAATATCCCGCAACTGCTGCTGTCGTTCGTGCCAGCCAACCCGTTCGCCGACCTGGCGCGGGCCAAGCCGACCTCGATCATCAGCGTGGTGATTTTCGCTGCCTTCCTGGGGGTTGCCGCGCTGCAGCTGCTCAAGGATGACGTGGAAAAAGGCCAGAAAGTGCTCAATGCCATCGACACCCTGCAAGCCTGGGTGATGCGCCTGGTGCGCCTGGTGATGAAGCTGACGCCTTACGGCGTACTGGCGCTGATGACCAAGGTGGTCGCCGGCTCCAACCTGCAGGACATCATCAAGCTCGGCAGTTTTGTCGTGGTGTCGTACCTGGCCCTGGGCCTGATGTTTGTGGTCCACGGCCTGCTGCTGTCGCTGGCCGGGATCAATCCGCTGCGCTTCTTCCGCAAAGTGTGGCCGGTGCTGACCTTCGCCTTTACCAGCCGCTCCAGCGCGGCGGCGATCCCGCTGAGCATTGAAGCGCAGACCCGTCGCCTGGGCATCCCGCAATCCATCGCCGGCTTCGCCGCTTCGTTTGGTGCGACCATCGGCCAGAACGGCTGCGCCGGTCTTTACCCTGCAATGTTGGCGGTGATGGTCGCGCCGACCGTGGGCATCAACCCGCTGGACCCACTGTGGATCGCGACCCTGGTGGCGATTGTGACCCTGAGTTCGGCCGGTGTGGCCGGGGTGGGTGGCGGTGCGACCTTCGCCGCGCTGATCGTGCTGCCGGCCATGGGCTTGCCGGTGTCACTGGTGGCACTGCTGATTTCCGTGGAGCCGCTGATCGACATGGGCCGTACGGCGTTGAACGTGAATGGTTCGATGACGGCAGGCGCGATTACCAGCCAGGTCATGGGGCAGACGGATAAAGAGCTGCTCAATGCCGATGAGCATGCGGAATTGGCGCAGGCCTGACAGACCGCTATCGCAGGCAACCCAGCGCCCACATTGAACCGGTTTTTTCAGTAGTACTCGGTCAACTGTGGGCGCTGGCTTGCCTGCGAGGCGCTTAGGCTTTTTCCCAGACTTCGAAGTTATACGCCGGCTTGTCACCCTCAGCCGCATTCTCGACATTCGACACCAGCGTCCACTGGTTCAAATCAAACTCGGGAAACCACGCATCGCCGTCCGGGCTCAACGCCACCCGCGTCAAATACAGGCGATCCGCCTGCTCCAGCCCTTGGGCATACAACTGCGCCCCGCCGATCAGCATCAGCTCATCCACGCCCTGCGCCTTGGCCCATTCCTCAGCCCGCTCCACTGCTGCGTCGAGGGACGGAAAAACTTCCGCACCTTCCAGCGCCAAGCCGGTCTGACGGCTGACCACTATGTTCAAGCGCCCCGGCAGCGGTCGGCCCAGGGAATCCCAGGTCTTGCGCCCCATGATGATGGGCTTGCCCAGGGTGGTGGCCTTGAAATACTTGAAATCCCCCGGCAAATGCCAGGGCATGCTGTTGTCGACGCCGATCACACGGTTTTCACCGAGGGCTGCGATCAGGCTTAAAGGGAGAGTTTTTTTCATGGCGACGAGAATACCAGAGGTGCGAGTCAGCGGTTATGCTCCAGGCTCACTGATACGACAGGATGGCGCGTGACTGCACTGACCCCGCTGCACACACTTTGGCTGACAGAAACCGTGCGCCTGCGTGAAGAACACGCCGGCCCCCTGGAAGACCTGGAAGCCAACCGCCTGGCCCGCACGGCCGGCGGCGACCTGCCGACGCGCATCCAACAGCGCGCCCTGCACTTGGCCGAACGCGACGGGCTCACGTCCGCCCTCACCCGCTGGCTGCAGGGCGCACGCCTGGCGCTGGTGCTGCTGGCCATCGTCGCCGTGATCAGCGGCGCCGGCCTGGGCTTTGCTGCACTGGGTAATGGCTTGGCCCCGGTGAATGTGTTCTGGGCCCTGGGCAGCCTGCTCGGCTTGAACCTGATCCTGCTGATCAGTTGGACGCTGGGCCTGCTGTTTGCCGGCGAACACAGCGCCAGTCTCGGGCGCCTGTGGTTGTGGCTCAGCGAAAAGCTCGCCCGTGACGCCAAGGCCGCCCAACTGGCGCCCGCGCTGTTGCTGTTGCTACAGCGCCAGAAACTCAATCGCTGGGCGGTGGGTGTCCTGGTCAACAGCCTGTGGTTACTGGCGTTGCTCAGTGCGCTGGTGATTCTGCTGACACTGCTCGCCACCCGCCGCTATGGCTTTGTGTGGGAGACCACGCTCCTGGGCGCCGACACCTTCGTTGCCGCGACCCAGGCGCTCGGTGCCCTGCCCGCGCTGCTCGGTTTCAATGTGCCAACGGTGGAGATGATCCGCGCCAGCGGCGACTACGCCTTGAATATCGAAAGCGCCCGCCAAGCCTGGGCCACCTGGCTGGTGGGCGTGCTGCTGGTCTACGGCCTGCTGCCACGATTGATCCTCGCGCTGCTGTGCCTGTGGCGCTGGCAGCGTGGGCGCGCAGCCCTGCGCCTGGACCTCAACCTGCCCGGCTACAGCCAATTGCGCGAACGCCTGATGCCCAGCAGCGAGCGCCTTGGGGTCAACGATGCTGCGCCCGAACAGCTGCACCACGTCAGCGGCGGGGTCAGTGAACTGGAAAGCGACGGCGCCCTGCTGGTCGCCATCGAACTGGACGACCAGCACGCCTGGCCACCCAAACTGCCAGCCAGTGTGAAGAACGCTGGCATCCTCGACAGCCGCGAATCACGCAACAAACTGCTGGAACAACTGACGCGCTTTCCGCCGGCACGCCTGGCCATCGCCTGCGACCCACGGCGCTCGCCCGACCGCGGCAGCCTGGCCCTGATCGCCGAACTGGCACGCAGCGCCACCGCCACCCGCGTGTGGTTGCTGCAAGCGCCGCCGGGCCAGGCCCTGGACGCCGAACGCCTGGGCGACTGGCACGCCGCGCTGCAACAGCTTGAACTGCCGTTCGCTGATTGCGCGCCGCTGAACTGGCTGGAGACCGGTCATGACTAAGCCCCTGAAACTCGCCGTGGTCGGCCATACCAACGTCGGCAAGACCTCGCTGCTGCGCACCCTCACGCGTGACGTGGGCTTCGGCGAAGTCTCCCATCGCCCCAGCACCACGCGGCATGTCGAAGGCGCGCGGTTGTCAGTGGATGGCGAGGCCTTGCTGGAGCTGTACGACACGCCAGGCCTTGAAGACGCCATCGCCCTGCTCGATTACCTGGAGCGCCTGGACCGCCCCGGCGAACGCCTCGACGGCCCGGCACGCCTTGCGCGCTTCCTTGAGGGCAGCGAAGCCCGCCAGCGTTTCGAACAGGAAGCCAAGGTGCTGCGCCAACTGCTGGCCTCGGACGCCGGCCTGTACGTGATCGACGCCCGCGAGCCAGTACTGGCCAAGTACCGCGACGAGCTGCAAGTGCTGGCCAGTTGCGGCAAACCGTTGCTGCCAGTGCTCAACTTCGTCAGCAGCAGCGACCACCGCGAGCCGGACTGGCGCGAAGCCCTGGCCCGTCTTGGCCTGCACGCGCTGGTGCGATTCGACAGCGTGGCACCGCCGGAAGACGGCGAGCGGCGCCTGTATGAAAGCCTCGCCTTGCTGCTGGAACACGCGCGGCCACAGCTGGAGCGGTTGATTCTTGACCAGGAGGCTCAACGCCAGGCGCGCCAGCAAAGCGCCGCGCGGTTGATCGCCGAACTCTTGATCGACTGCGCCGCCTGCCGCCGCAGCGTGGTCACCGAGGATGAACAGCAAGCCATCGGCGACCTGCGTAAAGCCGTGCGTCAACGCGAACAAAAATGCGTGGAAGCCTTGCTCAAACTGTTCGGCTTTCGCCCGCAGGATGCCGCCGCCAGCGACTTGCCCTTGCTCGATGGGCGCTGGGGCGATGACTTGTTCAACCCCGAAACCCTCAAGCAACTGGGCGTGCGCGTCGGCGGTGGTATCGCCGCAGGCGCGGCCGCGGGTGCCGGTGTGGATCTATTGGTCGGCGGCCTGACGCTCGGCGCCGCCGCCCTCGCGGGTGCGATTGCCGGGGGCGCGCTGCAAACCGCGCGAAGCTATGGCAGCCGGCTGCTGGGCAAGATCAAAGGCCACCGAGAGTTGACCGTCGACGACAGCGTATTGCGCCTGCTCGCCCTGCGTCAGCGCCAGTTGCTCAAGGCGTTGAACCTGCGCGGCCATGCGGCGATGCACAGCATCAAGGTCGATACGCCCCAGGACAAAACCTGGCGCGAAGGTAAATTGCCCGATGCGGTGCACAAGGCCCGCGCCCACCCGCAATGGTCGTCGCTCAACCCCCACGCCAAACTCAGCCAGGCCGAGCGCCAGGAACAGGTCCAAGCATTGGCCCTGCGCCTGGACGAAACCTAAGCCGCCAGCACCTGCCGAGCCTTGGCCTTGAGCACTTCAAGGTCGAGCACCGGCACGTGCATTTCCTTGGCCTGCTCGTCCCACTGACGCAGGCGCAAACTCACGGCGTACAGCGGGTCCTGTTCGAATGCCTGGGCTTCCCTGGCACTCATCACACCGCCCTGATAAGCCAGGGTACGGCGGCTGGCTTCGCTCAAACGCGCGTAGTAGTCGGGCTGGCTGTAGGTCAGGTAGCGTTTGGCCTGAACGTGGTATTCCACCAGCGTGGCCATGCGCTCGCTGAACCCTGCGCGGCGCAGGTAATCCGCGCCCAGCCGCTCATGGCTGACCACGCCATAGCCCCCCATGTTCTCGCCCCCGTGGCCGCAGAGGTGGCCGATATCGTGGAAAAACGCTGCCAGCACCACTTCATCATCAAACCCCTCGGCCATGGCCAACTGCGCCGCCTGGGACATATGCTCGAGCTGCGACACCGGCTCGCCGATGTAGTCCGCCGTGCCGTGTTTCTCGTACAAGCCGAAGACGTCGGCGATCGCCTGCTCTGGGTTCATCACGCGGCCCCCCACAATGCGGTGATATTGCGCTCGGCCATCGCTGGCCCCACGCTCATGCCTACGCCAGTATGCATCAACGCCGCGCTCACCCCTGGAGCAGCCCGCAGGAAGGAAAACGGTCGCGGCCCGCGCGAGCCGTAGACGCCCTGCCAGCGTTCGACCACCTGGATCTTGCAGCCCAGGGTGTGCTCGGCCAGTTCGATCATCCAGTCGTCGATCTGCTCGGCATTGAACGGCGATGCATCGCTGCCGTAATCATGGGAGTCGCCAATGATCAGTTCGCCATAGGGCGTCGGGCTGATCAGCAGGTGGATGCCGTGTTCGTGCAGATGCGGCGACTCCCGCAGGATCTGCGCCTGCACGGGCGCGGCCTGCGGCAGGTCGGCAAAAGCGCCGTAATGCACACAGCTCAGGCCGGTGAGCAAGGCGTGTTGCAGGTTCAGGTTCACGGCTGGCCGCGCGCGGAGCATTTGCAGGCGGCAGATGCCTGGGTTGAGTTCGGCGATCGATTCAGCCAGCAGGGTTTGGTAATCGTGGCCGGAACACACGATGATCTGCTCGCCGCGAAAACTGCCCGCCGTGCTGTGCAACTGGCCCGGTTCAACGTCACGCACCAGGGTGGAGAAGTGAAACTCCACCTTGAGTTCACGGCGAAGATAGTCGATCAGCGCCGGGATCGCCTCGCGGGAATACAGCTGCTGATCGTCCTTGCCGTGCAGCGCGGCGCGATGATGACGGAACTGGCCGCCGTAGAGATCCTTCATCGCTGCACCTTGCAGCAGTTCGACGTTGTAGCCGTGCTCTACGGCGCGACCGGCGCAGAAGGCTTCCAGCAGATGCTCCTGCGCTTCGGTGCGGGCGAACAGGTACGAGCCGTTGCGCTTGAGCTGCAGACCCGAGCGCTCAGCCCATTGCCCCCAGATATCACGGCTTTCCCGTGCCAGGTCGAGCATCGGCCCCGGCGGTTGGCCGGTGACCAGTGCCTGGCCAAAGTTGCGCACGGACGCGCCCAGTGGCGTGGCGCTGCGCTCGAACACCTTGACCTTGAGGCCGCGCCTGGCGGCGGCGTACGCATGGGACAGGCCGAGTATGCCGGCGCCGATGATCAGCAGGTCGCTGTGGTGTGTCATGTCGTGATGTCCTGTATTCGAGACCGCCATCGCGGGCAAGCCCGGCTCCCACAGTTTGATGGGTGAATACCTGCCAACGTGGGAGCTGGCTTGCCTGCGATGAGGCCATCAGCCCTGACGAAAGCCTTACTGGCCCGCCACTTTTTCCGACTTGCCGTCATAGCGCTTGCGCCACTCGGCCAGGATGCTGTCGCGGTTCTTCGACGCCCAGGCGAAGTCATTCTTGATCAGGCGCTGTTCATAGTCGGCCGGCAACTCGGTCTGCGGCTTGGCAATGCCGGGCTGGGCGAGGACGGCGAAGTTGTCCTTGTACAGGTCCATGGCCGCTGTGCTCGCGGAGAAGTCGGCGAGTTTTTTTGCCGCGTCGGCGTGGGCGGTACCCTTAATCACGGCAGTTGCTTCGATGTCCCAACCCAGGCCTTCTTTTGGCAGGATGATGTCCAGCGGCGCGCCCTGGCGCTTGAGTTGAACGGCCGGGTATTCGAAGGAAATCCCGATCGGGAATTCACCTGAAGCCGCCAGCTTGCACGGCTTGGAGCCGGAGTGAACGTACTGGCCGATGTTCTGGTGCAGGTCGTCCATGTACTGCCAGCCTTGTTGCTCGCCGTAGGTCTGCAACCAGGCGCTGACGTCCAGGAAGCCCGTGCCGGAGGAGGCGGGGTTGGGCATGACGATCTTGCCCTTGTACTCCGGCTTAGTGAGGTCCTGCCAGCTCACCGGCTTGGTCAGGCCCTGTTTCTCGGCTTCGACGGTGTTGAAGCAGATGGTCGCGGCCCACACGTCCATGCCGACCCAGGCGGGTGGGTTGGCGGCGTCGCGGTAGTTTTTGCCGATCTTGTCCAGATCCTTCGGCGCGTAGTTGTCCAGCATGCCTTGCTGGTCGAGGATCGCCAGGCTGGAGGCGGCCAGGCCCCAGACCACATCGGCCTGCGGGCGAGCTTTCTCGGCCAGCAGCTTGGCGGTGATAATGCCGGTGGAGTCACGCACCCATTTGATCTCGATGTCGGGGTTGGCCTTTTCGAACGCCTGCTTATAGGTCTTCAACTGCTCGGCTTCGAGGGCCGTGTACACGGTCAATTCGGTCTTGGCGAAGGCATTCAGGCTGAATGCAGTGAGTACGGCAGCGACCAGCGCCAGGGGCTTGAACATGGAACACCTCCTTCAGGATTATTGGCCTGGCGCGGTCTGGCGCCAGGCTTGGGAGCGGCGCAACGCGCCTCGTGAAGCCCACGCCAGCAGCAGCGAGACGCCGGCCGAGGTGAACAGGATCAAAGTGGACATGGCCGCCGCACCGCCGACGTTGCCGGCGTCATCCATGTTCAGCACGGCAACGGCGGCGAGGATGGTGTCGGGGCTGTAGAGGAAGATCGCGGCGGACACCGTCGTCATCGCCGACACAAACAGGTAGCGCACGATGTCCAGCAACGCCGGCAGGCAGATCGGCACCGTGACCTTCAGGTAATGGCGGTACAACGGCGCCTTGAGGGACAAGGCCGCGGCTTCGAACTCGGCATCCAATTGGCGCAACGCCGTGGTCGCGGTCATCTGTGCAGTGGTCAAATAGTGCGCAATGGTGCACACCACCAGCAGGGTCATGCTGCCGTAGAACACATGCAGCGGGTTGCCGTTGAGGTTGAAAAAGAACACGTAGCCCAGGCCCAGTACCAACCCAGGTACGGCCATCGGCACGAAACTGAGCAGGCGCAGCGCCAGGTTCAGGCCTTTCTGCCCCTGGGTCTTTTCCATCAGGTACGCCCCGGTAAAAATCAGCACGCTGCCGACCAACGCCGTGCACAACGCCATGGTCAGGCTGTTGCGGTAGGCCAGCCAGCCGCCGCCCGCCGTGTCTTCGAACTGATAGTGGTTGAGCGACAGCGAGAGGTTGTACGGCCAGAACTTCACCAGCGACGAATACACCGCCATGCCGAACACCAGCAGCAACACGGCACAAATCAACAGCACGATAGCCAGGTAGCAGCCGTCTCTAAGGCGCGATGGCGCCGGTTGGAACACTTGGGCACGCCCGCTCATCGAATCGCCGTGACGACGGCGCAGCCAGGCATCCACGCCAAAGCTGAACAGCGCCGGCAGCAGTAGCACCATGCCGATCAAGGCGCCACGCCCGAACTGTTGCTGGCCGACCACGGCTTTGTAGGCCTCCAGCGCCAGCACCTGATAATCGCCCCCTACCACCACGGGCACGCCGAAGTCGGTGATGGTCAGGGTGAACACCAGGCAAAACGCGGCGAATACCGCCTGGCGCGTCGCCGGCCAGGTGATGCTGCGAAACGCCCGGGCCGGGCTGGCGCCCATACTGGAAGCCGCATCAAACAGCCGCGCATCCGCCAGGGACAGCGCCGACAGCAGAATCATCAGGGCGTGTGGGAAGGTGTAGATCACCTCACCCAGCACAATGCCCCAGAAGCCGTAGATATTCTCCGAGAGCAGCCCGCGCAGCATGCCCTGGTTACCGAACAGATAAACCAGCGCAATGCCCGGCAACATCGACGGTGCCATCAGCGGCAGCAGCGACAGGCCGCGCCAGATCGCCTTGCCAGGAATCAACGTGCGTTGCAGGGCGTAGGCAAACAGATAGGCAATCGGTACGACGATGGCCGCCACGCTGAGCGAAACTTTGAGGCTATTACCCAGCAACCAATGGAAGTTGTCACTGGTGACCAGCTCCCGCGCAGCCACCAAGCCACCGCCCTGGCCGGCTTCGCTGCTGAAACCGCGCCAGAAGATCGCCAGCAATGGCAGCAGCACGGCGACGCCCAGCAGCAATAGCCACAACCACTTACCGCCAAGCACGAAAATTCGGTCGCCCGTTTCCGCGCGGCTAACCTGATGCGGCAGAGTCATCACCGTAACCATCTCAGGCAAACACCTGCAGGCTGCGTGGCGGCAAGGCCACCCAGATATCCTGGGCACCCAGGCGTGGCATAGCCTCCGGAGCCAGTTCCGCCAGCAACGGGTGGCCGGGCAACTGCTCCAGTTCGAAGCTCATGCGGCAGCGGTTGCCGAGGAAGGTGATCTCGCGGACCTTGGCCGGGAACAGGTTCTCTTCGTGCACCGGCGGGTTGACGCTGATCGCCTCTGGGCGGCAGAACAGGCGCCCGGAGCTGGCCACGCCGGCGTCATCGGCCAGGCGCATGTTCATCCCGCCCACCTGGGCATGGCTGGCGCTGTTGCGGCTGAACGGCAGCCAGTTGCCCTGGCCGACAAACTCCGCCACGAACGGCGTGGCCGGGCGGTCGTAGATCTCCTGGGGCGTCGCGTACTGCTCGACCTTGCCGTTGTTCATCACGGCGATGCGGTCGGCCATCAGCATGGCTTCGTCCTGGTTGTGGGTGACCATCAGGGTGGTAATGCCCAAGCGGCGTTGCAGCTGGCGCAGCTCGGTGCACAGGTGCTCGCGCACCCGGGCGTCGAGGGCCGACATGGGCTCATCGAGCAGCAATAGCGACGGTGCCGAGGCCAGGGCACGGGCCAGGGCAACCCGTTGCTGTTGGCCACCCGAGAGCTGGCCGGGGTATTTCTTTTCGCTGCCCACCAGGCCGACGAGCTCAAGCATCTGGCCGACGCGCTTGCGCACTTCATCACGACCGCTGCCGGTGAGGCCGTAGCCGATATTCGCTTCGACGGTAAGGTTGGGGAACAGCGCGTAGGACTGGAAGAGAATGCCGTAGTCCCGCGCCTGGGGCGGCAGCAGGGAAACATCACGCTCGCCCAGGTACAGCTCGCCGCTGTCCTGGCGTTCCAGGCCGGCGATGCAGCGCAGCAAGGTGGTCTTGCCGCAACCGGACGGGCCCAGCAGGCACACCAGCTCGCCGGCGGCGACGTCCAGGGAGACGTTATCCAGTGCGGTAAAGGCGCCAAAGCGCTTCTGGATACCGCGCACCTTCATGGGCGCGCCGGGTTGGGTCAGGGCTGTGTTCATGCAAGGCACCTCATCGAACGGATGAAGGCCATGCTAGGCAGGCAATGCGTCCCTCGTGTGGCAGAAAGGCAAAACCCAGCGATAGTGGTATTGATGGATTTGGGAAGGCATCTGTTGCCTGGGCGAGTCCAAAACCACCCGTCGCGTCAGAGCGGCGACATCTCCTGCGCCAACCCTAGAAACGCCGCCGGCAACCGCGCGCCTTTGCGCTCCTTGAGGCAGTACAGGTACTCGGGGATCTGCGGTGCATTTTCGATGGTCAGCACCCGCAGTTGCGGGTCGTGGGGCACTTCCTGACGGGCGATGATGCTGATGCCGATATTGCGCAGCACCGCTTCGCGGATCGACTCGCGGCTGCCGATTTCCAGCAGTGGGCCATAACTCACGCCAGCGCCCTGCAGCATTTCTTCGGTGAGGCGCCGCGTGGTGGAACCCGCTTCACGCATCAACAAGGTGTGCCCGGCCAATGCATTGAGGGGCACATGGTCGAGCTTGGCCAGGGGATGGTTGCGGTGCACCGCCAGCACCAGGGGGTCGGTGCCCAATACACGCCGAATCAGGCGCGAGTCTTCCAGCAGTTGCGAGGAGGCGGCAACGTCGACGCGGTAGTCATCCAGGGCTTCCAGCACTTGCTGGGAGTTGCCGATTTCCACCGACACGTCCACTTGCGGCAAGCGCTCGCGAAACGCTTTGACCAGGTCGAGGATGTAATACGGTGCTGTCGCGGCAATTCTCAGTGCGCCCTGGACCTGGCCATTGTTGCGCAGGAAGAACTCGATATCCGCCTCCTGCTGCAACAGCGCCTTGACCATCGGCAGCAGGCGCGCGCCGTCGTCGCTGACGGTGAGGCGGCGGCCGCCTCGGTAGAACAGTTCGACACCGTACTGGCTTTCCAGGTTACGGATCTGGGTGGTGACCGTGGGCTGGCTCAGGCCGAGTTTTTTCGCCGCCTGGGTAATGCTGCCCTGGCGGGCCACCATGTAAAACGCCTTCAACTCGGCACTCAGCACACCACCCTCTCATCGTTTATTTGCGCAACAGGCGCAGGCCATTGAACACCACCAGCAGGGCCACGCCCATGTCGGCAAACACCGCCATCCACATGGTGGCCAGGCCCAGGAAGGTGACCACCAGGAAGATCGCCTTGATCACCAGCGCCAGGGCGATGTTTTGCTTGAGGATACTCGACGTTTGTCGCGACAGACGAATGAATGCCGGAATCTTGCGCAGGTCATCATCCATCAGCGCCACGTCGGCGGTCTCGATGGCAGTGTCGGTACCGGCGGCGGCCATGGCAAAACCGATCTCGGCGCGGGCCAGGGCCGGGGCGTCGTTGATCCCGTCGCCGACCATGCCCACGCGATGGCCTTGGCCGTAGAGGGTTTCGATGGCTTGCAGTTTGTCGGTAGGCAACAGGTCGCCCTGGGCCCGGTCGATGCCGACCTGAGCGGCAATCGCCTGGGCGGTGTGGGTGTTGTCGCCGGTAAGCATCAGGGTCTTGATGCCCAGCTCATGCAATTGCTGGATGGCTTCACGGCTGCTGTCCTTGACCGTGTCGGCCACGGCGAACAGCGCCAGGGGGCCAGACTTGTCGAGCAGCAGCACCACCGATTTGCCCTGTTTTTCCAGGGCGAAGAGTTTTTCTTCCAGCTCCGGCGAGCACAGGCCCAGGTCTTCCACCAGGCGATGGTTGCCCAGGTAGTAGGTTTCACCGTTGATATCGCCGCGTACGCCGCGACCGGCCAGGGCCTCGAAGTTATCCACAACGTCAACCGGCAGGTTTTTATCCACAGCCGCATTCGCAATCGCCAGCGACACCGGGTGATCGGAACGCCCGGCCAGACTGGCGGCCAACGCCGGCGCGCGGTCTTCGACAGTGGGGAACAGGGCCAGGTAATCGGTCTGCACCGGCTTGCCGTGGGTGATCGTGCCGGTCTTGTCGAGGGCCAGGTAGTCGAGCTTGTAACCGCCCTCCAAATACACGCCGCCCTTGATCAGGATGCCTTTGCGCGCAGCGGCCGCGAGACCACTGACGATGGTCACTGGGGTGGAAATCACCAGCGCACACGGGCAGGCGACCACCAGCAGTACCAGGGCACGGTAGATCCAGTCAAACCAGGCGCCAGCGATGAACAGCGGCGGAATCAGCGCGACACCCAGGGCGAACAGGAACACGGCCGGGGTGTAGATCTTCGAGAAGCTGTCGACAAACCGCTGAGTCGGCGCCCGCGCGCCTTGGGCCTGTTCCACCGCGTGAATGATGCGCGCCAGGGTCGAGTTGTTGGCAGCTGCGGTGACGGTGTATTCCAGGGAACCGGCCTGGTTGATGGTGCCCGCGAAGACTTTATCGCCCACGGTCTTTTCAATCGGCAGGCTTTCACCGGTGATCGGCGCCTGATCGATGGTGGATTGGCCGGCAGTGACTTCACCGTCCAGGCCGATGCGCTCGCCGGGCTTGACCCGCACGATGGCGCCCAGCTCAATGCTTTTTACCTCTTTTTCAACCCATGTCCCATCCGCCTGCTGCACCGTGGCCTGCTCGGGCGTCATCTGCATCAAGCCACTGATGGCATTGCGCGCACGGTCCAGGGATTTGGCTTCGATCAACTCGGCCACGGTGAACAGGAACATCACCATCGCGGCCTCCGGCCACTGGCCGATCAGGATCGCACCGGTCACCGCAATGCTCATCAACGCATTGATGTTCAGGTTGAGGTTTTTCAGGGCAATCCAGCCCTTTTTGTAGGTGGTGAGGCCGCCGCTGAGGATCGACACCAGCGCGACCACCGCGATGACCCAGGTGGGCGCGGCGTTGGTGAAGTGCAGCACTTCGGCGCCCAGCGCGCCGACGCCGGACACCGCCAGCGGCCACCAGTGTTTCTTGGCAGGAGGCTCGGCGGCAGGCGTGCCTTCTTCGATGGGGTCGGCCTGCATGCCCAGGGATTTGACCGCGTCGATGATCGGCGCAGTGCTCGGCAAGTCATGGGTGACACCCAGGATACGGTTGATCAGGTTGAATTCCAGCTGCTGCACGCCCGCAAGCTTGCCCAGTTTGTTCTGGATCAGCGTCTGCTCGGTGGGGCAGTCCATGGCTTCGATGCGAAAGGTGCTCAGCCGCGAGCCCGCGGTAGGCGCTTCGCTCAATTGAACGAGCGCTGGCGCAGGAGCGCCGGAACAGCACGAGCCGCCGTGCCCGTGGTCATGCACGGGAGTCAATTTCTTCGGGGCATGGTCGTGGTCGTGGTCATGCTTGTGCGGGGTGTGGATGGAATCGCTCATTCTGTCGCGTCCGTAAAGGTGCCTGTTGCCAAGTAAAGACCCTGTAGCCACTATAGGGTCAAGCACCCATTTGGAGATTGCTGCGATGAAGATCGGCGAATTGGCCAAACTGACCGACTGCCCGGTGGAAACCATCCGTTACTACGAGAAGGAAGGCCTCCTGCCACCCCCGGCGCGCACGGACGCCAACTACCGCGTGTATACCCAGGCGCACACCGAGCGGCTTATCTTTATCCGCAACTGCCGCAGCCTCGACATGACCCTGGAAGAAATCCGCAGCCTGTTGGGCCTGCGGGACAGCCCCCAGGACCAGTG
Organism: Pseudomonas sp. MYb13; assembly: GCF_002980075.1. Classification (NCBI taxonomy): domain Bacteria; kingdom Pseudomonadati; phylum Pseudomonadota; class Gammaproteobacteria; order Pseudomonadales; family Pseudomonadaceae; genus Pseudomonas; species Pseudomonas sp. MYb13. The sequence continues at coordinate 467,155 of NZ_PCQI01000001.1, read as the reverse complement.
CGAAAACGTGAATGCGCTGATCGACGAGCATATCCACCATGTGAAAGCGCGGATCGATGGGCTGCTGGCGTTGCAGGAACAATTGCTGGACCTGCGCCAGCGCTGTGGTGGCGGGCCGGAGTGCGGGATTCTGCAGCGGCTGGAGGTCAGCGGGAGTGTGCAGGCCAGTGAGGCTGAGCCTTCACATGTGGGCCGAAGCCACGGGCACTGATGCCGCCTTGTTAACCTTATCGAAAATGTGGGAGCGGGCTTGCTCGCGAAGGCGGTGTATCAGCCGATCAATCGGGTGACTGACACTGCGCTTTCGCGAGCAAGCCCGCTCCCACATTTCGAACGCGATAGCCTTTAGATGGCGACGTCGGCCTTGATGCTTGGGTCGGCGTCGTAGCCCACGATTTCGAAGTCTTCGAACGTGTAGTCGTAGATCGATGCGGGTTTGCGCTTGATCACCAGTTCCGGCAGTTTCTTCGGCGTACGCGCCAGTTGGGTGCGGATCTGTTCCATGTGGTTGCTGTAGGCGTGGGTGTCGCCGGTGGTGACGATGATCTCGTGCGGGATCAGGTCGCACTGCTGGGCTAGCATATGAGTGAGCAATGCCAGCGCGGCAGTGTTGTACGGCAGGCCGAGGAAGACGTCGGAGCTGCGGATGTACAACTGCATCGACAGGTGACCGTCGTGCACGAACGCCTGGTACAGCAGGTGGCACGGTGGCAGGGCTTGCTTGCCGTTGCGCGCGTTTTCCTGCGGGCTCTTGGTTTCGTCGGGCAGGTACTCGACGTTCCAGCCGTGGAACAGGATGCGGCGGCTGTTAGGGTTGGTCTTGAGGGTGTGGACCATGTAATCGATCTGGTTGATCGTGCCGCCGTCCTTGGTTGGCCAGGCAGTCCACTGTTCACCGTAGACCGGGCCCAGGTCACCGTCTTCGGTGGCCCATTCGTCCCAGATTTTCACGCCATTTTCGTTGAGCCACTTAATGTTGGTGTTGCCGCTCAACATCCAGATCAGCTCGTTGGCGATGCTTTTGAAGTGAAGCTTCTTGGTGGTCAGCAGTGGGAAGCCGTCGGCCAAGTTATGCCGATACTGACGGGCGAACACGGCCTTGGTGCCGGTGCCGGTGCGATCGCCCTTGGTCAATCCATTGGTCACGACGTCGTTCAGTAGTTCGAGATATTGCTTCATTTTGGTACCTGTATCGGTGAAGCCGAGGCTGGCGAGCCTCGGCATTCGAATTTAAAGCGCAGCGTTCTTCAGGGGTTGCGGGCGATTGTAAGCCCACCACAGCAGGCCCAGGCCTACCAATATCATCGGAATACTGAGGACCTGACCCATGGTCAGCCAGCCCCACGCCAGGTAACCCAACTGGGCATCCGGTACGCGTACGAATTCGACGATGAAGCGGAAGATCCCGTAGAACAGCGCGAACATGCCCGACACCGCCATGGTGGGGCGCGGCTTGCGCGAGAAGAGGTACAGGATAAGGAACAGTGCCACGCCTTCCAACGCGAACTGGTAAAGCTGCGACGGGTGGCGCGGCAATTGCGCCGGGTCGCTGAACGGCGGGAACACCATGGCCCACGGCACGTCGGTCGGCTTGCCCCATAACTCGGCGTTGATGAAGTTACCGATCCGCCCGGCGCCCAGGCCAATCGGCACCATCGGAGCAACGAAGTCCATCAGTTGGAAGAACGACTTGCCGTTGCGGCGGCCAAACCACCAGGCGGCAATCATCACGCCGATGAAGCCACCGTGGAATGCCATGCCGCCCTTCCACACTTCGAAGATCAGCGTGGGGTTGGCGATGTACGCGGAAAGATCGTAGAACAGCACATACCCCAGGCGTCCGCCAACAATCACCCCCATCGACAGCCAGAAGACCATGTCGGAGAGTTTCTCCTTGGTCCAGGTCGGGTCGAAGCGGTTCAGGCGCCGGGAGGCCAGCAACCATGCACCGCCGATGCCGATCAGGTACATCAACCCGTACCAGTGGATTTTCAGCGGACCGATGGCCAGGGCCACCGGGTCGATCTGCGGGTAAGGCAGCATTGCGACTCCTCGTTAATCATTCGTTATTGCGCAGGACCATGCCCGGGCGCGATTAAGACTGTATTACTCAAGTTTTTCAAAGCAAAAAGTTTAGGCCGACACAGAACAACAACCCGGCGAACAACCGCTTGAGCATACGCGGCGACAACCGGTGCGCCAGGCGCGCGCCAAAACGCGCAAACACCATGCTGGTCAGGGCAATGCCCAGCAGCGCCGGCAAATACACGAACCCTAGACTATGAGCGGGCAACAGTGGGTCATGCCAGCCCAGAATCATGAAACTTGATGCACTGGCCAACGCAATTGGCAGGCCACAGGCCGATGAAGTGGCGACCGCCTGCTGCATCGGCACGCTGCGCCAGGTCAAAAACGGTACGGTCAGCGAGCCGCCGCCAATCCCGAAAATCGCCGAGGCCCAGCCAATCACGCTGCCGGCGAGGGTCAGGCCGACCTTGCCCGGCACCGTCCGGCTGGCCTTGGGCTTGACGTCCAGGGCCAATTGCAGGGCCACCAGCAAGGCAAACACTCCGATGATTTTTTGCAGGTGCGGGCCGGAAATCGCCTCGGCGGTCAATGCACCAAAGCCCGCGCCGATCAGGATCCCCAGGGTCATCCACACAAAGATCGGCCAACGCACCGCGCCACGCCGGTGGTGCTCACGCACGGCGTTCACCGAGGTAAAGATGATCGTCGCCAGGGACGTGCCCACGGCCAAATGGGTCAGCACCTGCGGGTCGAAGCCCTGCAAGGTGAAGCTGAACACCAGCACCGGCACGATGATGATCCCGCCGCCCACGCCAAACAGCCCGGCGAGCACGCCCGCACAGGCGCCAAGCAGCAAATACAGCAGAAATTCCATGGGAGCCCCCGAACCAAGTCCGGCATGTTAACGGATGGAAGGCATGCGACCCAACTGGATACGATGGAACGCCGCTGCGGGTGTGGGTAGAGTGGGGGAAAACACAAAAGGGATCGCCTGATGTGCCTGATTGTTTTCGCCTGGCGGCCGGGCCACGCCCAGCCGTTGATCGTCGCGGCCAACCGCGATGAGTTCTACGCCCGCCCGAGCCTGCCGCTGGCCCAATGGGCGGATGCGCCTCACGTCTACGCCGGTCGCGACCAGGAAGCCGGCGGCACTTGGCTGGGGGTCAGTGCCGAAGGGCGCTTTGCCGCCCTGACCAATATCCGCGACCCTCACCAGCCGCCGGCCCGCAAGTCCCGTGGGGAACTGGTGGCGCGCTTTCTCAGCGGTTCACTGCCGATTGACGAGTATCTGGCCGACGTTAACGGCCGCTCGATTGAATACGCCGGGTTCAACCTGCTACTGGGCACACGGGATGAGTTGTGGCACTACAACGCCAACCATACCGAACCGACACGGTTGAAGGCCGGGGTGTACGGGTTATCCAATGCAGGGCTGGATACGCCGTGGCCCAAGTTGCTCAAGGCCAAGGCGGCGCTGAGCGAAATACTCGAAGATCCTCAGCCGCACGCCTTGCTGGATATCCTGAGCGATCCCCAGACCGCGCCCTTTGCCGAATTGCCGGATACCGGCGTGGGATTGGCGACCGAGAGCCTGCTGTCGAGCGTATTCATTGCCAGCCCCAGTTACGGGACTCGGGCGAGCACGGCGTTGATTGTGAATGCGGATGGATCGCGGCGGATGGTGGAGCGCAGTTTTGGGCCGCTGGGTGGGCGGTTGGGCGAGGTAGAACTCACGATTTAGCGGTGTTTTGACTGACGCTATCGCAGGCAAGCCAGCCCCCACATTTGAAATGCATTCCAATGTGGGAGCTGGCGTGCCTGCGATAGCCGCGCCTCGGTCTAGAGGGTTTTTGCCGACCCTGGGTTGATCATCCGCGTCAGCCCCAGGTTCTTCAGCGCCAATTGCAACGAGCTGTGGATAACTTGCGGGTTGTCGATGGTCATCAACTCCGCCAGCAGGTCCTTGGCCATGCTCAGTTCAACCTGGCGCAACATCCACTTCACCTTTGGCAAGTTGGTGGCGTTCATCGACAGGCTGTCAAAGCCCATCGCCATCAACAGCACCGCCGCCGCCGGGTCGCCGGCCATTTCACCGCAGATGCTCACCGGCTTGCCTTCGGCATGGGCGTCGCGCACCACATGTTGCAGCGCTTGCAGCACGGCCGGGTGCAGGTAGTCGTAGAGGTCGGCCACCCGTGGGTTGTTACGGTCCACGGCCAGCAGGTATTGGGTCAGGTCGTTGGAGCCCACCGACAGGAAGTCCACCTGCCGCGCCAGCTCCTTGGCCTGGTAGACCGCCGCCGGGATTTCGATCATCACGCCAATCGGCGGCATCGGCACGTCGGCGCCTTCGTCGCGTACCTCGCCCCAGGCCCGGTGGATCAGGTGCAATGCCTCTTCCAACTCATGGGTGCCGGAGATCATCGGCAGCAGGATGCGCAGGTTGTTCAGGCCTTCGCTGGCCTTGAGCATGGCGCGGGTCTGTACGAGGAAAATTTCAGGGTGGTCGAGGGTGACGCGAATACCGCGCCAGCCGAGGAAGGGGTTGTCTTCCTTGATCGGGAAATAAGACAGTGACTTGTCGCCGCCGATGTCCAGGCTGCGCATCGTCACCGGCAACGGGTGGAAGGCTTGCAGTTGCTCGCGATAAATCGCCAGCTGCTCCTTCTCACTCGGGAAACGCTGGTTGATCATGAACGGCACTTCGGTGCGGTACAGCCCCACCCCTTCGGCGCCGCGCTGCTGCGCACGGGCGACGTCGGCCAGCAGGCCGGTATTTACCAGCAGCGGCACACGATGGCCGTCGGTGGTCACGCACGGCAGTTCGCGCAATGAGTCGAGGCCCAGCGCCAGTTGCTTCTCTTCTTCAACCACTTCGGCGTACTGCTTGCGCAGCACTTCACTGGGGTTGGTAAACACTTCGCCGCGATGGCCATCGACGATCATGTCGATACCATCCACCTTGGAATACGGCAGGTCCACCAGGCCCATCACCGTCGGGATGCCCATGGCCCGGGCCAGGATCGCGACGTGGGAGTTACCCGAACCCAGTACCGACACCAGGCCGACCAGTTTGCCTTCCGGCACTTCGCCGAGCATGGTGGCGGTCAGTTCTTCACTGATCAGGATGGTGTTGTCGGGGTAGACCAGGTTGGTGGTGCGGTCTTCCTGCAGGTAGGCCAGCAGACGGCGACCGAGGTCACGCACATCCGAGGCACGCTCGCGCAGGTAGGCGTCGTCCATCAGTTCGAATCGGTTGACGTGATCGGTGACCACCTGGCGCAGGGCGCCCTGGGCCCATTGGCCGGTCTTGATCACGGTCTTGACTTCATTACCCAGCGACGCGTCATCCAGCATCATCTGGTACACGTCGAACAGCGCGCGCTCTTCGGGCCGCAGTTGCGTGGCCAGCTTGGTCGACAGGTTGCGCATGTCGGCGCGCACGCCTTCCAGGGCGGTCTTGAACAGTTTGATTTCAGCGTCGATGTCATCGACGGTCTTGTCCGGCACCACATCGAGATCGGCCGGCGGCAGCATGACCACGGCGGTACCGACCGCCGCACCCGGCGAACCCGGCACGCCGACGAACTTGGCTTCCTGGATCCCCTTGCCCTGGCGTCCCAGGCCGCGAATCGAGCCGGTGGCTTCGGCGTGGGCAATAACCCCGGCGAGCTGCGCGCTCATGGTCACGAGGAAGGCTTCTTCACCTTCGTCGAACTGACGGCGCTCTTTTTGCTGGATGACCAACACGCCGACGACGCGGCGGTGGTGAATGATCGGCGCGCCGAGGAACGAGGCGTAACGCTCCTCGCCGGTTTCGGCAAAGTAGCGATAACGCGGGTGATCGGCCGCGTTTTCAAGGTTCAGGGGTTCTTCACGCGTCCCCACCAGGCCCACAAGACCTTCATTGGGCGCCATGCTGACCTTGCCGATGGAGCGCTTGTTCAAGCCCTCGGTGGCCATCAGCACAAAACGGTTGGTCTCGGGGTCCAGCAGGTAAACCGAGCAGACCTGGCTGCCCATGGCTTCCTTGACGCGCAACACAATAATCCCCAACGCCGCCTTGAGATCCTTGGCGGAGTTAACTTCCTGGACGATCTTGCGCAGCGTATTGAGCATGGCTCGGGGTCGAACTCCGTCGTCAGTCGCGCGCTAAAAGGCGCGGGGCAAGCTCTTTGAGAGCGCGACGATAAACCTCGCGCTTGAATGTCACCACCTGGCCCAACGGGTACCAATAGCTGACCCAGCGCCAGCCATCGAACTCCGGTTTACCGGTCAAATCCATCCGCACCCGCTGCTCGTTGGAGATCAGGCGCAGGAGAAACCATTTCTGCTTCTGGCCGATGCACAGCGGTTGGCTGTGGGTACGCACCAGGCGTTGCGGCAAACGATAGCGCAACCAGCCACGGGTACAGGCCAGAATTTGTACATCTTCGCGCTCAAGGCCGACTTCTTCGTTCAACTCACGGTACAAGGCGTCTTCAGGGGTTTCGTCGGGGTTGATTCCACCTTGAGGAAACTGCCAGGCATCTTGGTTGATTCGGCGAGCCCATAGCACCTGTCCGGCATCATTCGTAAGAATAATCCCGACATTAGGACGGAAACCATCGGGGTCGATCACGGCAACAACCTCGCAAACGCATGTCGCCGCATTGTTCCACAAAGGTTGATGAAGCGGCAACGAGGCTTCTTACCTTATGTGCACTCTTGTGAAAAGACCGTATTCTGGACGCCTTTTTACAGACTTTTCAGCGAGTAACTGCAATGCGCCTGGCTTTATTCGACTTGGACAACACCCTTCTCGGCGGTGACAGCGACCACGCCTGGGGCGATTACCTCTGTGAACGCGGGATTCTCGACCCGGTTGCCTACAAGGCCCGCAACGACGAGTTCTACCAGGACTACCTGGCCGGCACGCTGGACAACGCCGCCTACCTGAACTTTTGCCTAGAAATCCTCGGCCGCACCGAGCGGGCCCAACTGGACGAGTGGCACAACGACTACATGCGCGACTGCATCGAGCCGATCATGCTGCCGCTGGCCTTGGAACTGCTGGCCAAGCACCGCGCCGCCGGTGACAAGCTGGTGATCATCACCGCCACCAACCGTTTTGTCACCGCACCGATTGCGGCACGGCTGGGTGTGGAAACCCTGATCGCCACGGAGTGCGAGATGGAAAACGGCCGCTACACGGGGCGCAGCACCGATGTGCCGTGTTTCCGCGAAGGCAAGGTGACACGCCTGAACCGTTGGCTGGAAGAAACCGGCTACACCCTGGAAGACAGCTACTTCTACAGCGATTCGATGAACGACCTGCCGTTGCTGGAGCAGGTCACCCACCCGGTGGCGGTGGATCCGGACCCGAACCTGCGGGCCGAGGCCGAGAAGCGCGGCTGGCCAGTGATCACGCTGCGCAGCTGATGGCCCTAGCGCAGGCAAGCCAGCGCCCACCTTTGACGGTGTTCACCGTTCAAAATGTGGGCGCTCGCCTGCCTGCGATGAAGCCGACTCGGTCTTGAGCCTTAAACCGGCTTGGCCCCCATCAACCCGGCAATCGCCACAAACCCGACGAGGCTGACCACCGCCAGCACCAGGGTAAAATTCAAGCTACCGCCATCGCCCTTGCGCAGGCGATTCAGCCGCGCCACCAGCCAGAACCACGCCAGTGCCGCCACGGTATAGAGGATGCTGGAACCCAGGATCCAGGTCTGCCCCAACGGCCAGCCAACCAGATGGACCAGCCACCAGCCGGTAAACGGCATGCTGACCACGCACAGTCCCATCAACAGCCATACAAACACCCACGGGCGTTGCACGGTCACCGCCGGGCCTGCACTGCGTTTGCGCCACGCCAGTAACGCCAGCGCCAGGCCGCTGAGCAGCAACAACACAGTGGCTGCGATGTGGATAACTTTCAGGGTTGCCAGGGTGGAGAGGGTTTCCATGTGTCGTCTTCCTTAAAGGCCGCCCCAATCAGCGTAGTCGCTCAACCGAGGAACAGTTTGTAGGCCGGGTTATCGCTTTCGTCCCAATACGGGTAGCCAATGGCCTCCAGGGCTGCCGGTACCAGGTGGCGCTCGTCCGCCGGCACTTGCAGGCCGGCGACCACACGGCCATCTGCGGCGCCGTGGTTGCGATAGTGGAACATCGAGATGTTCCAGCGCCCGCCCAATTTGTTAAGAAAGTTGAACAGCGCTCCCGGACGTTCCGGGAATTCGAAACGCAATACCACTTCATCGCTGACCTTGGCCGCATGCCCACCGACCATATGACGAATGTGCAACTTGGCCAGTTCGTTCTCGGTCAGGTCCAGCACCGGGAAGCCCTGGCTGGTGAGGCTGGCGATCAAGGCGCTGCGCGGATCGTTTTCCGGGTGGGTCTGCACGCCGACGAAGATGTGCGCCTCGCTGCCAGAGTGGTAGCGGTAGTTGAATTCGGTGATCTGGCGCTTGCCCACGGCCTCGCAGAACGCCTTGAAGCTGCCGGGCTTCTCGGGGATGGTCACGGCAATGATGGCTTCGCGGCCTTCACCCAGCTCGGCGCGCTCGGCGACATGGCGCAGGCGGTCGAAGTTGACGTTGGCACCGGAGTCGATGGCCACCAGGGTCTGCCCGGTCACGCCACGGGTCTCCACGTATTTCTTGATACCCGCCACGCCCAAGGCGCCCGCAGGCTCGGTGATGGAGCGGGTGTCGTCGTAGATGTCCTTGATCGCCGCACAGATTTCATCGGTGCTCACGGTGATCACTTCATCCACGTAGTCCTTGCAGATGTCGAAGGTGTGCTGGCCGATCTGCGCCACCGCCACGCCATCGGCAAACAGCCCGACGGTCGGCAACACCACGCGCTCGCCGGCGGCCATGGCGGCTTGCAGGCAGTTGGAGTCGTCCGGCTCGACGCCGATGACCTTGATCTCCGGGCGCAGGTATTTCACGTACGCCGCAATACCGGCGATCAGCCCGCCGCCGCCCACCGGCACGAAAATCGCGTCCAGCGGCCCCGGGTGCTGGCGCAGGATTTCCATCGCCACGGTTCCCTGCCCGGCAATGGTGTGTGGATCATCGTAGGGGTGGATGTAGACGTAGCCTTTTTCGTCGACCAGTTTCAGCGAGTAGGCCAGGGCTTCCGGGAAGGAATCGCCATGCAGCACCACTTTGCCGCCCCGGGAGCGCACGCCTTCGACCTTGATCTCGGGGGTGGTCTTGGGCATCACGATGGTGGCTTTGACCCCCAGCACCTTCGCCGCCAGGGCCAGGCCCTGGGCATGATTGCCGGCCGACGCCGTGACGACGCCACGCGCACGCTCTTGCGCAGTCAATTGGGTCAGCTTGTTATAGGCGCCGCGAATCTTGAACGAGAACACCGGCTGCAAGTCTTCACGCTTGAGCCAGACCTTGTTGCCCAGACGCTCCGAGAGCTGGCGGGCGGTCTGCAACGGGGTTTCTACGGCAACGTCGTAAACGCGCGAGGTGAGGATCTTTTTGACGTACTGTTCAAGCATCGGCGGAAATCACTGGGCGAGTTGGGCAGGGCCAAGGAGTCTAACCCAGCGTTTGGGCGGGCGACCACACGAATCCCGAGGTTTTGTTGGGTTATACTCGCGCCCCTCTTTACTCCCCGCCCGTTCCGGAGCCCGCATGACCCAGGATCAACTCAAACAGGCAGTGGCCCAGGCCGCCGTCGATTTAATCCTTCCTAAACTCGACGACAAAAGCATCGTCGGTGTCGGCACCGGCTCCACCGCCAACTGCTTTATCGATGCGCTGGCCCAGCACAAGGGCGCATTCGACGGCGCCGTGGCCAGTTCCGAAGCGACTGCTGCACGGCTCAAGGGGCACGGCATTCCGGTGTACGAGCTCAACACCGTGAGCGACCTGGAGTTCTACGTCGACGGCGCCGATGAGAGCGACGAGCACCTGAACCTGATCAAGGGCGGCGGCGCCGCCCTGACCCGCGAGAAAATCGTCGCGGCCGTGGCCAAGACCTTTATCTGCATCGCCGACGCCAGCAAGTTGGTGCCGGTACTCGGGGCCTTCCCGCTGCCGGTAGAAGTCATTCCGATGGCCCGCAGCCACGTGGCCCGCGAGCTGGTGAAACTGGGCGGCGACCCGGTGTACCGCGAAGGTGTGTTGACCGACAACGGCAACATCATCCTCGACGTGTTCAACATGCAGATCACCAACCCGGTGGCGCTGGAGACTCAGATCAATGCGATCGTCGGCGTGGTCACCAACGGTTTGTTCGCTGCACGCCCGGCTGATGTCCTGCTGCTGGGCACCTCCGAAGGCGTGAAAACCCTCAAGGCTTGATGCACATGCCTGTGTTGCTTCAAGGCGTGGGTTTTTTGAACACGTAGAACAGGTTCGGCTCGCTGACGAGGTACAACGTGCCCTCGTCATCCATGGCGATCCCTTCGGCCTGCGGCACCCGCTTCGTCAGGCCATGGCGCCCGTTGAGCAGTGACAGACTGCTCAACGGGCGACCGTCGATATCCAGCTCCAGCACCAGGAACGACTCATCCGACAGCGCCAGCAAATGCCCGCTGCGCTCATCGTATTGCAGGCTCGACAGGTCACGCACAAACAAGCCGGCATCACGCTTGGGGTTGTTGACCACGTGCACCGAGTAGGTTTTTTCCGGTTTGAAATGCGGGAAGCCGTGGACCTCGTAGATCAGCATCGGGTCGCGCTCCTTGGCCACGAACAGGCGCTTGCCCTCCGAGTCATAGGCCAACCCTTCAAACCCCTTGTTGCCACCGACGTGCAGGCCCAGGGTCATTTGCTCCGCATCGGCGGCGTCGAGGAATTGCGTGTCATCGTCCACATGCACCTTGATCAGCCGCTGCTGGCGCTCATCGCTGATGACATAAATGTTGTCGCTGATAAATTCCACCGCCTCGGCATCGCCAAAGCCCACCAAGGGGATACGCCGCAGGATCTTGCCCTGGAGGGACAGTTCGATCAGCTCGGCGTTTTTGTTGGTGACGGTAAACAGGCTTTTGCGCACGGGGTCGTAGGTCAGGGCCGACACATCGTCATCAAGCCCTTCGATGACCTGGGCCTCCAGGGTCACCCGGTAATCCGCCAGGCCGATGGAGCGCTGGTCCATCGGCTGGCGCCACGCCTGCCAGTTGAACCAGGCGCGCTCGAACAGGCGAAAATGCTGTGCAACGGCCCCGACGCTGACCAGGGCGATCAGCACAAGCATAAAGAAGAGCGGTTTGGGGCGGGCTAGTCGTTGCATCGGGCGGGCTCAAAGTCAAAAGTGGCGAATGAATATCACGCCTGTCTGAATTTAAACTTAAACATGCCCTGATGTCTGGCGAATGCCGCTCATGGAGAAATATCCGACGTAATTTGTCTGCTATTTCTGCTTTTCGAACCGATAGAACAGGTTGGGCTCACTGACCATGTACAACGTGCCGTCCTCGTCCATGGTCACCCCTTCGGCACGAGGAATCGTGTCTTTGAGGCCATTGAAGCCGCCAAGCAACGTCATGAAGCTGACTTGCTCGCCCTTCTCGTCCAACTCCAGCAACAGATGGGAGTCGGCCGACAACGCCAGCAGATGCCCAGTGCGCGGGTCGACGGCCAGTGCGGAGAGGTTGCGCATGTCCAGCTCGCTGCTGGCCAGCTTGACCTTATCGCCCGCGAGGGTCGGGCCGCCGTCGCTTTTCCAGGTAAACAGCGCCGCTGGGCGCTCTTCGCCCAGGATCAACTGCTGATGACGCTTGTCCCAGGTGATGGCTTCAAAGGCTTTGTTCTGGTCTTTGGACGGGCCCAGGTCATAACTCGAGAAGTCAGCCTTGTTCAATGCCGTGGTAGTCGCGTCGATCTTGATGATCGTCAGGCTGTGCTGGCGCTCGTCGACCACGGCCATCAGGCCGTTTTCCATCACCGTCAGCCCTTCGGGGTTGTTCCAGCCATTGAGTGGCATCTTGCGCAGCACATCGCCTTGCAAGGTCAGCTCGACAAGGAACGGGTTCTTGCCCATAACGGAGAACAGCGTCTTGGTCTGGGGGTTGTACGCCAGGTCCGAGGCTTCGTCCTTTTCCATGCCCGGCAGCAACTTGGCGTCGATGACGGCGTGGTAGTCCGGTAGCCACACGCTTTCCTGGCGTTCGGCGGGCGTCTCAAAACGTTCCAGTACCCACAACATGCCGCGATCATCCCAGTGCATGGCCCAGGCAATGCCATACACAACGGCACCGGCGAGAAACAGCCAGGAATACCAGCGCAGGGCAAATCGGGAACGCAACTTGGGGGTGACGGTAGGCAGGGGCACGGCCATTGGGCACTTTATCCGGGAAATCAGCGTTAGGTGATAGCACAGGTTCCGCGGAACCGCGCGCTCGAGCCCGAAGGATTATCCGGATGGCGTGTGAAAAAAATGCAAAAGCACGGAATTTGCGGCTGCACGTACACCCCTGTGAGCGCCGGGCTTGCCCGCGATGCAGGCAACGCGGTGTGCTATTGACACCCCGCTGCTGCTATCGCAGGCAAGCCAGCCCCCACCTGTGAGCGGCGTGCTGCTTTTAGCGCACGCTGCTTTCGAAGCGGTTCACGCCCGACAGTTCCAGCACCAGCTCATCACCCACATTCAGCGGGCCCACGCCGGCTGGGGTGCCCGTGAGGATCACATCGCCGGCCTGCAGCGAGAAGCAGCCGGCCATGTACTGGATCATCGGGATGATCGGGTTGAGCATGATCGCGCTGTTGCCGTCCTGGCGGACTTCGCCATTGATGGTCAGGCGGATGCCGATGTCAGTGACGTCCGGGAAGGTGCTGCCCACCACAAACGGTGCAATCACCGCCGCGCCGTCGAACGACTTGGCGATTTCCCACGGCAGGCCCTTGGCTTTCAGCTCGGCCTGTTTGTCACGCAGGGTCAGGTCCAGGGCCGGGGCGAAGCCGGAGATGGCATCCAGCACTTCTTCACGGCTGGGCTTGGTCGACAGCGGTTTGCCGATCAACACCGCGATTTCCGCCTCGTAGTGCACAGAACCGCGTTCGGTGGGGATGCTGAAACCGCCTTCCAACGGCACCACGCAACTGCCCGGCTTGATGAACAGCAACGGTTCGGTCGGTACCGGGTTGTCCAGTTCCTTGGCATGTTCGGCGTAGTTACGCCCGATACACACCACTTTACCGACCGGAAAGTGGATGTTGGTGCCGTCGACATACTTGTGCTGGTAGCTCATGGAACGACTCCTTCAGGGGCGATTAAACAGCGAAGATCTTGCCTGGGTTCATGATCCCGTTCGGGTCGAACACCGCTTTAACTGCCTTCATGTATTCGATTTCAACCGGCGAGCGACTGTAGGTCAGGTAATCCCGCTTGGTCATGCCCACGCCGTGTTCAGCCGAGATCGAACCGTTGTACTTCTCGACGGTTTCGAAGACCCACTTGTTCACGGTGGCGCACTTGGCGAAGAACTCGTCCTTGCTCAGGTTTTCCGGCTTGAGGATGTTCAGGTGCAGGTTGCCGTCGCCGATGTGGCCGAACCAGACAATTTCGAAATCCGGGTAATGTTCGCCGACGATGGCGTCGATTTCCTTCAAGAACGCCGGCACTTTGGAGACCGTGACCGAAATATCATTCTTGTACGGCGTCCAGTGGGAAATGGTTTCGGAGATGTACTCGCGCAGTTTCCACAGGTTGTGCAGCTGGGTTTCGCTCTGGCTCATCACGCCGTCCAGCACCCAGCCCTGCTCGACGCAGTGTTCGAAGGTTTCCAGCGCGTGGTTGGCAACCTCTTCGGTGGTGGCTTCGAATTCCAGCAGCGCGTAGAACGGGCATTCGGTTTCGAACGGCGCCGGAACGTCGCCACGGCCCATGACCTTGGCCAGGGCCTTGTCGGAGAAGAATTCGAAGGCGGTCAGGTCCAGCTTGCTCTGGAACGCGTGCAATACCGGCATGATCGAATCAAAGTCGGTAGTGCCCAGCACCATGGCAGTGAGGTTTTTCGGCGCACGGTCCAGGCGCATGGTGGCTTCGACCACAAAGCCCAGGGTGCCTTCGGCGCCGATGAACAGCTGGCGCATGTCGTAGCCGGTAGCGTTCTTGATCAGGTCGCGGTTCAGCTCCAGCACGTCGCCCTTGCCGGTGACGACCTTCATGCCCGCCACCCAGTTGCGGGTCATGCCGTAGCGAATGACCTTGATCCCGCCGGCATTGGTACCGATATTGCCGCCGATCTGGCTGGAACCCGACGAAGCGAAGTCCACCGGGTAGTACAGGCCTTTTTCTTCGGCTACGTTCTGCAATTGCTTGGTGACCACACCCGGCTGGCACACGGCGGTGCGGTCGGTGAGGTTCACGTCGAGGATCTGGTTCATGTAGTCGAACGACACCACCACTTCGCCATTGGCCGCCACCGCGGCTGCCGACAGGCCGGTACGCCCACCGGAGGGCACCAGTGCCACTTTGCGGGCATTGGCCCAGCGCACAATGGCCTGGACCTGCTCAGTGGTCTTGGGGAAGACGATGGCGGTCGGCGCGGGCGCGAAGTGCTTGGTCCAATCCTTGCCGTAAGCCTCCAGTGAGTCCGCATCGGTCAGCACTTTGCCGGGCTCAACCAGGGTCTTTAGCTCATCAATCAGGGCAGGATGGGTCATCGACAGAACTCTCGAACAATTCATGGTCATCCTGAGAACGCTTCACGTCGCAGGAATGAGTGTTAGCGGGGCGCGTATGCTAGCATACCGCCCCCGCAGGACAGAGCCCAAAGGCGTTTCTGCGGTGACGGCTTTCCTGCCGTCCGGGTCAGCTCTGTGCCCTGATTTACCCATACGTTTGTGTTTGACGAGTGGCTGTTGCCGTCAGGCAAGGCGCCGCGACGACTCATAGCTGGCGCAGCATGACGGCAACAGACGCCGTCAAACGGGAACGGTATGGGTGAATCAGGGCACATCCGGCTATTCGATTCCCTGCCATTTTTCTCCGGGATACAGGTTTACGCAGATGAGCAAGACTTCTCTCGATAAGAGCAAGATCAAGTTCCTTCTTCTGGAAGGCGTCCACCCATCGGCTGTCGACGTTCTGAAAGCCGCCGGGTACACCAGCATTGAGTACATCACCAGTTCTCTGCCGGAAGCCCAGCTAAAGGAAAAGATCGCCGACGCGCACTTTATCGGCATTCGCTCCCGCACTCAGCTGACCGAAGAGATCTTCGATCACGCCAAGAAACTCGTGGCGGTCGGCTGTTTCTGCATCGGCACCAACCAGGTCGACCTCAACGCAGCGCGCGAGCGCGGCATCGCGGTATTCAACGCACCGTACTCCAACACCCGCTCCGTTGCAGAATTGGTGCTGGCCGAGGCGATCCTGTTGTTGCGCGGCATTCCTGAGAAGAACGCTTCCTGCCACCGTGGCGGCTGGATCAAAAGCGCGGCCAACTCCTTCGAAATCCGCGGCAAGAAGCTGGGTATCGTCGGTTACGGCTCGATCGGCACTCAACTGTCGGTCCTGGCTGAAGGCCTTGGCATGCAGGTGTTCTTCTACGACACCCTGACCAAGCTGCCATTGGGCAACGCTACGCAAGTGGCCAGCCTGACCGAGCTGCTGGGCATGTCCGACATCGTGACCCTGCACGTTCCGGAAACCGCCGAGACCCAGTGGATGATCGGCGAGAAGGAAATCCGCGCCATCAAGAAAGGCGGCATCCTGATCAATGCCGCACGCGGCACCGTGGTCGAGCTGGATGCACTGGCCGACGCGATCAAGGACAAGCACCTGATCGGCGCCGCCATCGACGTGTTCCCGGTAGAGCCTCGCTCCAACGACGACATCTTCGAAAGCCCGCTGCGTGGCCTGGACAACGTGATCCTGACCCCCCACATCGGCGGTTCCACCGCTGAGGCACAGGCCAACATTGGCCTGGAAGTGTCGGAGAAGCTGGTCAAGTACAGCGACAACGGTACATCGGTGTCGTCCGTGAACTTCCCGGAAGTGGCCCTGCCGGCTCACCCTGGCAAGCACCGCCTGCTGCACATCCACCAGAACATCCCTGGCGTGATGATGGAAATCAACAAGGTCTTCGCGGAAAACGGCATCAACATCTCCGGTCAGTTCCTGCAGACCAACGAGAAGGTTGGCTACGTGGTCATCGACGTCGACGCCGAGTACTCGGACCTGGCGCAAGAGAAGCTGCAGCACATCAACGGCACCATCCGTAGCCGCGTGTTGTTCTAAGGTTTCGACGCGGCACAAAAAAGGGAGCCCTTCAGGGCTCCCTTTTTTTCATCTGAACAAATCTTACTTAACGTTAACCGTGATCACTTTCGAGGCTACAGTCGGGTTGAACTGCATGTGCAGTTTGTCACCGGCAACCAGCTGCAAGGTGTGCTTGCCTGGGGTGAGGGTCAGTTCGGTTTCGGTCTGGGCCTTGCCGTAGTGAATCACGGTGTCGGTGGCCGGGATAGGCACGCTGGCGTCAGGCAGGGCTTTCTGGTCGATCAGCAGATGGTGGTGACCCGTGCCTGGATCCTGGCTGGTGGCCGGGGCCAGTTTCAAGCCTTCCATGCCGAACTTCACGGTGAAGGTTTTATCCACCGTGGCGCCGTCCTTCGGCGAGACGATAAATACTTTGGCATCTGCAGGTGGAGCGCTGCGCGGGATACCGTCCGCGGCGGTAGCCAACATGGAAGCACCCAGCATCAGGGAGGCCAGGGTGACACGGGACAAAAAGGCGTTCATTCACTTCTCCAGTTTTTCTATGAAATCTGTAGGGTTATGACAACTTCGCGACAAATTGCTGTCCAAGGCACTCAACACCATAGCAAAGCGATGCTGAACGGCGCCTCGCACATTCGAATTCTTTAGGAGTGACCATGCGCTTTTCGCCTGGCCTGTTACTGTTGCTTCCCCTTCTGAGCCCCCTGGCTCATGCCGAACTGATCGATGATGTCTTCGACCGTGGCGAACTGCGCATCGCCCTTGAAGCCAACACCCCGCCGTTCAACTTCAAGGAAGGTGACAAACTCACCGGCTTCGAAGTTGACCTCGGCGAGCAACTGGCCAAGGAGATGGATGTGCGACCTTCATTCATCACCACCGATGACACCGACCTGCTGCAAGGCGTGGAAACCGGCAAGTACGACGTGGCCATCAACCATATCGCTATGACTGCCGAGCTGCAGGATCGGTTCGATTTGAGTGAGGCTTACAACGAGAAGCCGGAACTGGTGATCCCGTTCCAAAAGGGCAATCCGGCGTTCAAGGCGAGTTTGGACAAGGCATTGCAGCGCGTGAAGGCTGATGGGCGGTTGAAGGCGTTGGCGCAGAAGTGGCTTGAGACCGAGCCCCCGGTTCCCAAGGCACAGTGATTTTTCGGATTTGACTCAGTCAATGTGGGAGCTGGCTTGCCTGCGATAGCGGTGGACCAGTAACAGAGATGCTAGCTGACACGCTGCCATCGTAGGCAAGCCAGCCTCCCACATTTTGACCTACACAGGTTTCGATAGCTGCGCCAGCGCTACTAACGCCTCAGGCAACTCCAACTCACTGAACACCAGCACCCCATGCTGCTTGAGCAGCGCCGCCGTCACGCCCTCGCCGCGGACCTTCACGCCCGTGAAGGTGCCGTCATAGGTCAGCAGGTTGCCACACGACGGGCTATTGGCCTTGAGCACAGCGATGCGGATGTTGTGACGCTGCACCAGCGCCAAGGCCTGGCGCGCACCGTCGAGGAAGGCGGCGCTGAAGTCCTCGCCCTCGGCGGTCAGCACCTGGGCACGGCCTTCCCACACCGCCACGCCCTGCCCGCCCGGAATTTCCGCCGCCGGGCGTGGCGTCGGCAAGCCACCCGATACTTCCGGGCAGATCGCAACCACCCGCCCTTCGGCCTGCCACGCGGCCAATTGGTCGAACGGCCCGCTGGCCCCGCCGTCGTAGCGCACTTTGTGGCCAAGCAGGCAGCGG
Organism: Pseudomonas sp. MYb13; assembly: GCF_002980075.1. Lineage (NCBI taxonomy): Bacteria > Pseudomonadati > Pseudomonadota > Gammaproteobacteria > Pseudomonadales > Pseudomonadaceae > Pseudomonas > Pseudomonas sp. MYb13. Next base: position 449,206 of record NZ_PCQI01000001.1, on the reverse strand, counting down.
CTGATCAGAATTTTTTGCATAATTAAAACGGCTCGTTGCCCCGCCGGCGGAACCAGCCAGTCAGGGACAGGCGTTCGCGCGTAGCGGGCAGGACTTCGTGGGGCACTTCGCCCGACAGGAACACCACCAGGCAACCGCCGGTGGGCACCACATCGTATTCGACGCCGTCCTTGAGGTACATGCGCAACTGGCCGCCATGCTCGGGCAGCCAGGCGTCGTTCAAGTAAATCACCGCCGAGACCATGCGTCGGTCATCGTCGCGAAAACGGTCCAGGTGCTTGAGGTAAAACGCCCCTGGCGGGTACATCGCGAAGTGGCTTTCGAAATCTTCCAGGCCCAGGAAGAGGCTGCGGTTCATGGCCAGGCGCAGGCTGTCCATCAAAGCCATATAGGTGCCGCAGACCGCTGCATCGCCCTCTTCCAGCCACTGGATGTGGTCGCCGCGAATGCCTTCACGAATCTCCTGGGCCGGGCCGCGTCCCACCGCTGCCGGGGCCAGCTCACCCTCGGCTGCACGTTTATGGCACTCAGCCGCCAGTTCCAGGGTCAGAGCCTGGGGCAGGAAGCCGTCCTGCCGGGACCAGCCCTTTTCGGCCAGGTCGTCGACAATACGTTGCAGCAAGGGGTGATCGAGGGGTATTTGCATGGCGCGCATAGTATCCATACGCCTTTGAATCCGACAGAGCCGCCGAGCGTCTGAATACACTTTAGTCAGGTGACTGATAGGACTTCTCGACAAATCCTACGCCCGACACGGACAATAGTGGCCGACTGACAGGAGTCCATATGCGTCGTTTGTTTTTTTCCTTGCTGATGTTCTGCGTTTTGCCCGCCTGGGCAGACGGCCATGACCAGTTGTACAAGGTCGCCGGCTGGGCCGAACAACGTGCGCATTTCAATGACGCCCTCAGTGCCGCCCAGCAACGCTACCGCAATAGCCTGCCGCCAGCAGTGTTCCAGGCGCTGGTAGACAACAGCAACAAACGCTTTGCCGCCCAGGCCGTGGACCAACGCGCCGAGGCGCAATTGCGCAAGAACCTGGCGGACCCGAAGCCTGCCCTGGCATTTTTCCAATCGCCCCTGGGCCGCAAGATTGTGGCCGCCGAGTTGCTGGCCACCCGCCGCGACCAACTGGCGAAGAACGCTCAGGGCCTGCCGAAAATCGAGGCCGACGCCACCCGCAGCCTGATCATCGGCCACCTGGCCCAGGCACTGCCCGCTCGTGAAGCCGGTGCGGAAGTCAGCCTGGCGATTGCCGGCGTGGCGGCTGACAGCCTGAGCCAGATGATCCCCGGCCTGTTGGGCGGCGGTCAGGCCCAGGGCATGCTGAATGGCCAGCGCGAGCGGCTGATGCAGCAGATCGATAAGGACCTGAATAACACGCTGCTGTATGTCTATCGGGATCTGTCCGACCCGGAGCTGGAAGAATTCGCTACGTTTGCTGAGTCGCCGGAAGGCAAGGCGTATTACCAGGCAGCGCTGGCGGCAATCCGCGCCGGCCTGGCGGTCGGCCAAAGCACCTCAAGCCTGGCGCAGTAGAAAATGTGGGCGCGGGCTTGCTCGCTGCCACATCTGGACGGCGTTACTTCAGTTGATCCGTGAGGAAACTGAAGTACTCAGCGCGAATCTGCGGAATCTCATTTGCCAAATGATGCCTGCCCCGCGGCAGCATCAACACCTGCGGCTGGTCGAACTTGCTGCGTAGCACCTGCAGGTTGTGCTGCCAGTCCACCGTCATGTCTTCCTCGCCCTGCACGATCACCGGCCGCCTTGGACTGCGCGGTGCAGCTTCGATGCGTTTGATCCAGCGCGCCAAGGCCCCCACCCACGCGGTAGGCAGTTGGCGCGGCTGCAGCGGGTCGGCCTCAAGGAAGGGTTTGAACGCCGGATCGTTGGTGTTCTCGCTGAACCGCCGTGCAATGCCTTTGACGAATGGACGCAGCAGGTAATAACTGACTTGCGACCAGCCCCAGGCCCGTGGCCGCACCAAGGGTGAAAGCAGGAAGGTCCTGCCCTGGGCCGGGCTGTCGGCTCCCTGGTTGAGCAAGTGGTCCACCACCACCGCCCCGCCGGTGCTTTGCCCGAACAGATGCCAGGGTTGCGGCAATTGCAGGGCTTCGGCCTGCGTAAACAGCGCCTGCACCACATGCTGGTACACCGCAAAATCATCGATGCTGGCGCGCGCGCCGCTGGACAGGCCGTGCCCGGGCAAATCGCAGGCGATCACCACGAAGCCCTGGTCCAACGCCCAGTCCACCACATGGCGATACAACCCCATGTGGTCGTAGAAGCCATGGAACATGAACATCGTTGCCACCGGCACGGGCGGCCACCACACCTGCGCGACCACATTGAACCCGTCCACCTCGAAGCAACCCAGGCGACTCACCACCGGGGTTTTACGCGCCGCCAGGTCCAGCCCATAAAAACGCTGGTAGACCCGAGCCTCGGCGCTGAGCGGTTGCGCATCCACCAGGGGCCGCAAGCTTTCGCGCAGATGATCGGGGTCAAAGGTGACAGGCATAAAGGGTTCCAGACTGACGGTGAAGATGAATATCGAGCTGCGATATTCATCTGTCAGGACAAGCATGGCAAGCTACGCGACCTTCGAGGATACATCTGAATGCGACAGCCCTACCGCACCGCCCTGTTCGCCAGCCTGATCCTGGTTATCTGCGCCGGCGTGCTGTGGGCGGCCTATGACTGGTTCCAGGGGCGCTACCTGCGCGCCTTCAGCGAACACACGGCGGTGTTTTCCGGCGACCCCTTAACACTGCCTGCTGACCTCGCCGGGCCCGGCCCGATTCGCCTGGTGCACTTCTGGGACCCGGCCTGCCCCTGCAACGTCGGCAACCAGCAGCACCTGGGTGAGCTGATCGAGCACTACGCGCCCCGGGGCGTCGAGTTCTATGCCCTGCAAAAACCCGGCAGCCACGGCCAATTGCCCGATAACCTGCGCAGCATGAAATCCCTCGCTACCCTGCCCGGCGCCGACCAGGTTCCGGCCAGCCCGGCCGTGGGTATCTGGGACCGCAGCGGCAAGCTCGCGTATTTCGGCCCCTACAGCGAAGGCCTCACGTGCAATTCCAGCAACAGCTTTATTGAGCCGATCTTGAAGGCCCTTGAAGCGGGACGCGCGGTGAATGCCACGCACACCCTCGCGGTGGGCTGCTATTGTTCGTGGCCAAAAGGCTCGTAACTCGCCACCCCACTCTTGGTAAGGAATGTTCATGAAGCGCGTCTTGCAGGTTCTCGCGGTTCTGGTGGTGCTGGTCGCCCTTGGCGCCAGCTGGTACGTCTACAGCAAGCAACCCACCCGCCAGGGCACGGTGACACTGGCCAACCTGCAAGGCTCGGTCACGGTCCGCTACGACGACCGGGGCGTGCCGCACATTCGTGCCGAGAATGAAACCGACCTGTACCGCGCCCTGGGCTACGTGCACGCCCAGGACCGCCTGTTCCAGATGGAAATCATGCGCCGCCTGGCCCGTGGCGAACTGGCCGAGGTGCTGGGGCCCAAGGTGCTGGAGACCGACAAGCTGTTCCGCAGCCTGCGCATCCGCGACCGCGCGGCCACCTATGTGGCGCAACTGGACCATGAGTCGGCGCACTGGAAGGCCCTGCAAGCCTATCTGGACGGGATCAACCAGTATCAGGACAGCCACGCCCGCCCGATGGAGTTCGACGTACTGGGTATCCCCAAGCGGCCGTTTACCGCCGAAGACACCATCAGCGTCGCCGGGTATATGGCCTACAGCTTTGCCGCCGCGTTTCGTACCGAGCCCCTGCTGACTTACATCCGCGACCAGTTGGGCAGCGATTACCTGAAAGTCTTCGACCTCGACTGGCAACCCAAGGGTGCCCTCAACCTGGCTGCCAGCGATTGGCAGACCCTCGGCGCCATCGCGTCCCTGAGCGAACAGGCCTTGGCCGACAACGGCCTGCCGCAGTTCGAAGGCAGCAACGCCTGGGCCATCAGCGGCAACCGCACCAAGAGCGGCAAACCGTTGCTGGCCGGTGACCCGCATATCCGTTTCTCGGTGCCGTCGGTGTGGTACGAAGCGCAGCTGTCGGCGCCAGGGTTTGAGTTGTACGGCTACCACAATGCACTGGTGCCGGTGGCGTTCCTGGGGCACAACCTGGACTTCGGCTGGAGCCTGACCATGTTCCAGAACGATGACCTCGACCTGATCGCCGAGAAGGTCAACCCGGACAACGCCAACCAGGTCTGGTACCACGGCCAATGGGTCGACATGACCCGCACCGAGCAGCAGATTGCGGTGAAGGGCCAGGCGCCGGTGACGTTGACCCTGCGCCAATCACCCCACGGCCCGATCATCAACGATGTGCTGGGCGAAAACGCCGGCAAGACACCGATTGCCATGTGGTGGGCGTTCCTCGACACCCAGAACCCGATCCTCGAAGGTTTCTACCAGCTCAACCGCGCCGACACCCTGGTCAAGGCGCGCGCGGCGGCCGCCAAGGTGTCCGCGCCGGGGCTGAACATCGTGTGGGCGAATGCCAAGGGCGATATCGGCTGGTGGGCAGCGGCGCAGTTGCCGATTCGTCCGGCCGGGGTCAACGCCGGGTTTATCCTCGACGGCAGCAGTGCCCAGGCCGACAAGCTCGGCTTCTACCCCTTCAGCGCCAACCCGCAGGAAGAGAACCCCGCGCGGGGTTATGTGGTATCGGCCAACGCCCAACCCGTGTCGTCCACTGGCATGGAGATCCCCGGCTATTACAACCTGGCCGACCGTGGCCAGCAGTTGAACGCCCAATTGAGCGACAAGAGCGTGAAGTGGGACGTGAACAACAGCCAGGCGTTGCAACTGGGCACCACCACCGCCTTCGGCCCACGCCTGCTGGCGCCGCTGCTGCCGGTGCTGCGTGAGGGGGTCAGGGACCCGGCGCAGTTGAAACTGGTGGAGCAACTGGCCGCCTGGAAAGGCGACTACCCGCTGGACTCGACCAGCGCCACGCTGTTCAACCAGTTCCTGTTCAACCTGGCTGACGCTGCGTTCCACCCCAAGCTCGGCGATGGCATGTTCAAGACCCTGCTCAGCACCCGCGTCATTGACGCCGCCCTGCCGCGCCTGGCCGCCGCACCGGATTCGCCGTGGTGGGGCGGTAAGCGCGCCGACACCGTCAAGCTCGCCTGGGACAACAGCCTCGCGCACCTCAAGGCCACGTTGGGTGATGACCCAAGCCAATGGCAATGGGGCAAGGCCCACACCCTCACCCATGGCCACCCACTGGGCTCGCAGAAGCCGTTGGACCTGATCGTCAATGTCGGCCCGTTCCCGGCGCCCGGCACCCATGAAGTGCCGAACAACCAGTCCGCCAACATCGGTCCGGCGCCCTGGCCCGTCACGTACGGGCCGTCTACCCGCCGCCTGATCGACTTCGCCGATGTGGCTCACGCGCTGACCATCAACCCGGTCGGGCAAAGTGGTGTGCCGTTCGACCGGCACTATGCCGACCAGGCGGAGACTTATATCGAGGGCGGCTACGAACAAGCGCACTTCACCGATGAAGAAGTGACGGCCAATACGCGCGGGACGCTCAAACTGTTGCCTGCCCGATAGCCGCTTGGAACTCGGTCAATCAGGTGGGCGCGGGCTTGATCTGTGTTGTGACAACTACCTGGCCCGCAAACGCCCTGGCGCCTCGCCATAGGTGTCCTTGAACTTCTTGCTGAACGCCGCCTGGGACTGGTAACCCACCTGGGCGGCGATATCCAGCAGGCTCAGGCGCGACTGACGCACCAGGTTGAACGCCAGCTCCATGCGCAACTGAGTCAGCAACACCCACGGCGATACGCCCGCCACCTTCACAAACGCGCGCATGAACGTGGCACGCGACATCGTCGCGGCAGCTGCCAGGCTGTCGATGGTCCACTCATGCCCCGGATCGGCCAGCATCACTTGCCAGGCTTTGCCCAGCCGCTTGTCGGCAAGCAGTGCAAAGGTGCCGGCAACCGGTGCCTGGCGAGTCAGCCAGGTGCGCAGGATCAGGGTGAACAGTGCCGACGACAGCGCATCGATAAACGAGCGGGCGCCCAGTTGCTGGCCGTCCGCCTCGCTGCGCAATAACGCGATCAACGCCGCCAACTGCCCGTCACCCTGCCACTCGCGGCTGGACACCACCAGGTACTCTGGCAACGCGCCGAACAGCAACGACTGCCGGTTGTAGTGAAAACTGCCGCAGAGCATGTCCAGATCCGGGCGGTCGCCGCCCAGGCGATGCACCGTGAGCACACCGCCTTCGATCACCCTGGGTTGCATCGTCCGAGCCCGCGCGCCGTGGCTGCGCAGCAAGTGCGCGGCACCGCCCGGCATCAGCAGGATATCGCCCTCCTCCAGGCTCACCTGCTGCCCGCCCGACAACTCGGCACGGCAGGTGCCGCTGAGCACGATGTGATAAGGCGCCACACCGAAATCTTCCGGAGCGTGGTCCAAGGCCCACTCGCCCTGGAGCTGGCAACGCAAATCCAGACTGCCGCGCAGGTTGGCCAACGCGATAAGCGTGTCGATCGAATTCATTTGCGAGCATCGGTCAAAAAGATGAGCGGATTGAACAATAACGACGCCCCCGAACGGAAGAGACTGGCTTCACACCCCCCACCTGTTCAGGAGTTACCGCAATGTTCAATAACTGGTCCGACTTGCTGCCTACCGTGAAGAAAGCCTTTGGCGCACTGGGCAAGAGCAACCCGAAGATGGTCAAAGCGTACATGGCACTGGGCGAAGCTGCCGAGGAAAACAACGTCCTCGACGCCAAGACCCGTGAGCTGATTTCCATCGCCGTGGCCATCACCACCCGCTGCGACGGTTGCATCGGCGTGCACGCTGACGCGGCGATCAGGGCCGGCGCCACCCGCGAGGAAGTCGCTGCAACACTGGCGACCGCGATCTCCCTGAATGCCGGCGCGGCGTATATCTACTCGCTGCGCGCGCTGGAAGCCTACGACACCCTCAAACCAGTGCCGCAAAGTTGAGTCGGAACTGTTGCGGCGTCACGCCCAGCCGGCGATTGAACACACTGCGCATGTGCTGGGCATCGCGAAAGCCGCATTGATAGGCCACGGTCTTGAGCGGCGCGAGGCTGCCTTCGAGCATGACCCGCGCCGCGTCCACCCGCGCCCGCTCGACAAACTCCGCCGGCGTGATCCGCGCCTCACGGGCAAACACCCGGGAGAAATTGCGCGCGCTCATATTGGCCGCCTTGGCCAGGTCGGCAATGGTCAGGTCGCCGGTCAGGTTGGCCAACACATACAGCTGCACCAGCGCCACCGCTGACGTGGTCTCGGCGTGGGGGGTCAGAAACGGGCTGAACTGCGACTGCCCGCCCGAACGCTGGGTAAACACCACCAGGCGCTTGGCCACGCTCAAGGCGACTTCCGGGCCGTGATCCTGGGCCAGCAAATACAGCGACAGATCGATGCCCGCCGTGACCCCGGCCGAGGTGTAGAGGTTGCCGTCCTGCACGTAGAGGCGGTCGGCCTCGACCTGGGCGCTGGGGCACAGGCGCGCCAGATCTGCGGCATCGTTCCAATGGGTGGTGACGGTTTTCCCGTCCAGCAGCCCGGCCCGGGCCAGCATGAAGGCGCCGTTGCAGATCGAACCGAAGCGTCGTGCCCGTGCGGTGGCGCCACGCAGCCAATCATCGAACTGGGCGCCGAAGTCCTCGAAGGGTAACCGCGGCCCGCCGGCGACCAGCAGCAGGTCATAGGCTTGCAGGGCTTCGCTGTAATGCCGGTGGGCCTGCAATGACAGGCCGTTGGAGGCAGCCATGTTGCCGTGGCCGAAGCCGATGACGTCCAGCTGGTAATGATCCTGGGGCGACAAAAAGCGGTTGGCTTCGCAGAACACGTCCATGGGGCCGGTCACGTCGAGTGACTGGACGCCGGGGAAGATCAGGATGGCGACGGTTTTTTGCATGGGTACACCTTTATGTCCGGGCGAACGCAAACCCTGTGGGAGCTGGCTTGCCTGCGATGCAAGCGACTCGGCCCATCAGGTATACCGAGGGGATGATATCGCAGCGATGCGGCGATCCGACAAGCCAGCTCCCACATTTGACCGAGCACACCCTTGGCGCGATATGGCGGCACATTGGCCGGGATCGCCTCCTCGCCGCGATAGCCCCTTCGCGGGGGCGCGACCAGACTGGACACCTCGGCGCCACCCCCGGCGCTTTCTTGAGGAGAACGACCATGAGTACCACCATCGCCGGCATCAAGATCCCGGACAGCGCCCTGGCCAAGGCCACCACCGAATACGTGCGCGACATCGAGTCCGACCTGCTCTACCACCATTCCCGCCGGGTATTTCTGTTCGGCGCATTGAGCGGTGAGCGCAAGCAACTCGCGTACAACCCGGAACTGCTCTACGTCGGCGCGATGTTCCATGACCTGGGCCTGGTGGAAGGCCATCGCAGTGACGACGAGCGCTTCGAAGTCGACGGCGCCAACGCCGCCGCCGCGTTCCTCAAGCCCTACGGGCTGAGCGATGACGATATCGAACAGGTGTGGTTGTCCATCGCCCTGCACACTACGCCAGGCGTGCCGCAGCACCTGCGCCCGACCGTTGCACTGGTGACCGCGGGTGTCGAAATGGACGTGCTGGGCATGGACTACGCTGCGTTCAGCAACGTGCAGCGCGAAGCCGTGGTGCATGCGCATCCACGCGGCGAAGGGTTCAAGGAGTGCATCATCTGCGCGTTTGCCGACGGCTTGCGCCATCGTCCGCAGACCACGTTTGGCAACGTGAAAACGGATGTGCTGGTGGATCAGGAGCCGGGGTTCAAGCCGATGAACTTTGTGGAAGTCATCCGCAAATCGCCGTGGACTGCGTAGTCGACCTGAAATGCAATCAACTGTGGGAGCGGGCTTGCCTGCGATGAGGCTCTGCCAGTCGACTCATCTGTCGACTGATAGACCGCTATCGCAGGCAAGCCCGCTCCCACATTTTTTACCGCGTTCCTTCAGTCAGACCGGTGCAGGCGCCCGACGCTTGTCCGGCTGCTGCCAGCCATCGGCAGCGGCTTCTTCAATCGCTTGCTGGATGGCTTTCTTGCGATGCTCTTCGGCACGGCGGCTGAAGAACCACACCAGGAACGTCACCAGCGACACCGCCAGCAGAATCAGGCTGGCCACGGCATTGATCTCGGGTTTAACCCCAAGGCGCACCGCCGAGAACACTTCCATCGGCAAGGTCGTCGACCCCGGCCCCGACACGAAACTCGCCAGTACCAGGTCATCCAGCGACAACGCGAACGACATCATGCCGCCCGCCGCCAACGACGGCGCGATCATGGGGATGGTGATCAGGAAGAACACCTTCCACGGCCGTGCGCCCAGGTCCATCGCCGCTTCTTCGATCGACAGGTCCAGCTCACGCAAGCGCGCCGACACCACCACCGCCACATACGCCGCACAGAACGTGGTGTGGGCGATCCAGATGGTGACAATGCCACGTTCCTGGGGCCAGCCAATCATCTGCGCCATGGCCACGAACAGCAGCAACAGCGACAGACCCGTGATCACTTCCGGCATCACCAACGGCGCGGTCACCAAGCCGCCGAACAGGGTACGGCCCTTGAACTGGCTGATGCGCGTCAGCACGAATGCCGCCAACGTACCCAATGCCACCGCGGCCACCGCCGTATAGCAGGCGATTTCCAGGGACCGGGCTACCGAGCCCATCAACTGGGTGTTGTCCAGCAGGCCCACGTACCACTTGATCGACCAACCGCCCCATACCGTTACCAGTTTGGATTCGTTGAACGAGTAGATCACCAGGATCAGCATCGGCAGGTAGATGAACAACAACCCCGCCACCAGCATAAAGCTGGAGAATCTGAAGCGCTTCATATCTTGCCCTCCATCTCTTTGGCTTGGCTGCGGTTGAACAGGATGATCGGCACGATCAGGATCGCCAGCATCACCACCGCCAAGGCAGAGGCCACCGGCCAGTCACGGTTATTGAAGAATTCTTGCCACAACACTTTACCGATCATCAGGGTTTCCGGGCCGCCGAGCAGTTCCGGGATCACGAACTCACCCACCACCGGAATAAACACCAGCATACAGCCGGCGATGATGCCGTTCTTGGACAACGGCACGGTGATCTTCCAGAAGCTGTTGAAGGTGCTTGAGCCCAGGTCCGACGCGGCCTCCAGAAGGCTCTGGTCGTGCTTCACCAAGTTGGCATACAACGGCAGGATCATGAACGGCAGGTACGAATAGACCACGCCGATATACACCGCGATGTTGGTGTTGAGGATCTGCAGCGGCTCGTTGATCAACCCGATGGACATCAGGAAGCCATTGAGCAAGCCGTTGTTGCTCAGAATGCCCATCCACGCATACACGCGGATCAGGATCGCGGTCCAGGTCGGCATCATGATCAGCAGCACCAGCACGGTCTGCATCTCTTTGCGTGCAGTCGCGATGGCATAGGCCATCGGATAGCCGATCAGCAGGCACAGCACCGTGCTGAAGAACGCCATTTTCAGCGAGCCCAGGTACGCGGCGATGTATAGCTCGTCGTCGCCGAGCATCGCGTAGTTGGCCAGGTTCAGCACCAACTGCAGTTTCTGCTCAACGAAGGTGTAGATCTCGGTGTATGGCGGGATCGCCACGTCGGCTTCGGCAAAGCTGATCTTCAGTACGATAAAGAACGGCAAGGCGAAGAACAGGAACAACCAGAGGAATGGAATCCCGATGACCACCTGTTTGCCATTGGGGACGATGCGTTGCAGCCGCCGCTTCAGTTTCCTCGTGTTCATGAGCGAAGTACCACGCCGCTGTCGTCTTCCCACCAGACGTAGACCTGGTCACCCCAGGTCGGACGCTGGCCACGGCGTTCGGCGTTGGCGACGAAGGATTGCACCAGCTTGCCGCTCGGCAGCTCCACGTAGAACACCGAATGGCCGCCCAGGTAGGCGATGTCGTGCACCTTGCCGCTGGACCAGTTGTGCTCGCAGGTCGGCATTTCGGTGGTGACCAGCAGCTTTTCCGGGCGGATGGCGTAGGTCACCGACTTGTCTTCCACCGAGGTGGCGATGCCGTAGCCCACGTAGATGTCGCGGTCCAGGTCAGCGCACTTGAGCACCGCATGGCCTTCGGCGTCATCCACCACTTGGGTGTCGAAGATGTTGACGTTGCCGATGAATTCGCACACCAGGCGGCTGGTAGGCGTTTCGTAGATGTCGATCGGGCTGCCGATCTGGGCGATCCAGCCCAGGTGCATGATCGCGATGCGCTCGGCCATGGTCATGGCCTCTTCCTGGTCGTGGGTCACCATCACGCAGGTCACGCCTACACGCTCGATGATCTCCACCAGCTCCAGTTGCATCTGCGAGCGCAGCTTCTTGTCGAGGGCGCCCATCGGCTCATCGAGCAGCAGCAGTTTCGGGCGCTTGGCCAGGGAACGCGCCAGCGCCACACGCTGGCGCTGACCACCGGACAACTGGTGCGGCTTGCGCTTGGCGTACTGGCTCATTTGCACCAGCTTGAGCATCTCGGCCACGCGGGCATCGACCTCGGCCTTGGGGATCTTGTCCTGTTGCAGGCCGAACGCGATGTTCTGCGCCACGGTCATGTGCGGGAACAGGGCGTAGGACTGGAACATCATGTTGATCGGCCGCTCGTAGGGCGGCATGTCAGTGATGTCTTCTCCGTCGAGGTAGATACGCCCCTCGGTCGGGCGCTCAAAACCTGCGAGCATACGCAGCAAGGTGGACTTGCCCGAACCCGAACCGCCGAGCAGGGCGAAGATCTCGCCCTTCTTGATTTCCAGGGACACATCGTCCACGGCAATCGTCTCGTCGAACTTCTTCGTGACCCGGTCGATTTTGACCAGCACCTTTTTCGGTGTCTGGTCGCCCTCGAGGGCTTTCTTATAGGCGCCGGAGGCAACTGCCATTTACGAAACTCCCCAAAAAAAGAGTGCAGTTCGCCCGAGGCGGGCGAACCCAGGATAGTTTGAGCTTTAAGCCTTACTTGCCCGTCTTGACCTTGGTCCAGCTACGGGTCATCAAACGCTGCACTTTCGGGGGTAGCTCGAAGTTGACGAATGTCCTGTCGAGCACCGCCTGCGGTGGGTAAACCGCTTCGTCCGTGCGTATCGATTGCTTCATCAGTTTGTCCGCCCCTGGGTTAGGGTTGGCGTAACCGACGTAATCACTGACCTGAGCGATCACCTCAGGTTGCAGCAAATAGTTGATGAAGGCGTGGGCCTCTTTGACGTTGGTCGCATCCTTGGGGATGGCCAGCACGTCAAACCACAGGTTGCCGCCTTCTTTCGGAATCGCGTAGGCGATGTTCACGCCCTTGCCCGCCTCGGCCGCGCGGGCCTTGGCCTGGAACACATCACCGGAGAAGCCTGCCGCCACGCAGATATTGCCGTTGGCCAGGTCCGAGATGTATTTGGAAGAATGGAAATAGGTCACGTAGGGCCGCACTTTGAGCAGCTTCTCCTCGGCCTTCTTGTAGTCTTCAGGGTTGGTGCTGTTGGGGTTGAGGCCCATGTAGTTGAGCACCGCCGGCAGCATTTCATCCGCCGAATCCATGAATGACACACCGCAGGTAGCCAGCTTCTTCATGTTTTCCGGCTCGAACAGCACGGCCCAGGAGTCGATATGGTCGACGCCCAGCACTTCCTTCACTTTATCGACGTTGTACCCGATGCCATTGGTGCCCCACAGGTACGGCACGGCGTACTGGTTGCCCGGGTCGTTCTTTTCCAGGCGCTTGAGCAGCACCGGATCGAGGTTGGCATAGTGGGTCAGCAACGACTTGTCGAGCTTCTGGAACGCCCCGGCCTTGATCTGCTTGCCGAGGAAATGGTTGGACGGCACCACCACGTCGTAACCGGTACGCCCGGCCAGCAACTTGCCTTCCAGGGTTTCGTTGGAGTCAAACACGTCATACACGGGCTTGATGCCGCTGGCCTTTTCGAAGTTGGCCAGGGTGTCGGCGCCGATGTAATCGGACCAGTTATAAATATGCACAGTCGGTGCGGCCTGCACGCTGACGGCCAGCGTGATACCTGCACCCACCAGCATGGCTTTGCGAAATAAAGAAATTGGCAAGTGGAGGTCCTCTTAAATAGTTGGGCCTTACAGTTGTTGCCCGACAACAAAACCGGCGCGCAACTTACCCTCGATAAACCGATCCGGCAAAACTTTCTGTCATTTAATTTGTGGGAGCCGGTTTTGGTGGGAGCGGGCTTGCTCGCGAAAGCGGTGTATCAGTTGATACATAGGCTGGCTGACACACCGCCTTCGCGAACAAGCCCGTTCCCACACAAGCCCCCTCCCACAGGTTTTAAGGCTTATTTGCCCGATTTGATCTTGGTCCAGCTGCGTGTCATTTCACGCTGGGTTGCAGCCGGCAAATCCGCAATGGCGTAGAGCTTGGCTTGCACATCCGCTGGCGGGTAGATGCCTGGATCGCTGGTGATGTCTTTGTCGACCAGCGCGGTGGCTTTCGCGTTACCGTTCGGGAAACGTACGCTGTTGGTGATCGATGCCATGACTTCAGGCTTCAACAGGTAGTTCATGAACGCGTAGGCAGCGTCGACGTTTTCGGCATCTTTAGGGATGGCAACCATGTCGAAGAAGCTACCTGCGCCTTCTTTCGGAATGTCGTAGGCCACCTTGACCTTGCCACCGGCTTCAGCCGCGCGAGACTTGGCCTGCTGGATGTCACCCGAGTAACCCACGGCCACGCAGATGTTGCCGTTGGCCAGGTCGGAGATGTACTTGGACGAATGGAAGTAGCCGATCGAAGGACGGATCTTGAGGAACAGGGCTTCGGCCTGCTTGAGGTCGTCTTTCTTCTGGCTGTCGGTCGGCAGGCCCAGGTAATGCAACGCCACCGGGAGCATTTCGGTTGGCGAATCGAGGAAGCTCACGCCGCAGCTTTTCAGCTTGGCAATGTTTTCAGGCTTGAGCAGCACGTCCCACGAATCGATCTTGTCCACGCCCAGTGCGGCCTTGACCTTCTCCGGGTTGTAGCCGATGCCGATCGAGCCCCACATGTATGGGAAAGCGTGCTTGTTGTCCGGGTCGCTGACCGACACGGCCTTGAGCAGCGATTTGTTCAGGTTGTCGTAGTTGGACAGCTTGGACTTGTCCAGCTCCTGGTAGACACCCGCCTTGATCTGCTTGGCGAGGAAGTTGTTCGACGGTACGACGATGTCGTAGCCGGACTTGCCTGCCAGCAACTTGGCTTCCAGGGTTTCGTTGCTGTCAAAAACGTCGTACACCACTTTGATGCCCGACTCTTTTTCAAAGTTGGCGATGGTGTCCGGTGCAATGTAGTCGGACCAGTTGTAGACGTGCAGCACTTTATCGTCGGCCTGGGCCGCGCCCGCCATTGCGCCCATCAGGGACAAGGCGAGGAGGGTCTTGCCAGCGTTCTTCAAACCTAATGCCTTCATTTGGTGATGCTCCAATTTTTCTTTTTTGGGCCACAAGCTTTTTATGTTTTGCGGCCCAGCCAAAGGGCAACAAAACAGGGCGACAGTCTGGCAAGTTCCGAGGCCGGCTTTCAACCAAAGCCTCATTTATAACCGCTCAGAAGGCAGCGCCCGAAAGCCGCTGCGTCCTGAGCCTAGCACTTAGCCCTGCAATGCCGCCAAAGTCAGGTCCAGGCACTGCCGCGCCTTGGTGACCAGTTCGTCGATTTCAGCCTTGCTGATCACCAGCGGCGGCGAAATGATCATGGTGTCGCCCACGGCGCGCATGATCAGGCCATTCTCGAAGCAGAAGGTGCGGCAGATCATGCCAACGCCCTTGCCTTCATACCGCTTGCGCGTCGCCTTGTCCTGGACCAGCTCGATCGCACCGAGCATGCCGACACCACGCACTTCACCCACCAGAGGGTGATCAGCCAGTTCCCTCAGACGTTTCTGCAAATAGGGTGCCGTTTCGTCGTGCACACGTTTAACAATTTGTTCATCGCGCATGATGCGGATGTTTTCCAGCGCCACCGCAGCGGCTACCGGGTGACCGGAGTAGGTGAAGCCGTGGTTGAAGTCACCGCCTTCGTTGAGGACCTTTACCACCTCATCGCGCACGATCAGGCCACCCATCGGGATGTAACCCGAGGTCAGGCCCTTGGCGATGGTCATCATGTGTGGCTTGAGGTCGTAGAAGTCGCTACCGAACCACTCACCGGTACGGCCGAATCCGCAGATGACTTCGTCGGCGATAAACAGAATGTCGTACTTGGCGAGGATTTCCTTGATGCGCGGCCAGTAGGTGGCGGGCGGTACGATCACGCCACCGGCACCCTGGATCGGTTCGGCAATAAAGGCACCGACGTTGTCCACGCCCAGTTCCAGGATCTTCTCTTCCAGCTGGTTGGCAGCCCACACGCCGAATTCTTCGGGGCTCATGTCGCCGCCTTCGCCAAACCAGTACGGCTGGGCAATGTGGGTGATGCCCGGAATCGGCAAGTCGCCCTGCTCGTGCATATAAGTCATGCCGCCCAAGCTGGCGCCGGCTACGGTGGAGCCGTGGTAGCCATTCTTGCGGCTGATGATGGTTTTCTTGTTCGGCTGGCCCTTGATCGCCCAGTAGTGGCGGACCATGCGCAGCATCGTGTCGTTGCCTTCGGAGCCGGAGCCGGTGAAGAACACGTGGTTCATGCCGGCAGGCGCGATGTCGGAAATGGCCTTGGCCAGTTCCAGCACCGGCGGGTGAGCGGTCTGGAAGAACAGGTTGTAGTACGGCAGTTCTTTCATCTGCTTGGCGGCGGCGTCGGCCAGTTCATCGCGACCGTAACCGATCGCCACGCACCAGAGGCCGGCCATGCCGTCGAGGATCTTGTTGCCTTCGCTGTCCCACAGGTAGACACCGTGGGCTTTGGTGATGATCCGTGGGCCTTTCTCTTTCAATTGCTTGAAGTCGCTGAACGGCGCCAGGTGGTGATCGCTGCTCAAGGCTTGCCATTCACGGGTTTGCGGGTTGTTGCTGGACATACCAATCTCCTAGACTTTTCAGTGAAGGGCGCGCCGTTTCAACCGGCGCGCCCGGCGCATCAGACGGCAAAGAGCAGGAATTCCCGCTCCCACGAACTGATCACGCGCTTGAAGTTTTCATGCTCGGCCCGCTTGACCGCGACGTAGCCTGTAATGAATTTTTGACCCAGGTATTTCTCGATGGTCTTGCTGTTTTCCATGCGCTCGAGGGCGTCCTCGATGGTCAACGGCAGGCGCAGGTTGCGCCGCTCGTAACCACGACCCACCACCGGCGCGCTCGGGTTATGGCCTTCGACCATGCCGATGTAGCCACACAGCAGGCTGGCGGCAATCGCCAGGTACGGGTTGGCATCGGCGCCCGGCAGGCGGTTCTCGACACGGCGGTTCTGCGGGCCGGCATCCGGTACGCGCAGGCCGACTGTGCGGTTCTCTTCGCCCCACTCCACGTTGACCGGCGCCGAGGTGTCGGGCAGGAAGCGGCGGAACGAGTTCACATTGGGAGCAAACAATGGCAGCAGTTCAGGGATGAATTTCTGCAGGCCGCCAATGTGGTTGAGGAACAGATTGCTCATGGTCCCGTCTTCATTGGAGAAGACGTTCTTGCCAGTGGCGATGTCGATGATGCTCTGGTGCAGGTGCATCGCGCTGCCAGGCTCGCCGGTCATCGGCTTGGCCATGAAGGTGGCGGCCACGTTGTGCTTGAGCGCGGCTTCACGCATGGTGCGCTTGAACACCAGGATCTGGTCGGCGAGCGACAGCGCATCGCCGTGACGGAAGTTGATTTCCATCTGCGCCGTGCCGTCTTCGTGGATCAGGGTGTCGAGGTCCAGCTCCTGCAGTTCGCACCAGTCGTAGACGTCTTCGAACAACGGGTCGAATTCGTTGGCCGCTTCTATAGAGAAGGACTGGCGACCGGTTTCAGGGCGGCCGGAACGGCCAATCGGCGGTTGCAACGGGAAGTCCGGGTCTTCGCAACGCTTGGTCAGGTAGAACTCCATCTCCGGTGCCACGATGGGCTGCCAGCCTTTGTCGGCGTAGAGCTTGAGGACTTTCTTGAGCACGTTGCGCGGCGACAGCTCGATCGGGTTGCCTTGCTTGTCGTAGGTGTCGTGGATCACCTGGGCGGTCGGCTCTATGGCCCACGGCACCAGGAATACGGCGTTCTGGTCGGGACGGCAGATCATGTCGATGTCGGCCGGGTCGAGCAATTCGTAATAGATGTCGTCTTCGACATAGTCCCCGGTCACGGTCTGCAACAGCACGCTCTCGGGCAAGCGCATGCCTTTTTCGGCGATGAACTTGTTGGTCGGCGAGATCTTGCCCCGGGTGATGCCGGTGAGGTCGCCAATCATGCATTCGACTTCTGTGATCTTGTGGTCTTTCAACCAATCGGTGAGCTGGTCGAGGTTGTTACTCATAAATGCCTCTGGGCTGGGTTTCCTGACATCCATTAAAAGGTCAGGCGTTGTTTGACGCAGCATCCGCGTCGTCTCTTCGTTCAGGGTAGGAGCTTACCTGCCATTTGCTGCAGCGTTGCATTCCTCACGCCAAAGTCGTGCAGAATCATGAGCAGCACCTCGCGCGGGCGCCGTTCTGGGACATCGTCGAGGGCAGTGCAAGGGCAAAGAAGAGGTCCGCCCGAGCGTCAAAAATATTGGCCGGGGCGCAGGTGTTCACGCAGGACGAGTGAACGGATGACACAGCCTGTCTGAAGCAGGCCAAGACGCCAAGTGGCGGCAGGAGACACATGAAGCACCCCGGTATTATTGCTGTTATGGGTTTGAATCGAGCTTAGCCTTGTTCATTTTTTTACACAACACCCCCGTAAAAAATACAACACGGCCCGCTCAAGCCTGCTAGTCCCAAGCCCTTCAAACCCAAAAAACCGCCCCAAAAAGCCCCGAAAAAGCCTCCATGGCGCTTTTTTAGGGCAAAAAAGGCCTCGCTTGACTTCGGCATGCCGTTCGGGTTGACTGAAACCAGAAAAGATCAATGATTGATATTTTTAACAACAAAGGTGTTGCATCATGTCGGTACCCCCGCGTGCCGTTCAGCTTAACGAAGCGAACGCGTTCCTTAAGGATCATCCTGAGGTTCTGTACGTAGACCTTCTAATTGCGGATATGAATGGTGTGGTGCGCGGCAAGCGCATCGAACGCACCAGCCTCCACAAGGTTTACGAGAAGGGCATTAACCTGCCTGCCTCTTTATTTGCCCTGGATATCAACGGCTCTACGGTGGAAAGCACCGGCCTGGGCCTGGACATCGGTGATGCTGACCGAATCTGTTATCCAATCCCCGACACCCTGTGCAATGAACCCTGGCAAAAGCGCCCAACCGCGCAACTGCTGATGACCATGCACGAACTTGAAGGTGAACCTTTCTTCGCCGACCCGCGCGAAGTGCTCCGCCAAGTTGTAAGCAAATTTGACGACCTTGGCCTGACGATCTGCGCCGCCTTCGAGCTTGAGTTCTACCTGATCGACCAGGAGAACGTGAACGGCCGCCCACAACCGCCCCGCTCGCCGATCTCCGGCAAACGCCCGCACTCGACACAGGTCTACCTGATCGACGACCTCGACGAGTACGTCGACTGCCTCCAGGACATCCTGGAAGGTGCGAAGGAGCAAGGCATCCCGGCTGACGCCATCGTCAAGGAAAGTGCCCCGGCGCAGTTCGAAGTGAACCTGCACCACGTGGCCGACCCGATCAAGGCTTGCGACTACGCCGTACTGCTCAAGCGCCTGATCAAGAACATCGCCTACGACCATGAGATGGACACCACCTTCATGGCCAAGCCTTACCCAGGCCAGGCAGGCAATGGTTTGCACGTACACATTTCGATCCTGGACAAAGACGGCAAGAACATCTTTGCCAGCGAGGATCCCGAGCAGAACGCCGCATTGCGTCACGCGATCGGCGGTGTGCTCGAGACCCTACCCGCTCAAATGGCGTTCCTGTGCCCCAACGTCAACTCCTACCGCCGATTCGGCGCACAGTTCTACGTGCCGAACTCGCCGTGCTGGGGCCTGGACAACCGCACCGTGGCGATTCGCGTACCGACTGGCTCGTCCGATGCCGTCCGTATCGAACACCGCGTGGCCGGTGCCGACGCCAACCCTTACCTGCTGATGGCTTCGGTCCTGGCAGGCGTGCACCACGGCCTGACCAACAAGATCGAGCCTAATGCACCGGTGGAAGGCAACAGCTACGAACAGAACGAGCAAAGCCTGCCGAACAACCTGCGCGATGCCCTGCGCGAGTTGGACGACAGTGAGGTTATGGCCAAGTACATCGATCCCAAGTACATCGATATCTTCGTCGCCTGTAAGGAAAGTGAGCTGGAAGAGTTCGAACACTCCATCTCCGACCTTGAGTACAACTGGTACCTGCATACCGTCTAAATGGCGGCAGCGATAAAAAACGCCGCAGGCTTTATGACCTGCGGTTTTTTTTGGTTTTTTTCCAGGAACACCGAGGTGGATTCATCCCAGGCAAGCCAGCGCCCACATGTTGATTTGTGAACACATTCAAAGGTGGGACCAGGCTCGCCTGCGATGGCGCCCTGGAAGACAACACACACGCCTGCTCTTACAATGCCCGCTGCCTTGTAGGAGACGTCCATGACCACCCGCCCCGCCGCCCCTCGCAAACCCCGTGCCCGCAGCCAGGCCCGGATCGATGCGATTCTTGACGCCGCCCGCACCTTGCTGGCAGCCGAAGGCGTGGCGAGTTTGTCGATCTACAGCGTGGCCGAGCGTGCGCAGATCCCACCGTCATCGGTGTATCACTTCTTCGCCAGCGTACCCGCGCTGCTGGAGGCACTGACTGCAGACGTCCACGCAGCCTTCCGGGCGGCGATCCAGGCGCCCATCGAGCACGACTCTCTCAAGCACTGGCGTGACCTGTCCTGCATCGTCGAGCAACGCATGCTCACCATCTACGAACACGACGCCGCCGCACGCCAGTTGATCCTGGCACAGCACGGGCTGGCCGAAGTGACCCAGGCGGACCGCCAGCATGACCTGGAGTTGGGGGATCTGATGCTGGACGTGTTCAATCGTCACTTCGAAGTGCCGACACTGCCCAGTGATGTGGATGTGTTTGCGCTGGCGTTGGAGCTGAGCGACCGCGTGTATGCGCGCTCGGTGCATCAGCACGGGCTGATCACCCCGCGCATGGCCGAGGAAGGCATGCGGGTGTTCGATGCATATGTAGGGCTTTACCTGCCGCCCTATCTGCCTAAGCGGATGGCTGCTCGCTGATTTCCCGGCTGCCTGTGCAGGCCCCATCGCAGGCAAGCCAGCTCCCACTTTTGACGGTGTTCACACATCAAAATGTAGGTGCAGGCTTGCGCGCGATGAGGGCCCAAGGGCAGCGCTGATCACAACTTGGCGATCGACACCTCGGTGGACTTCACGAAGGCAATCACTTCGCTGCCAATCACCAGTTCCAGCTCTTTGACCGAGCGGGTGGTGATCACGGAAGTGACGATCCCGGATGCGGTCTGCACGTCGATTTCCGACAGCACGTCGCCTTCGACGATTTCCTTGATGGTGCCTTTGAATTGGTTGCGCACGTTGATGGCTTTAATAGTCATGGTGTTCTTCCTTCATGGGACAAGTGAGTTATTGAGCCCAACGCAATTGCGTAGGCAGCGGTGAAACGGGTTCGGGTTCTGGCGGCGTGCCGGGCAACGACAACACACGGTTGAGCACTTCGGCTTCCAGCGCGGCCAGGCGATGTGAGCCCCGGGCGCGTGGGCGCGGCAGGTCGACGATGAGGTCAAGGCCGATTTCGCCGTCTTCGATCAGGATGACGCGGTCGGCAATCGCCACGGCTTCGCTGACGTCATGGGTCACCAGCAACACGGTGAAACCGTGCTTCTGCCACAGGTTTTCGATCAGTTGCTGCATTTCGATGCGGGTCAGCGCATCCAGCGCGCCCAACGGCTCGTCCAGCAGCAGCAAGCGCGGTTGGTGGATCAGCGCGCGGGCCAGGGCCACGCGTTGCTTCTGCCCACCGGACAGCGCCGCCGGCCATTCATTGGCCCGTTCGGCCAGGCCAACCGCCTCCAGGGCTTGCAGCGCGTTGGGGCGCCAGTTGCCTTTAAGGCCCAGGCCCACGTTGTCGATAATCTTTTTCCACGGCAGCAGGCGTGCTTCCTGGAACATCAGCCGCGTGTCTTCAATCGCTTCGCTCAGCGGTGCGGAGCCGGCCAGCAGCTCGCCACCGCTGGCTTTGTCCAGGCCGGCCAGCAGGCGCAGCAAGGTACTTTTACCGCAACCACTGCGACCGACCACCGCGACGAATTGGCCGGCAGGAATGTGCAGGTCGATATCCTTGAGCACTTCGCGCGCGCCGAAGGCCTTGCGCAACTTGCGTACCGCCAGGGGAATGCCCTTCAGCAGGCGCGGGGGTTGTTGAGCTGTCATGCCGCACCTCCTTTATTCACTTGATAGGCCGGGTGCCAGCGCAGCCACACACGCTCCAGACCGCGAGCGGCCAGGTCGGCAAGCTTGCCGAGGATGGCGTACATGACGATGGCCAGCACCACCACGTCGGTTTGCAGGAATTCACGGGCATTCATCGCCAGGTAGCCGATACCCGAGCTGGCGGAGATGGTTTCCGCCACGATCAGCGTCAACCACATGAAGCCCAGGGCAAAGCGCACGCCCACCAGGATCGACGGCAGCGCGCCCGGCAGGATCACCTGGCGGAACAGGCTGAACCCGGACAAGCCATAGCTGCGCGACATCTCCACCAGCGCCGGGTCGACGTTGCGGATGCCGTGGTACGTGTTGAGGTAGATCGGGAACAGCGTGCCAAGGGCGACCAGGAAAATCTTCGCCGTCTCGTCGATGCCGAACCACAGGATCACCAGCGGAATCAGCGCCAAATGCGGCACGTTGCGGATCATCTGCACCGAGCTGTCCAGCAGGCGTTCGCCCCACTTCGACAGGCCGGTGATAAAGCCCAGGGCCAGGCCGATGCTGCCGCCGATCACAAAACCCAGGCCGGCACGCCAGCCGCTGATAGCCAGGTGGGTCCAGATTTCACCACTGGCGACCAGCTTGATACCGGCTTCAATTACCGCGCTCGGGGCCGGCAGGATACGGGTCGACAACCAACCCGCCGACACCGACAACTGCCACACCGCCAGCAATAGAACCGGCAGTATCCAGGGCGCCACACGGTGGCTCAGTTTTTCATAGTTCATGGCGCCGCCTCAGCTCTGTGACGCAGCTTTGGGAAGGATGTCGTTGGCGACCATTTCGCCGAACGGGCTCACGTAGCCGGCGCTTTTCGGCAGCTCGGGACGTTCGATATCCAGGTGAGGGAACAGCAGTTCTGCGACGCGATACGACTCTTCCAGGTGGGGATAACCGGAGAAGATAAACGTGTCGATACCCAGCGCTGCGTACTCCTTCACGCGTGCCGCGACGGTTGGGCCATCGCCCACCAGCGCGGTGCCCGCACCGCCACGCACCAGCCCGACGCCGGCCCACAGGTTGGGGCTGACTTCGAGGTTGTCGCGGTTACCGCCATGCAAGGCCGCCATGCGTTGCTGGCCGACGGAGTCGAAGCGCGCCAGGGAGGCCTGGGCACGGGCGATGGTGTCGTCGTCCAGGTGAGAGATCAGTTTGTCGGCGGCTTTCCATGCTTCGTCGTTGGTTTCACGCACGATCACATGCAGGCGAATACCGAAGCGCACGGTGCGCCCAAGCTTCGCGGCCTTGGCCCTAACCTGTTCGATTTTTTCTGCGACGGCCGCCGGCGGCTCGCCCCAGGTCAGGACCATTTCCACCTGTTCGGCTGCCAGGTCCTGGGCCGCTTCGGAAGAACCACCGAAGTACAGCGGCGGACGTGGTTGCTGGATCGGCGGGTACAGCAACTTGGCGCCTTTGACGCTGATGTGCTCGCCGTCGTAGTCCACGGTTTCGCCTTCCAGCACACGGCGCCAGATGCGGGTGAATTCCACCGAGGCCTGGTAGCGCTCTTCGTGGCTGAGGAACAAGCCATCGCCGGCCAATTCTTCCGGGTCACCACCGGTGACCAGGTTGAACAACGCCCGGCCACCGGACAGGCGGTCCAGGGTCGCGGCCTGACGCGCCGCTACCGTCGGGGAAATGATCCCGGGGCGCAGCGCGACAAGGAATTTCAAACGCTGGGTCACCGGGATCAGTGAGGCGGCCACCAGCCACGAATCTTCGCAAGAGCGTCCGGTCGGGATCAGCACCCCGCCGAATCCGAGGCGGTCGGCAGCCTGGGCCACTTGCTGCAGGTAACCGTGGTCAACGGCGCGAGCGCCTTCGGCGGTGCCAAGGTAATGGCCGTCGCCGTGAGTAGGCAGGAACCAGAAAATATTGAGGCTCATGGAGTTGTCTCCTGAAGAAGTCGGATTACGGCGCTTTGGCCACGGTGGCGGGTGGCGTCCAGATCACGTCCTTGATGTTCAAGGGCTTGGGGATCAGTTTGAGTTGGTAGAAGCTGTCGGCGATCTTCTGCTGGGCCGCCACCACTTCAGGGGTCAGGAACAGTGCGCCGTAGCCTTGGCGTTTCACCGAGGTCAGGGTGATGTCAGCCGGCAGGCCGAGCAGCGGCGCCACTTGTTCAGTCACTTCCTGTGGGTTGGCCTTGGACCATTCGCCCACGGCGCGCACCTCTTCGATCAAGGCCTTGATCACCTGCGGGTGATGTTCGGCGTACGGCTTGGTGGCCAGGTAGAACTGATGGTTGTCGGCGATGCCGGTGCCGTCACGCAGGGTGCGGGCTTGCACCTGTTTCTCGGCGGCGGCCTGGTACGGGTCCCAGATCACCCAGGCGTCCACGCTGCCACGTTCGAACGCGGCACGCGCGTCGGCAGGTGGCAGGAAAACAGTCTGCACGTCGGTGTATTTCAGGCCGGCGTCTTCCAGGGCACGGACCAGCAGGTAGTGCACGTTGGAGCCTTTGTTGAGCACGATTTTCTTGCCCTTGAGCTCGGCCACGGAGTTGATCGGTGAATCCTTTGGCACCAGGATCGCCTCGCTGGTCGGCGCTGGCGGTTCATAGGCCACGTAGAGCAAGTCGGCCCCGGCTGCCTGGGCGAAAACCGGTGGGGTTTCACCGGTCACGCCAAAATCGATGGAGCCGACGTTCAGGCCCTCCAGCAATTGCGGGCCGCCGGGAAACTCGGTCCATTGCACGTTCACACCCTGGGCCGCGAGGCGTTTTTCCAGGGTGCCCTTGGCCTTGAGCAGGACCAGCGTGCCGTACTTCTGATAACCGATACGCAGGGTCTCGGCCGCGTGAGCTTGAACAATGGCGCCGAAGGACACAGCCGCAGCAAACAGTGCGACCAGACCACGACGCAAGATGACAGTGCGCATGGCGCTCTCTCCAAATAATGCGATGAGGGGGTTGGCTGCACCTGCTTGGCCGTTGGCGGCTGAGTAAGGTGAGTACTACAAAATGCGGTAAGGCTCAGATGCTCCAGCGAGCACTCAACAGACGTTCATTCAACACATGGGGGTCCAGCGGTTTCGGGCGACGGGCCATGGCGTCGTAAAGCGTCTCCAGTGCCTCGTGCAGACGGTGTTCGAGCACCGGCACCAATTGCGCCTGGGCGCTGCCTTCGCCATAAGCGATCTGGCTGTCCTCGGCAAAGATGCCGTGGAGCAATTCCTGGGCCTTCAGCGCCGACAGCACAGGCTTCAAGGCGTAGTCCACCGCCAGCATGTGGGCAATGCTGCCGCCGGTGGCCATCGGCAACACGACCTTATGGGCCAGGGCACGCTCGGGCAGCAGGTCCAGCAGGGTTTTCAGCGCGCCGGAGAACGAGGCCTTGTACACCGGGGTCGCGATCACCAAGCCATCCGCGTTAGCCACTTGTTGCAGCAGGTCAATGACCTTGGGGCTGTCGAAGCGCGCGTGCAGCAGGTCTTCAGCCGGGAAGTCCCGTATCTGGTAACTCACCACTTCTACGCCTTTGTCTTGCAACCACTGACGGGTTTTATCCAGCAACACCCCGGAGCGGGAACGCTGGCTGGGACTGCCTCCAAGTGTTACGACCAACATGCAGGAATTCCTTGAGCAGGTGTCGACGGTTCGCTGTGTGGCGATGGCGCCAAGATGGAACAGACCTTATCAGCAGATTTATATATCTTTAAATCTTATTTTTTCATGTGTTTATTCTTTAAATGCATATACGACAGATCAAAACGCAGGCGAAAAAAAAGGCCGTCAAAACGGCCTGAAAACCCCTGCTATGTGATTGGGTTCTGGCTCAATAGAGGTAGTGGCCATCGCGCGCAAGCCCGACTCCCACAGGGGAATGCGCAGCCGGGCTCGCCCGCGATGGCGCTATCAGCCTCAGCGATTGGGCTGTGGGGTCAACCGCAGGTACGGCTTGACCGCCCGGTAACCCTTGGGAAAGCGCTTCTTGATCTCGTCCTCATCCTTGAGCGACGGCACGATCACCACCTCATCACCGTCCTGCCAGTTGGCGGGCGTGGCGACCTTGTGGTTGTCGGTCAGCTGCAGCGAATCGATGACCCGCAGGATTTCATGGAAGTTGCGCCCGGTGCTGGCCGGGTAGGTGATGGTGAGGCGGATCTTCTTGTTCGGATCGATTACGAACAGGGAACGCACGGTGAGGGTGTCACTGGCGTTGGGATGGATAAGGTCATAGAGGTCCGAGACCTTACGGTCGGCGTCCGCCAGGATCGGGAAATTGACGACGGTGTGCTGGGTCTCGTTGATGTCTTCGATCCACTTGTGGTGCGAGTCCACCGGGTCTACCGACAGGGCGATAGCCTTGACGCCACGCTTGGCGAATTCGTCCTTGAGCTTGGCAGTGAAACCCAGTTCGGTGGTGCACACCGGGGTGAAGTCCGCCGGATGGGAAAACAGCACACCCCAGCTATCGCCCAGCCATTCGTGGAAACGAATCTTGCCGGCGCTGGAATCCTGTTCGAAGTCGGGGGCGATATCGCCCAGTCTTAGGCTCATGGTGTGGCTCCTGGTGAGTGCTTATGGAGCCCACTGTGCATGGATTGTGGATTATTTAAAAAGAATAAATATCGATCTATCTAGACGATAAGGGAATATTAAAAATCTGTTCATTGGACGCGGGCACAGGCGAGGAGCAACATCGCTTCCAAGGTTCGAGAAGGCCTTGAGACGCTGTACACAGAGGGGTTCGGGAAGGGCCTGCGGGGGTTTGGCCCGACTTGAAAGCAAGACACCTTGCCCGGCGTTGCGCCGGGCAAGGTTTTACAGACTTACAACAGCTTCACGCTACTAGAACAGTGGCAGCGAGTAGCTGACGATCAGGCGGTTTTCGTCCTGGGAACGGGTGTTCGCCAGGTCGGTACGCCACATCGCATTTTTCCAGGCAACACCGAGGTTTTTCAGCGGGCCTTCTGGAATCACGTAGGCAACGGTGATGTCGCGCTCCCACTCGGACTGGCCGGTGATTTCAGTACGTGCGGCGTTGGTGCCGACGGTGTCAATGTCGCTACCTTTGAGGTACACAACACCAGCAGTCAGGCCAGGCACACCCACTTTTGCGAAGTCATAGGCGTAGCGAGCTTGCCAGGTACGCTCGCCAGCGCGGGCGAACTTCTGGATTTGCATATCGGTAGTGATGTAAGCCGACGAACCATCACCCTGGTTCAACCAAGGGAAGTCGCTGCTGCCATTGCTGACCTGGTAACCACCACCGAAGGTGTGACCGCCAACGGTGTACAGGAAAAGACCACTGTACAGATTGTTGTCGACTTTGCCTCGACCACCAGTGAAACCGTTGTAGTTACCGGTAGTGTAGTAAGTGGTGGTGTCACCGTTCTTACCATCGTCAGAGCTGTTGAAATAACGCAGGTCAGATTTCAATACACCCGGGCCGATAGCCCAGTTGTGGGTCAGACCCAGGAAGTGTTGCTTGTAGAAATCTTCCAGATTGCCGTAGTAGTACTGGGCAGTCAGGTCCTTGGTCAGCTTGTAGTCACCACCAGCGTAGTAGAATTTGTTGCTGAACTTGCCTGTCTTGTAGTTGGAGCTGTTGTTGGCACCAGCGATCGACAGATTTTCGTTGTTGCTGGAGTTACGGCCCTTGGCCTTTTCCACCTGACCGGCGACCAAGGTCAAATCCTTGATGTCGTTGGTAGTGATCTGGCCACCTTGGAAGGTTTGCGGCAGCAGACGACCATCGTTGGTCACGATAACTGGCAGCTTAGGCTGCAAGGTGCCCAGCTTCAGTTCTGTTTGGGAGATCTTCACCTTACCGGTCACGCCCAGGCTGGCGTAATCGTTGACAGCTTTGTTGCCGTCGCTTGGGAAGACGGTGCCGCCAGAAGCGGTGCCAGTGTAGTTACCATGATCAGCTTTGCTCGAATCCAGACGCACGCCGTACAGACCGATCGCATCAACACCAAATTGAACAGTGCCTTGGGTGTAACCCGAGATGAAACGCAGGTCAAAGCCTTGGCCCCACTCGGCGTTTTTGCTGCGAGTGTTGGACGTGGCGTTAGGATGACCATCACGGTTATCAGTGTTGATATAAAAGTTACGCAGCCCCAGTGTTGCCTTGCTGTCTTCGATGAAACCGGCGGAGTTTGCCTGTTGGGCAATCGCAGCTACAGCCACGGCCAACGCCAATGTTGACTTCTTCATGTACCGCTCCTCTCATTTCTAATTTTTGTATTTCTTTGGTCTCGGGTCTGACGCCCTCGATCCACAGATGCGCGATTAGCGCCAGATAGTGACTACCAAGTCAATCGTAACCTTGTATGTCTACTACCTTCGTCTAACCGCAGTTGATTTGGTCCCTGCAGGGTAATGAGTTTTTCATACACCCAAAAAGAATTGTTTCATTCTTTTTCATACGATTTGGGAATAAGCCTTTCGATGACGCGGGCAAGTCGGGTAGACGAACCGCTCCATAAGCTAATTCCTAAACGGTATTTATTAGCGCTTTTTTAGATCGAATAGTGTGATCGTACTGCTGCATACGTCACCCACGATCAAAAAGGCGACGCCATCATGGCCAAACGCACATCCTCCCGTCAATTTGTTACAGTTTTTGTGTCACTAATACTTTCTTTTGGTGTCAAAGCGGCCGATTTGACCATCGGCTACCAAACTGGCATCGATCCCAGCAAAGTCCCACAGGCCGATGGCCTCTACGAAAAGGCCATTGGCGAGAAGATCGCGTGGCGCCGGTTCAACAGTGGGCCGGAAGTCGTAACGGCTATCGCCTCCGGCGATGTGCAAATCGGTAACCTCGGTTCCAGCCCCCTCGCCGCGGCAGCTTCGCGCAATCTACCCATCGTCGCGTTTATCGTATCGGCCCAGATCAACACTTCTGAAGCCTTGGTGGTGCGTAACGGCAGCGGCATCGAAAAACCCGAAGACCTGGTCGGCAAGACCATCGCCACGCCGTTTGTCTCAACGTCTCATTACAGCCTGCTCGGCGCGCTGAAGCACTGGGGCCTGGACACCAGGCAAGTCAAGGTAGTGAACCTGCAGCCGGCCGAAATTGCCGCCGCGTGGAAACGTGGCGACATCGACGGTGCATTCGTGTGGTCGCCGGCCCTGGGCGAAATCCGCAAGACCGGCAAGACCCTGACAGACGCGGCCCAGGTGGGTCAGTGGGGCGCACCAACGTTTGAGGTGTGGGTGGCACGCAAGGATTTTGCGCAAAAACATCCTGACGTAGTGGCCAGGTTTGCCAAGGTCACGCTGGACGCTTTCGCCGACTATGCCGACCATAAAGAGCAGTGGACAGTGGATTCTGAGCCGGTGCAGAAAATCGCGAAACTGACAGGTTCAAACGCCGCCGATATCCCAGAGCTGTTGGCCGGTACCACGTTCCCGGATGCGCAGGCACAGCAAACCGGCGCGCTGCTAAAGGGCGGCACGGCGAAGGCGATTGGGGAGACGGCGAAGTTCTTGAAGGAACAAGGAAAGGTTGAGGCAGTGTTGCCAGACTATTCAGGGTACGTGACCGATAAATTCGTCAAACCCTGAACCCTGTAGGAGCCGGCTTGCCGGCGATGCTAGCGACTCGGTCTTGCACATAACCGAGGTGATGCAATCGCAGGCAAGCCAGCTCCCACAAGAGCCAGCCTTGCGGTAAGTCAGAGAGCCTTCTCGAAAATCTTCGAATTACGCTGATAGTTGTACAGCGAAGCCCGCGCCGACGGCAAACGGTCCACACTGCTCGGCACAAAACCCCGCTCACGGAACCAGTGGGCGGTGCGTGTGGTGAGGACAAACAGAGTCTTCAACCCTTGGGCCCTGGCACGTGATTCGATACGCTCCAGCAACACATCGCCGCGCGCGCCGTGGCGATATTCCGGGTTCACCGCCAGGCACGCCAGCTCGCCCGCATCCGAATCCGCGATCTGGTACAGCGCCGCGCAGGCGATGATCATGCCTTCGCGCTCCACCACGCTGAATTGCTCGATCTCGCGCTCCAATACTTCCCGCGAACGGCGCACCAGGATGCCCTGCTCTTCCAACGGGCTGATCAGGTCGAGCAAACCACCAACGTCTTCAATCGCCGCTTCACGCACCAGTTCGAATTGCTCCTGGGCCACCAGCGTGCCGCCGCCGTCGCGGGTGAACAGTTCGGTGAGCAACGCGCCGTCTTCGGCGTAGCTGACAATATGACTGCGCCCTACTCCGCCACGGCAGGCCTCGGCGGCCGCATCCAACAACTCAGCCTGGTAGTTGCTGCTGCCCAGGCGCTGCAGGTGCGCAGGCACTTGTTGCGGGCGCAGTTCGCGCACCAGGCGACCGTTTTCATCGATCAGGCCCATGTCTGCGCCAAACAGCAGCAGCTTGTCGGCACCCAGGTCGATGGCAGCGCGGGTGGCGACGTCCTCGCAGGCCAGGTTGAAGATCTCACCCGTGGGTGAATACCCCAGCGGCGAAAGCAGCACGATGGAGCGCTCGTCCAGCAGGCGGTTGATACCCTTGCGGTCGACGCGGCGCACTTCGCCGGTGTGGTGGTAGTCCACGCCTTCCAATACGCCGATAGGACGCGCGGTCACCAGGTTGCCACTGGCCACCCGCAGGCGCGAACCCTGCATTGGCGACGACGCCATGTCCATGGAAAGGCGCGCTTCAATGGCGATACGCAGTTGGCCGACCGCGTCGATCACACACTCCAGCGTGGCCGCATCAGTGATGCGCAAGCCTTCGTGGTAAGCCGGGGTCAGGCCACGCGCTTCAAGGCGTGCCTCGATCTGTGGACGCGAACCGTGGACCAGCACCAGTCGCACACCGAGGCTGTGGAGCAACACCAGGTCGTGGACGATATTGCCGAAGTTGGGATGTTCCACGCCATCGCCAGGCAGCATGACAACGAAGGTGCAGTCCCGGTGGGCGTTGATGTACGGCGAAGCGTGACGAAGCCAATTAACGTAGTCGGGCATTGAACCTGGGCCTGTAATAAAAAGCAGCCGAAAAAGGATGAGTCGTGAAAACGCACAGCTGGCTGATGGTTATCGTCGGAACAGGCTTGGCGACACGCTCACTCTCCTTCTATGTACGAACAGGCAGGGGTTAATTTATGCAGGCTTCAGGCAGTAATGTTCGATCAGTTCCCGCAATAGACGCACTGTAGGCGTCAAGCGTGACATTTCGAGGTACTCGCCCGGCTGGTGGGCGCAGGCGATGTCGCCGGGGCCCAGCACCAGGGTTTCACAACCCAGGCGCTGAAGATAAGGCGCTTCGGTGCCGAACGCTACTGCTTCGGCACGATGGCCGGTCAATCGTTCCGCAACCCGCACCAGTTCGGCATCTTCCGGTTGCTCGAAAGGGGGGACCGCGGGGAACAGTGGCGCGTAGTCAATCTTGACCTGATGGCGCTCGGCGAGCGGTTCAAGCTTCTGCCGGATCGCGGCGCGCAGCACCTCGGGATCCATGCCCGGCAAAGGCCGCAGATCAAACTCCAGGGAGCACTGGCCGCAAATGCGGTTGGGGTTGTCACCACCGTGGATACAGCCAAAGTTCATGGTTGGCTGCGGCACGCTGAATTGCGGGTTACGGTACTCGCGCTGCCAGGCCAGGCGCAGGCCGCGCAATTCGCCGATGGCGTCGTGCATGGCTTCGAGCGCACTGTGGCCCAGGCTTGGGTCCGACGAATGGCCACTTTGGCCAAGGATGTCGATGCGTTCCATCATCACACCTTTATGCAGGCGAATCGGCCTGAGCCCGGTCGGCTCGCCGATCACCGCTGCGCGGCCCAGCGGGCGCCCCGCCTCGGCCAGTGCGCGCGCACCGGACATGGAGCTCTCTTCATCGCAGGTCGCGAGGATCAGCAGCGGCTGCTTGAATGGCTGTTCCAGCAGCGGTAGCACGGCGTCGATGACCAGGGCGAAAAAACCCTTCATGTCGCAACTGCCCAACCCTACCCAGCGGCCGTCAACTTCTGTCAGCTTGAGCGGATCGGTCTTCCACAGCGCGGCGTCATAGGGAACGGTGTCGCTGTGGCCCGCCAGCACCAGGCCACCGGGACCACTGCCGAAGCTGGCCAGCAGGTTGAACTTGCCGGGGCTGACGGTCTGGATGTCGATGGAGAACCCCAAGTCGCCCAGCCAAGTGGCGAGCAAATCGATGACCGGGCGGTTGGTCTGGTCGAGAGACGCTTGGGTGCAACTGACCGAAGGCGCGGCAATCAATGCGGCGAACTGCTCTTTCATGGACGGTAACGGCATGCGCGGTCTCTCAACTTCCCGGATGAGCCTCACTATAGAGCCATCTGCACGACACAATAAACCGTTGCGGCACGTTGCCGGGCTCAGTCCTGTACACTGCACGACCTTGGCAGCCACTCTTTTCCCCGGCTGCGCTCCCGATCCTGGATTTTCCGGCCATGCAGAAAGAAACCGAAATCAAGCTCCGTGTCAGCCGCGAGACCCTCGCCGCGCTGCGTGAGCACCCGCTCCTGAAAAAACGCAACAAAAGTGGCTGGGAACGCCGTGAGTTGATGAACCAGTACTTTGACACCCCCGAACGCGACCTGGCCCAGGCCAAAGTCGCCCTGCGCCTGCGCAAGGACGGTGACGACATCATCCAGACCCTCAAGACCCGTGGCCAAAGCGTCGCCGGCTTGTCGGAACGTAACGAATACAACTGGGAACTGCCCAAAGCCAAGCTCGACGTGAAGAAACTCGATGGTGAGTGCTGGCCCGAGCAACTGGCCGAGCTGGACAAAAAAACCCTCAAGCCGATCTTCACCACCGATTTCGTGCGTGAACGCGCCGAAATCGCTTGGGGCCGTGGCAAGGCCAAGGTGGTGATCGAAGCGGCCCTGGACCTGGGCCATGTGGTGGTCGGCAAGCAGAAGGAAGAAATCTGCGAGCTGGAACTGGAACTGCGCGAAGGTGAGCCGGCCGCGTTGCTGGAACTGGCCGCCGAACTGGCCGCGACCCTGGCGCTGATGCCCTGTGACATCAGCAAGGCCGAACGCGGCTACCGCCTGTACGACGCCAGCAGCTACTCCCTGAGCCTACCGGCGCCGCAGTTGCACGCCGAAATGCCATTGGACGATGCCTTCGCCGCAATCATGTGGCACCTGCTGGGCAGCAGCCAGCGCCTGGCCGAGCAATACCGCTTCAACGGCCACTGGCGCCTGCTGCAAGACTGGGTCGACAACCTCGGCGAACTGCGCGCCCTGGTCGGCAGCCTCGGCCAGGCCGCACCGCGTCAATCCACCAGCGAACTGCGCAGCGCCCTCGATGCCCTGCTGGAAGACTGGCGCCCCTTGGTGCAGGCTGGCGACGACGATGAAGACATTCGCAAAGCCGCCCCCGAACAGTTCATCGAAGAACTGAATGACGTGCGCTGGGGCCTGTTCTCACTGAATGCTTCGCGCTGGCTGCTGGCCCGTACCTGGACCGCTGACCGCAACGTACGTGGCAACCGCCAGGGCGCCGCGCAAATCACCAACTGGCTGCCACGCCTGCTGGCCGACGACGCCGTCGCCCTGCAACTGCCGCGCTACCAGCAACAGCCGGAAGACCTGGCTGAACAGTTGCCGCGCATCGAACGCATCCAGGCTTGGCTGCACCATGCCCGTCAGGTGGTCGACATCCCGGAACTGGACCGCCTGTATGGCGAGCTGAACAAGTTGGCGCAACTGGCCAACCAGCCGATCACCGATGAGTCACTGGACGCGCGGATGCATCAGGCGATTGCGGTGTATCAGAACCGTGCCTGGAAGACCTTGTTGCGTCTGTAAGTTCGCTATCGCCGGCTCCTGCACTGTCCCTGTAGGAGCCGGCTTGCCGGCGATAAGGCCATCCCTGTCAGCGCAATACTGGCAGGCTGGTGGTGGACTTGATCTCGGACAACGCCACAATCGAGTTGACCTCCTGAATCCCCGGCACCATCGACAGTTTCTCGAAGAAAAACCGCTCATACGCCTCAATGTCCGAGGTGACGATGCGCAGCAGAAAATCCACCGCCCCCATCAGCACATAACACTCCAACACTTCCGGAAACCCACGAATTGCGTCGGTGAACTCGTTGAAGTTGGAACGGCCGTGGGCGTTGAGTTTTACCTCGGCGAAAATCTGCGTATTGAGGCCGATCTTCTTGCGGTCCAGCAGGGTCACCTGGCCACGAATCACGCCCTCTTCTTTCAGCCGCTGGATCCGCCGCCAGCACGGGGATTGAGACAGCCCCACCTGTTCGGCGATCTGCGCGCTGGAAAGCGAGGCGTCTTCTTGCAACAGAGCCAGGATACGGCGGTCGTAGGCGTCCAGCTCGCTGTGCATATAAATACCCGTTATGGCGCTTATCTTGAATTGAATGAGTCGATTAATCGAATAATAGGCTCATCTTAGATAAGAAATCTCCCGAGGCGAATGTAAAAATTTCTCCAGCCGATTTAGGAGAGCCTGCATGCACGCCGTCGAAACCACCCACCCTGTTACCCGCGTTGATGCGTGGGCCGTGAATAGCGCCCATTGCCAGGCGCACTACCGGATCGTCGCGGAGGCGGAGCCGGACGTGTTGTGCCGGGTACTCAACTTTTTCGCCCTGCAGTTCCTCACGCCTCAGCAGGTCACAGCGTGCCGGGAAGACGACCTGCTGCACCTCGACATCGTGATCGATGGCTTGAGCTGGCACCGCGCCCAGGTGATCGGTGAAAAGATTCGAAACCTGATCAGCGTTTGCACACTGGATCTGCGGCCCGCCGATTCCGTGGGGCCTGCGGCGGTGGTGGCCGTCGCCCAGTAAAAACCTGCAATACACGCGGGGAGGTGGATAGCCAGAGCCTGGCTAGCCTGGGATTTATGCCTACTGCCTCCCAGGAAATCCACCATGCTTGTCGATCAACGATTGGAACTGCATCAGCTGTTGCCGGCTTTGGTCGAAGGGCGACTCATCCCCCCCGACATTGCGCAAAGCTTGCTGGCGTTACCGGCCAGCAACACCCAGCATCCGCTGGAGACCATCGCAGCCCATGGCCCCGACCTGGAAACCCTGACCGCATGGCTCGCCCAGCATGCCGGGCAACCTTATCTGCGCATCGACCCGTTGAAGATCGATGTGGCCGCGGTGGTGCCGTTGATGTCCCACGCGTTCGCCCAACGCCATGCCATCCTCGCGGTGGCGGTAGACGCCCACACGGTTACCGTTGCGAGCGCCCAGCCCCTTGTCTCCAGTTGGGAAGCAGGGCTCGCGCAGGTGCTCAAGCGTTCGATCAAGCGCGTAGTCGCCAACCCCCAAGACATTGCGCGTTGTATCAGCGAGTTCTACCGTTTGGCCAAGTCCGTCAGCGGTGCCGACCAAAAGGTCGCGGCGCCTGGCAATGTCGAATGGCTCAACCTCGGCGCCGGCGAGCAAGAGCCGGATGCCAATGACGCGCATATCGTCAATATCGTCGACTGGTTGTTGCAGTACGCCTTCGGCCAGCGCGCCAGTGATATCCACATCGAGCCGGGCCGTGAACAGGGCCGCGTACGCTTTCGCATTGATGGGTTGCTGCATGACGTCTATCAGTTTCCGCCTCAGGTCACCATGGCGGTGGTCAGCCGCCTGAAAAGCCTGGGCCGCATGAACGTGGCGGAAAAACGCAGGCCTCAGGATGGCCGCATCAAGACTAAAAGCCCTGCGGGGGCGGAGGTAGAGCTACGCCTGTCAACCTTGCCCACGGCGTTTGGCGAAAAACTGGTGATGCGGATTTTCGACCCGCAGGTGCTGCTCGAAGGTTTTGACCAACTGGGCTTGTCGGTGGATGACCAACAGCGCTGGCACGCCATGACGAGCCAGACCAACGGCATCATCCTGGTCACTGGCCCGACCGGTTCGGGCAAGACCAGCACCCTCTATAGCACGCTCAGGCAATTGGCGACCCGGGAGGTCAACCTGTGCACAGTTGAAGACCCGGTCGAGATGGTCGAGCCGGCGTTCAACCAGATGCAGGTGCAGCACAACATCGACCTGACCTTTGCGGCCGGCATCCGCGCCCTGCTACGCCAGGACCCGGACATCATCATGGTCGGCGAGATTCGCGACCAGGAGACCGCCGAAATGGCGATCCAGGCCGCGTTGACCGGGCACCTGGTGCTGTCGACCCTGCATACCAACGATGCACCCAGCGCGATCAGTCGCTTGCAGGAATTGGGCATCGCTCATTATTTGATCAAAGCGACGTTGCTGGGCGTGATGGCGCAGCGATTGGTGCGGGTGTTGTGCCCTCACTGCAAGCGTGCACGGGGTGACGTCCACGAGGCCGTCGGATGTGTCGAATGTCGACACAGTGGTTACCGCGGGCGAGCCGGCGTTCACGAAATCATGGTGTTGAACGATGCGATCAAGGCACTGATCACGCCGGGTGCCGACGTGCAGGCCCTGCGCCAGGCGGCAATCGCCCAAGGCATGTGCAGCCTGCGCAGGGCTGGCCTGCAAAAAGTCGAGGCGGGGCTGACCACGATGTCGGAAGTAGTGCGCGTGACCCCCGGGGATTCAGTAACAAATCCTTTGTTTGTTACTCGGTGAAACCGTTCTTATCGATGACAACACCGTTACAATCGGCCGAACGTCGTTTCACTGACACCATCAGATAGGGAATCGCTATGCAGATCGGAACCGTACTGCTTCTTTTCGTGGGCTTGGCCATCGCCATCCTGTTCATGGGTTTCAAGGTCGTCCCCCAGGGTTATCAATGGACGGTCGAGCGTTTCGGCCGCTACACCAACACCCTGAAGCCTGGCCTGAACATCATCATCCCAGTCATGGATCGCATCGGTCGCAAGATCAACGTGATGGAAAGCGTGCTGGATATTCCGCCCCAGGAAGTCATCACCGCCGACAACGCCACTGTGCAGATCGACGCCGTGTGCTTCTTCCAGGTCGTCAACACTGCCCAGGCGGCCTATGAGGTCAACAACCTCGAACACGCCATCCGCAACCTGCTGCAAACCAACATCCGTACCGTGCTCGGCTCCATGGAGCTGGATGCGATGCTCAGCCAGCGTGACGGTATCAACGAAAAACTGCTGAAAACCGTGGACGAAGCGACCGCGCCGTGGGGCATCAAGATCACCCGTATCGAGATCAAGGACATCAGCCCGCCCGCCGACCTGATGGCTGCCATGTCCGGCCAGATGAAAGCCGAACGGATCAAGCGTGCGCAAATCCTCGAAGCCGAAGGCCTGCGCGCCTCGGCGATCCTGACCGCCGAGGGTAAAAAGCAGGCGCAGATCCTTGAGGCGGAAGGTAGCCGGCAGGCAGCGTTCCTTGAATCCGAAGCCCGTGAGCGCCAGGCCGAAGCAGAAGCGCGTGCGACACAGGTGGTGTCGGAGGCGATTGCGTCAGGCAACGTGCAGGCGGTCAACTACTTCGTCGCGCAAAAATACATCGACGCACTGGGCAAGCTGGCCTCGGCCAACAACAGCAAGGTCATCCTGATGCCGCTGGAAGCGAGCCAAGTCATCGGCGCGGTCGGCGGTATTGGCGAGATCGTCAAGGCAACGTTCGACAACAAGAAAGGCTGAGGCCAGCGCCATGTGGGATTTCCTGCAGCATTTGTCGTTCTGGGATTGGCTGGCACTGGGTACCGTGCTGTTGATTCTCGAGGTATTTGGCGCTGGCGGTTACCTGTTGTGGATGGGTATCGCAGCGGCCGCCGTGGGCGTGATCAAGTTCCTGGTGCCGCCCTTGGGGCTGGAATGGCAGCTCCTGCTGTTCGCCGTGTTGTCGATCCTGACAGCGGTGTACTGGTGGAAGCGCCAGCGCAGCAGCGCCAAGGCCAGCGACCAACCGGGGCTGAACGAGCGGGGCTCGGAGCTGATCGGCCGCACCTTCATGGTGCACCAGGCCATCGTCGATGGGCGGGGCAAGGTAAAAGTCGGCGATGGCGTGTGGATGGTGACCGGCCCGGACAGCCCTGTAGGCGCTCAAGTCCGGGTGGTTGGCCAGGAGGGCGTGGTTTTGAAGGTAGAAACTGTTTAGTCAGTGATGGAACTCGGTTGGGTTATCTACAATCATAAAGTACAGATAACCCACCCGGAGTCACCCATCATGCGTCTCAAATATGCTGTCGCAACCCTCGCTGTGCTTTCCCTCCCTGTCGGTTCAGCCATGGCCGACAGCTTCTGGCGCAATGTCATCTCGTCGGGTGCCACTACCGGCTCGACGTACCTGACCTTCAAGGACCACAAGCTGGTGGTCGCCGCGCAAGACGACGCAGGCAGCTTCGTTGCCAGCGACGGCGGCATCCGTGGCCCGTACCTGGAAGCCGCGATGCAGAAAGTCCGCGCTGACAACCCTGGCCTGCAGGCCACGGATATGGAACTGGCCAACGCCATCCTTGCGAAAAACGCAGTGACCGAATAACCGTTACCGAATATCACCAGCCCCAAGAAAAATGCCGCTTCACAGCGGCATTTTTTTGTCCGATGCGCGACGATTCATTCACAGGCGACAGGCTATATTCAGTCAAGCCGTGCAACCATGCCGGTACTGATACCTTGCTTACTCATCGCCAATCTGAAACGGATGCCTTCGTCGTCATGAGCCAACAGCCCTTCCTGCCGTTTTCCAAACCCACCATTGATGAAGCCACCATTTCGGCAGTAGGCGACGTATTACGCTCAGGCTGGATCACCAGCGGGCCGAAAGTGCAGGCCTTCGAGGCACAGCTGTCGGAATACTTTGGCGGCCGGCCGGTGCG
This sequence comes from Pseudomonas sp. MYb13, assembly GCF_002980075.1. Taxonomy (NCBI): domain Bacteria; kingdom Pseudomonadati; phylum Pseudomonadota; class Gammaproteobacteria; order Pseudomonadales; family Pseudomonadaceae; genus Pseudomonas; species Pseudomonas sp. MYb13. The sequence goes on along the minus strand of NZ_PCQI01000001.1, from coordinate 411,034 downwards.
CACCTTCAACTCGGGCACTTGCACCATGGAGATTGCCTTGCGCATCGCCGGTATCGGCCCGGGTGATGAAGTCATCACCACGCCGATCTCTTGGGTTGCCACAGCCAACGTCATTCTGGAAGTGGGTGCTACGCCCGTATTTGCCGATATCGACCCGGTGACGCGCAATATCGACCTGGCCCAGGTAGAAGCTGCCATTACCCCGCGCACCAAGGCGATCATCCCGGTATACCTGGCCGGCCTGCCGCTGGACATGCCGATGCTGTATGCCCTGGCGAACAAGTACAACCTGCGCATCGTCGAGGATGCTGCCCAGGCGCTGGGTTCCAGTTGGGATGGCGAGCGTATCGGCGCCACTGGCGATTTTGTCTCGTTCAGCTTCCAGGCCAACAAGAACATCACGTCTTCCGAGGGCGGTTGCCTGGTATTGAACAATGCCGAAGAAGCGCGGCTGGCCGAGAAATATCGCCTGCAAGGCGTTACCCGCACCGGCTTCGACGGCCTGGACGTAGACGTGCTGGGCGGCAAGTTCAACATGACCGACATCGCCGCCGCCATCGGCCTGGGGCAATTTGCCCATATCGAGAAGATCACCGCGCATCGCCAGAACCTGGCGCGACACTATTTCAAATGCTTTGGCGGTGACTTTGAAGAACAATACGGCGCACAGTTGCCGCCGGCTGATTTCGAAAACAGCAACTGGCACCTGTTCCAGCTCGTGCTGCCGGAGCGTCAGGACGGCCTGCCTGCCCGCGCGACCTTCATGGAGCAGATGCAGGCTCATGGCGTAGGCATTGGCTATCACTACCCGCCGATCCACCTGCTGAGCCTTTATCGGGCACAGGGGTTCAAGGAAGGCATGTTCCCGGTGGCGGAGAGGGTTGGGCGTTTGATCGTGTCGCTGCCGATGTTTACGGCGATGACAGAGGCGGATGTGGAGCGATCGGTAGCGGCAGTCAAAGCGGTGCTCAAGGCCGGCTAACCACAACCAACTGTGGGAGCTGGCTCGGCTGCGATTGCGTCACCTGGGTATCACTGATACGCCAAGGTGCCCGCAACGCAGGCGAGCCAGCTCCCACATTGTTTTGAGCCGTTGCAGCCCTTGGCGTTTACTCGCCGATGGCGGCTTTGTAGCCAGCGGCATCCAGCAGTTTTTCCAGGTCAGCCGGGTTGCTTGGCTTGAGCTTGAAGATCCACGCGCCGTACGGGTCGGAGTTCAGCAGCTCAGGGCTACCACCCAGCTCTTCGTTGACGGCGATCACTTCGCCTGCAACCGGGGCGTAGATATCCGAAGCGGCCTTGACCGACTCAACCACACCCGCCTGATCTGTCGCGCCAAACTGGGCGCCAACTTCGGCCAACTCAACGAATACCACGTCACCCAACGCTTCCTGAGCATGGTCGGAAATACCGACGGTCACGGTGCCGTCAGCTTCCAGGCGCGCCCATTCGTGGCTTTCGGCAAAACGCAGGTCGGCAGGGATATCGCTCATAGTCTGTGTCCTCAAGAAGTAATGTCAGCGGCCATTGGCCTGCCGGAAATAGGTTAGATCAAGGTTTTGCCATGGCGCACGAAGGTCGGTTTGACCACTCGAACCGGGTACCACTTACCGCGGATTTCCACTTCGGCCCGATCAGCGGTTGCCGTCGGTACACGCGCCAGGGCAATGGATTTGCTCAGCGTAGGAGAGAAACTACCACTGGTGATCTCCCCTTCGCCAATATTGGCGATACGAACCACCTGGTGAGCGCGCAAAACCCCGCGCTCTTCCAGTACCAGCCCGACCAGTTTCCACTGCACGCCGGCGGCTTTTTCCGCTTCCAGCGCGGCACGACCAATGAAATTGCGCTCGACAGGCTCCCAGGCGATGCTCCAGGCCATGTTCGACGCCAAGGGCGAAACATCCTGATGGATATCCTGGCCGTACAGGTTCATGCCGGCTTCCAGGCGAAGGGTATCGCGGGCGCCGAGGCCGATGGGTGAAATACCAGCGCCCACCAGGTCGTTGAAAAAGCCCGGCGCCTGATCGGCCGGCAAGACAATCTCCAGGCCGTCTTCGCCGGTGTAGCCCGTACGAGCGATAAACCAATCGCCATCGGCCTGACCCTCGAAGGGCTTGAGCTGGTGAATCAGGGTGCCGCGAGACTGGGTCACCAACTCGGCAATCTTCTGCCGGGCGTGGGGCCCCTGGATGGCCAGCATGGCCAACTCGGACCGCTCATGCAGGTGCACCTGATAGTCGCCCAGTTGCGCGTGCATCCAGGCGATGTCCTGATCGCGGGTGGCAGCATTGACCACCAGCCGATAGGCCGCCTCGGTGCGGTAGACAATCATGTCGTCCACCACGCCGCCCTTTTCGTTGAGCATGGCGCTGTACAACGCACGGCCGCAGCCATGCAGACGTTCGACATCATTGGCCAGCAGGTGCTGGAGCCATTCCTTGGCCTGGGGGCCGGTGACATCGATCACGGTCATATGAGATACATCGAACACCCCGCAGTCGCGTCGCACCTGATGGTGCTCTTCAACTTGCGAGCCGTAGTGCAAAGGCATATCCCAACCGCCAAAATCGACCATTTTCGCGCCGAGGGCGAGATGCAGGTCATACAGAGGCGTACGCTGTCCCATGGGTTTCTCCTTCCGGGCTTGGCGAAGGTGCGCAGCCTTGCCGTTCGTGCCGGACACCTTGAATTACAAGGCCTGCAGCCACGCCCAGCGACTCGATCCGAAAGACGGACCGCACCGAATGCCGCGCATTGTAGCTGCAAGCCGTAGGACTGGCACCTAACCGATTTGCCGGGCGGAGCGTCGGATCAGCCCGATCACCGGTAACAGGCCCACAAGCACCAGGGTCAACGCCGGCAAAGAGGCCCGTGCCCACTCGCCTTCGCTGGTCATTTCAAAGATCCGCACCGCCAGGGTGTCCCAGCCAAATGGGCGCATCAGCAGGGTAGCGGGCATTTCCTTGAGCACATCGACAAACACCAGCAGCGCCGCGCTCAAGGCCCCCGGCATCAGCAACGGTAGATACACTTTGCAAAACAGTCGTGGGCCACTGACGCCAAGACTGCGTGCAGCCTCCGGCAAGGACGGCCGGATACGCGCCAGGCTATTTTCCAGCGGCCCATAGGCCACCGCCAGGAAACGCACCAGATAAGCCAGCACCAAGGCCGACAGGCTGCCTAACAGCAACGGCTTGCCCGCACCGCCGAGCCAACCGGACAGCGGCACCACCAGTTCACGGTCCAGGTAGCTGAACGCCAACATGATCGACACTGCCAGCACCGAGCCCGGCAGCGCGTAGCCGACATTGGCCAGGCTGATGCCGGAGCGGATCGCTCGGGTCGGCGCCAGGCGATTGGCGAAGGCCAGCACCAGTGCCACGCTGACGGTAATCAAGGCGGCGATACCCCCCAAGTAAAGGGTATGGATGATCAAGCCAAAATAACGCTCGTCCAGATCGAAGCGGCCGCGCTGCCAGAACCAGGCCACCAGTTGCAGCATCGGGATGACAAAGGCGCAGGCGACCACCAACCCACACCAGCTCGTGGCCGCTGCAGCCTTGAGTCCGCGCAGGTGATACAGCGCCCTGCCCCGTGGTCGCTCATTGCTCGGTCGGCTCGCGCCCCGGGCACGCCGCTCGCCATACAACACCAGCATCACCACCAGCAGCAACAGGCTGGCCAATTGGGCGGCGCTGGAAAGGCTGAAAAAGCCGTACCACGTCTTGTAGATGGCCGTGGTGAACGTGTCGAAGTTGAACACCGAAACCGCGCCGAAATCCGCCAGGGTTTCCATCAGCGCCAGCGCCACTCCGGCACCAATCGCCGGCCGTGCCATGGGCAGGGCCACGTGCCAGAACGCTCGCCAGGGTGATTGCCCAAGCACCCGCGCCGCTTCCATCAAGCCTTTGCCCTGGGCCAGGAATGCGCTGCGCGCCAGCAAGTAGACGTAGGGGTAGAACACCAGCACCAGCACGATGATCACACCGCTGGTGGAACGCACCCGCGGCAGCCTCAAGCCGGAGCCGAACCATTCGCGCAGCAGGGTTTGCACAGGCCCTGAGAAGTCCAGCAGGCCGACAAACACGAACGCCAGCACATACGCAGGAATGGCGAAAGGCAGCATCAGCGCCCAGTCGAGCCAGCGACGGCCGGGAAACTCGCAGAGGCTGGTCAGCCAGGCCAGGCTGACACCCAGCACAGTCACGCCGACACCGACACCCACCACCAGGGTCAGCGTATTGCCCAGCAAGCGCGGCATCTGGGTTTCCCAGAGGTGCGACCAGATCTGGTTGTCGATACTTTGCCAGGACAGCAACAGCACGCTCAGCGGCATCAGCACCAAGGCGGCGACGGTGAAGACCGGCAGGTACCAACGGCGTTGGGCGGGGTGGGCCAAAGGTTATTCTCAGTGGATGAATATCTTGAAGTCGCCGCTAGCCAATGTGGGAGCTGGCTAGCCTGCGATGCAGACACCTCGGTATATCCGTGTCATACCGAGGTGATGCTATCGCAGGCTAGCCAGCTCCCACATTTGGACTGCAGTGTTTTTTAAATGTGTATCAGTTCCAGCCAGCCCGATCCATCAACCGAATCGCCTCAGCCTGGCGTTTGCCCGCCACTTCCACCGGCAAGGTATCCGCCACGAACTTGCCCCAGGTCGCCACTTCGGCCGACGGCGGCACCGCTGGGTTGGCTGGGAACTCCTGGTTCACGTCGGCGAAGATCTTTTGCGCCTCAGGCGTGGTCATCCACTCCACCAGCGCCTTGGCCGCTTCCGGGTGCGGCGCGTGCTGGGTCAGGCCGATACCCGACAGGTTCACGTGCACGCCACGGTCGCCCTGGTTCGGCCAGAACAGCTTCACCGCCAGGTCCGGCTTCTGCTTGTGCAGGCGCCCGTAGTAGTAGGTGTTGACGATGCCCACGTCGCACTGCCCGGCGTTGATGGCTTCGAGCACGGCAATGTCATCGGAGAACACGTCAGTGGACAGGTTGTTGACCCAGCCCTTGACGATTTCCTCGGTCTTGGCCGCGCCGTGGGTTTCGATCAGGGTGGCAGTCAGCGACTGGTTGTAGACCTTTTTCGCCGTGCGCAGGCACAGGCGGCCTTCCCACTGCTTGTCGGCCAGGGCCTCGTAAGTCGTGAGGTCACCCGGTTTGACCCGGTCGGTGGAATAGGCGATGGTCCGGGCACGCAGGCTCAAGCCGGTCCAGGTGTGTTTGGAAGAGCGATATTGCAGGGGAATATTCTTGTCGATCACCGCCGAGGTGAACGGTTGCAGGATACCCATTTGCTCGGCCTGCCAGAGGTTCCCAGCATCAACAGTGAGCAGCAGGTCGGCAGTGGCGTTTTCGCCCTCGGCCTTGATGCGCTGCATCAGCGGGGCTTCCTTGTCGGTGATGAACTTCACCTGCACGCCGGTCTTCTTGGTATAGGCATCGAACACCGGCTTGATCAGTTCGTCGATGCGCGAGGAGTAGACCACCACTTCGTCGGCCGCCTGCACAGTGGTGCTGCCGATCAGGGTGAGTGCCAGAGCAGTCAGGAGCCGCTTGGGTGCCAACATGGGGACGGTCTCTCATTTGCAAAAAGAGGGCAAATGATAAGGACTCACATTTAGTGGCGCTTGGTGGAGGCGTTACTAGATGTTGCAGCCCGGATTTGCACTGTGAACGCCCTGACAACGAACGCTAACCACGCTGCGACGCGAGTAGCTCTTGAGCTTGATCCTGCTTTTGATCCAAGGCGCCCCCCAGGAACCCAAAGTGGCCGTTACCTGGATAACAGGTATGTACTCGATCTGATCCAATACCCAGGTCGCCCGTCAGGCCGCTTTCGCGGGCAAGCCCGCTCCCACATTTCTGGATCGTGGGGTTACGCTGTCGGGCCGCGCCTATAGGGGTTTGGCGAGATCGGGCAAGTCACCGGTCAAGCCCAAGGCTTGGCGCACGAACACCGCCTTGGCTTCGGGCATCTGGTCGACGAGCTTCAGGCCGGCATTGCGCAACCAGCGCAGCGGCAGTTGATCGGCCTGGAACAGGCGCTCGAAACCTTCCATCGCTGCCATCAACGCCAGGTTGTGCGGCATGCGTCGACGTTCGTAACGGCTCAGCACCTTCACGTCCGCCAGTCGTTCACCCCGCTCGGTCGCCGCCAACAGCACTTCGGCCAACACCGCGGCATCCAGGAAACCCAGGTTCACGCCCTGCCCCGCCAAGGGGTGGATGACATGGGCCGCGTCGCCAATCAACGCCAGGCCTTCGGCCACATAGCGCTTGGCATGTCGCTGACGCAACGGCACGCAGACACGCGGGTCGGCGCTGATCACGTGACCCAGTTGCCCTTCGAAGGCGCGCTCCAGTTCACGGCAAAAGCTTTCATCGTCCAACGCCATCAAGCGTTCAGATTCGGCCGGCGTGGTCGACCAGACGATCGAGCACCAATCCTCCTGTCCATCCCGCACCAGCGGCAAAAACGCCAGTGGGCCGGTATCGGTAAACCGTTGCCATGCCGTGCGCTGATGCGGCTGGCTGCTGCGCACGCTGGTAACGATGGCGTTATGCAGGTAATCCCATTCGCGGGTCGCGGTGCCGGTCAGGCGGCGCACAGCGGAATGGGCGCCGTCTGCGGCCACCACCAGGGGCGCGCGCAATTTGCGCCCATCGGCCAACGTCAGCAGCCAGTCATCGCCGGAGCGGCGCATCTGTTCCAGGCGTGCATTGGCAAGCAGGCCCAGGTCGCAGTCATGCAGGCGGTCAAGCAAGGCATCCTGAACCACGCGGTTCTCGACGATGTGCCCGAGCACCTCGGCATGCACGCTGGCCGCCGAGAAGTGGATCTGCCCGGTGCCGCTGCCGTCCCACACCTGCATCTCGCCGTAGGGGCTGGCGCGCCGTGAGACGATGCCGTCCCATACACCCAGGCGCTCGAGGATGCGCTGGCTGGCGGCGGACAAGGCACTCACCCGGGGCTCGAAGGCCGCGTCGCGGTCGAACGGCTTGACACTCAGCGGGCTGCCGTCGAGCAGCAGCACCTGCAAGCCACTGCCCTGCAACGCCAGCGCCAGGGCGCTTCCGACCATTCCGGCCCCGACAATCAGCACATCTGCGCGCATGTCCATGCTTTAAGCCTGTCTCACTGGCGGCTTGCGCCGCACGTAAAGGGTTTTATCGACCCGCGCCACCAGGGTGCCGGAGCCGTCATGAATCTGCACCTCGAGGTGGGGCAAATATTTCTCGCCACCTTCGGTCTGTCGACGAATCTCGTCCAGCAAGGCCTCGTCGATGGAAAATTCGGCATACACCGGGCCTTTGCCCGGCGAAACGAAGTCGATACTCGCGGCCTTGTCCCACACGATGTAATCGCGCCCCAGGTTCTCCATCAGCATCAGCATGTAGAACGGGTCGACCATCGAATACAGGCTGCCGCCGAATTGCGTGCCGACATAGTTGCGGTTGTACCAGCCCAGGCCCATGCGCACTTTGACGTGACGAAAGTCGGCGCTCATGTGCCGGACGCTGACCCCCGCCCCCAGGTAGGGCGGATACAGGGTCATGACCCAACGCAACAACCGCGCCTTGCCCAGGCGCTCGATCAACCCCTTACGCATCGGGTCGCGTGCCCAGGCCCATGGCCTGGCGGGCGAACCAGCGCTTGGCCGGTGGCAACAGGTCCAGGCCCAGCAGGCCCATGTTGCGGCCTAGCGCGACCAGCGGCTGGGCGCTGCCAAACAGTCGGGTGACCTGGTCGGAGAAGCCCACGGTGAGTTTCTGATCCAGGCGCTGGCGCTCGCGATAGCCTTGCAAGGTTGCCAGGTCACCCGGCACCTGCGGCCCTGCCAGCAAGGCCTCGGCCAACGCATGCGCATCGCGCAGGGACAGGTTGAAGCCCTGCCCGGCGATCGGATGCAGGCTGTGGGCGGCGTTGCCGAGGACGGCCAGGTGGGAACGCACTTGTTCCTCGGCTTCCACCAGCGTCAACGGGTACAGGTGGCGGGCCCCCACTTGCTTGAGCGTGCCCAGGCGGTAGCCAAACACGCCCTGCAATTCGCTCAAGAAGCTACGCTCGTCGAGGTTGGCCAGGCGCTGCGCATCCATGCCAATACGGGTCCAGACCAGCGCGCAGCGGTTGTCCGGCAGCGGTAACAGGGCCATCGGGCCTTCGTCGGTGAAGCGCTCGAACGCTTCGCCGTTATGCGATTCGCTCGGGGTAATGTTGGCGATCAGCGCGCTCTGGTTGTACGGACGGGTTTTCACGCCAATGCCCAGCTGTTCGCGCAGTCCGGAGCGGCCACCATCGGCCAGTACGGCGAGGTCGCAGTCCAGCACGGTTTCATCGTTGAGGACCAGGCGGTAGCCATCGGGCAGCGGCTCCATGCGCGTGACTTCCGCCGGGCAACGCCAACTGACCACGTCTTTGTCCAGGCCTTGCCACAGGCATTGGCCCAGCCAGGCGTTTTCCACCACGTAACCGAGGGCCGGCACGCCCTCCTCCATGGCGGACAAACGCGCGGTGGAGAAACGCCCACGGTCCGACACGTGGATCTGCTTGATCGGCTCGGCGCGGCGGGAAATGTCCTGCCACAGGCCCAGGCGCTGATAGATCTGCCGGGCGCCAAAGGACAGCGCTGAAGAGCGCGCATCGTAGCTCGGCTGGTAGCTGTCGCCCGGCGCGAAGGGTTCGATCAGCACGATCTTCCAGCCTCGCGCCTTGGCCCCGGCCTGCAACGCCAGCGCCAGGCTGGCGCCCACCAGGCCACCACCGATGATCGCCAGGTTGACCCGGCTCATCGGGCGGCCGCCATCAGCGCTTCGATGTCAGCGACGGTCTTGGGCACGCCGCCGGTCAGGATTTCACAGCCTTGCTTGGTCACTACCACGTCGTCCTCGATGCGTACGCCAATGCCACGCCATTTCTTTGCCACGTTCTGGTTGTCCGGCGAAATGTAGATCCCCGGCTCCACGGTCAATGCCATGCCGACTTCCAGCACACGCCATTCACCGCCGACTTTGTACTCGCCCACATCATGCACATCCATGCCCAGCCAGTGCCCGGCGCGGTGCATGTAGAAGGCGCGGTACGCTTCGCTGGCGATCAGTTCGTCGACGTCACCCTGGAGCAGCCCCAGCTCGACCAGCCCGGAGGTAATCACGCGCACCGTCGCTTCATGGGCCTGGTTCCAATGTTTGTTCGGCGCGATCTCGGCAAAGGCGGCTTCCTGGGAAGCCAGCACAATCTCGTAGATCGCCTTCTGTTCCGGCGAAAACTTGCCGTTGACCGGCCAGGTGCGCGTGATGTCGCTGGCGTAGCAATCGATCTCGCAACCGGCGTCGATCAGCACCAGGTCGCCGTCCTTGAGCACTGCGTCATTCTGCTGGTAATGCAGGATGCAACTGTTGCGCCCGGCGGCGACGATGGAGCCATAAGCAGGCATCTTCGCGCCACCCTTGCGGAATTCATAATCCAGCTCGGCTTCCAGGCTGAATTCGCGCAAACCGGCGCGGCTGGCCTGCATTGCCCGCACATGGGCGGCGCAGGAGATTCGTGCGGCCTCGCGCATCACCTTCACTTCTGCCGCCGATTTATACAGGCGCATGTCGTGGAGCAGATGATCCAGGGCAACGAATTCATTCGGCGGCTGCGCGCCCAGGTGCGCTTTAGAGCGGATCACATTGATCCACTCCATCAGGTGCCGATCGAATTCAGCGTTGCTGCCCATGGCCGAATACACCCGGTCGCGGCCTTCGATGAGGCCGGGCAGGATGTCGTCGATATCAGTGATGGGGAAGGCATCGTCGGCGCCGAAGTCACGGATCGCGCCTTCGGTGCCGGCGCGCAGGCCATCCCACAGTTCGCGTTCGGCATTGCGCTCGCGGCAGAACAGCACGTACTCGCCGTGCTGGCGACCGGGCATCAGCACGATCACCGCTTCGGGCTCGGGGAAACCGCTCAGGTACTGGAAGTCACTGTCCTGGCGGTACACATGCTCGACGTCACGGTTGCGGATCGCCACGGCCGCGGCCGGCAGGATCGCGATGCTGTTGGGTTCCATCTGCGCCATGAGCGCCTTGCGGCGTCGGGTGTATTCCGCTCTGGGGATATGGATCATGGGCAGATGGGCTTCCTTTCTTAATGCAGCGACGGCTTGGGTGCAGCAGGCTCAGCGGACTTCTTGGTCTCGGTGAACAGCAGCAGCGGCGCGACGCGCAGGTATTCCATCACTTCCATGTAGTCGCTTTCGCCGTCTTCGGATTCTTCCAGGGCATCTTGCACCTGGGAGATGGCTGCCAAATCCTGCAACACTTCCTGGGCATCGGTGCTCAGCTCCAGGCCGCCGGCGTTTACGCCGAAACCGTGGAGGAAACCTTGGCACCATTGGCCCAGGGCGGCAGCGCGTTCGGTGAGCGGCGCATCGTCGGTCGGCAGCAGCAAGACCACGGTGACGTCATCACCGGTCAGCTCGCCCTTGACCATTTCTTGCAGGCCGATCAGCGCGTTACGCACGTTCTCGGTCGGTTCGGTTTCCAGCAGCTCGGCCACATCGGCCAGCCAGTTGTCGGCATCAAAGCCAACGCCGGTGCAGCTGCGACCCAGCAACACGCCGTGCAGTTCGGCAGGCGAGCAGGGGTGGCCGCTGGCGCTCAGCAGTTTGGAGAAAGCATCGTACGGGGAGTTCTGAATGGGCATGGTGAGCTAGGCGCCAGACGGCGCAATGTCTAGAATGGAGCGCTGTATCCTAGCACCGGCAGACGTACCAAGACTATCAAGGGCGTCAGATCGTTTATCCTGCAGTTGCCATTCATCAGACAAATCCAGTGGAACCCAATGGAAGACACCGACCTGCAAGCGCTGATGGCCAGACTCGAATTGCTAATTACTCGGGTCGAGCAACTTAAGAGTCAAAACGGACTCCTATTAGCTCAGGAAAAGACCTGGCGCGAGGAACGCGCTCACCTCATTGAAAAAAACGAAATCGCCCGGCGTAAGGTCGAATCGATGATTTCGCGCCTGAAGGCCCTGGAGCAAGACTCATGAGTTCAAGCAATAGCGTCACCGTGCAGATCCTCGATAAAGAGTATTCGATCATCTGCCCCCAGGAAGAGCGCAGCAACCTGGTGAGCGCCGCCCGCTACCTGGATGGCAAGATGCGTGAGATCCGCAGCAGCGGCAAAGTGATCGGTGCCGATCGCATCGCCGTGATGGCCGCGCTGAATATCACCCACGATTTGCTGCATAAGCAGGAACGCCCTGACGTGCAGGCCAGCGGCTCGACGCGCGAGCAGGTGCGTGACCTGCTGGAACGTGTCGACCTGGTGCTTTCCAGCGATTCAGACGCACCCAAGGGCTGATTGCCGCGACTGTTTAAGGTATACTCGCCCCACTCCCTGGCGTGTTTGCCAGTCGGCGATGTCCCTGAGCCGATTCGCACTACCCTGGAAGTTGCACGTTGGGCTGGTGTGCATGTCCGCTAGACGGAAAGCCTTAAAGCCTACTGCATCTTCCACCTTGAACTTTCGGGTTCAAGGGCTAAGTCGACAGCGGCTCTGTCGGGGAGCCTGAATTCCCAAACTCAATGCCAGTCCTCGGACTGGCATTGTTTTATGAGCCGAAAACCATGACCGAACCTGCGCCGCTTTCCCGTCCGCAACTTCGACGCATGTTGCGCAATGCCCGCCGCGCCCTCACGCCGAGCGAGCAGCGCAAGGCCGCCCACGGCCTGTATCGGCAACTGGCACAGCACCCGCTGTTTCGCCGGGCCAAACATATCTCGTTGTATCTACCGACGGACGGCGAAATCGACCCGCGACTGCTGCTGCGCGCTGCCCAGCGCCGGGGCAAGGCCACCTACCTGCCGGTGCTCAGCGCCTGGCCGCGGACCAAGATGGTGTTCCAGCGCGTACGGCCTGGGGAAAAGCTGCTGCCCAATCGCTTTCGCATCCTGGAACCACGGGTGAATATCAGCCGGCAACGCAAGGTCTGGGCACTGGACCTGGTGCTGCTGCCATTGGTGGGGTTCGATGATGCGGGGGGACGCCTGGGCATGGGCGGCGGGTTCTACGATCGCAGCCTGGCGTACCTGGCGCGTCGTCAGAGCTGGCGCAAGCCGACGCTGCTGGGGCTGGCCCATGAATGTCAGAAAGTCGAACGATTGGCGCAGGCGAGCTGGGATGTGCCCTTGGCAGGCACCGTCACCGATAAGCATTGGTATATTGCGAAGACGCCACTGGAGTCAGCGGCGCCTTGAAGAAGGGTCAGCGCTTGAACGGTTGTGGCTGCTGCTGAGCCAGTTCAACGGGAGCATCGGTCTTGTTCGACCACAAGCTTTGGGCATACCCGGTGGTCACGACGCCCAGACCAAACAAAATCACCAAAATCCATAGTAAATCCGGTTTACGTTGCATCGATTGCCCCCCTTCAGGCACCTCGTACACGATGACAACAACGTTCCAAAGTAGTCCGTTGCAGCTGCGTCAAGCTTTAAAAGCCGGCATTCTGCGGTAACGTGAACCAACACGCAAACCTTGGCGCCAACCGACTGTCGGTTTGTCATCAAATTGCCTGACAACTTGCCCACGCCCTTTTTCAGGAGCCCAAAAATGGCCTACTGGCTGATGAAATCCGAGCCCGACGAACTCTCCATAAAAGGCTTGGAAAAGCTCGGCGAAGCGCGTTGGGACGGGGTGCGCAACTACCAGGCGCGCAACTTCCTGCGTGCCATGGCAGTGGGTGACGAATTTTTCTTCTACCACTCCAGTTGCCCCGAGCCGGGCATCGCCGGCATCGGCAAAATCGTCGAGGCGGCCTACCCGGACCCTACGGCACTGGAGCCAGAAAGCCACTACTTCGACGCAAAGGCCACCCCGGAAAAGAATCCGTGGAGCGCGATCAATGTCGCCCACGTCCAGACCTTCCCCAAGGTTCTCGGACTGGGTTACCTCAAGCAGCAAACCGCCCTTGCCGAACTGCCCCTGGTGCAAAAAGGCAGCCGGCTATCGGTGATGGCCGTCACGCCCGAGCAATGGGCCGCCGTGATCCATTTGCTTTAACTGACCGGTATCAACGCCCCGCCGGGGCAAACCGTTCAAACTAGGACGCTAATGCCGCAGGAAGCAGCCATGTCGACGAATCACCGCACCTCCCGCCTTTTCGCCAGCGCACTGATCGTCCTGTTACTGGGCGCAGGCGCCTTCGGTTACTGGCGCTCCACCCAGGACCGCCTGCCCGACGGCCTGAGCATGGGCAATGGCCGCCTGGAATCTACTGAAGTGCAGATCGCTGCGAAGATCCCCGGGCGCCTGGCCGACGTGCGCGTCGACGAAGGCGACAAGGTGCTCAAGGGCCAACTGCTCGCACGCATGGACACCCGCACCCTCGAAGCCCAGCGCGCACAGGCCGAAGCCGAAGTACTGCGCGCCAAGGAAAACTTCGCCGCCGCCGAAGCCAACGTGCAACTGCGCCAGAGCGAACAACTGCTGGCCAACCAGGAACTCAAGCGCACCCAGGAGCTGTACAAGCGTGGCTTCGCCAGCAGCCAACTGATCGACCAACAGCAGGCACGGCAAAACACCGGAAACGCGGCGGTGGTTGCTGCGCAGGCCCAGGTCAACTCGGTAAAAGCCGCCATCGGTGCCGCCGAGGCCCAAGTGGCCCAGCTCACCAGCGAGATCGACGACAGCAGCCTGCGCGCGCCTATCGACGGCACTATCCAGCTGCGCCTGGCCGAGCCGGGTGAAGTGCTGGGCGCGGGCGGGCGTGTATTACTGTTGATCGATCCCAATGATCAATACATGAACCTCTACCTGCCCGCCTCCGTGACCGGCCGCCTCACCGTCGGCAGTGACGCACGCATCCTGCTCGACGCCTTGCCCGACCAGCCGCTGCCGGCCAAGATCAGTTTTGTCGCCGCCAAATCCCAATTCACGCCCAAGGAAGTGGAAACCCGCGACGAACGCCAGAAACTGGTGTTCCGCGTCAAACTGCGCCTGGCCCAACCCAGCGCCGTGCCCCAGGCCAAACCGGGTATGCCCGGCGCAGGCTATGTGCGCACGGCTGACATTGACTGGCCGGCCAACCTGCAATGACCGCCCTGGCGCTGCAGGCGACGGGGATCAACCACCGCTACGGCAAGCAGCAAGCACTGGTCGACATCACGTTCAGCTTGCCGGCCGGCACGCGCTGCGGGTTGATTGGCCCGGATGGCGCGGGCAAGTCGAGCCTGCTGGGCTTGATCGCCGGGGTCAAAAAGCTCCAGGACGGCCAGTTACACGTGCTCGGTGGCGCCATCGAGGACCGTCGTCACCGCAACAGTCTGTACCCGCGCATTGCCTTTATGCCCCAGGGTTTGGGTGGCAACCTGTACCCCGAACTGTCCATCCGCGAAAACATCCGGTTCTTTGCCACCCTGTTCGGCCTGTCGAAAGCCGATTGCGACCAACGCATGCACAACCTGCTGCTGGCCACCGACCTCGCACGCTTTGCCGACCGCCCGGCCGGTAAATTGTCCGGTGGAATGAAGCAGAAGCTCGGCCTATGTTGTGCGCTGATCCACGACCCGGACCTGTTGATCCTCGACGAACCCACCACCGGCGTTGACCCGCTGTCACGGCGGCGCTTCTGGGAACTGGTCGAAAGCGTACGCAGCGAGCGCCCGCAATTGACGCTGCTGGTGGCCACGGCCTATATGGAAGAAGCCGAGCAGTTCGAACATTGCCTCATGCTCGATCGCGGCAAGCTGATCGCGGACGGCCTGAGCAGTGAACTGGCATCGGCAACATCCGGCGGCAAATTAGATGAGGCGTTTACCCACTTCCAGGGCGACAGCGCCCACGACAACCAAGCGCTGGTCATCCCTCCAAGGGCAAACGCCAACGCCGATATCGCCATCCAAGCCCATGACCTGACCCTGCGCTTTGGTGATTTCACCGCGGTGAACAAGGTCAGCTTCGCCATTGGCCGAGGCGAGATCTTCGGCTTCCTCGGCTCCAACGGCTGCGGCAAGACCACCACCATGAAAGTCCTCACCGGGCTGATGCCGGCCACTGAAGGCAGTGCGATGCTGCTGGGCAATCCGGTGAACGCCAAGGACCTGGCAACCCGCAAGCGTGTGGGCTTCATGTCGCAAAGCTTCTCGCTGTATGGCGAGCTCAGCGTGCGCCAGAACCTGGTGCTGCATGCACAATTGTTCGACTTGCCCAAGGTGGACAGCGGCCGGCGTATTGACGAGTTGATCCAGCGTTTCGACCTCGGTGACGTGGCTGAACAACCGTCCGGCGAACTGCCCCTTGGCCTGCGCCAGCGCTTGTCACTGGCGGTGGCGGTGCTGCACCGCCCGGAAGTGCTGATCCTCGACGAGCCCACCTCGGGTGTCGACCCGGCCGCGCGAGATGACTTCTGGCGGCTGCTGGTCGAGCTTTCCCGCGAGCAGGGCGTGACCATTTTCCTGTCCACCCACTTCATGAACGAAGCCCAGCGCTGCGACCGCATTTCCCTGATGCACGCGGGCAAGGTGCTTGCCTGCGATACGCCGGACGCGCTGCAACGGCAATTCCACGGCGATACCCTGGAGGCTGCCTTCGTCACCTGCCTGGAACAGGCCCAGGGCGAAGCAGAACCCGCCGCACCCACTGCAACCCCTGCAACCGTCAACGCAACCAGCACACCGCCCGTGAGCAAGCCTGGTTTCAGCCTGCCGCGCCTGCTGGCCGTGGCCAGCCGCGAAAGCAAGGAACTGCTGCGCGACAAAGTGCGCATGGCCTTTGCACTGCTGGGTGCGATGTTCATGATGGTGATCTTCGGCTACGGCATTTCCCTGGATGTGGAAAACCTCGCGTTCGCGGTCTACGACCAGGACCAGACTCCCCAAAGCCGTGCCTACCTGGAGGCCTTTCGCAGCTCCCGCTATTTCGCCGAGCAGTTGCCCATTCAGGACTCGAATGAACTGCACCGACGCTTGCAACGCTCGGAAATCAAACTGGCCCTGGAGATCCCGCCCGGTTTTGGCCGCGATCTCTACGCTGGTCGCCAGCCCACGGTGGCCGCATGGCTCGACGGCGGCATGCCGTTTCGTGCGGAAACCAGCCGTAACTACGTAGAGGCCGTGCACCAGGGCAACCTTGCGCAACTGGCCGAACTGAGCAGCGTGCCACGCAACAACCAGGCGGCCGTCAAGCTGGAGACGCGCTTTCGCTATAACCAGGACGTGGTCAGCGTAAACGCCATCGGCCCCGGCGTGATGGCGCTGATCCTGGCGTTTATCCCGGCGATGCTCACCGCCCTCGGCATCGTGCGCGAGAAGGAACTGGGCTCGATCACCAACTTCTACGCCACGCCACTGACCCGCCTGGAATTCCTGCTCGGCAAACAGGCGCCGTACCTGGCCGTGAGCCTGGTCAACCTGGCGGTATTGGTGGCGATGAACCGCTGGCTGTTCGGCGTGCCGTTCAAGGGCAGCGCCCTGACGCTGGCATGCGGCGGCCTGCTGTACGTACTGGCGACCACCAGCATGGGCCTGCTGATTTCGGCGTTCACCCGTACGCAGATCGCGGCGATCCTGGGCACCATGATCATCACCAGCTTGCCGACGATCCAGTTCTCCGGGCTGATTGTGCCGCGCTCGTCACTGGAAGGTGCGGCGGCATTGATGGGCACGTTGTTTCCGGCCGGGCACTTCCTGGATATTGCCGTGGGCACGTTCACCAAGGCCCTGGACCTGCGCCAGTTGTGGCCGCAGTGCCTGGCGCTGTTCGGGTTTTTCGTAGGGTTTACCGGGCTGAGCCTGATCATGCTCAAGAAGCAGGAGGCCTGATGCATACATTCGCGCACATCCTGCGCCTGGGGATCAAGGAACTGACCAGCCTGCGCCACGACAGCGTGTTGCTGCTGTTCCTGTTCTACGCCTTTACCGTCGCTATCTATATGCCCGCCGCGGGTTCGGTGATCGGCGTGCACAACGCCAGCGTCGCGTTTGTCGATGAGGACCACAGTGCGCTGTCGCGGCAGATGGCCGAGGCGCTGCAGCCGCCCGAGTTCCAGGCGCCCGCGCCGCTGGCCTACGACCAACTGGACAAGGTCATGGACAGCGGTGAATACACTTTCGTGATCAATGTGCCGCCGAATTTCCAGGCCGATCTGCTGGCGGGGCGCCAGCCAGGCGTGCAGGTGAATGTGGATGCCACGGCCATGAGCCAGGCGTTCATGGGCGCGGGCTACATCGGGCGGATTTTCCAACGGGAATTGCTGACCTATAGCGGACAAGGCGATGTCGCCAGCCAGGCACCTGCGCTGCTCACCACTCGGGCGCTGTTCAATACCAACCTGGAAGGCGGGTGGTTCCTGGCGGTGATCCAGATCGTCAACAACATCACCATCCTCGCCATTATCCTGACCGGCACCGCACTGCTACGCGAGCGCGAGCACGGCACCCTCGACCACCTGCTGGTACTGCCGCTGACGGCGCTGGAAATCATGCTGGCGAAAATCTGGAGCAACATGCTGGTGGTGGTGCTGTGCACCTGGCTGTCACTGGAGGTGGTGGTCAAAGGCCTGCTGGGCGTGCCGCTGGCCGGGTCGCTGAGTTTGTTTCTGTTGGTGACGGCGCTCTACCTGTTTGCCAGCACCGCGCTGGGCATCTTCCTCGCCACCCTCGCCCGCTCGACGCCGCAGTTCGGCCTGCTGGCAATCCCGGTGATTATTCCAATGCTACTGCTCTCAGGTGGCAGCACGCCGCTGGACAGCATGCCTGAGTGGCTGCAGTGGGTGATGCAGGGCTCGCCGTCGACGCATTTTGTCAGTTTGAGCGCGGCGATTCTGTTTCGGGATGCGGGGGTGAGTGTGGTGTGGCCAGACTTGCTGGCGCTGGCGGGGATTGGGCTACTGTTTTTTGCGGTGGCGTTGGCGCGGTTCAGGAAGAGCCTGGCGTCGTAACCGACAGGAACCCACGTGTCGTGGTGGACCGGCCGGCCCACCACGACACGTGCGCTTGCGACGCTTACTGGATGATCAAGTTGTTGAACAACAGGTCTTCCACCACCGGTTTGCCGGTCTCGTCGTTCATCACTTGCTGGGTTTGCTTGAGCGCTTCCTGGCGCAGCTTTTCCTTGCCTTCAACGGTGCTCATGGCCTCGTTGGTCTGCTGGGTGAACAGCGCCACCAGTTGGTTACGGATCAAGGGGTCATTGGCTTTGACCAACGCCGCGGCTTCGGTGCCGGTCACGCGCAGGGCGATGTCGGCCTTGAACACCTTGAGTTTCGCTGTGCCGTCCAGCCCGTAGTTACCCACGAACGGCGGGCTCAGGCTGATATAGCTGACCTTCGGCGCCTCGCCTTCCTTGGCTTCTTCGGCCTGGGCTGCCATCGGCAAAGTCAGGGCCAGCATCAACAGGATCCACGCTTTCACAGTTCATTCCTCACATTCGGTTGCCGGGTAGCATAACGCTAGCAAGGCAGAGCACAAGCTTATGGCGGCTTATCAGGCCTGGGCATGCTCGTTGACCCACGGGCGTACCCTCCTACACTTATCGGCCACGACACCAAAAGGAATAGTCCGATGAAAGCTGTGCTGTGCAAAGCCTTCGGCCCCGCCGAAACCCTGGTGCTGGAAGAGATCGCGAGCCCGGCGATCAAGAAGAACGAAATCCTGCTGGACGTGCATGCCGCCGGGGTCAACTTCCCGGACACCCTGATCATCGAAGGCAAGTACCAGTTCAAGCCGCCCTTCCCGTTCTCGCCCGGTGGCGAAGCGGCAGGCGTGGTCAGTGAAGTGGGGGAAAAGGTCAGCCACCTGAAGGTCGGTGACCGGGTCATGGCGTTGACCGGTTGGGGCAGCTTTGCCGAACAGGTTGCGGTGCCGGGCTATAACGTACTGCCGATCCCGCCGAGCATGGACTTCAACACCGCCGCCGCTTTCAGCATGACCTACGGCACCTCGATGCACGCGCTGAAACAACGCGCCAACCTGCAGCCCGGCGAAACCCTGCTGGTCCTCGGCGCATCCGGTGGCGTGGGCCTGGCCGCAGTGGAAATCGGCAAGGCCATGGGCGCACGGGTGATCGCCGCCGCCAGCAGCGCGGACAAACTCGCGGTAGCCAAGGCCGCCGGCGCCGATGAGGTGATCAACTACAGCGAAACTGGCCTGAAAGACGAGATCAAGCGCCTCACCGACGGCAACGGCGCCGATGTCATCTACGATCCGGTGGGTGGCGATCTGTTTGACCAGGCCATCCGTGCCATCGCCTGGAATGGTCGCCTGCTGGTGGTGGGGTTCGCCAGCGGGCGTATCCCGGAACTGCCGGTGAACCTGGCATTGCTCAAGGGGGCTGCGGTGGTCGGGGTGTTCTGGGGTTCATTCGCCCAGCGCCAGCCGCAGGACAATGCGGCGAATTTCCAGCAATTGTTCACCTGGTACGGCGAAGGCAAGCTCAAGCCGCTGGTGTCGCAGGTGTATCCGCTGGAACACGCCGCCCAGGCGATCAATGACCTGGGGCAGCGCAAGGCGGTGGGCAAAGTGGTTGTCCAAACCCGATAACACACCTGCAATGCCGTCCATGTGGGAGCTGGCTTGCCGGCTCCCCTATGAGTGATTCGTTGGCCCCAGGATCCAATCACGACCAGCACTTATCTATTAGCGACATGTTCATAAGAGAACATGCAATTGCTCCCATTTCCTATGTTTGCAGATAAGAGGCGATGCTATTTTCGGTAACGAAACTGTAACATTCGCATCCGCAGTCAAAACAAGAAATTTGGAGCTCTTGAATGTTTGCTTTCTTTCGACCTGCCGCACACCAGGCGCCCCTGCCTGAAGAAAAGATAGACAGTACCTACCGACGCCTGCGCTGGCAGATCTTCGCCGGCATTTTCTTCGGTTACGCCGGGTACTACCTGCTGCGCAAGAACTTTTCCCTGGCCATGCCCTACTTGATCGACGAGGGTTACACCCGCGGCGAGCTGGGCTTGGCGATGTCCGCCATCGCGATTGCGTACGGCCTATCCAAGTTCCTCATGGGCCTGGTGTCCGACCGCTCTAACCCACGCTACTTCCTGCCCTTCGGCCTGCTGGTTTCAGCGGGAGTCATGTTCATTTTCGGTTTCGCACCTTGGGCGACGTCCAGCGTGACCATGATGTTCATTTTGCTGTTCATCAACGGCTGGGCCCAAGGCATGGGCTGGCCGCCCAGTGGTCGCACCATGGTGCACTGGTGGTCGCAGAAAGAGCGCGGCGGCGTGGTGTCGGTGTGGAACGTGGCGCACAACGTCGGCGGTGGCCTGATCGGCCCGCTGTTCCTGCTCGGCATGGCCTGGTTCAACGACTGGCATGCCGCGTTCTACGTGCCAGCCACGGTGGCCTTGCTGGTGGCGGCGTTTGCCTTCATCACCATGCGCGACACCCCGCAGTCGGTGGGCTTGCCCCCGATCGAGCAGTACAAGAACGACTACCCGGAAGGCTACGACGCCAGCCACGAAGACGAATTCAGCGCCAAGGAAATCTTCGTCAAGTACGTGCTGCGCAACAAAATGCTGTGGTACATCGCGTTCGCTAACGTGTTTGTCTACCTGCTGCGCTACGGCGTACTGGACTGGGCACCCACCTACCTCAAGGAAGCCAAGCACTTCACCGTGGATAAATCGTCCTGGGCGTACTTCTTCTACGAGTGGGCCGGTATCCCGGGCACGCTGCTGTGCGGTTGGATGTCGGACAAGATCTTCCGTGGCAACCGTGGCCTGACCGGCATCGTATTCATGGCCCTGGTGACCGTGGCGACCCTGGTGTACTGGCTCAACCCGCCGGGCAACCCGATGGTCGACATGATCGCGCTGGTCTCCATCGGCTTCCTGATCTACGGGCCGGTGATGCTGATCGGTCTGCAGGCGCTGGAGCTGGCACCGAAGAAAGCCGCTGGCACCGCTGCGGGGTTCACCGGCCTGTTCGGTTATCTGGGCGGTTCGGTGGCGGCGAGCGCGGCCATGGGCTACACCGTGGACCATTTCGGCTGGGACGGTGGTTTCGTGCTGCTGATCGGCGCGTGCCTGCTGGCGATCGCCTTCCTGATCCCGACACTGTGGCACACCAACAGTGTCAGCTCGGCACGCTAACTGCCTGAGCAATCCTTTGCACAACGCTTGAGCCGCGCCTCCAGGTTCTTATCTGGCATGGCGTGGCTACGCAGGGCGTTGACGGTCTGCTCGACATAATCGCGAGTCGTGCCGTAACGCCCGCAAGCGCTTTCGAGTACATGGTTCAGCACGATGTCGGGCAAGTTGCCGGCGTAGCTGGGCAAGTGCCGCTCCAACACAAACCCCAGCGCCTGCACCGTAGTGCCATCTTCCAGGCGGCAGCTGAGCCAGTGCGGCCGGTAGGAGGGGTAAGGCATCTCGCGCTGCCATAAGGCGTAGAGCGAGGCCTCCAGCTGATCTTCCGGCAAGCGGTAGGCAAACCCGCTGCAGGAGCCACCGCGATCCAATCCGAATACCAGCCCCGGCAGCTCCGGCGTGCCCCGGTGCTCGTGAGACCACAGGTACAGGCCCCGGTGATAACCGTGGACCCGTGCCCGCACCCGCTCGGTCGAGGAGCATTCAGGGCGCCAGATCAGCGAACCATAAGCGAATAACCAGACCGGCCCACCCTTATGCCGCGCCATCGTGGCCTGCATCGAGCTCATCAACTGTTCGTGAGTGAGTTGCGGCCCAAGATCGAGCCGCGGAGGGTACGCCAATTGCAAAAGATCAGATTCAATGACGGTCATGGCAAATCGCTTAGGTCTCCTGTGCTTTACCAGTTATAGGCAACTCTACCGTAATAGAACGCGCCGCTGTAACCGTACGGCGAAAAAGTGCTATAGGCCAGATTGCCACCACTGCTGGCGAAGGCGTTGACCTTCTCCGGGTATTTATCGGTGACGTTGTCGCCGCCCAGGGTGAAGGTCCAGTTCTTCAGCTTGTAGTCTGCCGAGAGGTCCAGCACCCAGGCAGCCTTGAAGGTCTGGTCATTGACCTTGTCTGCCTGGTAGCTGGTGAACTCACCATAGCGCACCAGGTTGCTGTGCAGCGCCCAATTGCCGAACGTGAAGTCGTTACCCAGGCTCAGCTTGTGCTCGGGCGTGGTGTCGCCCAGCAAGCCGCTTTTTTCGCGACGGTCCACCCGTAACAGGTTCACACCCAGGCTGTCGAGGATCGCCGGGTTGGCTTTCACGTCGGTCACTTTGGTGTGGTTGTAGTTGTAGCCCACGGTGCTGTTCCAGCGAATACCGTTGTCGAACTGGTAGCGATAGTTGGCCACCAGGTCGACACCGTCAGTGCTGGTGTCGGTCGCGTTGGTGAAATAGCGGGCGCTGGTGTAGTTGATGTTGCCCACGCCGTTGGCTTGCAGGTAAGCAATCGCGGCCGGGTTGAGGTTCAGGTTTGACGACAGGCTGATGCGATCGCGGATGTCGATGCGGTACACATCAAGTGTCACTGTCAGGTCATCGGCAGGCTCCAGCACCAGGCCGAGGCTGTAGTTGCGCGACTTTTCAGCCTTGAGGTCTTCGGCGCCGAGCAAGCGCGCCACCTGGCTGTTGGCCGGGAAGGTGCCCGCTTCCTGGACAGTGCTGCCGATCAGCTGCGATGAGGTATAGGCGAAGTTCTGCTGGGCCAGGGATGGCGCACGGAAACCATTGGAAATACTGCCGCGCAAAGCGACCTGAGGGGTGAAGTCGTAGCGGGCAGACAGTGAGCCACTCACGTTGGAACCGAAGTCGCTGTAATCCTCATGGCGCACGGCGGCCGACGCGCTGAGCTTTTCGGTAAAGTTGGTTTCCAGGTCCAGGTACTGCGCCCAGTTATGCCGCGCGCTGGTACCGGCATCGGCCTCGCGGAAGCCGCCCAGGCCGGAGCTGCCGGTCTGGTAGTAGGACGCCGGTTCACCCGCCTCGATTTCATAGCCCTGGTGCAGGTACTCGCCGCCAAAGGCCACGGAAACCGGGTAAGGCAGGAAGCCCACGTCGAACTCACGAGACAGGTCCAGGCTCAGTTGCTTCTGGTCGTTGCTCAGGGTGCCGTTGTTGAACTTGCGCGGCGTGGCCAGGCCCAGGGAAGTGTTGATGGTCTCAGTGCCCAGCGCGTACTGGTTCTTGCCGTAGTTGGCCGACAGGTCGTAATGCCAGTCATAAGCGAGCAAGCCACGCAGGCCCACTACCAGCGAAGTGTCTTCCAGGTTGCCCTTGATCAGCGGCAGGTAGCCGTTGGGGTTGAGCGCCGGAATGTTGTTGGAGGCATTGCTCGCCCGATAGAACGCCGCCGTCTCGCCGCGCCGTTTGCTGTAGCCACCGAAGGTGTAGAACTCGGCTGCATCGTTGAAGGAATATTCCGAGTTGAACTGGAATTTGCCTTCATTGGTGGCCGGCTCGCCCTGGCGGAACACCCGCTGGCCGTACGTGGTGGAGCCGATGCTGGCGGGGCGGTAATCATTGCCGGCGCGGTTGGTGTAGTCGTTATCGGCGCCTTCAGCCGACAGGTTGATGAAGCCGTTGTCACCCAAGGCCAGGCCGGTATTGCCACTGACATTTCGCTGGATGCCGTCGCCCTTCTTATATTCGCCGAACTTGGTGGAGATCGAGCCGCCATGATCGGCATGCTTGAGGATCACGTTGATCACCCCGGCAATCGCATCGGAGCCATAGCGCGCAGAGGCACCATCACGCAGCACTTCGATGTGGTCCACCGCCGACAGCGGGATCGCATTCAAGTCCGCCGGGGCCGACCCACGGCCCACTGCCCCGCCAAGGTTGACGAAAGCGCTGGTGTGGCGACGCTTGCCGTTGACCAGCACCAGCACCTGATCCGGCGACAAGCCGCGCAATTGCGCGGGGCGCACCAGTTCGGCACCGTCTACCAGGCTTGGGCGCGGGAAGTTGATCGACGGAATCAGCCGCGCCAACACCGCGCCCAGCTCGTCGGAGCCGGTACTGCGCAAGGAATCGCCGGAAATTACATCGATCGGTGACAGCGATGCACTGGCGGTACGCTCTTGGGCGCGGGTGCCGGTGACGATCACAGTGTCGAGCCTGGGTGCATCGGTGGCGGACGTTTCGGCCGCGAAGACTGGATTGAAACCCACAGCGGTCAGCAAATTGGCCGATAAAATCGCCGTGTATAGCGCGTGTTGCTTGTAGCTCCCCATACCGCTCCCCTTGGATTCAAACCCTAGAACGTCATGCTCTGAGTTCGTACGATCGATCCGGCTGGCGGGCGGTGGCGGTCAGTTATTGGTGGTTGTGAGTCAGTCGGTAGTCCGTTGAGATATAGCTTAATGATATTTATGTAACAAATTAAATACCTTTAAAGAATAAGCGAATGCATAAGCACAGCGCCCCATTCGTCAGGATTCAGGGGGGCAATCCCGCTACTTTCAGCCCAGGTTCAGCCTGGGGACGCACCAAGCCGTCAAAATGCCCTACACGTCACGACCCACCTAGCCGCCCATCAAACCGACTACCGAGGTCGCACCCATGATGAAATTCCGACTGCCTGGCCTGCTGTTCCTGGCCCAGGCAACCACGGCCCTGGCTGGCGAAACGCCGGCTACCGAGGACGACAAAGGCTTTTGGTACGCGCAGACCAGCGTCTACACCCGACATTTCGCGCCGGACCCGGAGCACAACAACAACCAGGACCTGATCGGCCTGGAGCGCAATGAAGCATCCGGTTTCGTGTATGGCGGGGCGACGTTCCGCAACTCATTCCGCCAGCGCTCGTACTACGCCTATGCGGGCAAGCGCTATGACATGGCCGACTATCCGGTGTATTTGAAGCTGACAGGCGGGGCAATCCAGGGGTATCGCGGCAAGTACCGCGACAAGATCCCGTTGAACCGTTATGGCGTGGCGCCGGTGATCATTCCGTCAGTGGGCACGCACTACGGGCCGGTGGCAGCGGAGATGGTGTTGCTGGGGTTCAATGCAGCGATGGTGACGACCGGCTTACGGTTTTGACACTGACACGGCACGGTCTACTGTGGGAGCTGGCGTGCGTGCGATAGCGGTGTTGGCTGACAAACCGCTGCCGCAGGCAAGCCAGCTCCCCTATGGATTCCGCTTGAGTCTCTAGGGACGTGGGGCGTAAGCAAATACGTCGGCGCGCATCTGGTGCGCATCCATACCGGCCTCGACCAACGCATCCAGGGTGCCGTAGATCATCGCCGGTGAACCGCTGGCGTAGACATGCACGCCTTTGAGGTCGGCAATGTCTTCACACACCGCTTCATGCAGCAACCCGCACCGCCCCTCCCAGCCGCACAGGTCGCTGACGACCTTGTGCAGGAACAGGTTGGGCAGCTGCAACCACTGGTCCCAGTGTTCGATCTCGTAGAAATCTTCCGGGCGACGTACGCCCCAATACAGATGCACAGGGTGCTTGAAGCCGGAAGCGCGGCAATGTTCGATCAGGCTGTGCATCTGCGCCATGCCGGTGCCGGCGGCGATCAGCACCAGCGGCCCGTCCGGCAGCTCGGCCAGGTGGGTATCGCCAAACGGCAGTTCCACACGCGCCATCTGGTTGCGCTGCAGTTGCTCCAGCAGGCTGCGCGCACTGTCTTCGCGAACCAGCACGTGCAGCTCCAGCTCGCGTCCGGCGTGGGGCGCCGAGGCTAGGGAAAAAGCCGATTTCTCGCCGTTCTCCCGCTCGATCATCAAGTATTGACCGGCGTGGTAACGCACCGCCTTGCCGGCCGGCGCACGCAGGCGCACGCGCCACACGTCGCCACCGACCTCTACACATTCACTCAATTGGCACGACAACTTGCGCAACGGCAATTCTCCCGGCGCCAGCACGCCATCCCACAATACGACGCAATCTTCCAGCGGCTCGGCGATGCACGTGTAGAACTCACCGTGGTCACGAACCTCACCCGCCTGCTGCACCCGGCCTTCCACCAGTAGAGCGGCACACACGTGGCATACGCCGTTGCGACATGCCTGTGGGCATTCGTAGCCCAGGCGACGTGCGCCTTCGAGGATCCGCTCGCCGGGGACCAGCTCCAGCACAGCGCCGGAAGGTTGCAGGGTTACACGCATCAATCTATTCCCAATTCTTTCCAGATCGCATCGACACGGGCGGTGACGGTCTCATCCTTGACGATCACCCGGCCCCACTCGCGGGTAGTCTCACCTGGCCATTTGTGGGTAGCGTCCAGGCCCATTTTCGACCCCAGGCCAGATACGGGCGAGGCAAAGTCGAGGTAGTCGATCGGCGTGTTGTCGATCATCACCGTGTCGCGCTTGGGGTCCATGCGCGTGGTGATGGCCCAGATCACGTCGTTCCAGTCGCGGGCGTTGATGTCGTCGTCGGTGACGATAACGAACTTGGTGTACATGAACTGTCGCAAAAACGACCACACACCGAGCATTACCCGCTTGGCATGGCCCGGGTACGACTTCTTCATGGTCACGATGGCCATGCGGTACGAGCAGCCTTCTGGCGGCAGGTAGAAGTCGGTGATCTCCGGGAACTGCTTCTGCAGGATCGGCACGAACACTTCGTTGAGCGCCACGCCCAGAATCGCCGGCTCATCCGGCGGACGGCCGGTGTAGGTGCTGTGGTAGATCGGCTTGATGCGGTGGGTGATGCGCTCGACGGTGAACACCGGGAAGCTATCAACCTCGTTGTAGTAGCCCGTGTGGTCGCCGTAAGGACCTTCATCGGCCATCTCGCCCGGATGAATCACACCTTCGAGGATGATTTCGGCGGTGGCCGGTACCTGCAGGTCGTTGCCACGGCACTTCACCAGCTCGGTGCGGTTGCCGCGCAGCAGACCCGCGAAAGCGTATTCGGACAGGCTGTCTGGCACTGGGGTCACGGCACCCAGAATGGTGGCCGGGTCCGCGCCCAGGGCCACGGACACCGGGAACGGTTTGCCAGGGTGTTTTTCGCACCACTCGCGAAAGTCCAGCGCACCGCCACGGTGGCTCAGCCAGCGCATGATCACCTTGTTGCGGCCGATCACTTGCTGGCGGTAGATACCGAGGTTCTGGCGGTCTTTGTTCGGCCCCTTGGTGACGGTCAGGCCCCAGGTGATGAGCGGGCCGACGTCGCCGGGCCAGCAGGTCTGCACCGGCAACATGGCGAGGTCGACGTCATCGCCTTCGATGACCACTTCCTGGCACACCGCGTCCTTGACCACTTTAGGGGCCATGGCAATGATCTTGCGGAAGATCGGCAGCTTCGACCAGGCATCCTTCAGCCCCTTGGGCGGCTCGGGCTCCTTGAGGAAAGCCAGCAGCTTGCCGATCTCGCGCAGTTCGCTGACCGATTCGGCCCCCATGCCAAAGGCCACGCGCTCGGGGGTACCGAACAGGTTGCCAAGCACCGGGATATCAAAGCCGGTCGGGTTTTCGAACAGCAGCGCCGGGCCCTTGTTGCGCAGGGTACGGTCGCAAATCTCAGTCATTTCCAGCACCGGGGAAATCGGCATCTGGATACGTTTCAACTCTCCGCGCTGCTCAAGTTGCTGCACGAAATCCCGAAGATCCTTGAATTTCATTAACCATGCCACCCGTAAAATAGGCGTACATCCTACCTGCTCTGACGGCCGCTGGCAGCTTAATTGGCCGTCAGCTCCCTTGATTGCAGCGAACGGAACAGCGGTTCCAGGAAGGCCTCGATGTGCCGCGCCCCTACCTCGGAGAGGTGGTTGTCGTCGGTGTACAGCGCGCGGCCATTGAGCTCGACCCGGCACAGGCCATCGGCGCCACACAGCAGGGGCGCGGGGTCCAGTACCGCGACGCCGCTGTCGGCCGCCGCCAGTTCGTCAAAAAGTCGAGTGATAAACGCCTGGCGCGCCACGTGCTCCTCCACCGGCAACCCTTCCCTGTCCACCGGACGGTGCATCATGGCCAGGCGACTGAGGCGGTACGGCACAATGATTTCCTGCAACGGCACCTCCTTGACCAGCCATACCCGATGCCCGGCTGCACGCAATCCGTTGATGCGCGCGCGCAGGCCCTCGGCGAAGCGCTGTTCAGCCACGGCGCGCACGTACTCGCCAGTGCGCGGGTCCTTGAGCGCATGCTCCTTGTCACCCGACATCTGTCCGTAAAGGTACAGGCTCCAACGCGCGGCCAATACCACATCACTGAACGACTGTTCGGCCAAGGCTTTCTCGACGCGCTGGTTAAAATGCGCACAACGGGCAATGTTCTCCAGGCCATCGAGCGGCATGCAACCGGCGAAACTCGCCTGCACCAGGCTGATAGCGTGACGATTGGCACCGTCCTCCAGGGCCGGGATCAACGCGGTGGCGTGGCTGTCGCCCCAAACCAGCGCAGACACCGAGCGCCCCTTGGGGCCGAAGTGGCAAAACAGACGTTCATCCGGCGTGTCCTTGTCGGCCATGCACGCCATTAACACAGGGCTCCACGTCTTCGCCTGGGCATAACGCAGCGCCTGGTCGGACAAACGCCACGGCACCCCCTTGGCTTCACGCAATGCCAGGCCGGTAAAACCCAGGCACAGGATGCCGGCGGCGCCGGCTGCCAGGATCGCCTTGCGCCCCGCCAACAAGCGCTTTTCACGAAACGGAGCTTCCACGAATCGCCAGGACAGATAGCCCAGCACCAGGCTCAGCAGCATGAGCCCCGCCAGCTCAAGCGTGCCCAAGCCATCCACCGCGGCATAGTTGGCGTACACGAATACCGGCCAGTGCCACAGGTACCAGGAATATGAAATGAGCCCCACACCCACCATCACCCGCGAGCTCATCAGGCGCCCGACCCAAGTGTGTTGCTGCCCATTGGCCCAGATCAACCCGACCACGCCCAGTACCGGCAGCAATGCGGCCGCACCAGGAAACGGCGTGTGTTGATCAAAACCGAACACGGCAACCAGGATCAACCCGATGGACACCAGGCTGACACCTTGGGCCAGGGCGGGCGAGGCGCGCCAGTCACGCGTGGGCAGCACCGCCAACATGGCCCCGGCGAGCAATTCCCAGGCACGCAGGTGCAGCAGATAGAAGGCCTTTTGCGGCTGATGCGTGACCGCCCAGACGCTCATGCCAAAAGACACCAGCAGTACGCAGAACAGCGCCAGGCGCCAGTGTTTCAAACGGCTTGAAAGCAGTGTCAGCAACAGCGGGAAGACGATATAGAACTGTTCCTCCACCGCCAGCGACCAGGTATGCAGCAGGGGCTTGATGTCGGAGGCCGCATCGAAATAACCGTGCTGGCGAGCGAACAGTAGGTTGGAACTGAAAGTCGCCTGATAGTGCGCCGAACGTCCCAGCGCTTCGTAGTCCTTGGGCGCCAGCAGGAACCAGCCCACCACCAGCGTCGCCGCCATCATCACGAACAGTGCTGGCAGGATGCGCCGGGCGCGACGCGCCCAGAAATCAACGAAACTGAAACGCCCCGCCTGGCGTTCACGCCAAATGATCGAGGTGATCAGGAAACCGGAAATCACAAAAAAAACATCAACGCCGACAAAGCCGCCCGTGACGCCTGGAACACCGAAATGGAACAGCACTACGGCCAGGACAGCAATGGCACGCAGGCCGTCGATGTCTCTGCGATAAACAAGAGTGGTCATAAATCAATGGTCAGCCAGATACGAATGGGGATGAGCGTAGCCGCACTCACGCTTTTTTGTTTCCTAACTGACACCTAAGGCGGGCAAACCTCCCTTCTCGGACACAAAAAAAAGGCGCCCCTGAGGGCGCCATTCTTTCGGACCTGAAACGTCGTATTACTTACGCTTCATCGACAAGAAGAACTCATCGTTGGTCTTGGTGGTTTTCAGCTTGTCGATCAGGAACTCGATGGCGGCGACTTCGTCCATCGGGTGCAGCAGCTTGCGCAGGATCCACATACGCTGCAGTTCATCGTCGGCGGTCAGCAACTCTTCGCGGCGGGTGCCGGAACGGTTGATGTTGATCGCCGGGAACACGCGTTTTTCCGCGATGCGACGGTCCAGGGGCAGTTCCATGTTACCGGTACCCTTGAACTCTTCGTAGATCACTTCGTCCATCTTCGAACCGGTTTCAACCAGTGCGGTGGCGATAATGGTCAGCGAGCCGCCTTCTTCGATGTTCCGCGCTGCGCCAAAGAAACGCTTCGGTTTCTCCAGGGCGTGGGCATCGACACCACCGGTCAATACCTTGCCGGAGCTCGGGATCACGGTGTTGTAGGCGCGGGCCAGGCGGGTGATCGAGTCGAGCAGGATCACCACGTCTTTCTTGTGTTCGACCAGGCGCTTGGCCTTCTCGATCACCATTTCGGCAACCTGCACGTGGCGAGTTGGCGGCTCATCGAACGTCGAGGCAACCACTTCGCCGCGCACGGTGCGCTGCATTTCGGTTACTTCTTCCGGGCGTTCATCGATCAGCAGCACGATCAGGTGAACTTCAGGATTGTTGCGCGCGATGTTCGCTGCAATGTTTTGCAGCATGATGGTCTTACCGGCTTTCGGCGGTGCGACGATCAGGCCACGCTGGCCTTTGCCGATCGGGGCGCACAGGTCGATCACACGACCGGTCAGGTCTTCGGTGGAACCGTTACCGGCTTCCATCTTCATGCGCACGGTCGGGAACAGCGGGGTCAGGTTCTCGAAGAGAATCTTGTTTTTCGCGTTCTCGGGACGATCGAAGTTGATCGTGTCGACCTTGAGCAGGGCGAAATAACGCTCGCCTTCCTTCGGTGGGCGGATCTTGCCAACGATGGTGTCACCGGTGCGCAAGTTGAAGCGACGGATCTGGCTCGGCGAGACGTAGATATCGTCTGGGCCGGCAAGATAGGAGGCGTCTGCAGAGCGGAGGAAGCCGAAGCCGTCCTGGAGAATCTCCAGCACGCCATCACCGGAGATTTCCTCGCCGCTTTTCGCGTGCTTTTTCAGCAAGGAGAAAATCACGTCCTGCTTGCGCGAACGGGCCATATTTTCTATGCCCATTTCTTCGGCCAGTTGGAGCAGGTCGGTAATCGGCTTTTGCTTGAGTTCAGTCAGATTCATATAGGAATGACGTAATCATTTATGGAGGGGGGAAATTAAGCTTTTGGCTTAATGAGGCCGCGCCGCAGAGAAGGCGACAGGATCGCGTACTAATCGAAAAGGAATGCGTCGGCGACGGCTTGCAGGGGGCAGTGGAGAAACCAGTGCGGGGCCGAATGTACCACCTGAGTTTCGGAGCGTCTAGCCCTGTTTCACGAAAAAGCCCCGCTGTTTGCGGGGCTTTTTAGAGGACGCTTAGATGTTCGCGTCGAGGAAAGCTTGCAGCTGAGACTTCGACAGCGCGCCTACCTTGGTCGCTTCAACGTTGCCATTCTTGAACAGCATCAGCGTAGGAATACCACGCACGCCGTGCTTGGCCGGGGTTTCCTGGTTGTCGTCGATGTTCAGCTTGGCAATGGTCAGCTTGCCTTCGTAGGTGGTCGCAATATCGTCCAGGACTGGAGCGATCATTTTGCAAGGGCCACACCATTCAGCCCAGTAGTCAACCAGCACCGGGCCTTGAGCCTTGAGTACTTCGGCCTCAAAGGTCTCGTCGGTGACGTGCTTGATAAGATCGTTGCTCATGGATGTCTCCGGATTGTAAGCAAAAAAAACGTGGCCCATCATAGCCGCCCTTCCCCCGTTCAGGAAGCCGCCTCTGATTGAGTCTTCCTATGGTGGCGCATGAGTTTGGGTATAGCCCAACTCAAGGCGTGACGGGCGTCACAAAGGCAATGCCGGTGCGCAATGCGGCGTTGCGCACGTGTTCCTGCATGGTTTTCTGGGCTGCGGCACTGGCGCGCCGGGCCAGGGCGCGCAGTATCCTGCGGTGCTCCTGCCACGTCTCCATGGCCCGCTCCGGCCGGATGAACGGTAGTTTCTGGCTCTCCAGGAACACCTCGGCACTGGCGCTGAGGATGCTGACCATCGCCTGATTCCCGCTGGCCAGCAGGATACGTTGATGGAATTCGAAGTCGAGCCGGGCCGCCGCTTCGAAGTCACCAGCCTTGAGCACCTTGCGCATGGCCTCGACGTTATCCTCCAGGCTGTCCAGTTCATCGATGCTCAACGTCACCGCCGCCAACCCCGCCGCGAACCCCTCCAGGGCATAACGCAACTGGAAGATATCCAACGGCGTGGCCTGGGCCGCAAAAGGCCAGGCGAACCCCGGCGACTCCTCGGCCGCTTGCACGAACACCCCTTTACCTGGTTGCACACTGACCACGCCCAAGGCGCTGAGGGACGACAACGCCTCGCGCAATGACGCCCGGCTGACCCCCAATTGCACCGCCAGGTCGCGCTGGGACGGCAAGGCGTCGCCCGGGCCGAAGCCTTGCTCCTTGATCAGTTTGCGGATGGCCTGCAGGGCCGCTTCCGGTACGGCTTGGGCGATGGAATTCATAAAAAACTCAAGGTTCCAGTCAACGTATCGGCTAGTTGTAAAGCTATTCGAAGCCGGCGGCAAGCCACGCCCCAAAGGGGCTCGCACCGTTTTGTCGACGCTCGAAAAGGGTGCGAAAACGCCGATCACTGTTCAGACCAGTCCGACCACGCCAACTCAATAAATACCGGCCTTGCAGACGATTCGGGAGGTGATGGCATGGGCTGTGCAATCACCGCATGAACCCAATGCAGAAAATACCTTCGCCCTTCTCGGAGAGTTGCCATGACCAAACGCTACAGCGCCCTGCTTACTGCCCTGTTTGCCAGCCTGATGCTGAGCCAGGCCCCCGCCCAGGCCAATGGTCTGGACGACATCGTTGCGCGTGGCACCCTTAAGGTCGCCGTGCCCCAGGACTTCCCGCCGTTCGGCTCGGTCGGCCCCGATATGAAGCCCCGCGGTCTCGACGTCGACACCGCCAAGCTGCTGGCCGACCAGCTCAAGGTCAAGCTGGAACTGACCCCGGTCAACAGCACCAACCGTATTCCATTCCTCACCACCGGCAAGGTCGACCTGGTGATCTCAAGCCTGGGCAAGAACGCCGAACGCGAGAAAGTCATCGACTTCTCCAAGGCTTACGCACCGTTCTACCTGGCGGTGTTCGGCCCGCCTGAAGCTGCCATCAGCAGCACTGACGACCTCAAGGGCAAGACCATCAGCGTGACCCGTGGCGCCATTGAAGACATTGAGCTGACCGCCGTCGCGCCCAAGGAAGCCACGATCAAGCGTTTCGAAGACAACAACTCGACCATCGCCGCCTACCTGGCCGGCCAGGTCGACTTGATCGCCAGTGGCAACGTGGTAATGGTGGCGATCAGCGAACGCAACCCTAAACGGGTGCCGGCGCTGAAAGTGAAGCTCAAGGACTCTCCGGTGTACGTGGGCGTGAACAAGAACGAGCCGGCGCTGCTGGAGAAGGTCAATCAGATCCTGGTCGCGGCCAAGGCGGATGGCAGCCTGGAAAAGAACGCTATGCAATGGCTGAAAGAGCCGCTGCCCGCCGATCTGTGAAGCGGAGCTGACTCATGGCGTATCAATTTGACTTTGTGCCGGTGCTGGCCAACACCGACCTGTTGCTGCGTGGCGCGCTGTTCACCCTTGAGCTGACAGCTATCGGCACCGTTCTGGGCGTGGCCCTGGGTACCGTCGGCGCGGTGGTGCGAGCGTGGAAGCTCCAGCCGTTCGCATGGTTCTTTGGCGTTTACGTCGAGTTGATCCGCAACACGCCGTTCCTGGTGCAGTTGTTCTTCATCTTCTTCGGCTTGCCGTCCCTGGGGCTGAAGATCACCGAGTGGCAAGCAGCCGTGCTGGCGATGGTGATCAACCTGGGGGCCTACTCCACGGAAATCATCCGCGCCGGTATCCAGGCCATTCCACGCGGGCAACTGGAAGCCGCCGCCGCGCTGGCCATGACGCGCTTCGAAGCCTTCCGCCACGTGGTGCTGCTACCGGCTCTGGGCAAGGTGTGGCCGGCCCTGAGCAGCCAGATCATCATCGTGATGCTCGGCTCGGCGGTGTGCTCACAGATCGCCACCGAAGAACTGAGCTTTGCCGCCAACTTTATTCAGTCGCGCAACTTCCGTGCGTTCGAAACCTATGCCCTGACCACTCTGGTGTACCTGTGCATGGCGCTGATGATTCGCCAACTGCTCAACTGGATCGGCCGCCGCTTCGTGATGAGGAACAGCCGATGAGTGATTTTTCCTTCTGGGACATCGTGCGCAACCTGGCCATCGGCCTGCAATGGACGCTGCTGCTTTCACTGGTGGCATTTATCGGTGGCGGCGTGATCGGTTTGCTGGTGATGACGATGCGCATCAGCCGCAAAGCCTTCCCGCGCAACCTTGCACGCGCCTACATCGAACTGTTCCAGGGCACGCCCCTGTTGATGCAGCTGTTCCTGGTATTTTTCGGCATTGCCCTGCTGGGCGTGGATATCTCGCCCTGGCTGGCGGCGGCGATTGCCCTGACCCTGTTTACCAGCGCCTACCTCGCCGAAATCTGGCGTGGCTGCGTCGATTCCATCGCCCACGGGCAATGGGAAGCGTCGGCCAGCCTGGCGCTTAACCCGCTGGAGCAATTGCGCTACGTGATCCTGCCGCAGGCCCTGCGCATTGCCGTGGCGCCGACGGTGGGTTTCTCGGTGCAAGTGGTCAAAGGTACCGCCGTAACCTCGATCATCGGTTTCACCGAGCTGACCAAGACCGGCGGCATGCTCGCCAACGCCACCTTCGAACCCTTCATGGTCTATGGCCTGGTGGCCCTTGGTTACTTTTTGCTCTGCTACCCCTTGTCCCTCAGTGCCCGCTACCTGGAAAGGAGACTGCATGCCTCTGCTTAGAATTTCCGCCCTGCATAAGTACTACGGCGATCACCATGTACTCAAGGGCATCGACCTGACCGTTGAAGAAGGCCAGGTGGTGGCGATCATCGGCCGCAGCGGCTCGGGCAAATCCACTTTGCTGCGTACCCTCAACGGCCTGGAGTCCATCAACGACGGCGTGATCGAAGTCGATGGCGAATACCTCGACGCCGCACGCGCCGACCTGCGCAGCCTACGGCAGAAAGTCGGCATGGTGTTCCAGCAGTTCAACCTGTTCCCGCACCTGACCGTCGGCGAAAACGTGATGCTCGCGCCGCAAGTGGTGCAGAAAGTGCCCAAGGCCAAGGCCGCCCAATTGGCCAGGCAAATGCTCGAGCGGGTCGGGTTGGGTGAGAAGTTCGACGCCTTCCCCGATCGCCTGTCCGGCGGCCAGCAACAACGTGTGGCGATAGCCCGCGCCCTGGCGATGTCACCCAAGGTGCTGCTGTGCGATGAAATCACCTCGGCGCTGGACCCGGAACTGGTCAACGAAGTGCTCAGCGTGGTGCGCCAACTGGCCAAGGATGGCATGACCCTGATCATGGTGACCCACGAGATGCGCTTTGCCCGGGAAGTCGGTGACAAGCTGGTCTTTATGCACCAAGGCAAAGTGCATGAGGTAGGCCCTCCCCAGGAGTTGTTCGCCAATCCAAGGACCCCTGAGTTCGCCAACTTTATCGGCTCAGTGGAACAGCCGGGCTGATCAGCTCGAACGTACCCTGCCCCTCAAGCACGGTTTGATGACGCACTTGCAGGGCATCCGACGGCAGGTCGACATGGATTTCGACCTGCGCCGTCAGCCGTTTGCCTTTTACCGCTGCTCCTGCGGCGCTTGCCACCAGGACCTGGCCCGGTAGCAACTGCCCGCCACCATGCTCACCCGCCTGAGGCGCCCACTCGACGGTCAGCCCATCCACCTGGGCATGCCTGAGGTGTATACGAAACCTCCCCTGACGACCAAAACGAAAACCGCTGCCATTGGCTGCTCCGAGAAACCGCAACGCCATCGCTGAAGGCTCTACACACAGTACGCTTAGTTGCAGCGCACGCGTGCCAAGCGCCAAGGTGGAACTATCGGCCGTTTCCTCCCTGCGAATAAGGCCATAGTCGATGCGTGGCTGGCTCACCGATAGCTGGCAGTTGTCAGCCCGCGCGCCCTGGGTCGATAACACTGCACAAAAAAGTACGCCCCCCACACAGTTCAACTTAACGCCCATGGCACACCGCCGATGTCGTTTCATAGAACGTGTCATTATCAGGCTCGGCCGTGGGGGAAATGTTAAGCAGGCAGCGGGAGGAATCCGGCAATGAAACCTGCAGTGTCTGTGAGTCATTCACATCGTTCAGGAAAATCATGCCCTCACCCACCACGCTGGTTACAAAGTGATTGTCCTTGCCGAACACCGAGGCGCCCTGAGGCAGTGGTCGGCCTTGTTCATCGCTTGCCGTGACCAACAGACGGCGCACTTTCAACACATCGAACGCGACGGTATTGACTGACCCTCGGGCCGCAGAAAGCACTTGGGTGCCGTTTTTCAAGTCAACACTTTTAGGCAAGGACTGTGTCTGCACTTCGATACGGCTGCTGGTGTAAGCGGGTAGGCCCGGGATCACCGCTTGCCCGCTGAAATCGGTCCATACCGGACCTTGCGGGGTGTCGATTCTTGCAGAGCCGATATCCCCCACTGACACGATGCCGAACGTATCCTGCACGGTGTAGGGCGAGAAGGTCACCCCACCTTCGTGAGCCACGACCCCACCTTGCAGTCGGCCGTTGTAGCCAGTGCCCAGCGCGTCGCGGGTGCCTCCCAGACTGACTTGGGTATAACGCGGCATGAGATCGACCTGGCTACGAATCGACTGCTCCCGGGCATTCATGTCGCGCTCGACACCCACCTCGTAGTTCACGTACTCATTGACCCGCTCACTCAGCGCCGTCCCGGCACGAGCGCGTTCCCCGCGGCGACTGATGTAGCTGTTCAGGCGACGATCGCCCCCCAAGGGCACGCTGACCTGCAGCCGCACGGACAGATCATTCTCCAGGTTGGCATCACGTTGGCGGTCACCCCGCGTGGCGTCACGGCGCGCCTGGGTGCTACCGACCTGCGAGTCGGCGATCAACGTGACATCGACGCGGCTGAACGACCGGTTCCATGAAGCAAACACATGCTCACTCGACTGCCCGTCAAATTGAGAACCGTGGGTATAGCCCAGGGAAAACGCACCCAGCATGGGGTCGGCCCAACTCAGCGCGGCGGTGTACTGATTTTTGAAGCGTGAATCCAGTTCGTCGACCTTGGTCGCGCGACCCGCCTCCAGAACATCGCGATATCCACGGGTCTGGCGGGTTGCGCTAAGGCTCAGATCCAGGTTGTTGTAGACCGGGCTGTTGATAGACACGCTGCTGCGTGAGCCAGATAGGGCATTACGGCTGTCACGGGACAGGTTATGGCGCGCGCCAACGGAAACTCGCTGGAAAAATACGCTGCCCAATGTCCCTCCTGCTGACCAATAGTCATCGGCGCTCAACATGCCAAACCCCGCTGACGAGTCACGCCCCAGCCCCCAGGTACCGCTACCCATCGCAACTACCGGCGTCGGGGACTCCCCCTGTGCATCATCACGTACCTTGCCAAGGGAGAAGTAATAGCCGGGCGCCGCAGGCGCTGCCCCCGCGAACGATGCCGCCGGCACCACGAAGTTGCGCCTGGCGCCTTGCACATCGATCAAGCTGACCTCCAGGTCGCTGGTGCCATTGAGCAAGGGCAATCCGGTAAGCCTGAAGGGACCTTCGGGCACCAGCGTGCTGTGGATCAACACACCGGACTGACGCACTTCTACCCGCGACTGGCTCTGGGCCAAGCCTTCTACCACGGCATTGTTGCTACCCGCCGGCGCACGCAACTGGCCATCGGGAGAGAACTGCACACCGGACATTTGGATCCCCCCAAACAGCGGGTTGCTGCTGGAGAGCTGGCCGACCTGGAAAGTCGATTTCAGCGCAGTAATATCCTTCTGGGCATAGGCATAGAGGTGCTCATTGCGGCTTGACCCGTTGTCGGACACATAGAACTGACGGCTGCGAACAATCCAGTCGCCCAGATTGAAGCCCGCCTCGGTGTAGGCTGAAACAAACCGACTGCTCCCTGTGCGCGAGTGGCTGTCGAAGCCCTGCACGTCATAGTTGAACAACCCCGCAGCACCGCCCCGCGCGAAGTGCCCGGACTCCCATTGCGGTTCGCGAAGTGATTGGGTGGGCACGACCAGCGCTACCTCATCGCTGCCCGGCCGCAGACGTATCATCGTCGTCGGGAAAGCACCGAGGAAATCATGGCAGACTCGATCTTCGGTAGGGCCCGCCTGGAAGATGCCATCGGGTTTTACCAGCCCGGCTTTTTCCAGCAACCCCGCGGTGAAACACAGCTGCCCTTGTGAATCAAACCGCGCATCCACCAAGCCGAGCGGGTTCCCATTGACCCGTAACCCGACCACCTGGACACCTTCGCGAAAACGCGTTGCGGTGCGGAAGTAGTCGGAAACCTTCGGGTCAATACCATGGGCGGTCAGCGCGGCGAGGTCGAAGCCTTCGCCCAACTCCAGCGCAGGAACAGCGCCAGGCAGGCTCCACAATGTTGCGACCCCCATCAGCAGCGTGGGACGACGGGGCCACGACAAGGTCATTAATGTGTTGCTCAACAGGTTGGTCATGGGTCGATCAAACCCCATCGGTCTTGATCGAGGCCCTGTAGCTGCCCGCCGAAAACCCGTAGACCGTGGCGGGCTGCATGTCGACGGCAGTCGAACCCTCCAGCGCCCCGTCCACCCTTAATTCGAGCGCTTCGCCTGGTAAAACGTAGGTACGCGGCAAAGTCCCCAGGGTTCCTTGCGGAAACATCCTCACCTGCGGCGCCAGGCGCACGATGTAGGCACTGTCGTTATTAACCGTGAGGCGCCCCCCCACACGCTTCCATGTCAACAGTTCCCACGGGGTGTCATGCACAGGCAAGCCACGTGGGTGCAGGATAAGCGGCAAGTTCTGCCGCAGGGTGATACCGATGGTCGCACCGCCCGCAGCACTCGCCTGGGGGATACCCTCGAAGGTCACGCGCTTCAACCGCTGGGTTTTCAGTGGCTCCTTCAGCGTACTGATGAAGCGCACCAACTGGGTTTCACCCGCCTCCACTCGCGTAATGGGGGGTGTCACGATCAATAGCGGCTCCACGTCCTCCGGCACGTTCGCCACGACAGAATGAAGCAACGCCGGCGTCGCATCGGTGTTCTTGATATTTATCGTGGCCTCGCCCTGTTCCTCATAGAGCAAGACCACCGTTGTTTCTGGCAACATACCGTCGGCGGCTGCAACCGGGATAAAACACAACCCCACACTTGCACCAAACACCCACGCACGACTAATTACTGAAAGGCCATTCACTCAGCTTCCCCACACCTTGAAGTTGGCCATATATAGCCAGGCGCTAAAGAACAGCCGATAAGAAATAGACACTTTCCAACCAGCTGTATTTTATTTATTAGTAGATATAACTCAACTCAAGCGTTGCGCGCCCGTCGAGGGTTATGTCACGGCTCAAGTCCAAGTCGGCGCCTTTGTTGATAACCGGCCTAACGGCGATAGTGCCGGTAAGTTGTGAGATCGAGGCTGGAGTAACCGCCGTGCTGCTGCGCCACGAATGCTGACTCGGTGATTGGGCAACTTTGCCATCACCGCTTTGCCAGGCTCCGGTCCCGACCCGCATGATGGGATACAGCGCGGCGGTCGACGACCTGAGGTCCTTGAGGGCGACCGCGAATCCGCCGGTCTTGCGGCCCGAGGTGATGCCCAAGCCATAGTTGTGTGCCTCGGTGTAGCCTGCGCCCAGCACATTGAGAATACCCGGCACCTTGCTGCCAGGCTGCAGGTCGACAAATTTCAGCCCGAAAAGAGTGGGCGTTGTGCCGCAACTGACGGTCAGGGGGGTGGTCTTTTCCGCCAGCGGGTTGAACGCGGTTGAAGACAGTTGACCCGAGGGAATGTTGCCATAGTTGATAATGCCACCGCCGGTCATGCTCAGGTTACAAGCGGCGGGTTTGATAGTGCCCCTGACGATCAGTTCGGCGCTGGTCGAGGCATGGGCATTGAGAGTGGCGGCCACGCAAGCGAGACCAAGAGTCAATCCAACAATTTTTTTCATAGTTAACCTGTCACTGAAAGTTTTCAGGTGTATTTATTTTTGCCTAACCGTTACGAAGCATAAATAAATAACACCACGGCAAAATTGCCGAGTGACAGTCTGTCGCTTTGGCACCTCACTATAGAATAAGACGACACATCAAATAGCGTGAGATCGATGAAAATAAACCGTCGGTGGGACGAGCCTCGGCAGTCAGTTTAAATACAAGAGCGAACAAACAATCGACATCATACTTGTAGGCAAAATCATAATTTGCCTTATGACAATCTAAAGTTAAAACTTCCTACATGGCTGCCGACAACTTCAACAAGCGCGAGGAAAGACAGGCTGCATTTCCCACGATATAGCCCTACAGATAGCCTCAGAAAAATTCCCGAAGCACTACGCGTTGGCTCCAGCGGTCGATCGTGGCACGATGGTCAGGTTATCGACCGAGAACCCTTAACCATGCCGCAATCCCAGCCCAAGAATCTGTCCCTGATCGCCGCCATCGACCTGGGCTCCAACAGCTTTCACATGGTCGTGGCCAAGGCCCAGAACGGTGAGATCCGCATCCTTGAGCGACTCGGGGAAAAAGTGCAGCTGGCTGCCGGTATCGACGACGAGCGCCAGCTCAATGAAGAATCCATGCAGCGCGGGCTCGATTGCCTGAAACGGTTTGCCCAACTGATCAACGGCATGCCCCTGGGCGCCGTGCGAATCGTTGGAACGAACGCCCTGCGCGAGGCGCGCAACCGTGGTGAATTCATCCGCCGCGCCGAGGAGATCCTCGGGCACCCGGTCGAAGTCATCTCCGGCCGTGAAGAAGCACGCTTGATCTACCTCGGCGTGTCCCACACCCTGGCCGACACGCCTGGCAAACGCCTGGTCGCCGACATTGGCGGCGGCAGTACCGAATTCATCATTGGCCAGCGCTTCGAGCCGCTGCTGCGCGAAAGCCTGCAGATGGGCTGCGTCAGCTACACCCAACGCTATTTCAAGGATGGCAAGATCACCCCGGCACGCTATGCCCAGGCCTACACGGCGGCGCGGCTGGAGATCATGAGCATCGAGCACGCCCTGCACCGCCTGACCTGGGATGAGGCCATCGGTTCGTCTGGCACCATCCGCGCCATTGGCCTGGCCCTCAAAGCCGGGGGCCACGGCACTGGCGAGGTCAACGCCGAAGGCCTGGCGTGGCTCAAGCGCAAACTGTTCAAGCTGGGGGACGCCGAGAAAATCGACTTCGACGGCATCAAGCCTGATCGTCGCACGATCTTCCCGGCGGGCCTGGCGATTCTCGAAGCGATCTTTGACGCCCTCGAACTGCAGCGCATGGACCACTGTGACGGCGCCCTGCGTGAAGGCGTGCTCTACGACCTGTTGGGCCGTCATCACCACGAGGACGTGCGTGAGCGCACGCTGACCTCGCTGATGGAGCGTTACCACGTCGACCTGGAGCAAGCAGCCCGCGTGGAGCGCAAGGCCCTGCACGCCTTCGACCAGGTGGCCGAGGACTGGGACCTGGAAGACGGCGTATGGCGCGAACTCCTGGGCTGGGCTGCCAAGGTGCATGAAGTGGGCCTGGATATCGCCCACTATCATTACCACAAGCACGGCGCCTACCTGATCGAACACTCGGACCTGGCTGGTTTCTCCCGGGAAGACCAGCAAATGCTCGCCCTGCTGGTGCGCGGCCATCGCCGCAACATCCCCAAGGACAAGTTCGCTGAGTTCGGTGACGACGGCATCAAGCTGATTCGCCTGTGCGTGCTGCTGCGCTTTGCGATCCTGTTCCACCACATTCGTGGCACCCAGGAAATGCCCCAGGTAACCCTGCGCGCCAACGGCGACAGCCTGGATGTGGTGTTCCCGAAAGGCTGGCTGGATGAGAACCAACTGACCCAGGCGGATTTTGGCCAGGAAGCCGAGTGGCTGACGCGGGTGGGGTTCAGTCTGAACCTGCGCTGATCCAACGCAAAGAACACGACAAAACAAATGTGGGAGGGGGCTTGCCCCCTCCCACATTTTTTTAGTTCACGGTGAGAATCGGGCTGCCCAACTTCTCCAGCAACGTCGCCTGTGCACTGCGCGGGTTCTGGTTGCCGGTCGGCGTGTTGCGCACATAACGGCCGTCCGACTGCAGGCTCCAGCTGTGGGTGTTGTCGGTCAGGTAGCTTTCCAGCTCCTTCTTCACCCGCATGATCAGCTTCTTGCCTTCGACCGGGAAGCACGTCTCTACACGCTTATCGAGGTTGCGCTCCATCCAGTCGGCACTGGAGAGGAACATCTGCTCTTCGCCGCCGTTGAGGAAGTAGAACACCCGCGTGTGCTCCAGGAAGCGGCCGATGATCGAGCGCACATGAATGTTGTGCGACACCCCGACGATGCCAGGACGCAGGCAGCACATGCCACGCACCACCAGGTCGATACGCACGCCAGACTGGCTGGCTTTGTACAGGGCGCGGATGATCTTCGGATCGGTCAGCGAGTTGAACTTGGCGATGATGTGCGCCGGCTTGCCGTCGAGGGCGAACTGGGTCTCGCGGGCAATCATGTCGAGCATGCCCTTCTTGAGCGTGAACGGCGCGTGCAATAACTTCTTCATGCGCAACGTCTTGCCCATGCCGATCAGCTGGCTGAACAACTTGCCGACGTCTTCACACAAGGCATCGTCGGAGGTGAGCAGGCTGTAGTCGGTGTAGAGCTTGGCATTGCCGGCGTGGTAGTTACCGGTGCCCAAGTGGGCGTAACGCACGATTTCACCGGCTTCGCGGCGCAGGATCAGCATCATCTTGGCGTGGGTCTTGAAGCCGACCACGCCATAGATCACCACCGCGCCCGCCGCTTGCAGGCGGCTGGCCAGTTGCAGGTTGGACTCTTCGTCGAACCGTGCACGCAACTCGATCACCGCGGTGACCTCCTTGCCGTTACGCGCGGCGTCGACCAGTGCGTCGACGATCTCCGAGTTGGCGCCGGAGCGATACAGGGTCTGGCGTACGGCCAAGACA
This sequence comes from Pseudomonas sp. MYb13, assembly GCF_002980075.1. Taxonomy (NCBI): domain Bacteria; kingdom Pseudomonadati; phylum Pseudomonadota; class Gammaproteobacteria; order Pseudomonadales; family Pseudomonadaceae; genus Pseudomonas; species Pseudomonas sp. MYb13. Next base: position 368,100 of record NZ_PCQI01000001.1, on the reverse strand, counting down.
TGCGGGTCCTTGGCGGCCTGGCGCAGCAGGTCGACCACCGGAGTGAAGGACTCGAACGGGTGCAACAGCAGGATGTCCTGCTTGCTCACCACACTGAAAATGTTCTCGCTGTTCTGCAGCAGTTTCGGGATCTGCGGGGTGAACGGCGTGTATTGCAGCTCCGGGTGGCTGTCCAGGCCGGTGATGCTGAACAGGCGCGTCAGGTTCACCGGGCCATTGACCTGGTACAACTCGGTCTCGCTCAGGTTGAACTGCTTGAGCAGGTAGTCCGACAGGTGCTTAGGGCAGGTGTCGGCCACTTCCAGGCGCACCGCATCACCGTAGCGCCGCGAAAACAACTCGCCACGCAGGGCGCGGGCCAAGTCTTCGACGTCTTCGGAGTCCAGCGCCAGGTCAGCGTTACGGGTCAGGCGGAACTGGTAGCAGCCTTTTACCTTCATGCCCTGGAACAGGTCATCGGCGTGCGCATGGATCATCGACGACAGGAATACATAGTTATCGCCAGCCCCCCCCACCTCTTCCGGTACCTTGATGATCCGTGGCAACAGACGCGGCGCTGGGATGATCGCCAGGCCGGAATCGCGACCGAAGGCGTCGATACCTTCCAGCTCGACGATGAAGTTGAGGCTCTTGTTCACCAGCAAGGGGAACGGGTGCGTCGGGTCGAGGCCGATCGGGGTGATGATCGGTGCGATCTCGTCGCGGAAGTAGCGGCGCACCCAGGTCTTGATCTTGGTGGTCCAGTGACGGCGACGGATGAAGCGGACCTGATGTTTTTCCAGTTCCGGCAGCAGGATATCGTTGAGGATCGCGTACTGGCGATCCACATGACCGTGTACCAGCTCGCTGATGCGCGCCAGTGCCTGGTGCGGCTGCAGGCCATCGGCGCCGGCTTGCTCGCGGGCGAAGGTGATCTGCTTCTTGAGGCCGGCGACACGGATTTCGAAAAACTCGTCCAGGTTGCTGGAGAAGATCAGCAGGAATTTCAGCCGCTCCAGCAGCGGGTAGGACTCATCCAGCGCCTGTTCCAGCACACGAATGTTGAATTGCAATTGTGACAGTTCACGGTGGATGTACAGGCTGCTGTCATCCAGGTTGGTCACGGCGACCACCGGGGCAGGCACGGGCGGCTCGGCCACCACCACAGGCGCAGCGGGCTCGTGCTCCGGCGGGGTCTCGGTGACTTGTTCAACCACCGGGTGAGCGTCTTTTACGGCAACTTCTGTGAGTCCTTCGGTATTCATCGAGTGTTCCTGTGAGGGCTATTGTTGCTCTCTAAGCAATTGTGCAGCGCGGGCGGCGAAGTAGGTCAGGATGCCATCGGCCCCGGCGCGTTTAAAGGCTGTCAGGGATTCTAGGATCACCCCTTCACCCAGCCATCCATTCTGTATTGCAGCCATGTGCATCGCGTATTCGCCGCTGACCTGATAAACGAAAGTCGGCACTTTGAATTCGTCTTTGACCCGATAAAGGATGTCCAGGTAAGGCATCCCCGGCTTGACCATCACCATGTCGGCGCCTTCGGCCAGGTCGGCCGCCACTTCGTGCAGGGCTTCATGACTGTTGGCCGGGTCCATCTGGTACGAGGCCTTGTTGGCCTTGCCCAGGTTGAGCGCGGAGCCCACCGCATCGCGAAACGGGCCGTAATAGGCGCTGGCGTACTTGGCCGAGTAGGCCATGATCCGCACGTTCACGTGGCCGGCCAGCTCAAGGGCTTCGCGGATCGCCTGGATACGGCCGTCCATCATGTCCGACGGCGCAACCACCTGGGCACCCGCGGCAGCGTGGGACAAAGCTTGCTTGACCAGCGCGTCGACGGTGATGTCGTTTTGAACATAGCCGTCTTCGTCAAGAATGCCATCCTGCCCATGGGTGGTGAACGGGTCCAACGCCACATCGGTAATCACCCCAAGCTCAGGGAACCGCTCGCGCAAGGCACGGGTAGCGCGCTGTGCAATCCCTTGCGGGTTCCAGGCTTCGGCAGCATCCAGGGACTTGAGTTCAGAAGGCGTGACCGGGAACAACGCCAATGCCGGAATCCCCAGCTCGACCCATCCCGCGGCTTCTTCAAGCAGCAGATCAATGGTCAAGCGCTCCACACCCGGCATCGAAGCCACCGCTTCCCGACGATTTTCACCGTCCAGCACAAACACCGGCAGGATCAGATCGTTCGTCGTCAGCACGTGTTCACGCACCAGGCGGCGAGAAAAATCATCACGGCGATTGCGACGCAGACGGGTGGCGGGGAACAGGCGATTGGCAGGGGTAAAGCTCACGACAGACTCCTGAGCCCGGGTTTACGGGCGAGCGTTGCAGTTATAAGCGGCCATTATGACGAAGGTATGACAGTTGTGCTTACCGATGCGACCTGTAGTCGCATTCGTCATTTTGGTGGGAATTGTTCACTTCGTGACACATCTCGATACTTTCATGAATCTTCGTGAAGGCGTAGGCTGCGCGTTCATTTCGCCAGCACCCAGACCATGCTTCAACAATTTCTGCATGACTTCGGCTACTTTGCCCTGTTCCTAGGCACCTTCTTTGAAGGCGAGACCATCTTGGTGCTCGCAGGCTTCCTGGCGTTCCGTGGCTACATGGATATCAACCTGGTGGTCGTGGTTGCGTTTTTCGGCAGCTACGCCGGCGATCAGCTTTGGTATTACATGGGCCGAAAACACGGTCGCAAGCTGTTGGCGCGCAAGCCACGCTGGCAATTGATGGGCGACAAGGCCCTGGAACACATTCGCAAGCACCCGGATATCTGGGTGCTGAGCTTCCGCTTCGTGTATGGGCTGCGCACTGTCATGCCGGTGGCGATCGGCTTGTCCGGTTACCCACCGATGCGCTACCTGATCCTCAATGGCATTGGTGCCGCGATCTGGGCTGCCGCCTTGGGCGCGGCGGCGTATCACTTCGGCGCCGTGCTGGAAGGCATGCTCGGCAGCGTCAAGAAATACGAGCTGTGGGTATTGGGTGCATTGCTGGTACTGGGCTTCGGCCTCTGGCTGCGCCGCCGCTTCAAGAATGCGCGCATCGCCCGTGAAGCCTGCGCCGAAGCCAAGGCTCGGCTTGCCGCCGAGCCCGCCCGGGTCGAAGCCCCTAAGACACCAGTCGAGTAACCTGGCTTCTGCAGCAGTAGAGGCCAATCACGCTGAGCAGGCTGTAACTCAGCAGGCCCAGCCAGCCCAGGTTACTGGCCGGCCATAACCCGACCAACGGCGCCAGCCATACCAGCGGTACATTCAGCAGCAGCCTCAAGAGTTCGGCCTTCAATGCCCATGGCCGGTTCTCCAAGGCCACGCCCAGCGTAAACAGCCCCAGCGCCATGGCACTCCACCCCAGGATCAGCGCCGGCAAGGGCAAATTTTCGCCGAAATTCATCAAATAGCTGCCAAAACCCACATACGCCGCGAATTGCAGTGCGATGTAGACCTGCTGGCGCACATCCAACGGCACTTCGAATTTGCGGAACTGGCTCAAGTCGTGTTTCGCCAGGGGGTACTTGGCCTTCACATCTGCCGGGCGCCAGCCGGTGCGCATGAACCAGATGCGCAGCTTGTCCCACCGGCTCTCGGTGCGCCGCGCGTCACTCCACAGTTGTGCATAGAACTGCAGGTTCGCCCATAGCGGGTTCCAACTGGCCAACGGTGTGGTGACGCCAAAAATCACCGGCTCATTATCGTCCTCCTCCTGGAAGGTGCCGAACAGCCGGTCCCAAAGAATGAACACCCCGCCGTAGTTGCGATCCATGTAGAGAGCGTTCTGTGCATGGTGGGCCCGATGGTTGGACGGCGTGACGAAAAACCACTCATACCAGCCGAGCTTCGGCACGTGACGGGTGTGCACCCAGAATTGATACAGCAAATTGAGCGAGGCCACGCTGATAAACACCACCAGTGGCACGCCCAGCACCGCCAGGGGCAGGTAGAAGATCCAGCTGAGCAGGAAGCCGGTGCTGGTCTGGCGCAGGGCAGTGCTGAGGTTGTAGTCCTCGCTCTGGTGATGCACCGAGTGCGCGGCCCAGAGGATGTTACGTTCGTGACCCATGCGGTGCAGCCAGTAGTAGCAGAAGTCATAGAACACAAAGGCGAACACCCACGTCCAGACACTCTGGGCAGGCAGTTCGATGAGTGCGAGATGCTCGAGGGCGAACGCGTAGGTCAGGAGCCCCACGCCCTTGGTCAGCAACCCCGTGGTCGTCGATAGCACACCGGTGCTGAGGCTGTTGATGGCATCGGCGACCCGGTAGTTGCGCTCGCCGCGCCAGCGGTCGGCGAGCAGCTCCACGACGATCAAGGCGATGAAAAACGGTACCGCGTAAGGCACGAAGTCCATGGTCTGGTCCGGTCTGTTTTTGTTACATCAAGATTAGGTGGAGCCGTGCGAGATCCCATTGGCAACAGATGACAAATTAGTAGACATTTAACGCCAAGAACCCAGGAGAAATGCCCATGAGCAAAAAGATTGCAGTGATCCTTTCCGGCTGTGGCGTATATGACGGCGCAGAGATCCACGAAAGCGTGATCACCTTGCTGCGCCTGGACCAGCGTGGCGCTCACGTCCAATGTTTTGCCCCGGATATCGCGCAATTGCATGTGATCAACCACCTCACCGGCGAAGAGATGCCCGAGTCGCGCAATGTGCTGGTGGAGTCGGCCCGGATCGCCCGGGGCAACGTGAAAGACCTGCGCGAGGCCAACGCCGAGGACTTCGATGCGCTGATCGTGCCAGGCGGGTTTGGTGCGGCGAAAAACCTGTCCAACTTTGCCGTGGAAGGCGCCGGCTGCAGCGTCAACCCGCAGGTTCTGGAGCTGGCCGAGGCCTTTGCCGAAGCGGGCAAGCCTGTAGGGCTGATCTGCATCTCCCCTGCCCTCGCGGCAAAGATCTACGGCCCGGGCGTGACCTGCACCATCGGCAACTGTGCCGAGACCGCCGCCGCACTGGACAAGATGGGCGCCACTCACCAGGAATGTGCGGTGGAAGATATCGTCGAAGACAAGGCGCGCAAGCTGGTGACCACGCCGGCGTATATGCTCGGCAAGAACATCAGTGAGGTCGCTTCGGGGATCAATAAGTTGGTGGACCGGGTGCTGGAATTGACCCACGAGAACGACTGATGCCCTCCGTGTAGGAGCGAGCTTGCTCGCGAAAAACGTCAACGAAAACGCGAGCACGCAGCAAGAACGCTGTGTTCTCAGGCGCTTCGCGAGCAAGCTCGCTCCTACACAGCCTTCATCAACCGCGTGAGAATGCGGTCCAGCGCATTGGCAAACGCCTGCTTCTCCTTCTCCCCGTGAGGCGGCGGGCCACCGCCCATCTGGCCTTGCTCACGCAGGTCAGTGAACAGGTTACGCACCGCCAGGCGTTCGCTCATGTTCGCGGGGCTGAACTCTTTGCCCCGCGGATCGAGCGCCGTGACGCCCTTCTTCACCAAACGATCGGCCAGGGGCACATCGCTGCAGATCACCAGTTCACCGGGCACGGCGTGCTCTACCAGGTAGTCATCGGCCGCATCCGGGCCGCTGGGCACCACGATCAGCTTCACACAGGCAAAGCTCGGCTTGATCTGGCTCTGCCCGGCCACCAATACCACCTCGAACTGGCGCTTGAGGGCAAACTTCACCACTTGGTCCTTGGCTGCGCGCGGGCAGGCGTCGGCATCGATCCACACCCGCATACTTATGCGACCACCCGGCGCTTCTCGGCCAAGCGGCTGCGGCCATACAGCACCACAATCGCCAGGATCGCCAACGCCTGCGCACTCAACGAGTACGCATCGGCGTGGATGCCCAGCCAGTCGAAGTCAAAGAATGCCACCGGGCGCGTGCCGAAGATGCCAGCTTCCTGCAACGCCTTCACGCCATGCCCGGCAAACACCACCGAGAGCGCACACAGCAATGCCGCGTTGATACCGAAGAACAACGCCAGCGGCAGCTTCGCCGAACCACGCAGGATCACCCACGCCAGGGCCACCAACAGCACCAGCGCCGTGGCGCCACCCGCCAACACCGCGTTGTGCCCGGCCGGGCCGGCTTGCAGCCACAGGGTTTCGTAGAACAGGATCACTTCGAACAGCTCGCGGTACACCGAGAAGAACGCCAGCATCGCAAAGCCGAAGCGCCCACCGCCGCCCACCAGGCTGCTCTTGATGTAGTCCTGCCAGGCGGCCGCGTGGCGTCGGTCGTGCATCCACACACCAAGCCACAGCACCATCACGCTGGCGAACAGGGCCGTGCAACCCTCAAGCAGTTCGCGCTGGGCGCCGCTTACGTCAATCACATAGGCCGCCAGTGCCCAGGTCGCCAGACCCGCCAGCAGCGCCAGGCCCCAACCCACGTTGACGCTGCGCACCGCCGATTGCTGGCCGGTGTTACGCAGGAACGCGAGGATCGCGGCCAGTACCAGGATCGCTTCCAGGCCTTCACGCAACAGGATCAGCAAGCCAGAGATATAACTCAACGACCAGCTCAGGCCGTCGCTGCCCAGCAAGCCGGCAGATTCGGTGAGCTTGCCCTTGGCCACGTCCAGGCGCTGTTGCACCTGCTCGACCGGCAAACCGTCCTGCAATGACTGCCGGTAGGCCATCAGCGCTTTCTCGGTGTCCTTGCGCACGTTGGCGTCGACGTTGTCCAGGGAGCTTTCTACCAGCTCGAAGCCTTCCAGGTACGCGGCCACCGACAGGTCGTAGGCCTGCTCGTGGTCACCCTTCTGGAACGCGGCCAGGCTCTTGTCCAGCGTGGTGGCGGTGTAGTCGAGCAACTGCGCCGGGCCGCGCTTGACCTGCGGCGGTTGCGCACGCTGCGCGCGGAACGTCGCAGCCGCCGCAGGGCCGTTTGCGGCCAGCACTTCGTTGGGGGTCTGGCGGGCCAGGTCGGCGAGGTTGAACGGCTGCTCGCTGTTCGCGGCGGCCGGGTCGGCAGTGAATCCGGCAATGTAGGTGGCCAGGTCCCAGCGCTGGCGGTCGTCCAGCTGGTCGGTGAAGGACGGCATGTCGGTGCCTTCGACGCCCAGGCCGAGGGTGTTGTAGATCGCGTAGAGGCTCAGGCGATCCAGGCGCACAGCATCCCGCAGGTTGGCGGGCGGCGGCGTCATACCCACGCTGGCCGGGCCGTCACCGGCGCCAGCAGTGCCATGGCATACCGAGCAGTGCTGGGCGTAGAGCGGTGCTCCGCGCGTTGGGTCAGGGGTGATCGCCGGAGCTTGGCTGACTTCATAAGCCACTGCCAACTGCGCGCCCAATTGACGGGCTTGGCGAGCGACTGTAGGGCCGTCCTGATGGACGGTTACCGCCGCTAACAGTTCGTCGACGCCTTTGACCAACGCCGCGCGCTCCGGCCGCTGTGGCAGTTCTGCCACCAGGCCCTGCAACACCCCGAGAAATTCCAGTTGTTCGCGGTATTCGGATTCATCGATAACCTTGCCCGCCTCCACCGTCGCGGGATAGTCAGCGCCAATGTAGTCCAGCAAATGCAGGGCTTGTGGCGCGCCCTCGGCAGTCGCGGCCAACAGGTTGAAGCTGCACGACATCAACGCCGGCAACATCAGCCAGGCGAGAAAACGGAAGGGGGCAGTCATGAACGAATCTCAAAGGGAAATACGAAGTAACACATTGTTAGGGCTTAACGGATTTGACTCAAGGCGTAAGTGATTGGGCGTTTGCACGGGAGGGCAGTTTCAGAAGCGGACTAGTGGCGCTTTTGTTGAGTTTGCCAGGCAAAAAGCCATTGTTTTGCCATTAATGGTGCTTATAATGCCGCGCCCTGTTAGTGCGAAAGGGAATTTCGTTCCTCGTTTTTATGAGGAATGACCACATCGGTTGATACTTTCAGGGAAGAAGTCTGCATGGCATTTCGCGCCTTACCTTCGCTCGCGCTCGCGGCGGTGACGTTGTTGTCCGGCTGTTCGATGTTCCGCAGCTACGACACCGAGCTGCAAGCCACCAATCAGCAATTGGCCACCGGCAATGTCGACGCCGCCCTGACCCTGCTGGAAAAGAACAACACCGGCGACGACAAGGACCTGCTCTATTTCTTCGAAAAGGGCGAGCTGCTGCGTGCCAAGGGTGATTTGACCGGTAGCCAGACCGCCTGGCGCAGCGCCGACCTGCAAGTCTACCAGTGGGAGGAGTCGGTCAAGTTCGACAGCGCCAAGTACCTCGCCCAGTTCGGCAGTTTCCTCGCCAACGACAAGGTGCGTCGCTACGAAGGCTATGACTACGAAAAGGTCATGCTGACAACGCAGATGGCCCTGAACCTGCTGGCCATTAACGACTTCGACGGTGCACGCACCGAAATCAAGAAGACGCATGAACGCGAAGCGGTCATCGCCGACCTGCGCGACAAGGAATACCTCAAGCGCGAGGACGAAGCCCAGCGCGAAGGCGTGACCACCCAGATGAAAGACCTGCGCGGCTATCCAGTGGAAACCCTGGACGCGCCGGAAGTGGTCGGCCTCAAAAACAGTTACCAGAGTGCGTTCAGCCATTACCTGGCGGGTTTCGTCTACGAAGCCCTGGGCGAAAAAGACCTGGCCGCGCCAGGGTATCGCAAGGCCGCCGAGCTACGCCCCAACACCCCGCTGCTGGAAAAGGCCCTGCTCGACCTGGACAAATCCAAGGTCGGCGCCGATGAAACCGACGTGTTGATCGTGGTGCAGAGCGGCCTGGCACCGGCCCGTGACTCGATTCGCCTGCCGCTGCCAATCCCGATCAATGGCAACCTGGTGATCACCCCGCTGTCGTTCCCGGTGATCAAGGCGGACACCTCCACCGCGCCCTTCGCCCAGATCGGCGTCGACGGCCAGCAACAGAACCTCACTGCACTCAATAGCACCACGGCGATGTCCCGCCGCGCCCTGCGCGACGACATGCCGGGGATCATCCTGCGTACCACGGTGCGTGCGGTCACCCGTGGCGTGGCGCAAAACAACCTGAACAAGACCAACCCCATGGCAGGCCTGGTACTGGGTATCGCCTCGGCCGTCACCGAAGGTGCCGATACCCGCACCTGGCGCACCCTGCCGGACATGACCCAGGTGACTCGCTTGCGCCTCAAGCACGGAGAGCACCAAGTCAGCCTGCCCAATGCCCTGGGCGGCACGCGGGTGACAGTCAAGGCCGATCAGCGTTACCAGGTCGTGACCCTGCGCGTCGTCGGCAACCAGGTATTCGCTGGCGGCCTGGCCGCCCATGTGGTGCCAAGTACCGTCAACCAGGCCATCGCCCTCAAACAACCTTAAGGAGCACGCTATGCGTCATTTCATCCTCGGCGCCCTGGCGCTGGTCCTGCTTGCCGGCTGCGCCACCCCGCCGCCACCGGAACCCGGCAGCGCCGCGAGCAAAATCGTGGTCATGGGCAAGTTCAAGGGCATTGCAGTCGGCGCCATCCGTGTTGCCCGCGAGAACGGCTTCCTCACCGCCAAGGTGCAGTTGAGCAACATCACCAGCAGCAACCAGATGATGTATTACCGCTTCGCCTGGCTAGGGGCAGACGGTTTCCCGGTGGGCGAAGAAGAAACCTGGAAGGTGCTGAACCTGTACGCCAACCAGGCGACCTTCCTGCCGGCGATTGCCAATTTGCCACAGGCGGCGGACTTCCGTCTTGAAGTGAAAACCCCTTGAGCCGTCCATCCTTTTTGCTGCTGAGAGATTTCCCAATGTTTGCACGCTTCTCGATCCTTGCCGCCGTCGCCATCCTGGCCAGCGGCTGCGCCAACACGTCCCCGGTACTGGGCGGTAAAAACATCAGCTACGGCGATACCAAGGCCGTGGAACTGGTGACTAACGAGTTCGGTTCCACCGACCTGCAGATGATCGCCGAAAGCATGACCCGCTCCCTGGCCCAGTCCGGCATCCTGCAAGGCCGTCCGGTGGTGCAGGTGTACGACGTGAAGAACAAGACCAGCGAGTACATCGATACCCGCGAAATCACCACGTCGATCAAGACCCAACTGATGAAGACCGGCACCGCACGCTTCGCCAGCGACAACACTGACATGCAGAGCCAGGTCGACCAGCTCAAGCTGCAGAACCAGAGCGGGCTGTACAAGAAGTCCACCGTCAGCAAGACCGGCAACATGGTTGCCGCCAAATACCGCCTGGAAGGCTCCATCAGCTCCATCATCAAGCGCAGCGCTGACTACAAGGACGTGTTCTACAAATTCAGCCTGCAGCTGATCGACGTCGAGAGCGGCCTTGCCGAATGGATGGACGAAAAAGAAATCCGCAAGACCACGGAGCGCTAAGCAATGCGTGCATGGATCGGCATGATCGGCCTGCTGTGCGCCTTCGGCGCCTCGGCCGCCCCGAAAATCGCGGTGACCGACCTGGCCTATGAGGCACGGGTCGAGGAATACATCCACCAGGTTTCGGCGAGCAACAACTTCCAGGCCAGCGCTTACCACGCCAGCGGCGCCTCGAACTACAGTGAGTACGAAAGCCGTACCAGCTACATCGAACAGACCGAGCTGCGCAAATTCAGCGGTGATATCAAGGGTGAAATCCTCAAGTCCCGGCAGTTCCAACTGGTGCAGGGCACGCCCTACACCGCCGAGGCCAAGGGTGACGTCTACGATGTGATCAAGCGCATCAAGGCCGGCAACTTCAAGGGTGCGGACTACGTGTTGTTCGGCACCCTGTCAGACATCGATTTCACCCAGGACATCAATGCCCTGGACCACACCAACGGTTACTCGGCGGTGCTGGGCCTGACGCTGGTGGCGGATTTCAGCCTGATCAATACGCGCACCTACGAGATCACCTCGGCGTTTACCGCCATGGGTGAAGGCCAGGACACCAAGCTGGTGAACAGCCGTGATGTACGCGTAAGCCTGAATCGGCCGCGTGTGGTCAGGGAAGTATCGAAAGCCTTGGGTGAGGATGTGGCTCGGCAGTTGGCGGAGCAGTTGGGGGGTGGGTATCAAAACCCGGGCCAACCGCCGTTGCGCAACAACCTGCCAAGGGATGAAGCGCCGAAGATCTTGCGCTGAATCGGGACGTCACCAGCAACTCAAAGGCTTGCTCACGAATGCGGTAGATCAGTCAGTACTTCTGTTAATTGACACGCCACATTCGCGAGCAAGCCCGCTCCCACCTTCTCTAGACGTCTTCTTCAGTTGAATCGTGGTTTACGCCGTGGCGCGATGCAAGCTGGCCAGAAAACCTGCCGCCCCCACGAACAAGCCGGCAAACGTACGGTTCATACGCTTCTGTTGCTTAGGCGTACGCAACAGGCGCAAGACTTTCGACGCCAGCCCCGTATACCCCGCCATCACGACCATATCGACGCAGATCATCGTTGCACCCAGGATCAGGTACTGGACCAGCAGGGGCGCCTGCGGGTTCACGAACTGCGGCAGTACTGCCAGCATGAACACCAGAGCCTTGGGGTTGCTGGCGTTGACCAGAAAGCCACGGAACATCATTGCCATCGGCTTGCCGATTGGGCGCACGGCTGCGTCATCGGTCATGTCCATGGGCAAGGCTCGCCATTGCTTGATGGCCAGGTACACCAGGTACGCCACGCCAAACCATTTGATCGCATAGAAGGCTGTGGACGACGTCGCCAGAATGGCGCCCAGGCCGCACGCCACGACCGCAATCTGCATCGCCAGGCCCAACTGCAGGCCAATGGCATTCCAGTAACCGCGCAGGAAACCGTATTGCAGGCCGCTGGACATCGAAGCGATGGCGCCGGCGCCGGGGGAAAGGGAGATTATCCAACTGGCCAGGAAAAAGGCCAGCCACGTATCGAGAGCCATTACACACCTCAGGAGGGAGTTTGCTGTTGCGCTTTAAGCTAACTCCACCGCCCAAAGGATGGCTATAGATTTTTACAAGATGTGAATGCTAGCGGTCGCCCGGAAACACATGGGTACCTGGCCAACGTCGCACCGAGCGCTGGAAGAACAAGCTGTTGGGCACTTGCACCATCGCGCTGTCGGTTCCGGCCTCCGCCACTTCAACCAGCGTGGTGTAGAGCAGGTTGATCGCCACGACCCTGCCTTTCACCCCTGGTTTGTCGACGGTGTCCACCAGTTCGACGATATCACCGAGACGAAACGGCCCGACGGTGAAGATCAGAATGGCGCACAGCAGGTTGGACAATACCGACCACATGGCGAAGAACGCCACCGCTGCGACTGCGACAAACCCCGACAGCGCCGTCCACAACACCGTGGCAGAAACACCCAGGCGACCCAGTACAAAGATCAGCGCACTGCCCATGATCAGCCAGCGCAGGCCTCCGCGCAGCGGCATCAGCAATTGCGGGGGGAACGGGTAACGCTCACCCAGGCGAGTCAGGCCCTTGGCAACAAAACGCTGCGCGAGGTAGCCGGCCAGCAGGATCAGCAGGATTTGCACACCGATCCATACGGGCTCGACCCACTGCGTCGGTATAGGCAGCTGCAACGCTTCCATCAGGACAGCGCCTCCAGCTCCGCTTGCAGGGTTTCCAGCAGTTCGAGGGCTTCCATCCAGGTTTCCTCCAATTGCCCTTCGCGCACCTTGAGCTTGGCTTGTTCAGCCAGCAGGTCGCGCAACTCGTCCTTGCGAGCAGCTTCGTACACGGCGCTGTCGCCCAGGCTGGTTTCGATCTTGGCCAGGCGCTCGTGCACCTTGCCCAACTCGGCTTCCAGCTTGTCGGCTTCACGCTTGTGCGGCGCCAATTGTTGGCGCAATGCAGCGGCCGCCTGACGCTGGGCCTTCTTGTCGGTCTTGTCGGGGTTGACCGGGGTATTGCTGACCGGCGCGTTGCGCAGGCGATATTCCGTCAACCAGCGGGCATAGTCGTCCAGGTCGCCGTCGAATTCTTCGACTTTGCCATCGGCCACCAGCAGGAAGTTATCCGTGGTGCTCTTGAGCAAGTGGCGATCGTGAGACACCACCAGTACCGCACCACTGAATTCCTGCAGGGCCATGGTCAGCGCCAGGCGCATTTCCAGGTCGAGGTGGTTGGTGGGTTCGTCGAGCAACAGCAGGTTCGGACGGTCCCAGGCGATCAACGCCAGGGCCAGGCGGGCTTTTTCGCCGCCGGAGAAATTCAGCACCGGCTCATCAATGCGCGCGCCACGGAAGTCGAAACCGCCCAGGAAGTCGCGCAGGGTCTGCTCGCGCTCGGTCGGCGCCAGGCGCTGCAAGTGCAGCAATGGGCTCGCCTTGGAGTCCAGAGAGTCCAACTGATGCTGGGCGAAGTAGCCCACCACCGTGTTCTCGCCACGGGTCAGCCGGCCGGCCAAGGGCGAAAGCTCGCCGGACAGGTTCTTGATCAGTGTCGATTTGCCCGCACCGTTAGGGCCGAGCAAACCAATACGCGCACCCGGTGTGAGTTGCAGCTTCACTTTTTCCAGGATGGTTTTGTCGCCATACCCCAGGCGCGCATCGGAAAGATCCAGCAAGGGGCTGGAGATCTTCACCGACTCGCGGAACACGAAGTCGAATGGCGAATCAACGTGGGCCGCCGACAGTTCCTCCATGCGCTCCAGGGCCTTGATCCGGCTCTGGGCCTGACGGGCCTTGGTGGCCTGGGCCTTGAAGCGGGCGATGTAGCTTTCCATGTGCGCACGCTGCGCCTGCTGCTTCTCGTAGGCCTGTTGCTGCTGGGCCAGGCGTTCGGCGCGGGCGCGTTCGAAGGCTGTGTAGCCGCCACGGTAGAGCGTGATTTTCTTCTGTTCGACGTGGGCGATGTTGTCGACCACGGCGTCGAGGAAGTCCCTGTCGTGGGAGATCAGCAGCAAGGTGCCCTGATAATTCTTGAGGAAGTCTTCCAGCCACAGGATCGCATCGAGGTCCAAGTGGTTGGTCGGTTCGTCGAGCAGCAACAGGTCCGATGGGCACATCAACGCCTGCGCCAGGTTCAGGCGCATGCGCCAGCCCCCGGAGAAATCGGCGACCGGACGGTCCATTTGCTCGTTGGTAAAGCCAAGGCCGGCGAGCATCTTGCGGGCGCGGGCGTCGGCGGTGTAGCCGTCGGCGCTGTCGAGTTCCGAATGCAGGCGGGCCTGGGCGGCGCCGTCCTGGGCTTTCTCGGCCTCGGCCAGGTCGTGTTGCACCTGCCGCAGGCGCAGGTCGCCATCGAGCACGTAGTCGATCGCGATGCGGTCCAGGGTGTCGATCTCCTGGCGCATATGGGCGATGCGCCAGTCGGCCGGCAGCAAGCAGTCCCCGGAATCCGGGGTCAGCTCGCCCAGCAACAGGGCGAACAACGTGGATTTGCCGGCACCATTGGCACCGATCAGGCCGGCTTTGTGACCGGCGTGCAGGGTCAGCTCGGCGTCTTCGAGAAGACGTTGCGGGCCACGCTGTAATGTTAGGCTTTGAAGTCGGATCATAATGGCGGCGGAGTCTACCAGCTTCGTTGGCCGCTGGCTTGGGTGTGAATATGTGCGCTGACCTGTGGAGCTTTGCCCTATCGACTTACGCCCGGCCGGGCGTCGAAGCCGCTTGCCTGCGTTTGCAACAGCAAGGTGCGGATGTGTGCCTGTTGCTGTGTGGCGCCTGGCTGGAGCAGCGCGCAGTGACCGCGACCGCCGAACGCATGCAAGCCCTGAAACAGATTGCCAGGCCTTGGCAGGCGCAGGTGATCGAACCGTTACGACACGTACGTACGCAATGGCGTGGCATGGCGCAGCAGGATGAGGATCTGGCGGGTTTACGCGAACGGGTCAAGGCCTTGGAGCTGGACGCCGAACGGCAGCTGCTGACGCGACTGCAAACGCTGGCACAAGCATGGCCGACAGGCGAGCCGATGGACCCAGGATTCTGGCTGGAAGGACTGGCGGCTGAGGATGCCGCCAACCTTGACCACGACGCGCTGCAGCAGCTGCGCGTCGTGGCCACCAGCACTTAGGAAGCGCTGGTTGGGGTGGTGCTTGGCGCTACCGGAGCAGGGGTGCTGCTGGCCGGTGCAGTTGGAGCGGTGGGCGCTACCGGGGCGGCAGCAGGTGTCGCCGGCTTGGCCGGTGCTGGTTTTGCAGCAGCAGGTTTGGCAGCTGGCTTGGCGGCTGGTTTTGCAGCAGCAGGTTTGGCAACTGGCTTGGCGGCTGGTTTTGCAGCGGGCTTGGCGGCTGGTTTGGCAGCGGCAGGTTTGGCAGCTGGCTTGGCGGCTGGTTTTGCAGCAGCAGGTTTGGCAGTTGGCTTGGCGGCTGGTTTTGCAGCAGCAGGTTTAGCAGCTGGCTTGGCGGCTGGTTTTGCAGCAGCAGGTTTGGCAGCTGGCTTGGCGGCTGGTTTTGCAGCAGCAGGTTTAGCAGCTGGCTTGGCGGCTGGTTTTGCAGCAGCCGTTTTAGCAGCTGGCTTGGCAGCAGGTTTTGCAGCAGCCGTTTTAGCGGCTGGCTTGGCGGCTGGTTTTGCTGCGGCAGTTTTAGCAGCTGGCTTGGCAGCAGGTTTTGCTGCGGCAGTTTTAGCAGCTGGCTTGGCAGCAGGTTTTGCTGCGGCAGTTTTAGCAGCTGGCTTGGCGGCTGGTTTTGCAGCAGCCGTTTTAGCGGCTGGCTTGGCAGCAGGTTTTGCTGCGGCAGTTTTAGCAGCTGGCTTGGCGGCTGGTTTTGCTGCGGCAGTTTTAGCAGCTGGCTTGGCAGCAGGTTTTGCTGCGGCTTTCGCAGGTGCCTTGGCAGCAACAGCCTTGCTCGCCGGCTTTTTCGCCGCGCTCGCTGCAACAGCTTTTGCAGGGGTACGAGTGCCCAGCACTTTCGCCACAGCTTCCTTCACACGACCAACGCCCTGGGCCAATTTCAGGCTTTCCTGAGCGTCTTTTTTGAGTTGGGAAATGTAGGCGCGGGTTTCAGCTTGGCGATCCTTGAGAGCGTCCAGCAGGTCCTCAAGTTCTTTGACAGCGTCTTTGGCTTTGGCTTGAGCCTTGGCCTTGCCGGCAGTGGCGGCGTCTTGCAGTTTGGTGCGGGATTTGTGCAGCTTTTCTTGCGCTTTACCGCGTTGTTTTTCCAGCTTGGCGAGCAGTTTTTCTGCATCGGCCAAAGCTTGGGAACAGGCGCTTTCCAGATGTTCGAGCAAGCTGCCCGAAAGTTGTTGGAGTAAATGCAACGGGGTATTAACAGGCTTCTGTTTGGCCGACATGGTTTACCTCCTGGCTGACGTGGGTGCGGCTCATACTAGCCCTCTGCTCTTACCGCCGCTAGGGCATGTTGACAGTATCCTTTGCCTCGCGTTGCACCGTGCGAAAATTCTTATCGTTATAACGAAAATACGCGGCACTTTTTACCCCCTCACACTGGCATAATCCGTCGCACTTTCGGCGGGAGAATGCCCATGACGCGTTACCTTTTTCTTGTGCTTGGCCTGGCGATTTCGGCGGCCAATGCGAGCGAGCAATCACCGTCCAAAACCACCGAACAGAACCAGCACGATCTCGCCTACAGCCTGGGCGCCAGCCTTGGTGAACGCCTGCGCCAGGAGGTTCCCGACCTGCAGATCCAGGCGTTGATCGACGGCCTCAAGCAAGCGTATCAAGGTCAGCCGCTGGCGCTGGACAACGCACGCATCGAGCAGATACTTGCCGAGCACGAAGCACAGAACGAAGCCGATACGCAGGCACCTCAAAGCGAAAAATCACTCGCCGCCGAACAGCAATTCCTGAGCAAGGAAAAAGCCGTAAAAGGTGTGCGCGAGTTGGCGGATGGAATTCTGCTCACCGAACTTACGCCCGGTACTGGCGACAAGCCGACGGCCAGCGATCAAGTTCAAGTGAAGTACGTGGGACGGCTACCCGATGGCACCGTGTTTGACCAGAGCGCGCAACCCCAGTGGTTTCGGCTGGACAGCGTGATCAGCGGTTGGAGCAGTGCGTTGCAACAGATGCCCGTAGGGGCGAAATGGCGCTTGGTGATTCCATCGGCCCAGGCCTATGGCGCGGACGGTGCCGGTGAACTGATCCCGCCCTATACGCCTCTGGTGTTCGAGATCGAGCTGCTCGCGACACGACGCTGAGCCAATAAAAAACGGTGCGTCATGCGCACCGTTTTTTTATACCGCTGTCGAGGTTCAAGCCTGGGTAGCAGACTCCTCCTTGTGGGCGTTGTGCAGCACTTCGATCAGGCAATCTTCCAACTCGAATCGCTCATGCAGCAACGCACCCAATTCCTTGAATTTTTCTGCAACACAGTTTCCGGCATCACACAGGTCCGTGAACGCCAGCAGCTTCTCGGTGATGACGTCGATGCGCGGGTAGAGGGTCTCAGCCAAGTCCAGGCCACGCTGATCGTCGAAGGCTTCCGCCTCCTTGGTCAGTTGCTCGTAGACGCCGAAATGGCCGGCTGACACATAGTCCACTAACACACCGCAAAAATCCTGCAACGGTTCACGATTCTCAGCCAGTGCCTCGGGCTTGGCGCCGAGAGCATCAAAGGCCCGAACCAGTTCGTGACGTGCCTTCAACCAGCTGTCGATCAGCTTGTGCACCCCACCCCAGCGTTCCTGAGCATTCTGACAACTTTCCAGCATGATGATCTCTCTTCCCTAGTAGGGGCGCTGCCGCCTGGTGCCCGCGCAACACTTCAAGGATAAAGCAGCAGCCGGACAAGGCCGCGTCTGACAAACGGTTTCGATAACACGTGCGGGCCAGATTATGCCCGCATGACTATGGCTTCAAGGTACGCAGGAGAGAAAGTTCATACAAGTGTTTAATCCCATCCTACAAACTGAGACTGGCCTTCAGTTCCTCGCCAGGCGCAAACGCGGGCTCAAGAACAACCGTGAAAACTGCAGGATGTTCAGGATCAGCATCCCGACGAAGAACAACAGGCTCCACTCTGGAAGGCTTAGGTCAAACAGCGTCCAAGTGATCTCCACGCAGTCGACGGTACCTTTGACGGTCAATTGCAGGGCCTGCCAAAACGACAGGTTTTCGATCATGTAGTGAAGGCTGGGCCAGCAGTCGGCTGCCTGGTCCGGTGCGGCGTTTTGTAGCAATACCTGGCGCACGGCAGTCATGGCGCCGAGCAGCGCGAAGCCCATGCTTGCCAGCCCGTAAACGTAGATGACGGAACGCCTGGGGTTATGGAGGGCGGCGACGAGGTTGATCAAGGTGACAGCGGCCAGGAACGCCCGCTGCATCTGGCACAGGAAGCAAGGGCGCAGCGAGACGCCGAACTCAAGGTAAAAAGACGCGCCCAATGTCAGCGCACCTGCCAGGAACGCAAGGAAAAACAATGAGCGTGAAGGGGCCAAAGACATGCTTTATCCGCATCGCGAAAGATAGGTCGCTACGGTAGAGGAAAGGCCTGACCGCTTTCAATACATGCCAGAGCAGACGATTCCGCGAGAGGGTAAGGACTTCCCACCAGAAGATGGAAGACTTAGGGCAATCGAGCGTCGGACTTTGCCCACAAGCGCTCTAGCGCCACTCTTTTCGAGTTTTTGAAGGGTTGGCTACCAGACATATCCGAGCCAACCCTCCTGCACTTTCCTACATCAGGCGCGTGCCGGGACAGGCAGGGGTGACGCCAGCAAACGGTTATCCAGCAACCCAAGCCCCTCCTGGAACAGCTGGTTACTGCGCTCAGTGTCACCCAGTTGGGCCAGCAAACGCGCCAGCTCGGCGCAGGCTTCAGGATTGCGTTGCACCTGCAGACTGCTTTCCAGGTAATCCCGCGCCTTGCCCCACAGGCTGTTTTGCAAGCACAGGCGTCCCAGCGTCAACAGCAGGCTGGCATCGCCCGGGTGGTCCTTGAGCCAGCCCTCGGCAAACTTCAATTGCCGGGCTGGATCGCTACCACGCAACAGGCCATACAGCCGGATCAGGTGGCTGTCGTAGCTGCGCTTGATCGCGACACGCAACACTTCTTCCGCCTTGGCGTCGGCGCCCAGCTGGCGCAGTTGCTCTGCATAGGCCAGAACCAGTTGTGGCTCCTGGCGCTGGGCGGAAGTCAGTTGCTGCCAGGCCCGCTCAAGGGATTGCAAGCCGGCTTCGCCCTGTTCTTCACGTTGGGCTGCAAGGCTCAGGTTCTCACCCCAGGCACGGCGCTCAAGCTCGGCCAACTCGCTGGCAGGCAGCACTTTGTCTTTGCGCAGTTCCGGCAGCAGGCGGATCACCGATGACCAATCGCCTCGCTGCTGATGCAGGCGCTGCAATTGACGCAGGACCTGCGCGTTATGAGGATGACGCTCATGCATCGCCTGCAAGGTTATCAGTGCGCCCTCGCTGTCGCCGCGGTCCAGCTGCAGTTGCGCATGGCTCAAGGCAACCGCCAGCTCGGCCTGGGGCTGGCGCTCCAGGGCGCGTTCCAGCAAGCCGTCGGACTCTTCGTAACGTCCCTGCTCATTCGCTGCACGGGCCGCGCCGAGGTAGTACAGCAATGGATGGCGCTCGGCTTCGGCAGCACGGTGCAGGTGGCGCTCAGCGCTGGCCCAGCGGCCTTCGGCGAGGTCCATCTGGCCTTGCTCGATGGCGATCTGCACGCGGCGGCTGCGGTTACGCCGCGACCACGGGTTGACCACGCCACCGGAAGTGGTGACCAGGCTCAACAGCACCCGGATCAGGTAGATCGCCAAACCGAGGGCAAACACCGCCACCACAGTCGCCCACAGGCTCGACTCGTAATGCAGTACATGCGGGTAGGTAATCAGCACGTAGCCGGTGTGTTTCGAAATGCCCACAGCCAGTGCCAGCGCGATTGCAATTGCCAGCACCAGGATCACATAGAAACGCTTCATCGGCTCTACTCCTGCTTCGCCGGCGTCGCCGCCGCCTTGGCTTCGTCGGCAGACAGATGACGACGCTCAAGGTACGCCTGCACCGCAGCCAGGCTCGCCGCCAAGTCCGGCGTCTTCACCGAAACCGCCTTGGGCTCAAGCTCGGCGATACGCGCCAGCATCGCCTTGCTCTGCGGGTTGTCCTGGTTGAAGTTGTCCTGCAACACGCTGCGGGCCTCGCCCAGGGAGCGGCTGTAGACGGCCGACTCGCCGTTGAGCGCCGCCCATTGTGCTTGCTCCAGGGCCAGGCTAAGGGCCAGGCGTACCTGGTTCAGACCCTGGCCGGCGAGCAGCGGACGGATGTTGTCATCGGGGTTGAAGTCGATGCGAAAGTAACGGGAAATCTGCTCCCACCACTGTTTCCAGCGGCTGTCCGTATCAGTGTTCGGGCGCCCCTCGGAAGCAGGTTCCGTCAGCTGATACTCAGGGGCAATGGCCGCCAACTGCACGACCTGGTCACGCAAGGCCGCCAATTGCAGATACAGCCCGGTGCGGTCCGGCTGCTCGGTGCTGCGCAGCGCGGCAAGGCTCTTGGCCAATTGCTCGCGGGCAGCATAGGCACCTGGATCGCTTTGCTCACGAAGAATTTCGTCGGCCCCCTGGACCAGCGCCTGGGCGCTGTTGATATCCTGCAGGGCAGACAAGCGCAGGCTCGCCAAGCGAATCAAATGTTCGGCCTCGGCCAGGCGCCAATCCTTGCGGCTGGCCCCCAGTACGGTTTCCAGGCGCTGGCTCAGCTGTTGCTGGTCACCTTGCAACTGGGCCACCAAGCGACGGCGCTCCTCCAGCTCATCCGCACCCGGCAATTGCGCCAGGCGCGCGGCCAGCTGTTGCTGGCTTTGCTTGAGGGACTGGGACTGGTCATCGAGGGTCTGCACCTGGCCCAACTGCTGTTGGCTGCTGGCTTGCAGGGCGCGGACCTGCCAGATCCCCCAGCCGCCGGCGGCAACACCCGCGGCGCCGAGCAGCAGGGCGACGATTGCCAGGCCATTGCCACGGCGCGGCGCGATGACCGGTGACTCAACCGGCGCCTCAAGTGCGGGTTGGGTTTCATCTTTAGGCAAGGCTGTTTCGCTCACGTATCCGTCCTTTGCGTTTCAGAGAGTGGGAACGGTATAGCTCCGTATCGCCACTAACAAAGCCGCGGCACTCGCACCGCGACAATCCACAACTTTTTCTGCGCCAGCGGCCCGCGCCATTTCCTGGACTCGCGGGCTCGGCACGAACAACGGCAGCTGAGCCACCTGTGGCCAATCGGCTCCGGCCAGGGCCTGCAGGTGTAAAAAACCCTGCCCACTGCTGACCACCAGGCCGTTCAAGCGTTCCAACTGGATGCGTTGCATCAATATCCCGGCGTCGTAGTCCGGCAGGAAACGGCGATACAACTCCAGATAGTCGACACTAGCACCTTGCTCACGCAAGCGCTCCGCCAGCAGTTCGCGGCCGCCCTCGCCACGCAGGATCAATACCTGGGCATCGGGGCGAGCGATAGCCTCGCGCAACGCAGGCAATTGAAGCAAGGCCTCGCTGTCATCGCCAGTCGAGGGATAGTGAACGTCGAGGCCGTGATCAGCCAGTACCTGTGCGGTGGCTGCGCCGACACTGAACCACGGCAGTGGCTTCACTGCTCGCTCCAGCTGCCGCACGGCCAGGCGTGCGGCGGGCTTACTGACGACGATCACCGCGCAGTAGCGGCCCAGGTCATGGAAGACAGCCTGCTGTTCGGATGTAACGGGGAGCGGCTCGATGTCGAGCAACGGCAAGCTGCTGCTGAAAATACCCGCGTCGGACAACGTGGCCGCCAGGGCCAATGACTCCTCGGCAGGCCGCGTCAGCAGCAGGCGCCATTCGGTCACTGCGGACCGGCCTCGCCGTAGACCTTTTGCAGAATGGCACCGGCGCCCTTCTCCAGCAGCGCTTCAGCCACCTGGATACCCAGGGCGGTAGCGTTGCCCTGAGGACCACGCACCTCAGCGGTCAACAGGGTGCCGCCTTCCGGGTCTCCAACCAAGCCGCGCAACCACAGGTTGTCACCTTCGAGCACCGCGTAGCAGGCAATCGGCACCTGGCAGCCACCGTTGAGGTGTTTGTTCAGCGCACGCTCGGCGGTGACGCGCACTTCGGTGTCCTGATGGTCCAGGGGTTTGAGCAGGGCATGGATTTCACTGTCGGCGGTACGGCATTCGATACCAACGGCACCCTGCCCACCTGCGGGCAGGCTGTCCTCGACGCTGATTGCCGAGGTGATACGGTGTTCGAAGCCCAAGCGGATCAGGCCGGCCGCCGCAAGGATGATCGCGTCATATTCACCCGCATCCAGCTTCGCCAAACGGGTGTTGACGTTGCCGCGCAGGAAACGGATCTGCAAGTCCGGGCGCCGGGTCAGCAGCTGTGCCTGGCGGCGCAGGCTGGACGTACCGACGATGCTGCCCAGGGGCAGCTCATCCAACGATGCATACGTATTGGAAACGAAGGCATCACGCGGGTCTTCGCGCTCACAGATACAAAAAAGGCCCAGGCCTTCCGGGAAGTCCATGGGCACATCTTTCATCGAATGCACGGCGATGTCGGCTTCGTTTTCCAGCAGCGCGGTTTCCAGTTCCTTGACGAACAAACCCTTGCCGCCGATCTTCGACAGTGGCGAGTCGAGCAGTTTGTCGCCGCGACTGACCATGGGCACCAGGGACACCTTGAGCCCCGGGTGAGCCTGCTCCAGGCGTGCTTTGACGTATTCGGCCTGCCACAAGGCCAGGGCGCTTTTACGGGTGGCGATGCGGATTTCGCGAGAGGACATGGATCAATCCGTACTGAATAGATACGGCAGATAATAACAGCTCAGGCAAATACGCTTTGATTTGAATCAGCAAGTGCGGGGCCTCCCTGGCCACGTCGCACCGGGATAAGGAACACAGGCCTCGCCAAAGCCCTTGGGCTAAAGCTGCTGCATCATCTTGCGCACACCGGCGACATGCCGTCGGCTGACGATCAACGCGTCACCGTTAAGGCCTTTCAGGAAGAGCTGAAAGTGCCCAAGGGGCGTGCGTTGCAGGCGTTCGATTCGCTCGCGGGCCACCAGCGCGTTGCGGTGGATGCGCACGAAGCGGTCGCCGAACTCATCCTCAAGCGCCTTCAGCGGCTCATCGAGCAGCACTTCGCCGCCCTGGTGACGCAAGGTCACATACTTGTGATCGGCAATGAAATAGACCACTTCGCCCAGCGGGATAAGCTCGATGCCTTTGCGTGTACGGGCGCTGATATGGCTGCGTGGCCCGTTACCACTTTGAGCCGCAGGCTGAGTCAGCGCGGCAAGCTGGACGCGGGTTGGGCGCTCGGCCTTTTTCAGGGCCTTGAGCACTGCATCGCCAGCCACCGGCTTGGTGAGGAAGCTGACACCGCTGGCCTCCAGCGTCTCCGCGGAAAACTCTTCACCGGCTGCGCAAAACACCACGGCGGGTGGTGACTCGCGCTCGCTCAGTCGGGCAGCAACTTGCAGGCCATCGAGGCCCGGCATACGGATATCGAGCAACACCACATCCGGCTTGAGGCTGTCGATCAGCGTCAACGCCTCTTCGCCCGTGGTGGCGCTCGGCTCTAGTACTGCATAACCCTCGAGTTCACTGACCAAACGGCTCAGTCGCTCGCGGGCTTGGGGTTCGTCATCAACGATCAGGACATTCATATTGCGCTGGATTCCTGCGTGAGTCTCGCACAAGGATAGCGTAGACAGGTGCGGTGACTTGCGTCACAGCGATCCACGCTAAGACTAGCGCGAGCGGCAAAAAGTGCCCTGAGAGTGGCACCCATATTTACCCGGACCTGTTCAATAGCGCCCAAGACCTGCTGCCTTCGGGCATCGTCGTAGGGTTTGCTGATACACAATCCGAATACCCCCCTTTTTTAATGGATAGTCTGGGCTCTGACCGCATCACCCGACTTTGGTGCATTCACACACTATCAGTCCAACTGTAGACGCTCACTGAGACGGCATTGCTCAATCGTCAAATATCGTTTCAATAAGCCCTGCACCAGTCTCGTACCGGACGCGGCCGGCGGCAAGGCACTTAGCCATCCTTTGCACAAATAAAAATGCCGACGACCCGCAGCACCGCCTCCACGGGCAACCCTGTTATCATCGCCGGCACACTTCCATGCCTTTTTATCAAGCAGATCACGAGCGAATCCATGAGCACCGACAAGACCAACCAGTCCTGGGGCGGCCGCTTCAGTGAACCCGTCGACGCCTTCGTCGCCCGCTTCACCGCCTCCGTCACCTTCGACCAGCGCCTGTACCGCCACGACATCATGGGCTCCATCGCCCACGCGACGATGCTGGCCAAGGTCGGCGTGCTGACCGATGCCGAGCGCGACAGCATCATCGACGGCCTGACCACCATCCGTGGCGAGATCGAAGCCGGCACGTTCGACTGGCGTGTCGACCTGGAAGACGTGCACATGAACATCGAAGCCCGCCTCACCGACCGCATCGGTGTGACCGGCAAGAAGCTGCACACCGGCCGCAGCCGCAACGACCAGGTGGCCACCGATATCCGCTTGTGGCTGCGTGACGAGATCGACCTGATCCTGTCGGAAATCACCCGCCTGCAGAAAGGCCTGCTGGAACAGGCCGAGCGTGAGTCGGACACCATCATGCCGGGCTTCACTCACCTGCAGACCGCGCAACCGGTGACCTTCGGCCACCACCTGCTGGCCTGGTTCGAAATGCTCAGCCGCGACTACGAGCGCCTGGTGGATTGCCGCAAGCGCGCCAACCGCATGCCATTGGGCAGCGCCGCGCTCGCCGGTACCACTTACCCGATCGACCGCGAGTACACCGCGCAACTACTGGGCTTCGATGCCGTCGGCGGCAACTCGCTGGATGGTGTGTCGGACCGTGACTTCGCCATCGAATTCTGCGCCGCTGCCAGCATCGCGATGATGCACCTGTCGCGTTTCTCCGAAGAGCTGGTGCTGTGGACCAGCGCGCAGTTCCAGTTCATCGACCTGCCGGATCGCTTTTGCACCGGTAGCTCGATCATGCCGCAAAAGAAAAACCCCGACGTGCCCGAGTTGGTACGTGGCAAGAGCGGCCGCGTGTTCGGCGCCCTGATGGGCCTGCTGACCCTGATGAAAGGCCAACCCCTGGCCTACAACAAGGACAACCAGGAAGATAAGGAGCCGTTGTTCGACGCCGCCGACACCCTGCGCGACTCGCTGCGCGCGTTTGCCGACATGATCCCGGCGATCAAGCCCAGGCACGCGATCATGCGTGAAGCGGCGCTGCGCGGGTTCTCCACCGCGACGGACCTGGCCGACTACCTGGTACGCCGTGGCCTGCCGTTTCGCGACTGCCACGAAATCGTCGGCCACGCGGTGAAGTATGGCGTGGACACCGGCAAGGACCTGGCGGAAATGAGCCTGGAAGAACTGCGTCAGTTCAGCGATCAGATCGAGCAGGATGTGTTTGCCGTACTGACCCTGGAAGGCTCGGTGAATGCGCGTAACCACGTGGGCGGTACTGCGCCGGCGCAGGTGAAGGCTGCCGTGGCACGCGGCCAGGCACTGCTCGCCAGCCGCTAGACCCAGCGCTCAGCTGCAGCGCGGTCAAACCTGGGGGAGCGGGCTTGCTCGCGAACGCCGTATTTCAGTCACCAATGCGTTGACTGATCCACCGCTTTCGCGAGCAAGCTCGCTCCCCTATTACGAGCAGCGGCCGTCGTGACTATTTCTTCGCCGCAATCATGGCCATGAACGCCGGCATCGCCGCCTCCCTGTCTGCCGCCACTTTCTGAGCGTTGGGCATGGCGTGCAACTTTTCCAGCAATGCCTTGGCCACCGGCATCTCAGCCAGCAGATCCAGGCCAAACAGCTTCTCGCCCACCGCACAGGCGAGGTTCACGCTGTACATGAAATACAGGTCGGCAATCGTGAAGCTCTCCCCCGCCACAAACGGCGCGAACTTCCCGTGCCTGCCCAACGAACTGAACCCCAACAGCAACTCGGCCTTGGATTTCTCCTTGATCGCTTCCGGTACCGGCATGCCAAAGAACGCCTCGGCAAAACATGCGCGGGCAGGCAATTCGATGTACAGCTCGATCTCCCGGCATAGCGCCAGCACCTGCGCGCGCTGGAACGGCTCGGCCGGCAGCAGCGCCGGCCCCTCCTGGGTATGCTCGATGTATTCGAGGATCACGCTGGTTTCGTTGATGAAACCCTGCTTGACGCCCAGCACCGGCACCTTGCCTCGCGGGCTCACGGCCAGGGCTTCAGGGGTTTGCCCGGCATAAAAGGGCACCTCTTCGAACGGCAGCCCTTTCTCCAGCAGCGCCAGCTTGACCATGTTGTAGTAGTTACTGACTGAGAATCCGTAGAGCTTGAGCATGACTGTGCCTCCAGGCTGGGAATGGGGTTGGCTGCAAGTGTTATAGATCCCGGCGCTTGCCTTGACCAGCAGCATCACCCGCTTGAATGGGGGTAGACTGGCGCCCTTTCCTTAAGGAGCCTGCCATGAGCGAGCCGACCGATATCGACAACGACGAAGAAGAATTCACCGAAACCACCCTGATCGAAGCAATCGAGAATCAGATCGAAAGCGAAAACCCGCCAGCGGCCAAAGCGACCTTCAACAAGCTGACACTGGTCGGTTACGAGCGTGAAGACATCTTGCAAATGATGGCCCACGTGCTCGCCGTCGAAATCGACGCATTGCTGGAAGAGGACCGCGCCTTCAATACCGAATGGTATGAAACTGCACTGCGCGCCCTGCCGGAACTGCCTGCGCAAAAGCAATAATCCCAGGGTGCAGCAACACGCTGGACAGTTCGGCAAAGTGCGTTCACCTTATGGCCTGCTAGCCTCTAATAAATTCTTAGAAAGTCTGGAGTCCTTATGTCGTATACCCCTGAGTTGGTTGCCGAACTGGAAATCCTTGCACTCTTCAACCTGGGCAGCTCCCAGGAAGGTCTGAAAGTCCACCAGACCGCCGCGCCCACTGCCATCGCCGCTGCCAAGCGCCTCCATGCGAAAGGGCTTATCGACCAGCCGGACGGGGGCTACCTGACCAGCCTTGGCCGGGACGCTGCCGAGCAAGCCCAAACCCTGCTGACCATCCTGACCACTGCCAGTACCAAAGAAGCCGCCTGACACCTGATACCGCCCATGGAGTCCGCCCCTTGCGGATTCCGAGGGCGTTGCTGTGAATGTGCGAAAATTCTGACGTCAAAATCCATTTCCCTCTAAACCTCCTACGCTACTGGCTGTAAACTCCTACACGGCCGCCCACGTCGGGCCCTGCGAGCCACCGACCTCGACATGACCCGCACCCATGAAATCCGCCCCGACCTGGACGAAGGCATCGACCGCAAGGTGCTGGCCCAATTGCGCGCGCGATTCATGGCCCTCAACGAAGGCCGTATGGCCCGGGCCGTCGAGGGGCTGACGCCGCGCCAGCAAAGCGTGCTGAACCTGTTGCCGCTGTTCTTCCACGTCAACCACCCGCTGCTGCCCGGCTATGTATCGGGCAGTACACCAGCAGGCCTGTCGAATTTCGAGCCCGACCCGCAAGCCCTGGTAGAAGCCCAGCGCCTGACCCGCTCGTTCTCCTACAAGCCGCGCCACGGCAACCCGCCGCGGCCTATCCACGGCCTGTACCTGATGGGCAGCCTCGGCACCCTGGCCCAAGCCGATCAGAGCGATATGGACGTGTGGGTCTGCCACGCCGCGGACCTGACTGAAAGTGAGCTGGCCGAACTGCGCAAGAAATGCCAGCTGTTGGAAGCCTGGGCCCTGACCATGGGCGCCGAGGCGCACTTCTTCCTGATCGAACCGACACGCTTTGTGCTCGGTGAGCGCGACACGCAACTGAGTTCCGATGATTGCGGCACCACCCAGCATTACCTGCTGCTGGATGAGTTCTACCGCACCGCCATCTGGCTGGCCGGGCGTACGCCGATCTGGTGGCTGGTGCCGGTGTATGAAGAGACCCGCTATGCCGAATTCACCCACACGCTGATTTCCAAGCGCTTTATCCGCGCCGATGAAACCCTGGACCTTGGCCACTTGGCGCGCATCCCCCCGGGCGAATTCATCGGCGCCGGGCTGTGGCAACTGTTCAAGGGCATCGAGTCGCCCTACAAATCGGTGCTCAAGCTGCTGCTGACCGAGGTCTACGCCAGCGAACACCCGAACGTGCAGTGCCTGAGCCTGCGCTTCAAGCGTGCGGTATTCGCCAACCAGATGGACCTGGACGAGCTGGACCCTTACATCGTGGTGTACCGCCGCATCGAGGAATACCTCAAGGCCCGCAACGAGCCCGAGCGCCTGGAACTGGTGCGGCGCGCGCTGTACCTGAAGGTCAATCGCAAGCTCAGTGCCGGCCAGCGCACCACCAGCTGGCAAAGGCTGCTACTGGAGCGCCTGGCCCACGAATGGGGCTGGGACCAGCGCCAATTGGCGCTGCTGGACAGCCGTAGCCAATGGAAGGTGCGCCAGGTGGCCTCCGAGCGCCGGGCACTGGTCAGCGAGCTCAATTACAGTTATCGCTTCCTGACCCAGTTCGCACGGACCGAACAGACCGTCAGCCTGATCAACAAGCGCGACCTCAATGTGCTGGGTCGACGCCTGTACGCCGCGTTCGAACGCAAGGCCGGCAAAGTCGAGTTCATCAACCCGGGCATTGCCCCGGACCTGGCCGAAGACACCCTGACCCTGGTGCAATCGCCTAACCGCAAGGAGCCGGGCCAGCACCACTGGGGGCTGTACAACGGCAACCTCACGGCCCTGGAATGGGAGCACTTCGCGCCGATCAAGCGCAGCCGCGATCTGCTGGAGATGCTCACCTGGTGCCATCGCAACGGCGTGATCGACAGCAGCACGCGCCTGGCCTTGCACCCCGGCACCAGCGACATGACTGAGTTCGAGCTGTTCAACCTGCTGGGCAGCCTGCAACAAACCATCGCCCTGCCCCTGGCCAGCGTTGATGAAATCCGCCTGCTGCGCTCGGCGGTGCCCGAGGAGGTATTGCTGCTGATCAACGTCGGCGTCGACCCCCTCAAGCACCACCGCGACCTGAATATCCTGATGACCACCGAGCGCACCGACTCCCTGAGTTACGCCGGTGTGCGCGATAACCTGGTGCTGACCCTGGACCAGGTCACGCTCAATAGCTGGAACGAGGTGATGGTCAGCCGCTACGACGGCCCCCACGCCCTGCTCGACTGCTTGCGCGACTACCTCAACCAGTTGCCGCCAGACCACCTGCCACGCCTGCGCGTGCGCTGCTTCTGTCACAACCGTGCGCAATTCATTGCCCAGCGTGTGGAAGAAATCTTCGACACCGCGCAGAGCCTGCTGCTGGGTCAGGGCAACCACCGTTATTTGCTCCAGGTGCAGCAGCACTATCACGTCATGGAACTGATGCCAGGCCAGGCCACCCATGTGTCACTGGCGACCCAGGATGCGCTGATCGCCTACCTCAGCGAAGAACTGGCCAGCTACAGCCCGTTGCACCTGGACGCCATGGCCCTGGAGGACCATGACTTGGCACTGCTGCTGCCGATGGGCCTGGCCGACTGCGTGCAGGTGTTCTACCGGGTCAACGAAGGGTTCGCCGAGCTGTATGTGCTGGATGAATTCAACGCGCTCTGGCAGCAGCACTTGCCGTTCCATGATGAACAGAGCCTGCTGGCGCCCTTGCAGCGCTTCTTGCAGTCGATCATTTATCGCCGGGACGCGCTGTCGCCGCTGGACCCGCAAGAGCCGCTGGGCGCAGTGCAGATCCTGTATTACCAGCTATTGCCGTCGGGCAGTGGTCGCGCGCGCGGCATCGAGCCGCGGCCTGCGCCGTTGAACCCGGCGAACAAACCGTTTTATGACGTGCAGGCAATTATCGGCAAGGCAGCGCCGGGCCAGGTGGGGATCACCCTGTATTGCAATCAGCGGGAGTTTTCCGAGCTTGAGTTTGGCGACCAGCTGTTTGCAGTGGTCGCCCAGGAAATCGTCGGGCAACGCCGGGAAGTCGAACGTTACCGCTGCTACATCACCGACCTCGACCTCTCCGGCCTGCTCGGCGATGTGCAAAGCCCAAGCAACCTGTACCTGCGTTACAAGGCCGAACTTGAGCTGTCGCTTAACGAGGCACTGAGCCAGATTTAAAGAGGGAAGGCACCGCCGTCCTTGGGCTGGCCTTCCACGCTGAGCAACTCCAGCTTGAGGGTCTTGCCGCCGGGTGCCGGCCAGTCGATATGCTGGCCCACTTGCAGGCCCAGCAGGGCGCTGCCTACCGGCGCCAGGATCGAGATCTTGCCTTCGTCGGCGTTCGCGTCTTTCGGATAGACCAGGGTCAGGTGGTAGTCCTTGCCGCTGCCTTGCTCACGGCAATGCACGCTGGAGTTCATGGTCACGACACCCGCAGGCACTTCATCGTGACCAACCACGTCTTCGGCGCGGTCGAGTTCGGCTTGCAACGCTTCGACGCCGGGAGATTCGTCGCCCAGGCGGTCGATCAGTTGCTCCAGACGCTGCACGTCAAGACGGGTGAGGATGATGGACGGTGCGGTGGTCATGATTCAGGCAGACTCCTTTTTTCTGCACAAAAAAGCAAAACCCCGCCAGGAAAAGGCGGGGTTCTCACGGGCCTCGATGAGTTGAGGCGTACCCGGACACTACCACAGCGTCACAAATAAACAAGACGGCCTCAGGCGTTGGCCCGACGCTGCTCAGCCTCGGCACAGATCACTCGGCGCCGGGCATCGTCGGCGGAGCGCCATTCACGGATATCTTCCACGTGGCGAAAGCACCCGAGGCAGACCTTCTGCTCGTCCAGGCGACACAAACTGATACAAGGTGACGGCACCGCCGGGCTGACATTACTGAACAGCGGTTTCGGCGGACGTACGGCGACAGGCTGGGCCACGGTCAAATCTCGTCGAAGTCCAGCTCGACGCCGGCTTGTTCCAGGACCAGGCGCGCCAGTATTTCACCCAGCAGCTCTTCGCTTTTGTCGCATTGCCACTTGCCGCTTTCTTCGTCGTAGTCGAAGTGGATACCGCCCGAACGTGCAGCCAGCCACAACTGACGCAACGGCTCCTGGCGACTGAAGATCAGTTGGGTGCCGTTCTCGAACTTGACGGTCAGCACGCCGGCCGAGTTTTCCAGGTCCACGTCCAGGCCGCTGTCGTCGAAAATATCTTCCAGCGCCTGCTGGGTCGAATCCACCAGGTCGTGAAAACGGGCTTCGGTCAAACTCATTGTGGCAACCTCAAAAGTGTCTGGTTTTGCTCAAGCGCCGCACGATACGGGCGAGCCCCGCCGATTGCAAAGGATACCGATTTCAACACGATTGACGGCGTGAAATATCCTCAACCAGCGTAGTCCGCTTCCCAACTGTCTCGGCAAACCCCCGCCGGACGGGTATTCCAGCGCATAGGCAAGCTGGCGGGTGGTCGGTATACTCGGGCGCAATTAATGCATATTCAAGGATTTCGCCATGAAGCGCCTGATCTCTTCCCTTGCTGCGCTCGTCGCGGTCGCTTGCCTCGTTAGTGCCTGTGGTCAAAAAGGCCCGCTGTACCTGCCCGATGACAGCAAAGACCCGAATGAACAGGCTCAATCGTCGCAAAAACCAGCCAAAGCGCATAAGCACGACACCTACGAATAAGGGAACTCCATGGACGCTTTTAACTACCGGGACGGCGAGCTGTTCGCGGAAGGCGTGGCGTTGTCCGCGATTGCCGAGCGCTTTGGCACCCCGACCTATGTGTATTCCCGTGCGCATATCGAAGCCCAGTATCGCTCGTTCACCGACGCGCTCGATGGCGTGCCGCACCTGGTGTGTTACGCGGTCAAGGCCAACTCCAACCTGGGTGTACTGAATGTCCTGGCGCGCCTGGGCGCTGGTTTCGACATCGTCTCCCGTGGCGAGCTGGAACGTGTACTGGCTGCCGGCGGCAAGGCTGACAAGATCGTCTTCTCCGGCGTGGGCAAGACCCGCGAAGACATGCGCCGCGCCCTGGAAGTCGGCGTGCATTGCTTCAACATCGAATCCACCGACGAACTCGAGCGCCTGCAAGTCGTGGCCGCCGAGATGGGCGTTCGCGCGCCGATCTCCCTGCGCGTCAACCCGGACGTCGACGCCGGTACCCACCCGTACATTTCCACCGGTCTCAAAGAGAACAAGTTCGGCATCGCCATCGCCGACGCCGAAGATGTGTACATCCGCGCAGCCCAACTGCCGAACCTGGAAGTGCTGGGCGTCGACTGCCATATCGGCTCGCAACTGACCAGCCTGCCACCGTTCCTGGATGCGCTCGATCGCCTGTTGGCGCTGATCGATCGCCTCGGCGAATGCGGCATCTACCTGCACCACATCGATCTGGGCGGCGGTGTGGGCGTGCGTTACCGCGATGAAGAGCCGCCGCTGATTGCGGACTACATCCAAGCCGTGCGCGAGCGCATCGAAGGCCGCGACCTGACGCTGATGTTCGAGCCGGGCCGTTATATCGTCGCCAACGCGGGCGTGCTGCTGACCCAGGTCGAGTACCTCAAGCACACCGAGCACAAGGATTTCGCCATCGTCGACGCGGCGATGAACGACCTGATCCGCCCGGCGCTGTACCAGGCCTGGATGAATGTCACCGCCGTGACACCTCGCGACAGCGAAGCCCGCGCCTATGACATCGTTGGCCCGATCTGCGAGACCGGCGACTTCCTGGCCAAGGATCGTCAGTTGGCACTGGAAGAAGGCGATCTGCTGGCCGTGCATTCGGCCGGTGCCTACGGGTTTGTCATGAGTTCCAACTACAACACCCGCGGACGTACCGCCGAGGTGCTGGTGGACGGTGATCAAGCGTTTGAAGTGCGTCGCCGCGAGACGGTAGCCGAGTTGTATGCTGGCGAAAGCCTGCTGCCGGAGTAAGCCATGCTGCTGCGTTTTACCAAGATGCACGGGCTGGGCAACGATTTCATGGTCCTCGACCTGGTCAGCCAGCACGCGCATATCCTGCCCAAACACGCTAAACAGTGGGGCGACCGTCACACCGGCATTGGTTTCGACCAATTGCTGATCGTCGAGGCGCCGAGCAACCCAGAGGTGGATTTCCGTTACCGGATCTTCAACTCCGACGGGTCCGAAGTGGAACAGTGCGGCAACGGCGCGCGCTGCTTCGCACGCTTTGTGCTGGACAAGCGCCTGACCGCCAAGCGGCAGATTCGCGTCGAGACCAAAAGCGGCGTCATCGAGCTCGATATCCGCAGCGACGGCCAGATCAGGGTCAACATGGGCGAGCCACGCCTGGTGCCTGCGGACATTCCGTTCCAGGCCTCCGAGCAGGCCGCCAGCTATGCGCTGGACGTTGACGGCAAGACCGTCGACATCGCAGCCGTGTCCATGGGCAACCCCCATGCGGTGCTGCGGGTCAACGACATCAACAACGCGCCCGTGCATGAATTGGGGCCAAAGATCGAACACCACCCGCGCTTTCCGGCACGGGTCAACGTGGGCTTCCTGCAGGTGATCGACCGTTCCCGCGCGCAATTGCGTGTGTGGGAACGCGGCGCCGGCGAAACCCAGGCCTGCGGCACCGGTGCTTGCGCCGCGGCCGTGGCCGCGATCAGCCAGGGGTGGATGGATTCGCCACTGCTGATCGACCTGCCCGGCGGACGCTTGTCCATCGAGTGGGCAGGCCCTGGCCACCCGGTGATGATGACCGGGCCGGCCTCGCGCGTATACGAAGGACAGGTCCGTCTATGAGTGAGTCAAGCCAATGACCGATAAGCCTCAAGTACCCGCACAAGCAACCCCGAGCGACAGCCTGGAGGCCGCTACCGTCGCGGCGTACCTTGAGGCTAACCCGGACTTCTTCGTCGAGCACGAAGAGTTGCTGCCAGCCCTGCGTATTCCCCACCAGCGGGGTGATACCGTATCGCTGGTGGAGCGGCAGATGAAAATCCTGCGCGAGCGCAATATCGAAATGCGCCACAAGCTTTCGCACCTGATGGACGTCGCCCGCGACAATGATCGCCTGTTCGACAAGACCCGCCGCCTGATCCTGACCCTGATGGACGCTACCAGCCTGGAAGAAACGGTGATCGCCGTGGAAGACAGCCTGCGCCAGGACTTCCAGGTGCCGTTCGTGAGCCTGATCCTGTTCAGTGACAACCCGATGCCGGTGGGCCGCTGGGTCAGTGGTAGCGACGCCCAAACCGCCATCGGCGGGCTGCTGTCCGAAGGCAAGACCATCAGCGGCACGTTGCGTGAGCATGAGCTGGACTTCCTGTTTGGTGCCGAGCAGCGCAAACAGATCGGCTCCACCGCCGTGGTCGCCCTCAGCCATCAAGGCCTGCACGGCGTGTTGGCGATCGCCAGCCGCGATCCTCAGCACTACAAGAGTTCAGTCGGCACCCTGTTCTTGACCTACATCGCCGAAGTGCTGGGCCGCGTCCTGCCGCGCTTCACCACCGCCCTGCGCGCGGTGCGCTAGCCATGGAACGGCAACTGGACGCTTACTGCGCTCACCTGCGCAACGAGCGCCAGGTGTCGCCCCACACGCTGGAAGCCTACCGGCGGGACCTGAACAAGGTCCTGGCGTATTGCGAGAAACAACGGATCAGCAGCTGGAAGGCCCTGGATATCCAGAGCCTGCGCAGCCTGATCGCACGGCTGCACCAGGCAGGGCAATCCTCGCGCAGCCTGTCGCGCCTGCTCTCGGCGGTTCGCGGGCTCTATCACTACCTGAACCGTGAAGGCCTGTGCGATCACGACCCGGCCAACGGCCTGTCGCCGCCCAAGGGTGAGCGACGCCTGCCCAAGACCCTGGACACCGACCGTGCCTTGCAATTGCTGGATGGCGCCGTCGAGGACGACTTCCTGGCCCATCGCGACCAGGCGATCCTGGAGCTGTTCTACTCATCAGGGTTGCGTTTGTCGGAGCTGACCGGCCTGAACCTCGATCAACTGGACCTGGCGGACGGCCTGGTGCAGGTACTCGGCAAGGGCAGCAAGACCCGCGTCCTGCCGGTGGGCCGCAAAGCGCGCGAAGCCCTGCAGTTATGGCTCCCGCTGCGCCTGCTGACCAACCCGGCCGATGACGCGGTGTTTGTCAGCCAGCAAGGCCGACGCCTGGGGCCCCGGGCGATTCAGGTGCGGGTGAAAGCCGCCGGCGAGCGCGAGCTGGGGCAGAACCTGCATCCCCACATGCTGCGGCACTCTTTTGCCAGCCATATGCTGGAGTCGTCCCAGGACCTGCGCGCGGTTCAAGAGCTGCTCGGCCACTCCGACATCAAGACCACACAGATCTACACCCACCTGGACTTCCAACACCTGGCAACGGTGTACGACAGCGCCCATCCACGGGCCAAACGCATCAAGGGCGGCGACTCATGAGTATCAAGCTGATCACCTTCGACCTGGACGACACGCTCTGGGACAACGTACCCGTCATCATCAACGCCGAAGCGTCGATGCGCGAATGGCTGGCCACCCATGCAACCAAGGTAGGCGATCTGCCCTTGGAGCATTTCGCCAGCCTGCGTCAGCAAGTGCTGCAACGGCATCCCGAGCTCAAACACCGCATCAGCATCCTGCGCCACCGGGTGTTGATGCAGGCGTTTGAAGAAGCCGGTTACCCACAGCCGCAAGCCACGCAAATGGCGGATGTGTGTTTCGAGGCGTTCATCCATGCACGTCACCAGCTCACGATATTCCCGGAAGCCGAGCCGATGCTGCAAGCCCTGCGCCAGCACTTTTTGCTGGGGGTGATCACCAACGGCAATGCCGATGTGCAGCGTGTGGGCCTGGCGGATTACTTTCACTTTGCCTTGCGCGCTGAAGATATCGGCATCGCCAAGCCGGATGCGCGGTTGTTTCAGGAGGCGTTGCAGCGTGGTGGCGTGGATGCCAGTGCGGCGGTGCATATTGGCGATCATCCCGGGGATGACATCGCCGGGGCGCAGCAGGCGGGGCTGCGGGCAGTGTGGTTCAACCCGACGGGCAAGGTGTGGGAAGGGCACAAACGCCCGGATGCAGAGATTCGTAGCCTGAACGAGTTGCCGCCCTTGCTGCAGAGCTGGCAGTAACGCCGAAGATCAAAATAAGTGGGATCAAGCCCGCTCCCACGTTGATAGGGGGTGAAGCTTGAGAATTTGTTTCAGGCATGAAAAAGCCCGCAGCGACGGCGGGCTTTTCCTACAAGCAGGTGACTGACCTCAGATAGGTCGGCTGCCGTACTTGTTGTCCGGCTTCTTCGGTGGGTCTGCGACCACATTAGCCTCGACTTCCTGCACTTTACCGCCTTTAGCGAGGAACTCTTCCATCGCACGGGCCAGGGCATCACGCTCTTTGTTCTTGGCCTCAACGCTCGGCAATTCATCTACCGACACAGCCGCCTTGGCTTTGCCCTTGGCAGCCGGAACCGGTGCATCATCGCCACCGTCGTCGTCAGCAACGTCTTCCGCCGCCGCTTCAAGACCTTCTTCGGTGTCGTCTTCGTCACCTACTTCCAGTTCGTCGTTTTCCAGATCATCGTCGCTCATGTTCTACCTCATGACTTGCGAAAAGCAGATTAGTTATAGCCCAGCTTCACCCTCTGTCGACGGTTGCTGGAAAAAAATCAACATCCACTGGATAACCAGTGGCTTATGCCCCATCACCGTGCAAGGTGGCGAGGACTTTACGAGCACCGCCATGATCACGGTGCTCGCCCAGATAAACACCTTGCCAGGTCCCCATCGCCAAGCGGCCGGCCTTCACCGGCAAACTCAGCTGGCAGCCCAGGAGACTGGCCTTGAAGTGCGCCGGCAGGTCATCCGGACCTTCGTCGTTATGTTCGAACCCTGCGCGGCCTTGCGGCACCAGCGAGTTGAAATAACGCTCGAAGTCACGGCGAACCGCCGGGTCGGCATTCTCGTTGACGGTCAACGAGGCCGAGGTGTGCTGCAGCCACAAATGCAACAGGCCCACGCGACAGGCCTTCAATTCAGGCAAGCCGGCCAGCAACTCCTCGGTCACCAGGTGAAAGCCCCGGGGCTTGGCCCGCAGGGTAATCAGGGTCTGTTGCCACATAGAGTTCTCCGCCCATCGGCGCGCATTCTAGCGCGCTCTGGGAAAAAACAAAGTGCCGAATACGCCTACATGCCTGTAAGACATTGGCAGGCGGAAAAGTGCCAGGTGCGTCCCATTACAAACTGGGCGCAAAAACCGACACAGCTTGTTATGACTGACAAACGCCAGGCAAAAAAATGCCCGGCAAGCCGGGCATCTTTTTTTCGCGTACTTACAAGTTGTAGCCGCGCTCGTTGTGTTGCGCCAGGTCGAGGCCGACGGCCTCTTCTTCTTCGGTCACCCGCAGGCCCATGACCGCATCCAGCACCTTGAGGATGATGAAGGTCACGATAGCCGTGTAGATCACAGTAAAGCCGACGCCCTTGGCCTGGATCCAGACTTGTGCCGCCACGTCAGTCACGGTGCCGAAGCCGCCCAGTGCAGGGGCTGCGAACACACCGGTGAGGATCGCACCGACAATACCGCCGATACCGTGCACGCCGAACGCGTCCAGGGAGTCGTCGTAGCCCAGCTTGCGCTTGAGGCTGGTGGCGCAGAAGAAGCAGATCACACCGGCAACCAGGCCGATCACCAGGGCGCCCATTGGGCCCACGGTGCCAGCGGCTGGGGTGATGGCTACCAAGCCGGCTACCACACCCGAGGCGATGCCCAGTGCGCTTGGCTTACCATGGGTGATCCACTCGGCGAACATCCAGCCCAGCGCCGCCGCAGCGGTAGCGATCTGAGTGACCAGCATCGCCATGCCGGCAGTGCCGTTGGCCGCAGCAGCGGAACCGGCGTTGAAGCCGAACCAACCCACCCACAGCATGGCGGCGCCGATCAGGGTGTAACCCAGGTTGTGCGGTGCCATCGGGGTAGTCGGGAAGCCTTTGCGCTTGCCGAGCACGATGCACGCCACCAGGCCAGCCACACCGGCGTTGATGTGCACCACGGTGCCGCCAGCGAAGTCCAGCACGCCCCAGTCCCACAGCAGGCCACCGTTGCCGCTCCAGACCATGTGCGCGATCGGCGCATAGACCAAGGTGAACCAGATGGCCATGAAGATCAGCATCGCAGAGAACTTCATACGCTCAGCGAAGGCACCGACGATCAGCGCCGGAGTGATAATGGCGAAGGTCATCTGGAAGGTGATGAACACCGCTTCCGGGAACAACGCTGCCGGCCCGGTGATGCTGGCCGGGGTAACGCCCGCCAGGAACGCCTTGCCCATGCCGCCGAAGAAGGAGTTGAAGTTGACGACACCCTGCTCCATCCCGGTCGTATCGAACGCGATGCTGTAGCCATAGATGACCCACAACACGCTGATCAGGCCAGTAATGGCGAAGCACTGCATCATCACGGAAAGAATGTTTTTGGAGCGCACCATGCCGCCGTAGAACAGCGCCAGGCCTGGAATGGTCATGAACAGCACCAACGCAGTGGATGTGAGCATCCATGCGGTGTCGCCGGAATTGAGGACTGGAGCAGCCACTTCGTCTGCCGCCATGGCCAGGCTTGGCATTACGATGGACAACAGGGCTCCGAGCCCTGCGAATTTACGCAGAGTCATATTGTTTTCTCCTGGGGCGTTGGGGTTTGGCGGCTTAGATTGCGTCGGTATCGGTTTCGCCGGTACGGATGCGAATAGCCTGTTCCAGATTGACCACGAAGATCTTGCCGTCACCGATCTTGCCGGTGTTGGCGGCCTTGGTTATCGCCTCGATAACCCGGTCAAGATCCTTGTCGTCAATGGCGACATCAATCTTCACCTTCGGCAGGAAATCGACCACGTATTCCGCGCCACGATACAGCTCGGTGTGACCCTTCTGCCGACCGAAGCCTTTGACCTCAGTAACGGTAATGCCCTGCACGCCGATCTCGGACAACGACTCGCGTACATCGTCCAACTTGAACGGCTTGATGATGGCAGTGACTAGCTTCATGAAAACTCTCTCCCGAATTGGTGGACTTGCCCCAGGAAAACAAACCCGTCTCAAGTCTAAGCGCAGTGCCTGGCTTTGTAACGCGTCGTCGCCTCGGCATTTGCCTTTGCGACGCCAGCGAACCACTGGTGACGAAACCTGTACCCCTGATCCGTCGGCGCACTGCATTCGTCACAGCGACTGCATCAGTGCATGGGTCATGATCGTCTAAGCAGAAACCTTGCCAGCTCCGTAAAAATCACTGAAATCAGTCCTTTGCCCACTTATCCCCACCTATGGGGCTTTCAGGTGGCATCAATGCGCACAAAAACAGTGCGCGTCCGCCCGACCCCCTGCGCGAAAACCGTGCGCACAAGGACGTGAAAAGGACTATAGACGCTGCGTGATACACTGCCGGCCAACAGTTTTCCGGAATATTCCCCATGCTTGCGCCCAAAGACCTCCTCGACGCCCTGAGCGGCCATGCCTCACGCCTGTTCAGCGGTGACACGCCCCTGCCCCGCAATGAAATCGAAAGCCAATTCAAGGCATTGCTGCAAAGCGGTTTCAGCAAGCTCGACCTGGTAAGCCGCGAAGAATTCGACAGCCAGATGGTCGTGCTGGCCCGCACACGTGCACGGCTGGAAAGCCTCGAAGCAAAAGTCGCTGAGCTCGAAGCGCGGTTGAACCCGCCGACCGAATAACCGACATCAAGGGGTCCGTGGGGTACTTGCCGGACCTTGACCGGCGCCTGCTGAAAATACAGTTCAGCTTTTTGCTGGTGGTGCTCGGTGGCCGCTGCAACCAGCTGGCCGTAGCCTGGTGGACCTTGCAGCAAACCGGTTCTGCGCTCGCCTTCGCCAACATGATCGCCTGCGCCATCGCGGCGCAGGTGCTGGCCCGCCCCCTGCTAGGCTGGCTGGGTGACAAGTACAACAAGGTTCTGATCCTCAGGGTGGCCTCCCTCACCAGTCTGGTGACCACGCTGTTGATGGTTGTCCTGTCCGCTACGCAACTGTTCAACCCATGGAGCGTTGGCGCCCTGATGCTGCTCAGCAGTGCCGTCGCGGGCGTACGCGACCCGCTGCAATCCTCGATTATTCCGTTGTTTGCACGCGACGATCAGGTCTCACTGGCCGTTCGCACCAAAAGCATGCTCTCGTCCATATCCAATTTGCTCGGACCGATCCTGGCCAGCGCCTTGATTTTCAGCTTCGGCACCACGCTGGCGTTGACCATCGACTTCTTTGCGATGCTTGGCGCAGCAATGTTGATTGCATCGATTCCACTTCACCTCGGTGCCAGCGCCCCAGGTGAACATGCTCCGTCAGCCACCGGCTTGCGCATGATGTACTCGGGATTCAAGGCCGTTTACGGCGTCAAGGTCGAGTTCTACCTTGCCCTCGTGGCGATGCTCGTCAACTTTGCCCTGTTTCCGTTCTTTACCATCCTGCTGCCCCTCTACGTCAAAACGATCATCCACTACCCGGTCACCTACCTCGGCCTGCTGGACGCCTGTTTCGGCCTGGGCATCCTGGCAGGCAGCTACAAAATCACCGGCTGGCTGACCGAACGCGTGCCCCGCGACTTCTGTGTCGCGGCGGGCTTTGCACTGTTGGGGGGCAATATGTGGCTGGCCGGCACGCTCTCATCAATGGTTGCCGTACCGCTGGCATTTTTCTGCGGTGGGGTAGGCCTGATGCTGATCAACATTCCGACCTCTGCCGTCAGGTTGCTTGCCACCCCCAAGCAGCATCGCAATCGAATCTTCGCCACCGTGTCATTCCTGTCGGCCGCCGCCAGCCCGCTCGGCAGTTTCGCCATGAGTGGGCTGATTACACAGCTCGGCGTCGCACTCACCATGACGTCCCTGGGTGCAATGGTGCTGGGGTTGTCGTTGCTGGTGTTCCTGATCCCGGACTTCCGCGCATTCATGCGTGCACCCGACACGCAACTCAACGGTGCCTACCTGGATAAGTACCCCGACGCCTTTGCACGTTGATACGTCCTGTAAAAGTC
This sequence comes from Pseudomonas sp. MYb13, assembly GCF_002980075.1. NCBI lineage: Bacteria > Pseudomonadati > Pseudomonadota > Gammaproteobacteria > Pseudomonadales > Pseudomonadaceae > Pseudomonas > Pseudomonas sp. MYb13. Next base: position 327,431 of record NZ_PCQI01000001.1, on the reverse strand, counting down.
TGAACCGTTGCGCCTGCAATCCCTCGACTACCTTTAAAAAACCGCAGGAAGCGGCGTCCATTTTTCAAGGAACGAGCATGTCCCTCGCCATCGTCCACAGCCGCGCCCAGATCGGCGTCGAAGCCCCCGCTGTCACTGTTGAAGTGCACATGGCCAATGGTCTGCCGTCCCTGACGCTGGTGGGGTTGCCAGAAACAGCGGTCAAGGAAAGCAAGGACCGCGTGCGCAGCGCCATTCTGAACTGCGCCCTGCAATACCCCGCCCGCCGCATCACCCTCAACCTTGCGCCCGCCGACCTGCCCAAGGACGGCGGGCGTTTTGACCTGGCGATTGCCCTGGGAATCCTGGCCGCCAGTGCGCAGGTACCGGCGCTGATGCTCGATGACGTGGAGTGCCTTGGGGAGCTGGCATTGTCCGGCGAAGTCCGTGCGGTCAAGGGCGTGCTGCCGGCGGCACTGGCGGCGCGCAAGGCCGGGCGCACCGTCATCGTGCCGCGGGCGAATGCCGAGGAGGCGTGCCTGGCGTCGGGGCTGAAGGTGATCGCGGTGGATCACTTGCTGCAAGTGGTGGCGCACCTCAATGGTCAGGTGCCAATTGAGCCTTACAAATCCGACGGCTTGCTGTACTTGAACAAACCGTACCCGGACCTGAGTGAAGTCCAGGGCCAACTGACGGCCAAGCGTGCGCTACTGATCGCGGCGGCCGGTGCGCATAACCTGCTGCTCAGTGGCCCGCCCGGCACCGGCAAGACGTTACTCGCCAGTCGCCTGCCCGGCTTGTTGCCGCCGCTAAGCGAGCAGGAAGCCCTTGAAGTCGCGGCGATTCAATCCGTGGTGAGCCTGGCGCCCTTGAGCCACTGGCCCCATCGACCGTTTCGCCAGCCGCACCATTCGGCATCGGGGCCGGCGCTGGTAGGCGGAGGGTCGAAGCCGCAACCGGGCGAAATCACCCTGGCGCACCATGGGGTGCTGTTCCTGGATGAATTACCGGAGTTTGACCGCAAGGTCTTGGAGGTACTGCGAGAACCCTTGGAGTCTGGGCAAATCGTGATTTCCCGCGCCCGTGACCGGGTGAGTTTCCCGGCACGCTTTCAACTGGTGGCGGCGATGAACCCCTGCCCCTGTGGCTATATGGGTGAACCGAGTGGGCGTTGTCGCTGTACGCCGGAGCAAATTCAACGCTATCGCAACAAGCTGTCCGGGCCGCTGATGGACCGGATCGACCTGCACCTGACCGTCGCTCGGGAAACCACTGCGCTGAATCCGGCCCAACAGGCTGGCGACAACACTGCAAAGGCTTCGGCTGACGTTGCCGAGGCGCGGGAGCGCCAGTTGCGGCGTCAGGGCTGTGCAAATGCCTTTCTCGATCTGCCTGGGCTACGCAAGCATTGCAAGCTGGCGAAGGTCGATGAAGGCTGGCTGGAGACTGCCTGCGAGCGCCTGACGCTGTCTTTGCGCGCGGCCCATCGCCTGCTCAAAGTGGCACGCACCTTGGCGGACTTGGAGCTTATGGACGACATCACGCGCGATCATCTGAAGGAGGCCCTGCAATATCGGCCGGCAGCGATCACTTAAGCCAGGCGCATAACCAAATGTGGGAGCGGGCTTGCTCGCGAATTCGACGGGGCAGCCAAGCCGGTGCTGACTGACACTCCGTATTCGCGAGCAAGCCCGCTCCCACTCTAGCCTGCGGTGACGACCAGATCAGGCTTCAACGAAAGCGGTCAACTTCATGGCGCAAGCTCGCTGCCAGCGTTTCCAGTTCCTTGGCAGTGATCGCCAGGTTCGACACCACCTCACGCTGCTCGCTGTTGGCCAGCGCGATGCTTTGCAGGTTGCTGCTGAGCAAGGTTGCGGTGCTGCTCTGCTCCTGGGTGGCCGTGGTGATCGCAGCAAATTGCTGGCCGGCCGAGCGGCTTTGCTCATCGATACGTGCCAGGGCGGAGGCCACATCGGCGTTGCGCGACAGACCTTCCTGCATCAACACGTTACCGTGCTCCATGGTGCTGATGGCGTTGCCGGTTTCCTGTTGGATACTCTGGATCATCCCGGAGATTTCGTCGGTGGCCTGGCGAGTGCGCGATGCCAGGTTGCGCACTTCGTCGGCAACCACGGCGAAACCACGGCCCTGCTCACCGGCCCGTGCCGCTTCAATGGCGGCATTGAGCGCCAGCAGGTTGGTCTGTTCGGCGATCGACGTGATCACGCCGACGATTCCGCCGATTTCCTGGGAGCGTTGGCCAAGGGTGTTGATCACCGTGGCGGTGCTGTTCAGCGCCGTGGCAATGTGTTCCAGGGAGGACGACGCTTCTTGCATGGAGGTACGCCCGATGCGGGTTTGCTGGGCGTTTTCCTGGGCCAGGCGTTCGGTGTTGCCCATGTTGTCGGCGATGTTCAGCGAGGTGGCGCTGAACTCTTCGACCGCGCCAGCCATGCTGGTAATCTCGCCGGACTGCTGCTCCATGCCTTCATAGGCCCCACCGGACAAACCAGACAACGCCTGGGCGCGGCTGTTGACCTCTTCGGCGGCGCTACGGATATGCGAGACCATGGTCGACAGCGCTTCACCCATCTGGTTGAAGCTGCGCGCCAACTGGCCGATTTCGTCATGGCTGGACACATTCAGGCGTGCGCTCAAGTCGCCGGCGCCCAGGGCTTCGGCCTGACGCACCAGGTCACTCAGGGGCTGCAACTTGCTGCGCAGTAGCCACACCGCCGCGCCCACCGCGAACAGCATCGCCAGCACACTGCCAATTACCAGGCGAATACCCACGGCCCAGGTGACTTCGCGGATTTCCGCCTTCGGCAGGCTGGCCACGACGGACCACGGTCCGCCTTCAAAAGGCACCGAGACGCTGTAGAAGTCTTCGTTCTTGTCACTCCAGAAGCGGCCCTTACCCGGGGTTTTCGTCAGGTCGAGCATCACCGCAATCGCCTGATCCAGCGCTTGTACACCGGCCGGCGGCACCAGCCAGCGTTTCTGCTCATCCAGCAAGGCCAGGGAACCGGTCTTGCCGATACGGAAGCGCTTGAGGTTTTCGAACTGGGCGTTCTGGGCATCGGTGTAGTCGAAGCCGACAAACAGCACCGCAATCACTTTGCCGGCCGCATCACGCACCGGGGTGTACTGGGTCATGTAGGACCGTTCGAACAGCACCGCACGGCCGACGTAACTCTGTCCGGCGAGCAGGCGTTGATACGCCGGATGCTGGTGATCCAGGGCGGTACCGATGGCGCGGTTGCCGTCCTGCTTGGTCAGCGATGTACTGATGCGGATGAAGTCTTCACCGCTGCGCACGAACACCGTGGCCACGCCGCCGGAGGTGTCCTTGAACTCATCGACCTCACTGAAATCGTTGTTCAACACGTCGCTGCCCAGGAACAGGCTGGGTGTCTGCACACCGGCCACGGTCACAGGCTGGTCAGCACGCATGCTCAAGCCGGCGCCGAAGCGCTTTTCAAACAACCCGCTCAAACGCTGGGTACTTTCGCGCAAGGTGCCGTGGAAGGTGTTGAGCTGGTCGGCGAGCAAACGCGCCTCGCTGGCCAGGTGTTCCTCTCGGGTGTCGAGGTTGGCGGAGTCGAGCGAACGCAAGGCAAACACGGTACTGCCGCTGATGACGACAGCCAGAATCACCGCTAGTGCGAGGCCTAGTTGTGAGGCTATCCGGGCGCGAGGTTGAGACATGAAGGCTCCTGGCCGAGGCCAGGATCATCCTGATCTCATAGCGCTGCTCGGCAAATTATCTAGTGGGAAACGTTGGTGCACGATGGTTCCAACACTCCTACTTCGGCTGGACGAGGCAATACTTGAGCGAATCACAGGGGTATCACGCAAACGATTGCATGACCCGTTTGCCGTCGCTCAATCAAGGCGTTCGACACGGGGCAATTCCATGGCCTTGACTTCCGCCTGCAGAAACTCCGCCAAACGCCGCAAACGCTCGCCGCCAGGACGGGTTTTTGGCCACACCAAGTAGTAATTTTCGCCACTGGCCACGGCGGTTGGCCAAGGCAGGCTCAGCCGTCCCTGGGCGACGTCTTCGGCCACCATCAGCAAGTCGCCCATGGACACGCCATAGCCCCGCGCGGCGGCGATCATGCCCAATTCGAGGGTGTCGAATACCTGCCCGCCCTTGAGCGACACCTGGGTAGACAGCCCCATGCGATCCAGCCAATTGCGCCAATCGCGGCGGTCGGGCGTGGGGTGCAGCAATTCGGCGGTGGCCAGGCGTGTGGCATCCCAGGGCCCATCCGCCAACAGGTTGGGGGCGCCAACCGGAATCAGAAATTCCGGGAATAGATAACTGGCCTCCCAGTCCGCCGGAAAGTGCCCAAAACTCAGCAGCACCGCACAGTCGAACGGCTCCTGGTTGAAGTCCACCTCGTCCACGTTCATCCAGGCGCTGGTCAGTTGCACTTCATTGCCCGGCTGTAACGCCCGAAAACGACTGAGCCGCGCCAGCAGCCAACGCATGGTCAGTGTCGACGGCGCCTTCATGCGCAGGATGTCATCTTCGGCATTCAGGGTATGGCAGGCCCGCTCCAGGGCGGCGAAACCTTCGCGAACACCGGGCAACAGCAGGCGTGCAGCTTCGGTGAGCTGCAGGGTGCGGCCGCTGCGCTGGAACAGGCGACAGGCGAAATGCTCCTCCAATGTGCGGATATGTCGGCTCACCGCACTTTGAGTAATGGACAACTCCTCCGCCGCGCGGGTGAAGGAGTTGTGCCGGGATGCCGCCTCAAACGCACGGAGGGCATACAGCGGAGGAAGACGACGCGACATCTGGGAAGACTCCTACAGGCAATGCGGTAACGTACCAGATTCATTCAGCATGAGTTTTACTCATGCGAGCAATCGCTTTTATCCCTTTGTGCATTGGGCTGGGAGCGCTGAGAATCAACCCTTGCGCAACCTTCTGACTTTTCGAGTGTGATGATCATGCAGCATCCGGCACGTACCGAACTCTGGGCCATTCTGCGGCTGTCGGGGCCGTTGATTGCCTCACAGTTGGCGCACATGCTGATGGTGCTGACCGACACCCTGATGATGGCCCGCCTTAGCCCCGAAGCCTTGGCCGGTGGCGGCTTGGGCGCGGCGAGCTATTCGTTCGTGTCGATTTTCTGCATTGGCGTAATTGCTGCGGTGGGCACCCTTGTGGCCATCCGTCACGGCGCGGGCGATATCGAAGGCGCCACCCGCCTGACCCAGGCCGGGCTGTGGCTGGCTTGGCTGATGGCCTTGGCCGCAGGCTTGCTGCTGTGGAACCTCAAGCCGCTGCTGCTGATGTTCGGCCAGACCGAAACCAATGTGCACTCGGCCGGGCAATTCCTGACGATCCTGCCGTTCGCCCTGCCTGGCTTCCTGAGCTTCATGGCCCTTCGCGGCTTCACCAGCGCGATTGGCCAGGCCAAGCCGGTGATGGTGATCAGCCTCGGCGGTGCAGTGGCTAATTACCTGCTCAACCATGCATTGATCGAAGGCATGTTCGGCCTGCCGAAACTGGGCCTGATGGGCATCGGCCTGGTCACGGCCGTCGTCGCCAACGGCATGGCGTTGGCGCTGATGTGGTACATCCACCGCAACCGTACCTATGCTGCCTACCCGCTGAGCACCGGCCTGCTGCGGCTCAATACCCAGTATCTGCGCGAGTTGTGGCGCCTGGGCCTGCCGATCGGTGGCACCTATGCGGTGGAAGTCGGGTTGTTTGCCTTTGCGGCGCTGTGCATGGGCACCATGGGCAGCACACAGTTGGCGGCGCATCAGGTCGCACTGCAGATCGTCTCGGTGGCGTTCATGGTGCCCGCGGGGATGTCCTATGCGGTGACCATGCGCATCGGCCAGCATTACGGCGCCGGGCGACTGCTGCAGGCACGCCTGGCCGGGCGCGTCGGCATAGGATTCGGCGCGGCGGTGATGTTGGGATTTGCCGCGATGCTGTGGCTGTTTTCCGATCCGCTGATCGGACTGCTCATCGACCACAACGACCCGGCGTTCCACGATGTGATCGTCCTGGCCGTCAGCCTGCTGGCCGTCGCCGCGTGGTTCGAGCTGTTCGACGGCGTGCAAACCATCGCCATGGGCTGCATTCGCGGGCTCAAAGACGCCAAGACCACCTTTCTGATCGGCGCGGGCTGCTACTGGTTGATCGGCGCACCGTCGGCCTGGCTGATGGCCTTCACCCTGGGCTGGGGACCGACTGGCGTGTGGTGGGGGCTGGCGCTGGGCCTGGCGTGCGCGGCGGTCAGCCTGACCTGGGCGTTTGAGGCGAAGATGAAGCGGATGATTCGGCGAGAGCCTGAAACCTACAGCACGTTGCACGCGGCCCAGCCGGACTGAAGGATGTCAGCGGTCGGTGTGGGAGCAGGCAAGCCAGCGCCCACCGCTGATTGGGTTCGCAACTCAACCCAGCAAGGCCTGCTGGCCTTTACCGAAAGTCAGGTACTCCACAAGCTCCGGTAGCGGCAACGGCTTGCTGATCAGATAGCCCTGGGCCTGGTCGCAGCCAAACAAGCGCAACAGCGCCAGTTGCTCCGGTGTTTCCACACCTTCGGCGACCACCTCCAGGTTGAGGTTGTGCGCCAGGTTGATCATGGCATGCACCAGCTTGCGGTTCTCTTCGCGCTCTTCCATGCCGCCGACAAAGCTCTTGTCGATCTTCAACAAGGCAATCGGCAGGCTGTTGAGGTGCACGAACGAAGAGAAGCCTGTACCGAAGTCATCCAGGGAGAACCGCACACCCAGGCGACCGAGGGCGTCCATGGTTTGCTTGACCAGGTCACTGCGACGCATCACGGCCGTTTCGGTGAGTTCGAACTCCAACCATTGCGCTTCCACCCCACGCTCGGCAATCAGCCGGCTGAGGGTCGAGAGCAACTGGCTGTCCTGGAACTGACGGAACGACAGGTTGACGGCCATGTGCAGCGGCGGCAGGCCGCGTTCACGCAGGTCCTGCATGTCACGCAGGGCCCGGGAGATCACCCAGTAGCCCAACGGCACGATCAGGCCACTCTGCTCGGCCAGGGGCACGAATTCACTCGGCGGCAACAGGCCACGCTCGCCATGACGCCAGCGCACCAGGGCCTCCAGGCCGACGATATGCCCGTCGTCCAAGTCCAGGCGCGGCTGGTAGTGCAACTCCAGCTCATCACGCCGCAAGGCGCGGCGCAGCTCGCTTTCCAGGTCGGCCAGGCTGCGCGCGTTGCGATTGATACGTTCGTTGAAGATATGAAAGGTGCAGCCCTGGGTGCTCTTGGCTTGCTGCATGGCGATATGGGCGTGCCACATCAGCGGGTCGGCCCCGGCGCGGGCGCGGGCATGCGCCACTCCCAGGCTGCAACCGATCAGCAGGCTTTCGCCATCCACCCAGTAGGGTTCGGCCATGACTTCGGTGATGCGCTCGGCCATCCACTCGGCGCGCTGGGGCGCCCGGCGGGTGTCGATCAGCAGGGCGAATTCGTCGCTGCCCAGGCGCGCCAGTTGGTCGCCGACCTCGAGCTGGCTCTTGAGCCGCGACACCACTTGCAGGATCAACCGATCGCCAGCCTGATGGCCGAGGGCATCGTTGGCGTGACGGAAGTTATCGAGGTCCAGGTGACCGAGGGCCAGGCCACGGCCTTCATTCTCGGCCAGGCGTGCGGTCAGCAGGGTCTGGAAGCCCTGGCGGTTGGCGATACCGGTGAGCGGGTCCTGTTCGGCCAAGCGTTGCAGGGTGTTTTCCAGCACGCCACGCTCGCGGACATGCCGCAGGCAGCGGCGTAATGTATCGGCGTCCAATACATCACGCACCAGCCAGTCGCTGACGCCAAGGGGCGAAACCAGGGGTTCCTGCTCCAGCAGCAACACACAGGGCAGGCTGCAACGGCCAGGCCCGGGCTGCAGGCTGGGCGTGGTCAACAGCACCGCGCTGTGGTCGTCATCGAACAGACGGCTCACGGAATCCCAGTTTGGCGCACTGATCAGCACAGCCCCATCGCCCATCGGCGCCAGGCACTCGCGCAATAACGCTGCCCACGCGGGCTCATCGGCCAGCAGCAGCAAACGCAAGGGTTCGACAGGCGTAGACAAGCTAGCTCCCTAGACTCTGCAAAAATTCGTGGCGGCGGGCATTATGACGTGCGCCCTGATAATCACCAATGATAGGGGTTATCAAACACGCGAACTGTAAACATTAGTCTCAAACAACCCCGACATCCTGCGGCAAAGTATCAAAACCGGCAAATTTAGATCGAGTGGTACGTCACACTGTCGTTCTGACAGGGCAGAATCCTGCCAGCCTGTTAAAATGCCCGCCCTTTTGAATAACGACTCCCTGAATTCCGTATGTCCCGACTCAATCCCCGGCAGCAAGAAGCCGTGAACTACGTCGGCGGCCCTCTATTGGTGCTCGCCGGTGCAGGCTCCGGCAAGACCAGTGTGATCACCCGCAAGATCGCACACCTGATCCAGCATTGCGGCATTCGCGCCCAGTACATTGTCGCCATGACGTTTACCAACAAGGCGGCGCGGGAAATGAAAGAGCGCGTCGGTACCCTGCTCAAGGGTGGCGAAGGCCGTGGCCTCACGGTGTGCACCTTCCACAACCTGGGGCTGAACATCATCCGCAAGGAACATGTGCGGCTGGGCTACAAGCCGGGCTTCTCGATCTTCGACGAGGCCGACGTGAAGTCGCTGATGACCGACATCATGCAAAAGGAATACGCAGGCGACGACGGCGTGGATGAGATCAAGAACATGATCGGCGCCTGGAAAAACGACCTGATCCTGCCCGCCCAAGCCCTGGAAAACGCACGCAACCCCAAGGAACAGACCGCCGCCATCGTCTACACCCACTATCAGCGCACGCTCAAGGCGTTCAACGCGGTGGACTTCGACGACCTGATCCTGCTGCCGGTGAAGCTGTTCGAGGAACACGCCGACATCCTCGAAAAATGGCAGAACAAGGTGCGCTACCTGCTGGTGGACGAATACCAGGACACCAACGCCAGCCAATACCTGCTGGTGAAAATGCTGATCGGCAAGCGTAACCAGTTCACCGTGGTAGGCGACGACGACCAGTCGATCTATGCCTGGCGTGGCGCCCGTCCGGAAAACCTGATGCTGCTCAAGGACGACTACCCGTCCCTGAAAGTGGTGATGCTGGAGCAGAACTACCGCTCCACCAGCCGCATCCTGCGGTGCGCCAACGTACTGATCTCGAACAACCCCCACGAGTTTGAAAAACAACTGTGGAGCGAGATGGGCCATGGCGATGAGATCCGCGTGATCCGCTGCCGCAACGAAGACGCCGAAGCCGAACGCGTGGCCGTGGAAATCCTCAGCCTGCACTTGCGCACCGACCGGCCCTACAGCGACTTTGCGATCCTGTACCGCGGCAACTACCAGGCCAAGCTGATCGAGCTGAAATTGCAACATCACCAGGTGCCGTATCGCCTGTCGGGCGGCAACAGCTTTTTCGGGCGCCAGGAAGTCAAGGACCTGATGGCGTATTTCCGGCTGATCGTGAACCCGGACGACGACAACGCCTTCCTGCGCGTGATCAACGTACCGCGCCGCGAAATCGGCTCCACCACGTTGGAAAAGCTCGGCAACTACGCCACGGAACGCAAGATCTCGATGTACGCCGCCACCGATGAAATCGGCCTGGGCGAACACCTGGACTCGCGCTTCACCGATCGCCTGTCGCGCTTCAAGCGCTTCATGGACAAGGTGCGCGAGCAGTGCGCCGGCGAAGACCCCATCAGCGCGCTGCGCAGCATGGTCATGGACATCGACTACGAAAACTGGCTGCGCACCAACAGCTCCAGCGACAAGGCTGCGGACTACCGCATGAGCAACGTCTGGTTCCTGATCGAGGCGCTGAAGAACACCCTGGAAAAAGACGAAGACGGCGAGATGACCGTCGAAGATGCCATCGGCAAGCTGGTGCTGCGCGACATGCTCGAGCGCCAGCAGGAAGAAGAAGACGGCGCCGAGGGTGTGCAGATGATGACCTTGCATGCCTCCAAGGGCCTGGAATTCCCCTACGTGTTCATCATGGGCATGGAAGAGGAAATCCTCCCGCACCGCTCCAGCATTGAAGCCGACACCATCGAAGAGGAACGCCGCCTGGCCTACGTGGGCATTACCCGCGCGCGCCAGACCCTGGCCTTCACCTTCGCCGCCAAGCGCAAGCAATACGGCGAAATCATCGATTGTGCCCCCAGCCGGTTCCTGGATGAACTGCCGCCGGACGACCTGGCCTGGGAAGGCAATGACGACACCCCGACCGAGGTGAAGGCCGTTCGCGGCAACACCGCCTTGGCGGATATACGCGCGATGTTAAAGCGCTAGAATCGACTACTTTTTAATCTACTTTCGGCGCGCACCGCGCCATTAGAGGAAGCTTTCCGTGGAAGCACTGCATAAGAAAATTCGCGAAGAAGGCATCGTGCTTTCCGACCAGGTACTCAAGGTCGACGCCTTTCTGAACCACCAGATCGACCCGGCACTGATGAAGCTGATCGGCGACGAATTCGCCGCATTGTTCAAGGACTCGGGCATCACCAAGATCGTCACCATCGAAGCCTCGGGCATCGCCCCTGCGATCATGACCGGCTTGAACCTGGGCGTACCGGTGATCTTCGCACGCAAGCAGCAATCCCTGACCTTGACGGAAAACCTGCTGTCGGCAACGGTGTATTCCTTCACCAAGAAGGTCGAAAGCACTGTCGCGATCTCCCCACGTCACCTGACCAGCAGCGACCGCGTGCTGGTGATCGATGACTTCCTGGCCAATGGCAAGGCGTCCCAGGCGCTGATCTCGATCATCAAGCAGGCCGGCGCAACCGTGGCAGGCTTGGGGATCGTCATCGAGAAGTCGTTCCAGGGCGGGCGTGCCGAGCTGGACGCACAGGGATACCGCGTGGAATCCCTGGCGCGGGTCAAATCCCTCGCCGGTGGTGTGGTCACGTTCATCGAGTAATCGATAACACCCTGATTGTTTGGGGCGGGCACCATCCAACAGGTGGGAGCGAGCTTGCCTGCGACAGCGGAGTGTCAGGCGACAGAGATGTCGCCGGTCAGGCCCTCATCGCAGGCAAGCCCGCTCCCACATTGGTTTTGGGGTGTTTTTAGTGCGCGGTGGCCTGGAGGCCGGCGAGCAGCAGGCGCTGATAGAGGTCTTCTTTCAAACCCTGCGGGTTATCCAACCGCATCCGCTCAAGATGCTTGGTATACGCCTGCGGCTCCGGCGCATCCAGCGCCGCCTTGCCCAACTCCAGAATCTCCGTGAGCTTGAATTTACTCTTGAGCCAGTTCAGCGCCCGCAGCAAGTCCCGCTCCTCATCCGTGAAGTCGCTGCCCAGCGGATATTCCGGGAACAGCCGGCGATGGCGCCCTTGAATAGCCTGCAGCCGCTCCGGCGTGTTGTCGGCAAAGCGCGGATCGAGCCTGAAATCCTTGGGCAACTTGCCCGCCTTTTGCGCCTGCTCGATCAAGTCATCCTGGAAGCGTGAGTCGGTGACATTGAGCAACGCTTCGATCACCTTGGCATCGGTCTGCCCACGCAAGTCGGCAATGCCGTACTCGGTGATGACAATATCCCGCAGGTGCCGAGGAATCGTGCAGTGGCCGTATTCCCACACGATGTTGGAACTGACCTCGCCCGCCGATTCGCGCCAGCTGCGCAAGATCAGGATCGAGCGAGCACCTTCCAGGGCATGGCCTTGGGCAACGAAATTGTATTGCCCGCCCACGCCGCTGAGCACGCCCCCGCCTTCAAGCTGGTCCGCCACGCCCGCCCCCAGCAAGGTCACCATGATCGCGCTGTTGATGAACCGCGCATCCAGGCGCTGCAGGCGCTTGAGTGCTTCCTGGCCGTACAGCTCGTTGATGTAGCTGATGCGGGTCATATTGAATTCGAGGCGCTTGGCGTGGGTCATTTCCTGCAGGCGCTGGTAAAAACTTCTCGGGCCCAGGAAGAACCCGCCGTGGATCGAGATGCCGTCGGGCTGCGCAGCATCGTCGAGCGTGCCGGCGTTAGCCTGCTCCTGCGTCGCCACATCCGGGTAGACCTTGCGGCGGATAATCCCCGCGTCCGCCAGCACCAGCAGGCCGTTGACGAACATTTCGCTGCAACCGTAGAGGCCACGGGCGAAAGGATCGACACCGCCTTCTCGGCTGATCAAGGGCGCCCATTGATACACATCGAGGTCTGTCAGCAACAGTCGGTACGCTTCGTTATCCGCCTGGCGCGCCAGCAGTGCGGCCGTCAGTGCATCGCCCATCGAGCCGATGCCGATCTGCAAGGTGCCGCCATCGCGTACCAGGGTACTGGCATGCAGGCCGATAAAGTGGTCCTGGAAACCCACCGGCATATTCGGCGTTGAGAACAGCGTGGTGCTGTCTTTTTCATCGATCAGGTAATCGAAGGCATCCATGCCCAGTTCGGCGTCGCCGGGCATGTAGGGCAAATCGCTGTGAACCTGACCCACGACCAGTACGGTTTCACCGGCCTCACGGCGCTTGGCGATCATAGGCAGCAGGTCGAGGGTAATGTCCGGGTTGCAACTCAAGCTCAGCCGATCAGGATGTTCGGAGCTGCTGGCGACCAATTGCGCCACCAGGTTCAGGCCTGCGGCGTTGATGTCGCGGGCGGCGTGGCTGTAGTTGCTGCTGACGTAGTCCTGCTGGGCCGACTCGCTGTGGAGCAGGCTGCCGGGCTGCATGAAGAACTGCTGCACGTGGATGTTTTTCGGCAGGCTGTCCTTGTGCAGGTCGGCGAGGAAGTCCAGCTCGGGGTAATCGCCAAACACTCGCTCGATAAACGGTTCGAGAAAGCGCTTCTGCAAGCCATCGCCCATCTTCGGGCGGCCCAGGCTCAACGCGGTATAGATCGTCAGCGCCCGCTCGGGCATCTTGGCGATCCGCCGATACAGCGCGTTAGCGAACAGGTTCGGCTTGCCCAGGCCAAGTGGCATGCCCATGTGGATATGCGCCGGCAACCGCTCCAGTACATCGTCAACTGCTTGCTCGATTGAACACAACTGCACCATCCGACCCTCCTGAACATTCCATGATTAGGGGTTGGACCGAGCTTGCCGGGTCTTTGCTGCAAAGAATAGCCTTGAGGCGTAAATAGCGGGCACAAAAAAGCCGCTCGTAAGCGGCATTTTTGGCGAAGATCGGCTGATTAGAGGCCGGACATCTTCTTGATGGCCCCTTTCAGGTCATCGTCCGAGCAGTCAGAGCAAGTGCCTTTTGGCGGCATGGCATTGATACCCGTAATCGCCTTGGCCAGGATGCCATCGAGGCCGCCCTGGTGGTCAGCACGCTCTTTCCAGGCGGCGGTGTCGCCGATTTTCGGCGCGCCCAGCAGGCCGGTGCCATGGCAAGCGTTGCAGTGCTTGGCGATGATCTCATCCGGCGTTTTCGCAGCGCCGCCGCCTGCGGCTACCGCCACTTCCATGCCTTTGCATTCCTGGCCCTGGACGCAAACCTGGCCGACAGGCTCCAGGCGCTTGGCAATCTCATCATTGGTCGCAGCTTGAGCGCTGACAGCCCATAGGGCCAGTACGGTTGCTGGTGCAGCCAGCATTTTCATAATTAGGTTCACGCGTTCACCCTCAATGGTGGCTATTCACGCCTGCGGCCACGGTTTCGCAGGCGGCGAAAGTATAACGGTTAGCCCGCCCGGCCGAAACAACCCTATTAAATAAAGGGAGATTCGGCCTCACGGATACTGCTGCGGGTGTCTCTGCAACGCTGGCAGGACGCCTCTTCTGTTAAAAGTTCGCGGGTGTGGCTGCGCTGATTAGTCGCGCCGGCACGTCGAACGGGTTGCGAAAACGGTGGGGCTTGGTGCTTTCAAAGTAGTAGCTATCGCCAGCTTCGAGCACAAAAGTTTCAAGACCGACCACCAACTCCAGGCGACCCTCCACCAGAATCCCGGTTTCCTCGCCTTCGTGGGTGAGCATTTCTTCGCCCGTGTCGGCGCCCGGTGGGTAGATTTCGTTGAGGAACGCAATCGCCCGGCTGGGGTGTGCGCGGCCTACCAGTTTCATGGTGACGGCGCCGTCAGAGATGTCGATGAGCTCATTGGCTTTATAGACGATCTGCGTCGGTATTTCCTGGAGGATTTCCTCGGAAAAGAACTCGACCATCGACATGGGGATGCCGCCCAGCACCTTGCGCAAGGAGCTGATCGAGGGGCTGACACTGTTTTTTTCGATCATCGAAATGGTGCTGTTGGTGACACCCGCGCGCTTGGCGAGCTCGCGCTGGGAAAGACCCTTCAGTTTACGGATGGATTGCAGTCGTTCGCCGACGTCCAATGCAGGAGCCTCCTAGGATTCAGGCTTTGTTGTAATTGAGCGTTATCATGGCGACAGCGTTCAGTATTTACAACACTTGGGCCTAAATCCCGGGCGCTTGCGTTCGTACCTGCCGGTCAAGCCCCGGAATAGAGCCTTGGCACGCGGCGCAGGTTGCAGAACAACTGATAGGGAATGGTCTCGGCAGCCACCGCGACTTCACTCGCGAGGATGTTCTTGCCCCACAGCTCCACCGTGGAACCGAGACCGGCCTGAGGCACGTCCGTCAGGTCGATGCACAGCATGTCCATGGACACGCGACCCAGCAATTGGCTGCGTTGCCCGGCGACCAGCACCGGTGTGCCCGTCGGTGCGTGGCGCGGGTAACCATCGGCATAACCCATGGCGACTACGCCGATCCGCATGGGTTTTGGCGTGATGAACTTGGCCCCATAGCCCACCGGCTCACCGGCCGGCAGTTCACGTACGCAGATAACCTTGGACTCCAGGGTCATCACCGGCTGCAAACGCGAGGCCACGGCCTGGTCTTCGCCAAAGGGCGTAGCGCCGTAGAGCATGATGCCGGGGCGCACCCAATCGCTGGACACCTCCGGCCAGCCCATCACCGACGGTGAGTTGCGCAGGCTGACCTCGGCCGACAAGCCCTGGCGCGCGGCGTCGAACACCGCCACCTGTTCATTACTGCGCACGCAGTCAAGTTCATCGGCGCGCGCAAAGTGGCTCATCAGCACGATCTTGGCCACTTTGCCGCTGGCCAGCAGGCGCTGATAGGCCTCCTGATAATCCTTGGGATGCAGGCCAACACGGTGCATGCCCGAGTCAAGCTTGAGCCAGATGGTCAGCGGCGTGTTCAAGGCGGCCTGCTCGATAGCCTCCAGTTGCCACAGCGAATGCACCACGCACCAGAAATCATGCTCGATGATCAGCGGCAGCTCGTCGGCCTCGAAAAAGCCTTCCAGCAGCAGCACCGGCGCGCGAATCCCGGCGGCACGCAGTTCCAGGGCTTCTTCGATGCAGGCCACGGCAAACCCGTCCGCCTCGGCTTCCAGCGCCTGGGCCACGCGCACGGCGCCATGGCCATAGGCATCGGCCTTGACCACGGCAAGGGCCTTGGCCCCCGTGACTTCACGGGCCAATTGATAGTTATGGCGCAGGGCTTGGAGGTCGATCAGGGCACGGGCAGGACGCATGGCGGCAGGCTTCTAGGCGGCAAGTGAAGAAAAAACCGGTACCGACCGACAGCTTCGGTACCGGGAGAGGGATCGTTGTTTAAGGCAGTGCCGCCACGACGGACAGCTCTACCAGGATCTGCGGTTCGCACAGCTTGGCTTCAACCGTGGCACGGGCCGGAGCAACGCCCTTGGGCAGCCACTTGTCCCACACCGCGTTCATGCCGGCGAAATCCGCGTCGATGTCTTTCATGTAGATCGTCACCGACAGCAGTTTGGTCTTGTCGGTGCCGGCCAGGTCCAGCAAGCGCTCGATATTGGCCAGGGTTTCACGGGTTTGCTGCTCAATCCCGGCGTTCATGTCGTCGCCGACTTGCCCGGCCAGGTACACGGTACCGCTGTGGACAACAATCTGGCTCATGCGCTCATTGGTGAGCTGGCGCTGGATTGACATGTTTTGCGGACTCCTGGTGGTTGCCATAACGGGAAATATCGAGGCCCTCAGCACTGATCTGCGGGGTTTTCTTCGCCATCAGGTCGGCGAGCAAACGCCCGGAGCCACAGGCCATGGTCCAACCAAGGGTGCCGTGGCCCGTATTCAGGAACAGGTTCTTGAATGGGGTGGCACCGACAATCGGCGTGCCGTCGGGTGTGGTCGGACGCAGGCCGGTCCAGAAACTGGCTTCGGTCAGATCGCCCCCCTGAGGATAAAGGTCGTTGACGATCATCTCCAGGGTTTCGCGTCGGCGCGGGTTCAGCGACAGGTCAAAACCGGCTATTTCAGCCATACCGCCAACGCGGATGCGGTTGTCGAAACGCGTGATCGCGACCTTGTAGGTTTCGTCGAGAATGGTCGAAGTCGGCGCCATCGCCGGGTTGGTGATCGGCACGGTCAGCGAGTAACCCTTGAGCGGGTACACCGGTGCCTTGATCCCCAGCGGCTTGAGCAACTTCGGCGAGTAGCTGCCCAGGGCCAGCACGTAGCGGTCGGCGGTTTCCAGCTTGCCATCGATCCATACGCCGTTGATGCGGTCACCGGCGTAGTCGAGGCGCTGGATGTCTTGTTCGAAGCGGAACTCCACGCCCAACTGCTTGCACATGTCGGCCAGGCGAGTGGTGAACATCTGGCAGTCACCGGTCTGGTCGTTAGGCAGGCGCAGGGCACCGGCAAGGATATCGGTGACGCTGGCCAGGGCCGGCTCAACCCGGGCAATACCGGCGCGGTCGAGCAGCTCGAACGGCACGCCAGACTCCTTCAACACGGCGATGTCCTTGGCAGCGCCATCAAGCTGTGCCTGGGTGCGGAACAGTTGCGTCGTACCGAGGCTGCGGCCTTCGTAGGCAATGCCGGTCTCGGCGCGCAGTTCGTCGAGGCAGTCGCGGCTGTACTCGGACAGGCGCACCATGCGCTCCTTGTTCACTGCATAGCGGCTGGCGGTGCAGTTGCGCAGCATCTGCGCCATCCACAGGTACTGATCGATATCGGCGGTGGCCTTGATCGCCAGCGGCGCATGACGTTGCAGCAGCCACTTGATGGCCTTGAGCGGCACGCCCGGCGCCGCCCAGGGCGAGGCATAGCCCGGGGACACCTGGCCGGCGTTGGCGAAACTGGTCTCCATGGCGGCAGCAGGCTGACGGTCGACCACGACGACTTCAAAGCCGGCCCGAGCCAAATAGTAGGCACTGGTCACACCAATGACGCCGCTACCCAAGACCAGAACGCGCATTTTTATATCCTCATCGCGGGCATGGCCGCTGACGTGTGTTGTTCGAGCAATGATGAGCGCAGTGTAAAAAACAATTGCCAGTGCATTTCACTATATAACTGCCTATATTTGGCGACAATTCTCGGCAAAAAACCTTTTCACAGAGGCGTATCCCCTATGCGTACCAACACCCAGACCAAGCGGGAGCTGGACAAGATCGACCGCAACATCCTGCGAATCCTGCAAACCGATGGGCGCATTTCGTTCACGGAGTTGGGAGAGAAGGTTGGGCTGTCGACAACGCCGTGCACTGAGCGGGTCCGCCGGCTGGAGCGCGAAGGGATCATCATGGGCTATAACGCACGCCTCAATCCCCAGCATTTGAAGGGCAGTTTGCTGGTATTTGTCGAGATCAGCCTCGATTACAAATCCGGCGACACGTTCGAGGAATTCCGCCGCGCGGTGCTGAAACTGCCCCATGTGCTGGAGTGCCACTTGGTGTCGGGTGATTTCGACTACTTGGTGAAGGCGCGGATTTCCGAGATGGCGTCGTACCGCAAATTGCTTGGCGATATCCTGCTCAAGCTGCCCCATGTGCGCGAGTCGAAGAGTTATATCGTGATGGAAGAGGTGAAGGAGAGCCTGAACCTGCCGATCCCGGATTGACTAGCGCAACACGGTCAACTGTGGGAGCTGGCTTGCCTGCGATGGTGTTACATCAGCCAGCCTCTGTTTCGACTGGCACGCCACAATTGCAGGCAGGCCAGCCCCACATTGTTGACCGCGTACGTTCGCTAGACCAGCACCTGCCGGGTGCTGGCCATGTATTCGTGGATCTGTTTTTCCACCCGTGGGTGAATCAGCTCGACAGGCCTGCGCCCATTGGGGCACGGCAAGGTCTTGGTGGTGCCGAACAGCCTGCAGATCAGCGGGCGTTCGTCATACACCGTGCAACCCATCGGCCCCAGGTGCACGCAATTCAGCTCATCCATGGCCGCATCTTGCTCGGCAGCGGTCTTGCGCGGCAGGCGCGACATTTCTTCGGGCGAGGTGGTCACCGGACCACAGCAATCGTGGCATCCAGGGACGCACTCGAACGATGGAATCTGCCTGCGCAGTGCGCTGATCTTCTGACTGTTGCAACTCATCGAAACACATACCGAACGGCGAATAGGCGTGGATTCTGCCGCAAAACGCCCTGCGCAGACAGCTTCGTCCGACCGCTGTATCCTGCGTCAAATTTTCCAAACAGGGATGCTCCCCATGACCGCCAGCGCCCGGCACACCCCGTCCTACTACGCCGCCAGCAGCGTACCCCAACCCGATTACCCGATGTTGACGGGCGAAATGACGGCGGATGTGTGCGTGGTGGGAGGCGGTTTTTCCGGGCTGAACACGGCATTGGAGCTGGCCGAACGCGGTTTCAGCGTGGTGCTGCTGGAAGCGCGCAAGATCGCCTGGGGCGCCAGCGGGCGTAACGGCGGCCAGTTGATTCGCGGCGTCGGCCATGGCCTGGACCAGTTTGCCAATGTGATCGGCACCGAGGGTGTACGCCAGATGAAACTGATGGGCCTGGAAGCCGTGGAGATTGTGCGTGAGCGCGTCGAACGCTTCCAGATCCCCTGCGACCTGACCTGGGGTTATTGCGACCTCGCCAACAAACCGCGCGACCTGCAAGGCCTGGCCGAAGACGCCGAAGAACTGCGCAGCCTCGGTTACCGCCATGAAGTGCGTCTGCTGCAGGCCAGCGAAATGGGCAGCGTGATCGGCTCCTCGCGCTACGTGGGCGGCATGATCGACATGGGCTCCGGCCACCTGCACCCGCTCAACCTGGCCCTCGGCGAAGCCACCGCCGCGCAGCAATTGGGCGTGAAACTGTTCGAACAGTCTGAAGTCACGCGCATCGACTACGGCCCCGAAGTCAACGTGCACACCGCCAAGGGCAACGTACGCGCCAAGACCCTGGTACTGGCCTGCAATGCCTACCTCAATGGCCTCAACCCGCACCTGAGCGGCAAAGTGCTCCCCGCCGGCAGCTATATCATCGCCACTGAGCCCTTGAGCGAAGCCCAGGCCGCCAACCTGCTGCCGCAGAACATGGCAGTGTGCGACCAGCGTGTCACAGTGGACTACTTCCGGCTTTCCGCCGACCGGCGCCTGCTGTTCGGCGGTGCCTGCCATTATTCGGGTCGCGACCCCAAGGACATCGGCGCCTATATGCGTCCGAAAATGTTGCAGGTATTCCCGCAACTGGCGGATGTGAACATCGACTACCAATGGGGCGGCATGATCGGCATCGGTGCCAATCGCTTGCCGCAGATCGGTCGCCTGGCCGACCAACCCAACGTGTATTACGCCCAGGCCTACGCCGGCCATGGTCTCAACGCCACGCACCTGGCGGGCAAGCTGCTGGCCGAAGCCATCAGTGGCCAGCAACAGGGGCGTTTCGACCTGTTCGCCCAGGTGCCGCATATCACGTTCCCAGGCGGCAAGCATCTGCGCTCACCGCTGTTGGCATTGGGGATGCTCTGGCACCGACTCAAAGAGCTGGTCTGATCAATCGCGCCAGAACGGCTTCAGACCTTCCTGGCGCGCCTGTTCAGCGGTCAGCCCAACATCACGCAGTTGCTCGCGGGTCAGCTGCAATAACGCCTTGCGCGTGTGAAGCCGCCGCCAGAACAGGCTCCAGCGGCTGATGTCGCGTGGCGCCGTCGCCCGTACTTGCTCGGCCTCCAATTCCTGACTGTGTAACGTCAGCCGCACATCGCTCATACCGTTCATTTTGCTGCCCCTCATTGGCATGGTTGCCTTGAGTGCCAAGCATGGGCGTGCGGCCAAAACCATTACAGATTCAACCGACCTTTATTAAATCCATACAGATACTGCCACTGAAGGGCTGAATCCTGTATTTTCTCCTTATCTGTACTGGTCCCCTGGGAGCGACCGCCATGACTCTTTATGTGAATCTCGCCGAGTTGCTGGGCACGCGTATCGAACAGGGCTTCTATCGCCCCGGCGATCGTTTGCCCTCTGTACGGGCGTTGAGCGTGGAACATGGGGTCAGCCTGAGCACTGTGCAGCAGGCCTATCGCTTGCTGGAAGACAACGGCCTGGCGATGCCCAAGCCGAAATCCGGCTACTTCGTCCCGGTCGGCCGTGAGCTGCCGGCCCTGCCCGAAGTCGGCCGCCCGGCCCAACGACCGGTTGAAATTTCCCAGTGGGACCAGGTGCTGGAGTTGATACGCGCAGTGCCGCGCAAAGATGTCATACAGATGGGCCGCGGTATGCCGGATGTGTTGTCGCCCACGATAAAGCCGTTGCTGCGTAGCCTCGCCCGCGTGAGCCGCCGTCAAGACCTGCCCGGCCTGTATTACGACAATATTCTCGGCTGTATGGAATTGCGCGAGCAGATCGCGCGCCTGTCATTGGATTCCGGCTGCCAGCTGACAGCCGAGGACATCGTGATCACTACCGGCTGTCATGAGGCGCTGTCCGCCAGCATCCATGCCATTTGTGAGCCGGGAGATATCGTCGCGGTGGATTCGCCAAGCTTTCACGGCGCCATGCAGACCCTCAAGGGCCTGGGCATGAAGGCCCTGGAAATCCCTACCGACCCGATCACCGGCATCAGTCTCGAAGCCCTGGAACTGGCCTTGGAACAGTGGCCGATCAAGGTCATCCAGCTGACACCCAACTGCAACAACCCCCTGGGCTACATCATGCCGGAGGCCCGCAAACGAGCGCTGCTGACCCTGGCCCAGCGCTTTGACGTGGCAATCATCGAAGACGACGTGTATGGCGAACTGGCCTACAGCTACCCGCGCCCGCGCACTATCAAGTCCTTCGACGAAGATGGCCGAGTATTGCTGTGCAGCTCGTTCTCGAAAACCCTGGCCCCCGGATTGCGCATCGGCTGGGTTGCGCCTGGCCGCTATCTGGAACGGGTGCTGCATATGAAATACATCAGCACCGGCTCTACCGCCACGCAGCCGCAGATCGCGATTGCCGAGTTCCTCAAAGGCGGTCACTTCGAACCCCACTTGCGACGGATGCGCACGCAATACCAGCGCAATCGCGACTTGATGCTGGACTGGGTCAGCCGCTACTTCCCGGCAGGCACCCGCGCCAGCCGGCCCCAGGGCAGTTTCATGCTGTGGATCGAGCTGCCCGAAGGCTTTGATACGCTCAAGCTCAACCGCGTGTTGATAGAGCAAGGCGTACAGGTGGCGGTAGGCAGCATCTTTTCAGCCTCGGGCAAGTACCGGAACTGCCTGCGCATGAACTACGCTGCCAAGCCAACCGCGCAGATTGAAGAAGCCGTGCGCAAGGTCGGCGCAGCGGCGAGCAAGATGCTCGCTGAGGCGGCCGACTGACCTTTCGCGGGAAATTGCCGTCATATGCCGACAAACGCCCCCATCTGGAAGCCACTCCCTTGATGACTCAACGGCTATTACCGTTTTTCCTGTTGGGAGCCCTGGCCCTGGGTGGCTGTGCCACTGTCAGCGCACCGCGCATCCCCAGTGACGCCCTCCCCGCCGCACAGTCGTCGTTCGGTCGTTCGATCCAGGCCCAGGCCGCGCCGTACCAGGGGCGTTCGGGTTTCCGCCTCCTGCCCAACAGCAGCGAAGCGTTCATGGCCCGCGCCGAATTGATCCGCAACGCCCAGACCAGCCTCGACCTCCAGTACTACATCGTGCACGACGGCATCAGCACCCGTATGCTGGTGGACGAACTGCTCAAGGCTGCCGACCGTGGCGTGCGGGTACGCATCCTGCTGGACGACACCACCAGCGACGGCCTCGACCAGATCATCGCTACCCTTGCCGCCCACCCCAAGATCGAGATACGCCTGTTCAACCCCTTGCACCTGGGGCGCAGCAGAGGCGTCACGCGCGCCATGGGGCGACTGTTCAACCTGTCGCTGCAACATCGGCGCATGCACAACAAGCTGTGGCTGGCGGACAACAGCGTGGCCATCGTCGGCGGGCGCAACCTGGGGGATGAGTATTTCGATGCCGAGCCCAACCTGAACTTCACCGATATCGACATGCTCAGCGTGGGGCCGGTGGCCGAGCAACTGGGACACAGTTTCGACCAGTACTGGAACAGCGCACTGAGCAAGCCCATCGATGACTTCGTCTCCGATATGCCATCCAAAGGCGACCTGGCCGCTGCGCGCATGCGCCTGGAAGCGTCGCTGGCCGAATCGCGCCAGCAGAATCACGCGCTTTACAACCGCTTGCGCACCTACCAGACCCAACCACGCATGGACACCTGGCGCCGCGAGCTGATCTGGGCCTGGAACCAAGCGCTGTGGGATGCGCCGAGCAAGGTACTGGCCAAGTCCGACCCCGACCCTCGGCTGCTGCTCACGACCCAACTGGCGCCGGAGCTGGAGGGCGTCACCCATGAGCTGATGATGATCTCGGCCTACTTCGTGCCAGGGCAACCGGGGCTGGTGTACCTGACCGGGCGCGCCGATGCCGGTGTGGCGGTGAGCCTGCTGACCAACTCCCTCGAAGCCACTGACGTCCCTGCCGTGCACGGTGGTTATGCACCCTACCGCAAGGCGCTGCTGGAACACGGGGTCAAGCTCTACGAATTGCGCCGCCAACCAGGCGACCCCGGCGCAGGCAGCGGGCCACACCTGTTCCGGCGCGGCACCTTCCGCGGCTCGGACTCCAGCTTGCATAGCAAGGCAATGATCTTTGACCGGGAAAAGTCGTTTATCGGCTCGTTCAACTTCGACCCACGCTCGGTGCTGTGGAACACCGAAGTCGGTGTGCTGGTCGACAGCCCGGAGCTGGCGGAGCACGTGCGCAACCTGGCCCTGCAAGGCATGGCGCCGGCCCTGAGCTACGAGGCGAAACTGCAGGACGGCCAAATCGTGTGGGTGACCGAAGATAACGGCCAGTTGCACACCCTGACCCGCGAGCCGGGCAGTTGGTGGCGACGGTTCAATGCCTGGTTCGCCACCTCCGTCGGCCTGGAACGCATGCTCTGAAAACCACACAGGTCAACCGTGGGAGCTGGCTCCCACAGTGAAATGCATGTGCGGGTCAGGCCGGCTGTGCTGCGCCAAACGCCCCCTGGCGCAGCAACAACAGCACCAGGCCCAGGGCACCGGCAGCCATCAGCAACGGCAGTGCATGCCCGCTGATCCACTGGCTGCCGGCGCCGGCTACCAGCGGGCCGATCAGGCAACCGATACCCCACAACTGCGCCACGTGGGCGTTGGCGCGAACCAGCGCATCGTCGCGGTAACGCTCGCCGATCAGGATCAACGACAGGGTAAATAAGCCACCGGCACTCGCGCCGAACACGACCCATACCGGCCAGATCAACAGCGTGTGCATCAGCAGCGGGATCGCCAGGCTCGATGCCAGCAACAACACAGCACAACTCAGGAATAACGTGCGCCGCGGCAGGTAGTCGGCCAGCGCACCAATGGGCAGTTGCAGCAGCGCATCACCGACCACGACCGTGCTGACCATGGCCAGGGCAATCTCGGCGGTGAAACCCTGTTGCAGGCAGTACACCGGCAGCAGCGTCAGGATCATCGCCTCGAATGCGGCAAACAACGCCACCGCCCAGGCAATCGCGGGCAGGCTCAGGCAGAAGCGCCACAGTTGCGCGAACGTCACGCTGAAGGACTCGGCGGTTGGCGCACCGGAACGGCCCAGCAACAGCAGCGGCGCCATCACCAACAGGCCCACGCCCACCCAGAAGCCGTAGTCATGGTCGGTGCCGATCAAGCCCAACAGCAATGGGCCCGATAGCTGGCTCAAGGCATAACTGCAGCCGTAGAGCGCCACCAGCCGACCGCGCCACTGCTCCACGACCAACTGGTTGATCCAGCTTTCGCCGAGGATAAACACAATGGTGAGGATCACCCCGATCATCAGCCGCAGCACCAACCACACCGGGTAATTGGGCAGGACCGCCAGCAAGCCGATGGACACCGCGCCCGCCCACAGGCACAGGCGCATGAGGTTGGCCGTGCCGAGCCATGAAGCCAGGCGACTGGAAATCTTCGCACCGAGCAGTACACCAAAGGCCGGCATCGCCGCCATTACGCCGATGGCGAAACTGCCGTAACCCCAGCTTTCGAGACGCAGGGACACCAGCGGCATGCTGACGCCCAGGGCCAGACCGACGCTGAGCACTGAAGCCAGGACGGCGAAATAAGTCGCCCAACGCATGTCCACGCTCCTGTGGATAATTTTTCCGGGTTGCAAAACGAACGGTAGGAGCGGGCTTGCCCGCGATGCAGGCACCTCAGCGTGTCAGGCACACCTCGGTGATGCTATCGCAGGCCAGCCAGCTCCCACACAAGCTCGCTCCTACAGGGACCAGCGGTGTTGCTTAGAGCTTGATCCAGGTCGCCTTCAGCTCGGTGTACTTATCGAACGCATGCAGCGACTTGTCGCGACCGTTACCCGACTGCTTGAAACCACCAAACGGCGCAGTCATGTCGCCGCCGTCATACTGGTTGACCCACACGCTACCGGCGCGCAGGGCCTTGGCGGTCAGGTGCGCCTTCGAGATATCCGCCGTCCACACCGCCGCGGCCAGGCCGTATTGAGTGTCGTTGGCGATGGCGACCGCTTCCTCGGCGCTGTCGAAGGTGATTACCGACAGGACTGGACCAAAGATCTCTTCCTGGGCGATCTTCATCGCGTTGGTCACACCGTCGAAAATCGTCGGCTCGACGTAGGTGCCGCCCGTTTCTTCCAGGGTGCGCTTGCCACCCGCCACCAGCTTGGCGCCATCGGCATGGCCAGCTTCGATGTACGAAAGCACGGTGTTCATCTGCTGGGTGTCCACCAGCGCACCCACGTTGGTGGCCGGGTCAAGCGGGTTGCCTGGTTTCCAGCCCTTGAGGGCCTCGATCACCAGCGGCAGGAATGTGTCCTTGATAGAGCGTTCCACCAGCAGGCGCGAACCTGCGGTGCAGACTTCGCCCTGGTTAAAGGCAATGGCACCGGCTGCGGATTCGGCCGCGGCTTGCAGGTCCGGCGCATCGGCAAACACGATGTTCGGGCTCTTACCGCCCGCTTCCAGCCATACACGCTTCATGTTCGATTCGCCGGAGCGGATCAACAGTTGCTTGGCGATCTTGGTGGAACCGGTGAACACCAGGGTATCGACGTCCATGTGCAGCGCCAGCGCGTTGCCGACGGTGTGGCCGTAGCCCGGCAGCACGTTGAACACGCCTTTTGGAATACCGGCTTCAACGGCCAGGGCTGCGATGCGGATGGCCGTCAGCGGGGACTTCTCGGACGGCTTGAGGATCACGGAGTTACCGGTGGACAGCGCCGGGCCGAGCTTCCAGCAGGCCATCATCAGTGGGAAGTTCCACGGCACGATGGCGCCGACAACGCCAACCGGCTCACGGGTCACCAGGCCCAGTTGGTCGTGTGGGGTTGCGGCGACTTCGTCGTAGATTTTGTCGATGGCTTCGCCGCTCCAGCTCAGGGCATTCGCCGCGCCGGGTACGTCGATGTTCAGGGAGTCGCTGATCGGCTTGCCCATGTCCAGGGTCTCGAGCAGCGCCAGCTCTTCGGCATTGGCCTTGAGCAACGCGGCGAAACGGATCATGGCGGATTTGCGCTTGGCCGGCGCCAGGCGCGACCACACACCGGAATTGAACGTGGCGCGAGCGTTTTCCACGGCGCGCTGGGCATCGGCGACATCACAGCTGGCAACAGTGGCCAGGAGGCGACCATCGACCGGGCTGATGCATTCGAAGGTGTCACCGGAAACAGCGGCGGTGTATTCGCCATTGATGTAGGCGCGGCCTTCGATCTTAAGATCCTTGGCGCGTTGCTCCCAGTCGGCACGGGTCAGGGTGGTCATGCGAGTGTCCTCCTCTTATTGAATACAAGGGCCAGGCGATGTGCCCCGGCAACCTCAAAGAATGCTTGCCCGGTCAGCCAGCTGTTCGGCTCAAGGCAGCTGCCACCCTAAACCAGCGGCTGGGGATGTTTCAATATATTTGACATAACGCCAGCAAACGCCCTTGCGATGTTCATTTTAATAAACATAGACTTTGGACTCTCCAACCGCAGGCCAGACGGGACACGCACATGAGCATCCAGGACATCGTCGACTTCAGCCAAGCCAGCACGGCCCCAGACCGCTACCGTCCGGCCGCCGAGAAAATCCTCAAGGGCGATCCCGAGCAAACCCTCTACAACCATTACAACAGCCCGTGCGGCCAGATGAGTGCAGGGGTGTGGGAAGGTGAAGTCGGGCAATGGAAGGTCAATTACACCGAGCATGAGTACTGCGAGATTGTGCAGGGCGTATCCGTACTGCGTGATGACGATGGCAACGCCAAGACCTTGCGCGCGGGTGACCGCTTCGTGATCCCGGCCGGGTTCAGCGGCACTTGGGAAGTGCTGGAGCCTTGCCGCAAGATCTACGTGGTGTTCGAACAAAAAGCCTGATCAGCAAATCGCAGGCAAAAAAAAGCCCGGATCGTGAGATACGGGCTTTTTTTCACAAGGAAGAAAATCAATTACTTGATTTTGCCTTCTTTGTAGATCACGTGCTTGCGAACGCGCGGGTCGAACATTTTCTTTTCGAGCTTGTCCGGGGTAGTACGCTTGTTCTTGTCGGTAGTGTAGAAGTGACCAGTACCGGCGCTAGAGATCATTCGAATCAATTCACGCATGATATAGCTCCTTAGATTGTGCCAGCGCGGCGCAATTCAGCCAGCACGACAGTGATGCCACGCTTGTCGATGATGCGCATGCCTTTGGCAGATACGCGCAGACGGACGAAACGTTTCTCTTCTTCAACCCAGAAGCGGTGATGCTGCAGGTTCGGCAGGAAACGACGACGGGTTTTGTTATTTGCGTGGGAAATGTTATTCCCAGTCACCGGACCCTTACCGGTAACTTGACAGACTCTCGACATGCCTCAGCCCTCTAAAACCACATGCCCAACCCGGCATGGGTTGGCCGCTTAATCTCTCAGTCATTTGGCGCCAGGCGCCGCGTTTCTTTAGGGTCTTACCGGCTACACCTACAAGCGAAGGAACCGGGCCCCTAGAAAAGAGCGCTGCTTTATACCAGAAAGACCCCAGTGCAACAACAGCCCGTGTGTTTTTACTGGCGTAAATCTTGGCGGCAGACGCCTGAACCGTTGCCAGGAGGGGCCGCTGTCACAGCCGACCGCTCGTCGCACAGAATGATTTACAGCGCACGCAAGCACGGTGAAGTGCACGACGAAACGCGCTGAGGTGCCATCAAAACAGCATTTGCAGGAAAAGCACAGGCAAAAATGGGCTAGTCATTTACCTATCAGACCACTACGGTAGGACTTTTCCAGACTGCACTCGCAGATGGGCCTTCGATCTGCAAAGGAAACCGAACATGCGCCTCGCTGCCCTACCGCTATTGCTAGCCCCTCTATTTATCGCCCCGCTGGCCTCAGCCGCCAGCACCTTGAGCGTGTGCACCGAGGCCAGCCCCGAGGGGTTCGATGTGGTGCAATACAACTCGCTGACCACCACCAACGCCTCGGCCGACGTGCTGATGAACCGCCTGGTGGACTACGACGCAGCCAACGGTAAGCTGGTGCCAAGCCTGGCGGACAGTTGGGAAGTCTCGCCGGATGGCCTGACCTATACCTTCAAGCTACACCCGCAGGTGAAATTCCATCGCACCGAGTACTTCACCCCAAGCCGCACCCTGACCGCCGAAGACGTGCGCTTCAGCTTCGAGCGCATGCTCGACCCGGCTAACCCATGGCACAAGATCGCCCAGAGCGGCTTCCCCCACGCCCAGTCACTGCAGCTGCCGACGCTGGTGAAGAAAATCGACGCACTTGACCCACTGACCGTGCGCTTCACCCTGGACCATGCCGACTCCACGTTCCTCGCCGCGCTGAGCATGGGCTTTGCCTCTATCTACCCGGCGGAATATGCCGACAAGCTGCTCAAGGCCGGCACGCCAGAGAAGCTCAACAGCCAGCCGATCGGCACCGGGCCGTTCATCTTCAGCCGTTTCCAGAAAGATGCCGTGGTGCGCTACAAGGCCAACCCAGACTACTTCGCCGGCAAACCGGCGGTGGATAACCTGATCTTCGCCATTACCCCGGACGCCAACGTGCGCCTGCAGAAGTTGCACCGCGACGAATGCCAGATCGCCCTGTCGCCCAAGCCGCTGGACGTGGGCGAGGCCGAAAAAGACCCGGCGCTCAAGGTGGAGAAAACCGCGGCGTTCATGACCGCCTTCGTCGCCATCAATAGCCAGCACCCGCCCCTGGACAAGCCGGAAGTACGCCAGGCGATCAACCTGGCGTTCGACAAGGGCAGCTATCTCAAGGCCGTGTTTGAAGGCACCGCCGAAGCCGCCAATGGCCCTTACCCGCCCAACACCTGGAGCTATGCCAAGGACCTGCCTGGTTATCCACAGGACCTCGCCAAGGCCAAGGCGCTGCTGGACCGTGCCGCCCTCAAGGACGGTTTCAAGACCACCATTTGGACCCGCCCTACCGGCAGCCTGCTAAACCCAAACCCGAACCTCGGCGCACAGCTGCTGCAGGCTGACCTGGCCAAGGTCGGCATCCAGGCCGAGATCCGCGTGATCGAATGGGGCGAGCTGATTCGCCGCGCCAAAGCCGGTGAACACGACCTGCTGTTCATGGGCTGGGCCGGCGACAATGGCGACCCGGATAACTTCCTGACCCCGCAGTTCTCCTGCGCGGCGGTGAAGTCCGGCACCAACTTCGCCCGCTACTGCGACCCTGCGCTGGACAAGCTGATCAGCGCCGGCAAGACCACCAGCGAGCAAGGCGTGCGCAGCAAGCTGTACCAGCAGGCCCAGGCGCAGATCCAGCAGCAGGCGCTGTGGCTGCCGCTTGCGCACCCAACGGCGTTTGCCCTGGCCCGCAAGAACGTCGAGGGCTACCAGGTAAGCCCGTTCGGGCGCCAAGATTTCTCGAAAGTCAGCATCAAGCCCTAAGCTGCAAGCTGCAAGCCCGTCTTCAGGCTTGCAGCTGCCTCTCCTACATCCAACCGTACTCCGCCATCGACAACGGGTCGCCGTCCCCGACGATGATGTGATCCAGCACCCGCACATCCACCACCTCCAGGGCTTTCTGCAGCAACTTGGTCAACTTTCGATCAGCTGCGCTCGGCTCAAGGCTGCCGGAAGGATGGTTATGACACAGGATCAGCGCCGCCGCGTTGTAGGCCAACGCGCGCTTGACCACTTGCCGGGGGTAAACCATCGCGGCATCAATGGTGCCTTGTGACAACGCCTCGAAACCCAGCACCCTATGCCTTGAATCAAGAAACAGGCAGCCGAAGATCTCATGGGGCTCATGGCGCAGCATGGCCTTCAGATAGTCGCGCACGGCCATCGGACTCTCCAGCACCGAGTCATGTCGCAGGCGCTCGGCCATGTGCCGCTTGGCCATTTCCAGCACAGCCTGCAACTGCGCAAACTTTGCCGGCCCCAACCCCAGTTGCTGGTTGAACAGCGCCTGACTGGCCTCCAGCAGCGGGCGCAAGCCGCCGAATTGCGCCAACAGATGGCGCGCCAGGTCCACCGCGCTCCTGCCGGAAACCCCAGTACGCAGGAAGATCGCCAGCAGCTCGGCATCCGACAGACTCGCCGCGCCCCATTCCAAAAGTTTCTCCCGCGGCCGCTCTGTCGCCGGCCAATCGCGAATACTCATCTCACCTCCCTTCCATATGCGCCATGTGCACCGCTGCTGCCTCGCGGACGCTGTGTTATCGTAGGCCCTCTTTTTTGCATGCGATTTCCCCTGGGGAGGGGGCATCGCAGGCGTCACTGAACTGGCATCACTGAACTGGAAAGGCAAACCAATGCAGCGTCTGTATCGGAAACGCATCGTTCTCGGCGTTGGCGGCGGCATTGCCGCCTACAAGAGCGCAGAGCTGGTCCGCAGGCTTCTGGACCAAGGCGCCGAAGTGCGCGTGGTCATGACGCGCGGCGGCAGTGAGTTCATTACTCCACTGACCATGCAGGCCTTGTCCGGGCACCCGGTTCACCTCGATCTGCTGGACCCTGCGGCCGAAGCCGCCATGGGCCATATCGAGCTGGCCAAGTGGGCCGACCTGGTGCTGATCGCCCCGGCCACCGCCGACCTGATCGCCCGCCTGGCCCAGGGCATCGCCGATGACCTGCTGACCACCCTGGTACTGGCCACCGACGCCACCGTCGCCATCGCCCCGGCCATGAACCAGGCCATGTGGCGCGACCCGGCCACCCAAGCCAACACCCAACTCCTGCAAAGCCGAGGCCTCAAGGTGTTCGGCCCGGCGTCCGGCAGCCAGGCCTGCGGCGACGTCGGCATGGGCCGCATGCTCGAAGCCACCGACTTGGCGCTGTGCGCCGCCGAGTGTTTCCAGCACCTGGCCCTGACCGGCAAGCACGTGCTGATCACGGCCGGCCCGACTCAGGAAAACATCGACCCGGTGCGCTACATCACCAACCATAGCTCAGGAAAAATGGGCTTTGCCCTGGCCGAAGCGGCGGTCGAGGCAGGCGCACGTGTGACCTTGATCACCGGCCCGGTGCATTTGCCGACGCCTGATCGGGTCACGCGAATCGACGTAGTCAGCGCCCGCGACATGTTGGCGGCCTGTGAAGCCGCCATTCCGTGCGACCTGTTCATCGCCTCGGCTGCAGTTGCGGACTACCGCCCGGAAGTCGTCGCCCCGCAAAAACTCAAGAAAGACCCTACAAGCGGTGACGGCCTGCTCCTGCAAATGGTGCGCAACCCGGACATCCTGGCGACCATCGCCACCCGTGCGGACCGTCCGTTCAGTGTCGGCTTCGCCGCCGAGACCGAGCACCTGCTGGACTACGCCGCACGCAAATTGAAAGACAAAAACCTCGACCTGATCGTTGCCAATGATGTCGCCAACCCGAGCATCGGCTTCAACAGTGAGGAAAATGCGATCAGCGTGATCGATCGCGAGCTGCACGCCACCGTTTTCGCCCAGACCAGCAAGGGCAAGATTGCCCGCCAACTGATCTCTTTTATCGCCCAACGGCTGAACCAGGTTTAATTTCCATGCACGCTTTGCAAGCCAAGATCCTCGACCCACGCATCGGCACCGAATTCCCGCTGCCAGCCTACGCCACCCCGGGCTCCGCCGGCCTCGACCTGCGCGCCATGCTCAAGGAAGACACCGTCCTTGAGCCAGGCCAGACCATCCTGATTCCAACCGGCCTGTCGATCTACGTCGGTGACCCAGGCCTGGCGGCACTGATCCTGCCGCGCTCCGGCCTGGGTCACAAACACGGCATCGTGCTGGGTAATCTGGTAGGCCTGATCGACTCGGACTATCAGGGTGAGCTGATGGTGTCTTGCTGGAACCGTGGCCAGACCGCCTTCAACATCGCCGTCGGCGAGCGCATTGCCCAACTGGTGCTGGTGCCGGTGGTGCAGGCACACTTTGAGTTGGTGGAGAAATTTGACGAAACACAACGTGGCGCAGGCGGGTTTGGGCATTCCGGCAGCCACTGACTAAGCTGAAACTGGCCGGGCACCCTGCCCGGCCCGACGCCACCGCAAGGCTTTTCAGGACGAAGAATGCGCGGACTTTATCAGCGAGATTTCCCCATAGAAATCAAAGTGTTACGCAGAAAGGAAGAAGGGGCCAGCGCTCCGATGGCATTTTTGCACCACGAACTCTCTGCCGAAAACACCGTCATACCCTTCAGTTTGAGCCTGCCGGTCAGCCACATTAAGGCCAGCCTTGCCCCCTTCAGATGGAGTTTCCCCCCGCGATGAGTACCGCAGCCCGAGTAGCCCCGACATTCCCCGACAGCATCTTTCGCGCCTATGACATTCGTGGCGTGGTGCCCAAGACCCTCACGGCCGAAACCGCCTACTGGATTGGCCGCGCCATCGGCTCCCAGAGCCTGGCTCAGGATGAACCCAACGTTTCGGTCGGCCGTGACGGGCGACTGTCCGGCCCGGAGCTGGTGGAACAACTGATCCAGGGCCTGGCCGACAGCGGTTGCCATGTGAGTGACGTCGGCCTGGTGCCGACGCCTGCGCTGTACTACGCAGCCAACGTACTGGCAGGCAAGTCCGGGGTGATGCTGACCGGCAGCCATAACCCGTCGGACTACAACGGTTTCAAGATCGTCATCGCGGGCGACACGCTGGCCAACGAACAGATCCAGGCCCTGCACAACCGCCTGAAAACCAACGACCTGACCAGCGGTAAGGGCACCATCACCAAAGTTGACATCCTGCAGCGCTACTCTGACGAAATCACCCGTGACGTCAAACTCGCGCGCCGCTTGAAAGTGGTGGTGGACTGCGGCAACGGCGCCGCCGGCGTGATCGCCCCGCAGTTGCTGGAAGCCCTGAATTGCGAAGTGATTCCTTTGTTCTGCGAGGTCGACGGCCACTTCCCCAACCACCACCCGGACCCGGGCAAGCCGGAAAACCTGGTAGACCTGATCGCCAAGGTCAAGGAAACCGGGGCGGACGTCGGCCTGGCCTTTGACGGCGACGGCGACCGTGTGGGTGTGGTGACGGAAACCGGCGAAATCGTGTTCCCGGATCGCCTGCTGATGCTGTTTGCCCGTGACGTGGTGGCGCGCAACCCCAACGCCGAGATCATCTTCGACGTGAAGTGCACCCGCCGCCTTACCCCGCTGATCAAGGAATATGGCGGTCGCCCGCTAATGTGGAAGACGGGTCACTCGTTGATCAAAAAGAAGATGAAGGAAACCGGCGCGCTGTTGGCCGGCGAAATGAGCGGCCACGTGTTCTTCAAGGAGCGCTGGTTCGGCTTTGACGACGGCATTTACAGCGCGGCGCGCCTGCTGGAGATCCTCAGCAAGGAAAAATCCACCGCCGAAGAGCTGTTCCAGACCTTCCCGAACGATATTTCTACGCCAGAGATCAATATCCATGTGACCGAGGAGAGCAAATTCAGCATCATTGACGCACTGCACGATGCGCAATGGGGTGAAGGCGCCAACCTGACTACCATTGATGGTGTGCGAGTCGATTACGCCAAAGGCTGGGGCCTGGTTCGCGCGTCCAACACCACACCGGTGCTGGTCCTGCGTTTCGAGGCGGATACCGAGGCTGAGTTGCAGCGCATCAAGGACGTGTTCCACGCCCAGTTGAAACGTGTTGCCCCTGATCTCCAATTACCGTTCTGATTTTTTACCGGAGCCCTGAATGACCCTCGAACGCGAAGCCGCTGCCAACACTGCCAAGGTCCTTTCCGAAGCGTTGCCTTACATCCGACGCTACGTCGGCAAGACGCTGGTGATCAAGTACGGCGGCAATGCCATGGAAAGCGACGAGCTGAAAACCGGCTTTGCCCGCGACATCGTGTTGATGAAAGCGGTGGGGATCAACCCGGTGGTGGTCCACGGTGGCGGCCCGCAAATCGGCGACCTGCTCAAGCGCTTGTCGATCGAGAGTCACTTCATCGATGGCATGCGCGTCACTGACGCGCAGACCATGGACGTGGTGGAAATGGTCCTGGGTGGCCAGGTCAACAAGGACATCGTCAACCTGATCAACCGCCACGGCGGCAGCGCCATTGGCCTGACCGGCAAGGACGCGGAGCTGATCCGCGCGAAAAAACTGACCGTAACCCGTCAGACCCCGGAAATGACCCAGCCGGAAATCATCGACATCGGCCAAGTAGGCGAAGTGATCGGCATCAACACCGACCTGCTGAACCTGCTGGTCAAGGGCGACTTCATTCCGGTGATCGCGCCGATCGGCGTAGGCGCCAATGGCGAGTCCTACAACATCAACGCCGACCTGGTGGCCGGCAAGGTGGCCGAAGCATTGAAAGCTGAAAAGCTGATGCTGCTGACCAACATCGCCGGCTTGATGGACAAGGAAGGCAAGGTGTTGACCGGCCTGACGACCCAGCAGGTCGACGAGCTGATCGCCGACGGCACCATCTACGGCGGCATGCTGCCGAAGATCCGTTGCGCACTGGAAGCGGTGCAAGGCGGCGTGGGCAGCTCGCTGATCATCGATGGCCGGGTACCGAATGCGGTGCTGCTGGAGATCTTCACCGACACCGGCATGGGCACGCTGATCAGTAACCGCAAGCGTCCTTAAACGCTGAAAACAAAAAGGCCCCGCTCAACAGGATTGAGCGGGGCCTTTTTTATGCACTCGCTACTGCAGGACGGTGGGTCAGACGCCGAACTGCTCGCGGTATGCACGCACCGCCGGCAGGTGTTGCTTGAGCTGCGGGTCATCTTCCAGGAACTGCAGCACCTGGTTCAGCGACACGATGCTTACCACAGGAATGCCAAAATCGCGCTCAACTTCCTGGATGGCTGACAATTCACCGTTGCCGCGCTCCTGGCGGTTCAGCGCGATCAGCACGCCGGCGGCCTTGGCGCCTTCCTGCGACGCGATGATCTGCATCACTTCGCGGATGGCCGTACCGGCGGTGATCACGTCGTCGATGATCAGCACATCGCCCTTGAGCGGCGCCCCCACCAGGCTGCCACCTTCGCCGTGGGCCTTGGCTTCCTTGCGGTTGAAGCACCATGGCAGGTCCTG
The DNA here is from genome assembly GCF_002980075.1 of Pseudomonas sp. MYb13. NCBI lineage: Bacteria > Pseudomonadati > Pseudomonadota > Gammaproteobacteria > Pseudomonadales > Pseudomonadaceae > Pseudomonas > Pseudomonas sp. MYb13. The sequence continues at coordinate 292,691 of NZ_PCQI01000001.1, read as the reverse complement.
CCCGTGATGTTCAGCCAGGGCCACAGCGGTAGCGGCGGCCAGGGGGATGCCCTTGTACGCCGGGCCGAAGAGGACGTCGAACGGAATACCGCTTTCAACGATGGCGGCCGCATAGAAACGACCCAGCTGAGCCAGGGCCGAACCGGAGTTGAACAAGCCGGCATTGAAGAAGTACGGACTGGTGCGCCCGGACTTCAGGGTGAACTCACCGAAGCGCAAAACGCCGCGATCGATGGCAAAACGAATGAAATCGCGTTGATACGCCTGCATGAAAAAAGCCTCAGATACCACGGATTTAGCTAATTAGGTAGACGGCGTGTATCATACACGCACGCGATTTTTGGGGCCATTTATGCGGATCATCAGTGTGAACGTTAATGGTATTCAGGCTGCAGTCGAGCGTGGTTTGCTCAGTTGGCTGCAAGCCCAGAATGCCGACGTCATCTGCCTGCAGGATACCCGCGCCTCCGCCTTTGAACTGGACGACCCAGCCTTCCAACTGGATGGCTACTTCCTTTATGCCTGCGATGCCGAAGTGCCCACCCAAGGTGGCGTGGCTTTGTATTCGCGGTTGCAACCCAAGGCGGTCATCAGCGGCCTCGGCTTCGAGACAGCCGACCGCTACGGGCGCTACCTGCAAGCCGATTTCGACAAGGTCAGCATCGCGACCTTGCTGCTTCCTTCGGGGCAGAACGGCGATGAAGACTTGAACCAGAAGTTCAAGCTAATGGACGATTTCGCCCGTTACCTGGATAAACAGCGACGCAAACGTCGCGAGTACATTTATTGTGGCTCGCTGTACGTGGCGCAACAGAAGCTGGATATCAAGAACTGGCGCGACAGCCAGCAATCCCCGGGCTTCCTGGCGCCTGAACGCGCCTGGATGGACGAGATTGTCGGCAACATGGGCTATGTGGATGCCCTGCGCGAAGTCAGTCGCGAAGGTGACCAGTACAGCTGGTGGCCAGATAACGAACAGGCTGAGATGCTCAACCTGGGCTGGCGCTTCGACTACCAGTTGCTGACCCCAGGCCTGCGCCGGTTCGTTCGCAGCGCACGCCTGCCGCGCCAGCCACGCTTCTCGCAGCATGCGCCGCTGATAGTGGACTACGACTGGACACTGACCATCTGAGGTCTTTTTCCAGGCACAAAAAAACCGACATCGCTGTCGGTTTTTTTGTGCCTGCTCGTTATTTGATCACGCGCCAGGTCAAGGGGTAGCGATACGCGATGCCCTTGTTGGCCTTGATGCTGCCAATGATGGTCAGCACCACCGTGGCGATCGCCAGGGCGAACATCAGGAAAAAGCCAATCACTGCGAAGGCAAGCACAATGCAAGCGATCCAGGCAATGGCCACGGTGATCTGGAAGTTCAGGGCTTCCTTGCCCTGATCATCAACGAACGGGTCCACTTCTTTCTTCATCTGCCACAGGATCAGTGGCCCCACGACGCTGCCGAAGGGGAACACGAAACCCAGAAACGCCGCGAGATGGCACAACATTGCCCCCTGGCGCACTTCGTAGGAAGGCGTAGGCACCGGCATCTGGTTGTTGTCATTCATGGCGTTTCTCCTTGAGACGGGCTCAGTCCGCCAGGGCGGCGTTCTGCAGCTCGAAGATTTCGGTCATGCCTTTCTGGGCCAGGGCGAGCATGGCGTTCAGGTCGGCCGGCTGGAAGGGTGCGCCTTCAGCAGTGCCCTGCACTTCGATGAAACCACCGGTGCTGGTCATGACCACGTTCAGGTCGGTCTCGGCAGCCGAGTCTTCCAGGTAGTCCAGGTCCAGCACTGGCTCGCCCTGATACATGCCTACCGACACAGCGGCGATCATCTGCTTGAGCGGATCGCCTGCTTTCAGGCCGCCACGCTTCTTGATCACTTTCAGTGCATCAACCAGGGCAACCATGGCGCCGGTGATGGACGCGGTACGGGTGCCGCCATCGGCCTGGATAACGTCGCAGTCGACGTACAGCGTCACGTCGCCCAGCTTGGACATGTCCAGGGCTGCGCGCAGCGAACGACCGATCAGTCGCTGGATTTCCAGGGTACGGCCGCCTTGCTTGCCACGGCTGGCTTCACGCTGGTTACGCTCGCCGGTCGCGCGCGGCAGCATGCCGTACTCGGCCGTCAGCCAGCCCTGGCCCTGGCCTTTAAGGAAGCGCGGCACGCCGTTTTCAACGCTGACGGTGCAGATGACCTTGGTATCGCCAAACTCGACCAGTACAGACCCCTCGGCGTGTTTGGTGTAGTTGCGGGTGATGCGGATCGAGCGGAGCTGATCGGCAGCGCGACCACTTGGACGTTTCATAGGGAGACACCTGTACTGAGGACGAAAAACTGCCGAGCATTATAGAGCCGTGAGCCGATTCGGGGCACTGCTAAAAAATCCAGTTACGAATGCTCGGGTTTGGGCGCGCTTGTCCCACTGCGCTACAATCCTGCGCCTTCTTAACCATCAGCCCGTGTTTGCGGGACTGCAACGCGAGGTACCTCCATGGTGCACAGCATGACCGCCTTCGCCCGCGTCGAAAAAGCCGGCGCACAAGGCACCCTGAGCTGGGAACTGCGCTCGGTCAACAGCCGTTACCTGGAGCCGCACCTGCGCCTGCCGGAGTCGTTCCGCGACCTCGAAGGCGCCGTCCGTGAAGCGCTGCGCCAGGGCATTTCCCGTGGCAAGCTGGAATGCACCCTGCGCTTTACCGAAGAAACCACCGGCAAGCCGCTGCAGGTCGATCGCGACCGTGCCGCGCAACTGGTGGCCGCCGCCGAAACCATCGCCAGCCTGATCAAGCAGCCGGCCGCGCTCAACCCCTTGGAAGTGCTGGCCTGGCCCGGCGTGCTAGTGGCCGACGCCACCGACCCGCAGGCGCTCAACGCCCAAGCCCTGGCCTTGTTCAATCAGGGCCTGAAGGAGCTCAAGGCCGGCCGCGAGCGCGAAGGCGCGGAATTGGCGCGCTTGATCAACGAGCGCCTGACCTCGATCGAAGAGGACGTCGTGACCCTGCGCGAGCTGGTGCCGCAGATGCTCGCCACCCAGCGCCAGAAGGTACTCGACCGCTTCACAGACATGAAGGCCGACCTCGATCCGGTGCGCCTGGAGCAGGAAATGGTCCTGCTGGCACAGAAGAGCGATGTCGCCGAAGAACTCGACCGCCTGAGCACCCACATACTTGAAGTGCGCCGCGTACTCAAGTCCGGTGGTGCCGCCGGTCGGCGCCTGGACTTCCTGATGCAGGAACTCAACCGCGAAGCCAATACACTGGGCTCCAAGGCGTTCGATCCGCGCAGCACCAACGCTGCGGTCAACCTCAAAGTGTTGATCGAGCAGATGCGCGAACAAGTACAGAATATTGAGTAAGGCAACCTCCATGACCCACAGCACCGGCACCCTTTACATCATTTCCGCCCCTTCGGGCGCGGGCAAGAGCAGCCTGGTCAAGGCCCTGACCGACGCTGACGAGCAGATCCGCATCTCGGTCTCGCACACCACCCGCGCCATGCGCCCGGGTGAGGTGAACGGCGTGCACTATCACTTCGTCGAGCGCACCGAGTTCGTCAAGATGATCGAACACGGCGATTTCCTGGAACGCGCCGAAGTGTTCGGCAACCTCTATGGCACTTCGCAGAGTCACTTGCAGCAGACCCTGGACGAAGGCCACGACCTGATCCTGGAAATTGACTGGCAGGGCGCCGAACAAGTGCGCCAGTTGATGCCCAAGGCACGTTCGATCTTTATTTTGCCGCCGTCCCTGGAAGCGTTGCACCAGCGCCTGACCAACCGTGGCCAGGACAGCGACGAGATCATTGAAGGCCGCATGCGTGAAGCCGTCAGCGAAATGAGCCACTACGTCGACTACGACTACCTGATCATTAATGACGATTTTGCCCACGCACTGGACGATTTGAAGGCGATTTTTCGCGCCAACCAGCTCCAGCAAAAGCGCCAGCAGCAGCGTTTCGGCAAATTACTCGCTGAACTGCTCGGTTGATTGGCTCTTCCCAAAACCGCTGCAAGGGCTTTACATTGGCACTTGTAGCGGTTTTGCGAGGGCCTGCGAAAAATCAGCGCTTCCCTAAACGCTGGTGATTTTTTAAACTGTTTAGTCCGCTCGCCCAACCGGGCAGCGCGCATCTTGCATTCGCTCCGAGGAATACCATGGCCCGCGTAACCGTTGAAGACTGCCTAGAACACGTGGATAACCGCTTTGAGCTGGTCATGCTCTCTACCAAGCGTGCCCGTCAACTGGCCACTGGCGGCAAAGAGCCCCTGGTCCAGTGGGAAAACGACAAGCCTACCGTTGTAGCCCTGCGTGAAATCGCTGAAGGCCTGATGAGCTACGAGTTCATCGCCAACGCCGAAATCGTTGAAGACGAACCGCTGTTTGCAGCGTTCGAGGACGAGTCCAACGAGGCCGTCTAAGCCTATGCCTGGTCGACGTAGCACGGCGCGGGGTCACAGCCTTCGGCAGGAGTTAACACTTTGCCGAGCATAGACGCCCTCGCCGATCGCTTATCGACCTACCTCGGCCCAGACCAGGTCAACCTGGTCCGCCGAGCGTATTTCTACGCCGAACAAGCCCACGACGGCCAACGCCGCCGCAGCGGCGAGGCGTATGTCACCCATCCTCTTGCGGTGGCAAATATTCTTGCCGACATGCACATGGACCATCAGAGCCTGATGGCCGCGATGCTGCATGACGTGATCGAAGACACCGGCATCGCCAAGGAAGCGCTCAGCGCACAATTTGGCGAAACCGTGGCCGAACTGGTCGACGGGGTCAGCAAACTGACCCAGATGAACTTCGAGACCAAGGCCGAAGCCCAGGCGGAAAACTTCCAGAAAATGGCCATGGCCATGGCACGCGACATCCGCGTGATCCTGGTCAAGCTGGCCGACCGGCTGCACAACATGCGCACGCTGGAAGTGCTGTCCGGCGAAAAACGCCGGCGCATCGCCAAGGAAACCCTGGAAATCTACGCGCCCATCGCCAATCGCCTGGGCATGCACGCCATTCGCATCGAATTCGAAGACCTCGGCTTCAAGGCCATGCACCCGATGCGCTCGGCGCGCATCTACCAGGCGGTCAAGCGCGCTCGTGGCAACCGCAAGGAAATCGTCAACAAGATCGAAGAATCCCTGAGCCATTGCCTGGCGATCGACGAGATCGAGGGCGAGGTCAGTGGCCGGCAGAAGCACATCTACGGCATCTACAAGAAGATGCGTGGCAAGCGCCGGGCCTTCAACGAGATCATGGACGTGTACGCGTTCCGGATCATCGTCGACAAGGTCGACACCTGCTACCGCGTGCTCGGCGCTGTACATAATTTGTACAAGCCGCTGCCGGGCCGCTTCAAGGACTACATCGCGATTCCCAAGGCCAACGGCTACCAGTCGCTGCATACCACGCTGTTCGGCATGCACGGGGTGCCGATCGAGATCCAGATCCGCACCCGCGAAATGGAAGAGATGGCCAATAACGGCATTGCCGCCCATTGGCTGTACAAATCCAGCGGCGACGAGCAACCCAAAGGCACCCATGCCCGCGCCCGCCAGTGGGTCAAGGGCGTGCTGGAAATGCAGCAACGGGCGGGCAACTCCCTCGAATTCATCGAAAGTGTGAAGATCGACCTGTTCCCGGACGAGGTCTACGTGTTCACGCCCAAAGGGCGGATCATGGAGCTGCCCAAAGGCTCCACGGCGGTCGACTTTGCCTACGCCGTGCACACCGACGTGGGCAACAGCTGCATCGCCTGCCGGATCAATCGTCGTCTCGCGCCGCTGTCCGAACCGCTGCAAAGCGGCTCCACGGTCGAGATCGTCAGCGCACCGGGCGCGCGCCCGAATCCGGCATGGCTCAACTTCGTGGTCACCGGCAAAGCGCGCACGCACATCCGTCACGCCCTCAAGCTGCAACGCCGCTCCGAGTCGATCAGCCTGGGCGAACGCCTGCTTAACAAGGTGCTCAACGGTTTCGACAGCGCGCTGGACAAGATTCCTGCAGAGCGCGTGCAAGCGATGCTCCACGAGTATCGCCAGGAAACCATCGAGGACCTGCTGGAAGATATCGGCCTGGGCAACCGCATGGCCTATGTGGTCGCCCGCCGCCTGCTCGGTGAAGGCGAACAGCTGCCAAGCCCCGAGGGCCCGCTGGCGATTCGCGGCACCGAGGGCTTGGTGCTCAGCTACGCCAAGTGCTGCACGCCGATCCCGGGCGACCCGATTGTCGGCCACTTGTCGGCGGGCAAAGGCATGGTCGTGCACCTGGACAATTGCCGCAACATCACCGAAATCCGCCACAACCCGGAAAAATGCATCCAGCTCTCATGGGCCAAGGATGTCACCGGCGAGTTCAACGTCGAGCTGCGGGTGGAGCTGGAGCACCAGCGCGGCCTGATCGCCCTGCTGGCCAGCAGCGTCAACGCGGCCGACGGCAATATCGAGAAAATCAGCATGGACGAGCGCGATGGTCGCATCAGCGTGGTCCAACTGGTGGTCAGCGTGCACGACCGCGTGCACCTGGCCCGCGTGATCAAGAAACTGCGCGCCTTGACCGGGGTCATCCGCATCACCCGCATGCGTGCATAACCCACTCATTACAAGGAGTCATTCATGACCAAGACTGTTATCACCAGCGACAAAGCCCCTGCTGCCATCGGCACCTACTCCCAGGCGATCAAGGCGGGCAACACCGTCTACATGTCCGGCCAGATCCCGCTGGACCCAAAGACCATGGAACTGGTGGAAGGCTTTGAAGCACAGACCGTACAGGTCTTCGAAAACCTCAAGTCGGTTGCCGAAGCAGCCGGCGGCTCGTTCAAGGACATCGTCAAGCTGAACATCTTCCTCACCGACCTGAGCCACTTTGCCAAGGTCAACGAGATCATGGGCAAGTACTTCGAACAGCCGTATCCAGCCCGTGCCGCCATCGGCGTTGCTGCCCTGCCAAAGGGTGCGCAGGTTGAGATGGACGCGATTCTGGTCATCGAGTAAAACACCCGGCGCAGCCCCCACAGGCTGCGCCGACTTCGTTTCGAAAGGATTTCATGATGCGCAAAGCGCTTGTAGCCTCATCAATGCTCGCCCTGATGCTCGGCGGCTGTGCCAGCAACCCTGCCGACCTGGATGTGAGCGGCACCTGGATCAATCAGGTGGCCATCGATGCGGCAGCCAAGGGCGGGCCTTTGCGTGAAGCCCTGCAGAGCTTTGGCCCGAACCTCGAATGGGAGGTCAATACCAAGGGCTCGCAGGCCCGCTACTACAACGGTTTTGAAGTAGCTGAAGGTAAGTTGCTGGGTGAAAAATCCGGCGCCTGGAGCGTGGATTTCTACGGCAGCTCCGCCACCGAACTCAAGCGCAAAGGCAAACAACTGCTGCAAGTGGCCAACGACAACGAGCCTGAACAGCTGTTTGCCCGCGCCAAAGAACCCGCGCCAGACGGGGCGCCCATCGGCGCCAACTTCGAACGTGCGCTGTACGCGGCCTACATGGGCGGTGACTGGAAGATCGCGGACGGCTTCGGTAGCGGCGCCATCGTACAGTTCCAGGCCAACGGCAAGGTCGCCGGCCTGCCGAATGTCGATCAGTACTCGCTATGCCTGGCAGGTGATTGCGCGTCCATGAGCGGCGGCTACGACAGCATCTGGCTGCAGTTGAATGGCCAGGGCAACCCGTGGATCTTTATCCGCAAGGGCAAACAACTGGAGATCTTCCAGGCGATCAACACTGCGCAGGCAGACGAAGTACCTTCGTTTACGCCAGGCCCACGCCAGTGGCTGCTTGAAAAGCAATAAGTAGCCGAACACAGACCCAAATGTGGGAGCGGGCTTGCTCGCGAAAGCGGTGCATCAGGCACACATTCAGTGACTGACACTGCGCCTTCGCGAACACGCCCGCTCCCACATTTTTCAGCGCATTTCAGCCTTTGAGGATCGCCGCGTAGCCTTCCCGGTAAGTCGGGTACGTCGGCACCCAACCCAGCGCCTTGATACGCGCATTGCTGCATTGCTTGCTACCGGCGCGCCGCACACTGGCGTCATCGGCCCATTCAGTCACACCCAGGTACTCGCGCAACCAGTCCACCACTTCGGCCAGTGGCGCGGGCGCATCGTCGACGCCGATGTAGACCTTGTCCAACGAACCGCCCTTTTCTACATGCCGCAACAAAAAGGCCAGCAAACCCGCCGCGTCATCTGCGTGAATGCGGTTGCCATATAAAGGTGGGTCGATTGCTACGCGATAGCCTTGTCGAACCTGGGTCAGCAGCCACTCGCGACCTGGGCCGTAAATGCCGGTCAGGCGCACAATGCTGGCCGGGATGCCGCTGTCGAGCGCCACTTGCTCAGCCTCCAGCATCACCTGCCCTGAGTAACCTTTTGCTTTAGTCTCCGACGTTTCGTCGACCCACTCGCCATTCTGCTGTCCGTAGACGCTGCTGCTGGATACAAACAGCAGGTGCTTGGGCTCCTGGCCGTAGTCACCCAGCCACTCCAACACATGTTTGAGCCCTTGCACGTAAGCGGCGCGGTAGCCGGCTTCGTCGTGATCCGTCGCCGCAGCGCAGTACACCAGGTAATCCACCCCGCCGATCGGCCAGGTCTCAGGGCAATCCTTCTTGAACAAGTCGCCGGCGATGCCGATCACGCCGTCGGGCAGCCGCGAAATATCGCGGCGCAGGCCATGAACCTCCCATTCCGAGGCGAGCAACTGGCTAGCCAGCCGACTACCCACGTCGCCACAACCGGCAATTACAACAGAAGGCGCTGACATCACAAAACTCCGTACTGAAAGGTCTAGGTTAGCCTTCGCAGGTGACCGCCGGCTAGAAAAAGGGCAAATAAAGTAACTGTATTACTTTTGTTAACAAGAATTACTTGCAATAATAACCGCCCATTTGTCCTCGACCTCGGGTCTGGAAGGACGATCACTCATTTTTTTTACTCAGGTCCGGCCAGCATGACACGTAATACAACCCCCGCTTCGCCAACCAAGCTTCACAGCCCATCCCGCGCCTGGCGCGCGATTGCTGCGTTGCTGTTCAGCGTACTGCTGGCACCGACCGCCGCCTTCGCGGATGCCTCCGCTCCCGCTACACCGGCTGCAGCCGAGCAAAACGCCACGGCGCCGGCAGCCCCTGCCCCTGCGCCCGCTGCCACCGACCCGGCCCAGGCCGCTGACCCTGCTGCCGCCGACGACACAGGTGTGGTGCTGGAAGGCGACAACACCCTGGGCATGGCCCACGACCTGTCGCCATGGGGCATGTACCAGAACGCTGACGTCGTGGTGAAGGCGGTCATGATCGGCCTGGCCATCGCCTCGATCATCACCTGGACCATCTGGATCGCCAAAGGCTTCGAGCTGTTGGGCGCCAAACGTCGCCTGCGCAATGAAATCGTCCACCTGAAGAAGGCCACCACCCTCAAGGAAGCCAGCGAAAGCGCGACCAAGAAAGGCACCCTGGCCAACACCCTGGTGCACGACGCGCTCGAAGAAATGCGCCTGTCGGCCAACGCTCGCGAAAAAGAAGGTATCAAGGAACGTGTTGCGTTCCGCCTGGAGCGCCTGGTGGCGGCCTGCGGCCGTAACATGAGCAGCGGCACCGGCGTGCTGGCGACCATTGGTTCCACCGCACCTTTCGTCGGCCTGTTCGGCACCGTGTGGGGCATCATGAACAGCTTCATCGGCATCGCCAAAACCCAGACCACCAACCTCGCCGTCGTTGCCCCTGGCATCGCCGAAGCCCTGCTGGCGACTGCCCTGGGCCTGGTTGCCGCGATTCCTGCGGTGGTGATCTACAACGTCTTCGCCCGTTCGATTGCCGGCTACAAGGCCCAGGTATCGGACGCATCGGCAGAAGTGCTGCTGCTGGTCAGCCGCGACCTCGATCACCTGCCTACCGAGCGCAGCTCGCAACCGCACATGGTGAAAGTGGGGTAATCGGCCATGGGCCTGCATTTGAATCAAGGCGACGACGAACTCGTCGAGAACCACGAAATCAACGTCACGCCATTTATCGACGTGATGCTGGTGCTGCTGATCATCTTCATGGTGGCGGCACCGCTGGCGACCGTGGACATCAAGGTTGACCTGCCCGCGTCCAGCGCCAAGCCGGCGCCGCGACCAGAGAAACCGATCTTCCTCAGCGTCAAGGCGGACCAACGCCTGTTCCTGGGCGAAGAGGAAGTCAAGACTGAAACCCTGGGGCCGGTGCTCGACGCCAAGACCCAAGGCAAGAAAGACACGACGATCTTCTTCCAGGCTGACAAGGGCGTGGACTACGGCGACCTGATGAGCGTGATGGATGCCCTGCGGGCAGCCGGCTACCTCAAGGTAGGCCTGGTCGGACTTGAGACGGCAGCCAAGAAATGATCACGACGCGCCACAAACTGACGCGTTATGGCACCAGCCTCGCCGTCGTACTGGGCGTGCATGCCGTCGCGATCGCTATCGCGCTTCATTGGTCAGCGCCGCGCACGGTGCAGTTGCCACCGGCTGCCATGGTCATCGACCTGGCGCCGATGCCAGCGCCACCACCGCCGGCACCGCCCAAGGTGGTAACGCCGCCGCAACCGCCTGCACCGGTGGAAGAGCTGCCCCTGCCGAAACTGGCCGAGGCGCCCAAGCCAACGATCCAGGTGCCCAAGCCGGTCAAGCCCAAGCCCAAACCGCAGCCGCCCAAGCCGGTGGAGAAGAAGATCGAGCCGCCCAAGGAGAAACCCTCCGAGGACCCGCCGAGCGACGCTCCGCCGACCCAGGCGCCCGCTGAAAAATCGGCCCAGCCCGTACCTGGCCCGTCGCCGCAACAGATCGCTGCCAAAGCGTCCTGGGAAGGCACCCTGCTGGCCCACTTGCAGAAGTACAAGAAGTACCCGCCAGGTGCCCAGGCCCGTGGCAAGGAAGGCCTGAACCGCCTGAAGTTCGTGGTGGATGCCGACGGTAACGTGCTGTCCTATGAATTGGTGGGCCGCTCCGGCAACGCCGACCTGGACCGCGCCACACTGGACATGATCCGTCGTGCCCAGCCACTGCCCAAGCCTCCAGCGGACATGCTCAAGGGCGGTAGCATCGAGATCGTTGCACCCTTCGTGTACAACATCGAGAAACGCCGCCGCTAAGGGTTGCAGGCGCCAGCTTGTATGGGAGCTGGCTTGCCTGCGATAGCATCACCTCGGTGCAATTGATAGACCGAGGTGCCTGCATCGCGGGCAAGCCCAGATTGGTTTTATCGCATCAGCAAAATCACCGATATTCCCCGCTCAATCCCCACCAAAGTTCTGATAACGTGCGTCTATCGATTGCAGCCGGTATGCTTGGCCTGCAACCTCATGGACGCCCGCTATGACTCTTACAGAATTACGCTACATCGTTACCCTCGCCCAAGAGCAGCACTTCGGCCACGCGGCCGAGCGTTGCCACGTCAGCCAGCCGACGCTGTCGGTGGGCGTGAAAAAGCTTGAAGACGAACTCGGTGTGCTGATTTTCGAGCGCAGCAAGAGCGCCGTGCGCCTCACCCCTGTGGGCGAAGGCATTGTTGCCCAGGCCCAGAAGGTGCTCGAGCAAGCGCAGAGCATTCGCGAATTGGCCCAGGCCGGCAAGAACCAGCTGACCGCACCGCTCAAAGTCGGCGCCATCTACACCGTCGGCCCGTACCTGTTCCCGCACTTGATCCCGCAACTGCACCGCGTCGCGCCGCAGATGCCGCTGTATATCGAAGAAAACTTCACCCACGTGCTGCGCGACAAGCTGCGCAACGGCGAGTTGGACGCGATCATCATCGCCCTGCCGTTCAATGAAGCCGACGTGCTGACCCTGCCGCTCTACGACGAGCCGTTCTACGTGCTGATGCCGGCCTCCCACCCGTGGACGCAGAAAGACACCATCGATGCCGGCCTGCTCAACGACAAGAGCCTGCTGCTGCTCGGCGAGGGTCACTGCTTCCGCGACCAGGTGCTCGAAGCCTGCCCAACCCTGACCAAGGGCAACGACGGCGCCAAGCACACTACCGTGGAGTCCAGCTCGCTGGAAACCATTCGCCACATGGTCGCGTCCGGCCTGGGCATTTCGATCCTGCCGCTGTCGGCGGTGGACAGCCATCACTACGCCCCAGGCGTCATTGAAGTGCGCCCACTCACGCCGCCGGTGCCCTTCCGCACCGTGGCGATTGCCTGGCGCGCCAGCTTTCCGCGGCCCAAGGCCATTGAGATCCTTGCTGACTCGATCCGCCTGTGTTCGGTGGCCAAGCCGCCTGCTGCGAGCTAAGCAAGGGTATGACTGAGCTGTCGCAGGTGTCGGTGACGGCACTCAAGGGTGTCGGTGAAGCCATGGCCGAGAAGCTGGCCAAGGTCGGCCTGGAGAACCTCCAGGACGTGTTGTTCCACCTGCCCCTGCGTTATCAGGACCGTACCCGCGTAGTGCCCATCGGCCAGTTGCGCCCTGGGCAGGACGCGGTAGTCGAAGGCACCGTCAGCGGCGCAGACGTAGTGATGGGCAAGCGCCGCAGCCTGGTGGTGCGTCTGCAGGACGGCACCGGTGGCCTGAGCCTGCGCTTCTACCATTTCAGCAATGCGCAGAAGGAAGGCCTCAAGCGCGGCACCCGCGTGCGCTGCTACGGCGAAGCTCGCCCCGGCGCCTCAGGCCTGGAGATCTATCACCCGGAATACCGCGCCATCACTGGCGATGAACCTCCGCCGGTAGACACCACGCTCACGCCGATCTACCCGCTCACCGAAGGCCTGACCCAGCAACGCCTGCGCCAACTGTGCATGCAGACACTGACCCTGCTCGGCCCGACAAGCCTGCCCGACTGGCTGCCCGTGGAGCTGGCCCGCGACTATCAACTGGCGCCGCTGGACGATGCGATTCGCTACCTGCATCACCCACCTGCCGACGCCGATGTCGACGAACTGGCCCTCGGTCATCACTGGGCCCAGCACCGCCTGGCCTTTGAAGAACTGCTGACCCACCAACTGTCCCAGCAACGCCTGCGCGAGAGCATGCGCTCCCTGCGTGCGCCGGCGATGCCCAAGGCCACACGCTTGCCTGCGCAATACCTGGCCAACCTCGGCTTCGCGCCGACCGGTGCCCAGCAACGCGTCGGTAATGAAATCGCCTACGACCTCAGCCAGCAGGAGCCCATGCTGCGGCTGATCCAGGGCGACGTCGGCGCGGGCAAGACCGTGGTCGCCGCCCTCGCCGCCCTGCAAGCGCTGGAAGCCGGCTACCAGGTAGCGCTGATGGCGCCTACCGAGATCCTTGCCGAGCAGCACTTCATCACCTTCAAGCGCTGGCTTGAACCGCTGGGCCTGGAAGTGGCGTGGCTGGCCGGCAAGCTCAAGGGCAAGAACCGCGCGGCAGCACTTGAACAAATCGCCGGTGGCGCACCGATGGTGGTGGGCACTCACGCGCTGTTCCAGGACGAAGTGCAGTTCAAGAACCTGGCCCTGGTGATCATCGACGAACAGCACCGGTTCGGCGTGCAACAGCGCCTGGCCCTGCGCCAGAAAGGCGTGGGCGGACGCATGAACCCACACCAGTTGATCATGACCGCCACCCCGATCCCCCGCACCCTGGCCATGAGCGCCTACGCCGACCTCGATACCTCGATCCTCGACGAACTGCCACCCGGCCGTACACCGGTCAACACCGTGCTGGTCACCGATACCCGGCGTGTCGAAGTGATCGAGCGCGTACGCGGCGCCTGTGCCGAAGGTCGCCAGGCCTACTGGGTATGCACCCTGATCGAAGAGTCCGAAGAGCTGACGTGCCAGGCCGCCGAAACCACCTTTGAGGACCTGACCAGCGCCCTCGGTGAACTCAAGGTCGGGCTCATCCACGGGCGCATGAAACCCGCTGAAAAGGCTGCGGTGATGGCCGAATTCAAGGCCGGCAACCTGCAACTGCTGGTGGCCACCACGGTGATTGAAGTGGGCGTGGACGTACCCAATGCCAGCCTGATGATCATCGAAAACCCCGAACGACTGGGCCTGGCGCAGCTGCACCAGCTGCGTGGGCGTGTCGGCCGGGGCAGCGCCGCCAGCCATTGCGTGCTGCTGTACCACCCGCCGCTGTCACAGATCGGTCGCCAGCGACTGGGCATCATGCGCGAAACCAATGACGGTTTTGTCATCGCCGAAAAAGACCTCGAGCTACGTGGTCCCGGCGAAATGCTCGGCACCCGCCAGACCGGCTTGCTGCAATTCAAGGTCGCCGACCTCATGCGCGACGCCGATCTGCTCCCGGCTGTGCGCGATGCGGCGCAAGCGCTGCTGGAGCGCTGGCCGGATCATGTCAGCCCGTTGTTGAACCGTTGGTTGCGCCACGGCCAGCAATACGGCCAGGTCTGACCCTCCCCCCGCAGTCGCCGGCTTGCCGGCCATGGCGCCCGAAAGCACGCCCCCACAGCCAACCGCGTCACAAACCGCAGTTAGTCGACCAACATATGTATCAAGCTGGTTATACTTCGTTGAATGTAAGAAATTGGATCAGGCCATGTCAGAAGTTGCCCTCGCCACAGCCCCACTGACCGCCCCGCCGGTCATTCGGGCTCTGCTCGCAAAACTCGCCATCCCCTACGCGGAAGTCGCCGATCTACCGGGCCTGAATCCTGCGCAAAAGGTCCAGGCGGTGTTGCTGGAAGATGCGGTGGGCGCACTGATGGTGCTGTTCCCGCAAAGCCAGTTGCTCGACCTCAACCGCCTCGCCGAACTCACCGGTCGCCGCCTCACCGCCGTGTCGCCGGATCGCGTCGAGCGCATGCTCGGCAAACATGACCTGAGCCTGTTGCCGGGCCTGCCGCCCCTGACCAGCTCGCCATGCCTGTATGAAGGCAGTCTGCTTGATGAGCCGAGCCTGCTGGTACATTCGGGTGAAGCCGGGCTGCTGCTGGAAATCGCCACCGACGCCTTCAGGACCTTGCTCACCAAGGCCAGCGCCGGCCACTTTGGCGAGCCGCTGAGCAATATCCGCCCCAACCTCGACCGCCCCAATGATGACCGCGAGGAAATCACCCAGGCGATGCAGGCGTTCACTGCCCGCCGCATCCAGCAGCGCCTGGAAGCGACCATCGAGATCCCGCCGTTGGCCGATACCGCGCAGAAGATCATCAAGCTGCGCGTCGACCCCAATGCCACCATTGACGACATCACCGGCGTGGTGGAAACCGACCCGGCGCTGGCCGCGCAAGTGGTGAGCTGGGCCGCCTCGCCGTACTACGCGTCGCCGGGCAAGATCCGCTCCGTTGAAGACGCCATCGTGCGTGTGCTGGGCTTTGACCTGGTGATCAACCTGGCGCTGGGCCTGGCCCTGGGCAAGACCCTCAGCCTGCCCAAGGACCATCCGCACCAGTCCACGCCGTACTGGCACCAGTCGATCTACACCGCCGCCGTGATCGAAGGCCTGACCCGCGCCATGCCGCGTGCCCAGCGCCCGGAAGCCGGCCTGACGTACCTTGCCGGCCTGCTCCACAACTTCGGTTACCTGCTGCTGGCCCACGTGTTCCCGCCGCACTTCTCACTGATCTGCCGTCACCTGGAGGTCAACCCGCACCTGTGCCACAGCTATGTCGAGCAACACTTGCTGGGCATCAGCCGCGAGCAGATCGGTGCCTGGCTGATGCGCTACTGGGACATGCCGGACGAACTGTCCACCGCCCTGCGCTTCCAGCACGATCCGACCTACGACGGCCAGTACGCCGAGTACCCGAACCTGGTGTGCCTGGCCGTACGTCTTTTGCGCAGCCGCGGTATCGGCTCCGGGCCGGATGAGGCGATTCCGGATGCGCTGCTTGAGCGCCTGGGCTTGAGCCGTGACAAGGCCGAGGAAGTGGTGGGTAAAGTGTTGGATGCTGAAGTGCTGTTGCGCGAACTGGCGTCCCAGTTCAGCCAGGGCTGAGGGTGTCACCTGATACAGCTATCGCAGGCAAGCCAGCGCCCACATTTTGATGTGTGAACACCGTCAAATATGGGCGCTGGCTTGGCTGCGATGAATCCAACTCGGTCCAGCTGAAAACCCTACTTCTTTTTCTTCGGCTTCAAATACTTGGTCAACCCCTGGAACCAGATTACCAGCGCCGGGTTGCCCTTGATCTGAATCGACTTGTCCTGAATCCCCGTCATGAACGCCAGTTGCTTGTTCTTTGCCTGCATCGTGGCGAAGCCGTAGGCGGCGTCCTTGAACGCAATGGCAAACGCCGGCGCCGGGTGCACGCCCGAGCGGCTGGTGATGCGCTGGTCCTTGACGATGAAGTGACGGGCAACCTTGCCGTCGAGGGTCTGCAGCTGGAAGGCCAGGTCTTTGTCACCCAGTTGCTGCTGGAAGGCGGGATTGGTGCGGCTGGCTTTGCCCATCATCAGGCCCAGCACCCACAGGAGAAGACGAAATTTCATGCACACGGCCTCGGTGTAATTATTGAGTGGCCGCAGCAGTTTAACGATTTGCTAAAGGAACGCCACCGATCTAGCGCATTAGCGGAAGATCGGCTGGCGTTTGACGCTTATAGCAGCATGTTACTTAAACGTTTGGGCAAGGTACCGGTGCCCAGTCGGCCAGGTTCGGATCGCGGCAGCTGCCTTCGAGCTGTGCCTTGCCGGCGCTGGCGACCTGCTTGCTTTCAGCTTGCTTGGCCTGCACGGTCTGGATGCTCTTCTCGGTGGTCACCGCTTCTTGTGGCACCGCTGGCAGCACTTTCTTTTTCGCTGGTTTGACGACTTTCTTGCCTTTGGCCGGCGGCGTGACCGGTGTGGTGTCGGCAGTGGCGACGGTGACAACGTCGTTACGCTGCACACCCACTTGTTGCAGGTCTTTCTCGTAGGCCTGGGTGTAGTTGTTCAGGTCTTCGCTGGCTTTGCCGTTGACCGCGACGATCAGGTCATTGGACTCCTTCAGGCCCGCAACGATTTCCGCCAGGCGCTTGCGGCCTTCGGTGTCATTGACGGTCTTGGCCTTGCGATCGGCCACGAGCTTGGTGAACGCGCTCTGGTAGCACTGCTGCGACGCTTTGGCGTATGCGGTGCTGCGGTCGATGTCGGACGCGCTTTTGTTGAAGTCGGTGGAGTAAGACGCAATGCGCTGGTTGTCATCGCTGATCTGCTTCTGACGCTCGGTGTAGTAACCCGCCGCACCGCCAGCCAGGGCCCCGCCGGCTGCACCGATGGCGGCGTTGCGGCCACGCTTGTCGGAGTCGCCGGTCAGCGCGCCCAGCAGTGCGCCACCGGCCGCGCCGATGGCCGCACCGGTCACCACCGACTTGGTCATGTCCGAATCGGTCGCGCGCAAGTGCTGCACTGGCTCGTAGCAGTTCGGGTAGTACTCGACCTTGGTGCTCGACGCGACCTTGGAGGACGGCGACGTGGCACAACCGGTCAATACAGTGCTGAAACCAGCCGCGATCAGCAGCAAGTGACGCTTGGAAACCGCCTTACGGGAAAAAAGCATAGGTGTGTTCTCTTTTAAGTTTGACTTGCCCAGCACGGCCCACCGCCGCCTGAGTCCCTTCCAAGCTCGCCCTACAGCCAGCGCTCATCGCTGACCGCTCGCTGCGAGCAATTCCTTCAAGATCGTTGCCGGGTCGGCCCGCTGTTGCTTGCGGTAGTTACCGACATGGCGAACGAACAGTGTTGCGCGCGTCACCAGGCTCTTGCCGAGCACCGGCTTGCGATCCAACTCTTCCTTGATCCGCTGAAACTGCGCCTGTATCACCGCATCCGTGTAGCGCGTGCCGGTGGCCAGGTTGTCGATATAGATCGCCACTGCGCCATCCAGCGCGCTGCGGCCATTGGTGATGGCCATTTCAAACAGCTGCGCGCTGGCCTGGTCCTTGTTGTCCAGGGCCTGCTGGCGGCTCTTCTGCAGGTTGGCCAGGCGAATGTTGTAGTTGGCGATGGTCTCGGCCACCAGCGCGGCCGACTGAATCAGGTTGCCCGCGGCTTCTTCGCGTTGCTGGGCGATCAGCGAGACGTTGCGCTTGAGCTCCTCGTTGACCAGCCCAAGCTCGGCTTGCAGCTTGGGGTCGACGCTGGCGGCGATGATGCTGTCCAGGCGTTTGGTCGGGTCCTGGGCGTCGTCGATGGCATCGGTCAGTGACGCCAGTCGGCCCTCTTTCTGCCATTGAGCGAACAGTTCCTTGTAGCGCGAACGCGGCGCCGACAGCGCGCCGATCGCCACGCGAAAACCGGTGGTCTCGTTGCTTTGCTCGGTGCCATCGGCGGCGAACAGCGGATATTCACGGCGCATGCCGGTGAACAGCGTGCCCTCGCCTTCGAGGTAGTTGCCGCCCTTGACCACAAACCCGCCATAGGTGCCCTGGCGACGCCCGGCGTGCACCAGCTGGAAAGATTCCTGGACCATTTCCGCCGCGTTGCCGATCACATCGAACAGGCCGATCGGGTTGGGCAATTTGGTGCCGATGGGCATCAGGCGCGCGGCTTGGCCGGTGCCGCCGGCCACCTGGTTGAACACCGCGTAATCGCCGAGCGGGCCGTCGCTGTCACTGCCTTCGACACGGCGGGGGAACAGGCGCCCTTCCAAGTCCTGGCGGCTGACCGCATGGCCGCCGCGGGCGGCGAATTCCCATTCCACTTCGGTGGGCAGGCGCACAAAACCGAGACCACCATCATCCGCTGAAGAACCGCGACCACTGACCGGTAGCCGCTCACGGTGGTATTTCATCAGCCAGGCGCTGTACACCGCCGAGAAGCGCTCGGCTTCGAAGCGCGACAGCTTCACCTTGGGCAAGCGTCCGGCCATGCCGGTCGGTGCATCGCACGCCGGTGCGGGTTCGCCACTGGCCAGCGACTGCGCCTGGGACATCACCTGGGCGTATTGACGGGCGGTCACTTCGTACTTGCCGATGAAGTACAGCATGGGCTTGAGCGGGGTCTTGGCGTCGGTCTTCGGCATCAAGGGCGCGATGACTTTGTTCCAATCTTTGGGCAGGTCCTTGAGGGTGAACTGGCCGTTGATGAAGTCGCGGCGGTAGCCGGAAATAAACGACTGCTGATAACCCGCCTCGCCTTCGGCGAAGGGGTAGCCGAGGCTGATCTCGCGGTCATCCAGGGTGCCCTGGGCCAGCACATAGGCGTAGCGGAACACCATGTTGCCTTCGCACGGCAGTGGCAGGCTGACGTCGCCTTCCAACGGCTTGGGGTTGTCGAGCTTGTCACTCGCCTCATCGGCCCAGGCCATCGAGGCCAGGGTCAGCGCCACGCAGGCGCCCAGTAACTTATACATCTCTGATTCCTTCAGAAGCCTGGATCCGCGCCACTCGCCAACCACCGCAGGCCGCCGCCACGGCGCTGACGCCGAGGACTGCAACCAGGGCCAGGCCGTAATGACGTGCCAGCAGGTGACTGGCGTGTTCGCCCGGCACCTGCACAAAAAGCTTATTCAACGCTGCCTCGGCCAGGCCATACAGCCCGGCACTGAGCACGCCAGCCAAACCTGCGCTGTACAGCGCCTGCACCACCACGAACAACAGCAGCCCGCCTGTGGAAAACCCCAGCAGGCGCAGCACCGACAATTCCCGCCGCTTGCGGGCGACGGCGGCCAGGGCACCGGCAAAGATCGCCGCAAACGCCCCCCCCAACGCCAACCCGCAGATCACCCAGAACACGATCGACAGGTTGCGGCTCAACGACTGCACCTGTGCGATGGTCTGTGCCTGGGTCGACACCAACAGGTTCTGCCCCGCGAAGTACACCCGCAGCGGCTCCACATCGACCAGGTTGCGGGCATACAAGCGGAACGCCGGGTAGACCCGTTGCTCACTCACCCCCACCGCCTCACCGTTCCACCCCAACGCCGGCACCGCAAGGCCGTCGCGATAGTCTTCCGCCGCTTCAAGCAATGTCAGATCGGCGAACAGACCGTCACGGGCAAAGGCTTCCAGCGGCAGTACCGCCAGCACCCGCACGCGCGTGCGCTGGGCTTCCACGCGTCCCGCCACTTGCCGTGCAAAACGGGTGTCCAGCCAATCCCCTGGCCGCGCCGCGAGCTTCTCGGCGGCGGTGTGGCTCAGCACGATCTGGTCCAGGCCCTGTGGCACCGGCAGACCGGCCACCAACGGATCACCCGAGGCGGTCGGTAGCATCTCCAGGGCCAGCGAGCCCACCTGCGCCGTCGCCGCAATCTGCCGTGTACGCGGCAGCGCAAACGCTACGTCGCTGCGCTGGCCGAGCTGCTCGATAAAGGCGCTGCTGAATCGACCACCGCCCAGCGGAATAATTTCACGGGTGGCAGGGTCGGTCTCCAAACGTTCGGTCAAACTGCTAACCAGTCCAAATTTCAGGCCGAATAACACCAGCAACGGCGCGATCACCGCCACCAGCGCGAGCACCGAACAGGCGGACAGCCAGGCATCGTTTCGATAGTCCTGCCAGGCCAGCGACGCCACCAGACCGATGCGCATCAGCACGCCTCCCCAAGGGTGGCAGTGACACCGCCGTCGGTGTCGCGACGGCAACTGATGCGCCGCACCTGCAAGCCACTGGCCCGTGCCAAGGGCTCGTCATGGGTGGCAATCACGCAGGCCGCACGATGTTCGCGAGCCTGGGCCAGCAGCGCCTGCATCACGCGCTCGGCATTCAAAGGGTCGAGGGACGCCGTCGGCTCGTCCGCCAGCACCAGGTGCGGCGCATGGGCCAGCGCGCGGGCACAGCTGACGCGCTGGCGCTGGCCCACCGAGAGCGCCGCCGGCTTCTTGGCCAACTGGTCGCTGATCTCCAACTGCTCGGCCAGGCGCGCCACGCTGCCGTCGTCTTTCAAGCCCAGCAGTTGCCGGGACAAGGCGATATTCGCGCGCACATCGAGAAAACCCAGCAGGCCGCCAGTTTGCAGCACATACCCCAGATACTGGCTACGCAGCGCGGCCAGCGTGGATTGCTGGTCGCCGCGCCATAGCCCGGCGATGTCGTGCCGATGGAATTCGAACTGCCCGACCTGGTCCGGCGCCAATACCAGCGCCAGCAGGTCCAGCAAGGTGCTCTTGCCGCAACCGCTGGGCCCGACAATCGCCAATTGCTCACCCTCACGCAGCGTCAGCGCCGGAATCACCAGGCTATAGCGCTGGCTACCGACACCCCGGCTCTTGTGCACCGCGCTCAGGTTCAGCATCACGGCAACGTCGACAACGGCACGCGGTACAACGCATCGCCCGGCTCGGCGTCGCCGAAACGGACCCAGTTGGCCACGTCATTGTGGAAGGTTTCGTAGAGACGGATCTTCGAATCCAGCTCGTCAATAAAGTCTTCCTGCTCGGCCACGCTCAACGACAACCACAAGTCCTGGGTCATGTTCAGCGACTTGCTGCGATACGGCAGGCCTTCCAGGTATTCGCCGAGGATGCCGCCGTCGGCCAGGTTGCCGCCCTTGCGCAGGGCTTGTGGATCACGGCTCATGTAGGCCGAGGCGCTGGCGATCTCCTGGAAGAAGTCCTTGGGCGAGGTCTGGGTCTTGCGCGCCGCGTCGACAATCAACTTCAGCGACTGCTGCAGATCGTTGAGCTGCAACTTGGTCAGCATCACGCACACCTGGAACGCCGGCAGTGCCGGGTTGGTCAGGTCACGGTCGGCGGTCCAGGCGCTGACCAGTTGCGGCGCCTGGCTGGCGATTTTGCGACCGAGGAAATCCATGTGCATGGCATAACCCACCGCTGCGGACTTGTCCGCCAGGCTCGGTGCGCTGTTGAGCAATGGCACCGGCTGCGGCGTGTTGCTGCGCACCTGGTGCACGAGGTTGGCGAACACCGTGCCGATCTCATCCACACGCTCACCCAGCTTGCGCACATCGCCACCGGGCACCGACGTGTAGAGGTCGCCAATCTGCGGGTTGGCGTCAGCGGTGAGGATGCGGTACTGGCTCTCGGCACCGGCATGGGTTTTCTTGCCGGCGTCGGTGCGCAGGTGCAGGGCGTAGATCTTGATCTGCTTGCCCAGCGCAGCCTGGCGCACTTCGGCTTCGTTCATCTGGGTAGCGGCAAACGGGTCGTTCTTGCGCAGCGCACCGGCGTCGGTGACCAGCAGGATGATGCGCCCACCGTAGCCGGACCAATCCATGCCATCCACCGCCTGCATCACGCCGGCGAACGCGTCTTCGTTGAAGGAATGGCTGGACACCGTGGACGCCTTGACCTGGCGCGCCATGTCGAGAAAACGCTGCGGGTCGCGCCCCTGCTCGAGGCTGATCAAGGTCTTGGCCACGTATTCCAGGCCTGGGGTTTTCTTGATGCTGCTGCGAAACCCAACCATCCCGAAGCTGACACTGTCCAGCTCACCGCGCTCGGCAATCCGGGTCTGCAGCTCGTGCACGACGTCGCGAACCTGGTCGATATAGGGCTGCATCGACACGGTGGTGTCCACCACCAACACCACCGCCGTGCGGAAGGCATCGGCGTTGGCATTGATCACCGGGGTCGAGGGCTTGGAGGCTGCGCTGCTGCCGGGGTCGATGGAAGCCACGTTGAGCAACTGCACCGGCTGGCCGTTTTCGTCGAAGCTCTCTTTGGAGTCGAAGATCGGCAACAGGTAGAACTGGTTCTGCGGCACCGCGCTGGCGCTCGGTTCCAGGGCCAGGATCTGGCTGTTGTCTTCGCTGTTTTTCTGCGCCTTGGCCAGCACGCCTTTGGCTGCTGAAGGATCGGCCAGCAGTTTCTCGACTTCTGCGGATTGGCGCAGGAACATCACCGGCGCCCGGCCCGAGCGTTCGGTGAACTTCAACACCAGGCTCTGTTTCCAGTCGCTGACTTGCGACGCCGGCAACCAACCGTCACTGCGGCCATCGGTGGCGGCACCGACGCGCACCCACGGGCTGCCGTCGATGTCCTTGCGCTGGTAAACGTAAAGCACGGAAAACGCTGGCAGGGCTTTGCCCGGCGCACTGCCTGCGTCAGCTGAAAGCCTGGCGCCCGGCTTGCTGAGCACGCGTTGGAACAGGGTCTTCTTGCCCGCCATCAGCAACGGACGCTGGCCGCCATCGACCTCGGCTACCGCAGGGGGTGGCGTGACTGGCGGCAGCACCGCAGCGGGCGGCTTGGCAACGGGCTCATCGCTACCGCTCAACCACCAGTAACTGGCCCCGCCGATGGCCAAGGCAACCGCCACCGCCACGGCGGCCAGCGCCAACACCGGACCACGACGCTGCTCGGACACGGCATGGTGTTGCGTCGGTGTCACCACTGGTTGGCGCACGACGGGTTGGGGCTGCGGTTTATCGGTCGGAATATCGATCGTGACCGGGGTCATGCCTGCCAGATCGAAGCTCAGTGGGATGGGCAGCGGTCGTACCAGGGTGGCCTCCGGCGACTCTGCCGGCAGGTTATCCAGCGCCCGCAACAAGGCCGCCGCATCCGGGAAACGCTCCGCCGGGTCCTTGGCCAACAGCTTGCGCAGCACCTCCTGGTAACGGCCGTGGTGCACCGGCAGTTCCGGTAACGGCTCGGTCAGGTGGGCCAGCGCCGTGGACAGCGCATCGGTGCCGTTATAGGGCAGCTTGCCGACCAGGATTTCATACAACACCACACCCAATGCATACAGGTCGGCACGGCCATCGATCTCCTGGCCCCGCGCCTGTTCGGGGCTCATGTAGCTCGGCGTGCCCACGGCGAACCCGGCCTGGGTGAACTGGGTGCGATCATCCAGCGACTTGGCGATCCCGAAGTCGGACAGCACCGCCGTGCCATCGGCGCGGAACAGAATGTTCGCCGGTTTGACATCGCGGTGCACCAGGCCTTGAGCGTGGGCATAACCCAGCGCCGAGGCGATCTGGCGGATCAGCGTCACGCCCTGCTCCGGGGTCATGCCAGCAGCGATGCGCTCCTTGAGCGTACCGTTGGGCAGGTATTCCATGGCCATGTAGTACAGCTCACCGACGTTGCCGATGTCATGGATGGTCACCGTGTGCGGGTGTGACAAGCGCGCCAGGGTCTTGCCCTCGCGCAGGAAGCGCTCGCAAAAACTCGGGTCTGCCGCCAGCGCCGCCGCCATCACCTTCAACGCCACCTTGCGCTCCAGCGAGCGCTGGGTCGCCAGGTACACACTGGCCATGGCGCCTTCGCCGATCTCGCCTTCGATGTCATAACCCGGGATGACGATGTTCATGGCGATACCTTCACGACAATGGCGGTGATGTTATCCGGCGCGCCTCGGTTGAGCCCCAGGTGCACCAGGCTGCGCACGATTTCATCCGGAGCGTCGTGACTGAGGACTTCGCGGATCTCATGGTCTTCGACGGTCTTGTTCAGGCCGTCACTGCACAGCAGGTAGCTGTCACCGGGGGCGATCAACAGGTCGACCACCGCCAGGTCCAAGTGGGCTTCCACACCAATGGCGCGGGTGACGATATTGGCGCGCGGGTGTGTACGGGCGTCGGCTTCGCTGAGCAGGCCGCTGTCTTGCAGGTCCTGGACGTAGCTGTGGTCGCGGGAGATGCCTTCGAGCAGGCCGTCGCGCAGGCGATACAAGCGACTGTCACCGGCCCACAGGCACACACCGCGCAAGCCACGGGCAGCCAACAGCACCACGGTGCTGCCCATCATGGTCACGCCACGGTTGGCGGTTTCTTCACGTACGGCCGTGTTGATGCGAAGCAGGTCGTTGCGCAGCGCCGCCGTGTATTCATCCAGCGAGCGCCCCACCGGCACGCTGCGCAGGCTGTCGACGATCAGGCTGCTCACATAGTCCCCCGCCGCATGCCCGCCCATGCCATCGGCCACTACCCACAGGCGGTTTTCCGGCAGGTCGAGGCAGGCGTCTTCGTTGACCTGGCGCACCATGCCCACATGGCTCTTGCTCGCGGATTTATACGTCGACCCCATCTACACCACACCTTCTTGTCCGAGCAAAAACTGCGCAAAATCGCCGGTGGCAGGCAGGCCCTGACACCGCAACAAACCAGGGGAAATCGCCTGCGAACCCCGGCCCCACCACAGGCTCGCACCGTCGCAGGCCTGTTCGGCGAGCGCGGTCATGCGCTGGTGCGGCAGGGTGGCGGCCACCCGCTGCAAACCGGCAAAACGGCTATCCACCGCGCGCGGTTCACTTGCCGGGAGACCCAGGCTATCGAGGCCTTCATTGAAGCGTTCGAAGGTGGCACCGGTATCCAGGGTGCTGAGCAACAGCGTTTCGACCTGCTCGAACCAGGTGTCCGGCCCGCCCACCAGCGAGGCAGGATTGGTGTCGTGGTCGAGCAACGCCACTACCGCCAAGGGGAAATAGCGCCCCACCCGGTCGATGCTCGGCATCACCACACCCGCCGCCGCATCCGGCCCGCACACCCCCGGCGCCAGCACAAAGCGCCAGAGCGGGCTGACCAGGTAGGTGTTGAGCCAGTCACTACCGAGGCTGTTCTGGCTGGCAAGCAAACCCGCCGCCAGCCAGCTGTCCCATGGGCCAATGAAACTCTGGGGCAAGGCGCGGCTGACAAAATCGCCCCGGCTGGCCAACTTGCCGTAGAAACCCAGCGACGTCATAGCCGCTCCGGCAGGCTGAAGCCGCTGAGCACGCGGCTCTTGAACGGGTTGAAGGCACTGTTGGCGCGCAGCTCGTAGGCGATGCTCGCGCCATCGACGCGCAGGCGCAGGTTGAAACGGTCCGGCGAATTACCGGCGGTAAGGTCCGACTGTTCCAGCAAGCGGAACCAGGCCCACGGCCCGTCCAGGGTCACGCCCGAACGGCCACTGGCCGACGGCGGCATGATGGAGATACGCACCACGCCGATGCTGCCGGGGTTCGGCCATTGCATCGCCACCGGACGGCTCGGGCCGTGGTCGTAGCTCAATTGCTGTCCGTCGAGGTCAAGCAGGAACTGGGTGATGGTCGGGTCCATCGACACCGGCTTGAGTTCGAAACGCACGACGGGTTGAGTGCCTCCGGCGCGGAAGAACGCATCGCGGATCGACGCGGCACGCTGGAAGGTCTGCAGCACACCCGGTGCAATCCCGAGTTTCTGTGCCGCACCCGGCTGCCAGCGCCAAGTCTGCGCGGAAGTGTCCACGTAAGGTTGCAGGTACTTGCGGAAGTAATTGTCCATCACCCCGCCCACGCCGAAGAACTGACCGAAGTCGTCCAGGGTGGCATCCCGCGCACTGCCCGGCGACATCGGGTAACGGCCGGCCAGGGACTGGCGATACACGTTGACCACTTCGCTGACCCAGGCCGCGTTCAACTGGTTACGTACGCCGCCCATCATGCTGTTGGTGGTGGAGTTGACCACCGACTTGACCATGCCCTGTACCAGCGCAGGCTGGCGCTCGGCATTCAGGCTGACCCGCGTGGCCGCGGCCGCCGCCTGGTTCTTCGCCTCGCCGAGCAAGGCGTCGCCGCTGGCACCGACCATGGCACTGACCTGCACATACAGCGCATTCATGTCGGTAAGCAGGCCATCGATGGCCGCCGGCTCGCCTTCGTTCTTGCTGACGATGCCGTTGAGTTCGGCAAAGTGCGCGGTCACCGGATCATCCGCCGCCGCAGGCGCATTCGCAGTCGGTTGCTCCTGGCCGAGCAGGCTGCCCAGGCGCTCCTTGAGCTTGTCGACACCCCCTTCCACCGGCACGCCCTTGGCCGCCAGTTGGCGTTCCTCGGCTTGCAGATCGGTTTCCCTGGCCACGGCCACCAGCAGTTTTTTCAGCGGTGAGGTCGGGCCGGAGATCACCCGCAGCACGTCGGCCGCCTGGGCCACGCTGGTGATCGGGACAAAGTCGATGTCCGCCAGCAACGCATCCCACTGGCGCTGGTAGTCCTGGAAATACAGGCGCCGCACATCCGCAGCCAGGCTCACCACGTTCTGCTGGTCGGCCTGCGCTTGGCCCAGCACCCATTGCTCTTCAGCCAGGGTACCGGTCTGGTTCAGGCTGCTCGCCAGGAACGCCTGGCGATAGCCCTTGGCGGTGAAAAACCCGCTCAGCGGCTCACCCAACGGCTTGCCGCTTTTGCGGCTGAACACCAGCGCCGCGTCACGGCCGGCGGCTTCGTTGATGCGAAAGTCCGGGATGCCTTCGGGCAGTTTCTGGCGCTTGACCCGGTCATACACCCGCTGGGCTACTGGCAGTTGTTGCAACTGGCGACGTAGGTCATCGATCAAGCGTGCGTCCAGACGTGCACTCGGTGGATGGCGTTCGAACAGCGACTGCAAGTGCCCGGCCAGTGCCTGGCGCTGATCGGCCGGCAGGTCGCGTGGCAGGTTGCGGTCCCAGTCGAGGGCGATCCAGGCCTTGATGAAATCCGGGTCGTAATGCTCGGTGTCGGCGAGCATCAAGTACGCCTTGAGGCCTTCGTAGAGGAAATCGGAATTGCCGCCGCCGTGCAGCTGCTCTTCGATGCGCGTCACCAGGCGTGGCGCGAACACCGCGATCAACAGCTTGCGGTAGACACTGGCAGACTCGGCTTCGAGCATATCGCCCTGGTACAGCCCCAGCCCCTCGGACCAGCTCGGCGAGTCGCCCGCCAGGTTCTTCACGGCGTTGAGCAATGGCAGGACCGCGAGGACTTCGCGCTGTGCCGGGCTCAGGTTCTGCACAGTCTGGCCCAGTGGAGCGACTTTCTGGTCAACCTGGGCGATATACGCCTGGTTGGCACGGTAACTCACCCACCACAAGCCACTGACCACCACGACCAACGCCACGGTGGCAGCCAGCACACCGCGTGCAATCCACTTGCGTCGACGCTCGACCTTCGGGTTCACCCCCACCAGGCCGCGCTCGGCAAAGGCCACCGCAGTGAAGAGTTTTTCGATGAAGTAACTGCGCCCTGTACCGCTCTGGCGCGCCAGGTGCTGGCGGTCCAGGTTCATGCTCTGGGCCATCGCGCCGATCAGACGGTCGATCGGGCTGCCCTCCTGGGTGCCACTGGTGAAGTACACACCCCGCAGCAATACGCGCTCTTCAAAGGCATTGGGCTTGAACACGCCTTCGAGGAAGCTTTGCAGGCAATCTTTCAACGCGCCGAACTGCTGCGGGAAGCCGTAGATCAGGTCGCGCCGCGCCGGGTCGCGCTCCTGTTGCAGGCGCTCGACCAGGCGTTCGTTGAGGCGCTGCTCCAGGCCGGCGAACTCACTTTGCAGGTGCGCCAGCGGGCTGTCGCTGTTTTTGCCGTCGTCCAGGGCAAAGGTCATGCCCCACACTTGGGCGCGCTCTTCCTTGCTGAGGTTGTCGAAGAACTCCATGAAGCCCGGCACCAGGTCGAGCTTGGTCAGCATCAGGTAGATCGGGAAGCGCACGCCCAATTGGGTGTACAGCTCCTGGATGCGCAGGCGGATGGCAGCGGCATGGGCGGCGCGTTCGGCGTCGGTGCCCAACAACAGGTCCGACAGGCTGATGGCGATGAAAGCGCCATCGATCGGGCGGCGCGAGCGCTGCTTTTTCAGCAGGTCGAGGAAGCCCAGCCACGCGGCTTTATCCACCGTGGAGTTGCTGTCCTGGGTGGTGTAGCGGCCGGCGGTGTCGAGCAACACCGCTTGGTCGGTAAACCACCAGTCGCAGTTGCGCGTACCGCCGACACCACGCACGGCTCCGGCGCCCAACTGCGCGGCCAGCGGGAAATGCAGCCCGGAGTTGACCAGCGCAGTGGTCTTGCCCGAACCCGGTGGGCCAATGATCACGTACCACGGCAGCTCGTAGAGGTTGCGGCGTTCATCGCCACCCAGCTTGGCCTTTTTCAGCAGTGCCAGGGCCTCGTCCATGCGCTGGCGCAGGGTGGTGAGTTCTTCGGCGGTAGCGACGCTGTTGGGGTCGGCCGGGGTTTCGGCGGCCAGGCTGCGCATCACTTCGGCGGCCTGGCGACGGGCCTGGACGATGCGGAACACGCGGTAGGCGAGCCACACCGCGAACACCAGGATGATCAGCGCCCAACGCCGGCCTTCCGGCACCAGCACATCGAGCAACGGCCCGACAAACCAGATGATCAGGCTCAGGGCGATCAGGCCCAGCACGGGAATCACCCAGCGAATCATGAAACTGAAAAACGCCTTCACTCGACGCCCTCCGCCAATACGGTGATTTCAACCCGACGATTGCGGGCACGGCCTTCGGCGGTGGCATTGGTCGCCACCGGCTCGGTGTCGCTTCGCCCCTCGGCGCTGAAGCGGTCCGCCTGGCCAGTCTTGGCCGCGAGGATCTCCAACACCGACTTGGCCCGCGCTTCGGACAGCGCCCAGTTGGACGGGAAACGCAGCGTGGCAATTGGGCGGTTGTCGCTGTGCCCGGTCACGCGCACCTGGCCCTTGACCTTGCGGATGGCGTCGGCGATGCGCAGCATCAGTGGCTGGTAGTCATCGACGATGCTGGAGCTGGCAGACGCAAACAGTTCATCGCCACGGATGGTGACCACCGAACGGTCGACCGCATCTTCCACGGCGACACGCCCGGCCTTGATGTCTTGCACCAGGAAGCCCGCCAGGCGCGGGCGCTCAATAACTTTGGGCTGCGCCACCGGACGGTCGATGGCCTGCACCGGGATCTCGCCCAGGGCATGGATATTCTTGAACACCGGCTCGGCATCCGACGCCAACTTGAGGCGCAAGCCAAACAGCAACGCCAGCAGCAGCGCGACGCCAATGGCCACGGCGATCCACGGCGGCATGAATTGCGCCAGGCGATCGCGGGCCACGGTCACGCCGCGCCAGTGCGGCGACAGTTCACGCTCGCGTTCGCCACGGGCACTGCGAATGGCCGCGGCGGTGCGTTCACGCAGGGCTTCCAACTGGCTGCGACCGTCGTTCATCACGCGGTAGCGGCCTTCGAAACCCAGGCACATGCACAGGTACAACAGCTCCAGCAGGTACAGGCGTTCCCGAGGGCTTTGCAGGCAGTGGTCGAGCAACTGGAAGACCTTTTCACCGCCCCAGGCTTCGTTGTGCACGGTGATCAGCAGGCTCTGCTTGCCCCAGTCACTGGTGCTGCCCCAGGGCGTGCTCAATACCGCTTCATCCAGCGCAGTGCACAGCGCGTAACGCGCCAGCAGCACTTCGTTGCGCGCAATGCCGGCCGCTTCGGCGCGCTCTTCAAACTGGCGCAGGTAAGCCAACAACTGCGCGCGCAGGCTGGCCGGTGCCGGGTGGGCAATGGTGTTGCGCAGGCGTGTCAGCAGCGCCAGCAACGGCCCGGCAGCGCTTTCCAGCGGGTTGAGGCCCTGGCTCTTGCCGGTGAGCATCGGCGCCGCCGGCATGGCCAGAGGCGAAGGTTCGGCACGCGCAGGTTCCGGCGCCCGGCCACCCGGACGCGGCATGAACTGGGTGCGGTCATCGTCATTGGGATGCATCGCGGATTATCCTCGGATCGCCCAGAAGGCCAGGTTCAAGCCCGGGAACTGCCCGGCGATATGGAAGGCGAAGCCACCGGAGTTGCCCAACTGCTGCCAGTGCTCGCTGCCGCGATCCAACTCGTAGTAGGTCGAGCCTGCGTGGTACGGCAGTTGGCGTGGCGCCACCGGCAGAGGCAACAGACTGATGCCCGGCAGTTGCAGGTTGACCAGGTCGCGGATGTGCTCCACCGAGCCGACTTTGCTCTGCTGGCCGAAGCGCGCGCGCAGGGTTTCGCCGGGGACATCGGCGCGCACTACCAGGATGAAACTGGCGTTGTCGAGCAGGGTCTTGTCGGCCAGCATCGCCACGTGCACGCCGTAGGCTTTCTCGACAATCGGGATCGGCGTGGCCTTGCTGTCGATCAGCATCGACAGCGCTTCACGCAGTGCGGCCATCACCGGGGCAAAGCTCAGCGCCAGGTCGTCGTGCTGGTACTGCGGGTATTCCTGAGGGCGACGGCCCGAGGTCGAGAAGGTCGAGAACTCACCGGCCAGGCTCACCAATTCACTGAAGAAGCGCTCCGGGTGCAAAGGGCTCAACTGGCTCAGATGCTGGATCAGCGGTTGGGCACGGTTGACCAGTTGCAGCAGCATGAAGTCGGCAATCTCCGACGCACCACCGGCGCCCGACGCGACCACACGCCCCGCCAGGGCTTCGCCGCGCTGATGCAGCAGGCCAAGCAGTTCGCTGCGAAAGGCGCTCAGCGGCTTGCTCGCGGCGACGTCCAGGACCGGCGGGATATAGGTGTCGTCGAGCACCAGCGCACGGTCGGCGCGCTTTTCCTTGATGCGCACCAGGCCGATGGCAGCGTAATCGCTGATGCCATCCTGGGCGGTCAGCAGGCGCAAGGCTCGGGAGCCCACGGCTACCGGGGCGCGGTTTTCGAACGGTGCGTTGTCATCACGCACTTCCCGCACCTGGCTCACATAACGCGCGGCTTCCAGGGCCTCGCCTTCATCCACCGTGTCGCGGGCGCCGGCACGCTTGAGCGGCAGCGCCAGGTACACCAGGCCGTCGCGCAGGTTGTCGTCGATGTTCAGCGGGCTTGGCGCCAGGTCGTCCTGGGGAATGTTGAACGGCGTACCGTCGGGCAACAGACCGCGCGCCGACACGATCGCCAGCTTGCCCTGGGCCAGCAGGCCCTGGTCGATCAGCAGCTCGGAAAACCCCCAGGCACCCGCCGACAACGGACGGCTGCGGGCGTCGATCAGGTTCTCCAGGTAACGGTCATGCTGCTGGAAGTGCTGCGTTCCGATGAACATGCCTTCCGACCAGACCACGCGATTGTTCCAGGACATGGGGGCTCCGATTGCTTCTTATTGGGCAGGGCTGGATGGGGTGGCCACGACGTCGGCGCGCACGGCACGCACATCGAGGCTGATCTGGTATTCGGTGTATTGGCGCGCGGGCACGTTGATCACCGTGCGCCATTGCGCGCGGTCCAACTCGCGATAGCCCACTAGCAAGCCAATCTGGCGCGTGGAAGGGTCGAGATCGCGCTGGAGGCTCAGCTGCTCGCCGGGTTGCACCATCACCTCGTCCTGGTCCAGCAGGTCCAGGCCCAGGGTCGATTGCGCCCGGTCAGCGAGGGCGAAGTAATCGGAGCGGGCGAAGGTGGCGGCGTTCTTCAGTTCGAAGATGCGCACCCGCACTGGGGCAGCCTGGCCGTTGGCGCCGGGGTTAAGCCCGCTGATCGCATGAAAGTGCAGCTCGACGGCGGCAGTATTCGCGTCTGCCTCGGCGGCGGTTTCGGGGTTGGCGGCGTCTTTGGCACACGCCGTCAGCAGCAGCAAAGTGGCGACTGCGAGTAAAAACCTGGGAATCATCCTGCGTCCTCAATGACGTACTTAGCTATCCGTTAATCCATGTGTTGCGGTGCGACTTTATCGACGCTGTCGTGCGCTGTGTTCTTCGTAGGCTCGGCTGAATTCGCGGCCGAACAGGTCCTGGAAGTCTTCCTGGGCCTCGCGGGAAATATTGCTGTAGAGCTCGGTAAACTGCTGCCAGTACTGGGCCTGCCGGGAGCCATTGAACAGGCTCGACAGCCCCCCAGGCTTGCCCATGCGCTCTTCCAGTTGCGCCGGTTCGAAGCGGCTGAGCAGGTGCTTGATCGCGGCTTCCACGCCGGCCATCACCGCCAGTTGGTGGGCGCGCAGATCATTGAAACTGTCGCGTACGGCGAGGTCCGGTGCCATAAACGCCTGGTTGCCGTGGCGAAGCAAAAGCAGCAACGCTTCGTCGGCATTCGGGGCAAATTTCAACGGATTGTTTTCCGCCGGCTGGATCATCGTCTGCTGCATGCGAAACTCGCCCTTGAGGCTGGCACGGGCACGCAACACGTCGATCAGGCCCTCGACCATCAGGCGGTAGCTACGGCCGATGTTTTCCATCTGGGCCTGCGCCTGGGCCTTGTCCAGGCGCAATTGATCAAGGCCCGCGCCGCGCAGGAAGGCTTGCAGAAGATCGGGTTGTTGGCTATCTGCAACGGGGAGCGCAGGCTCGACCACAGGTGGCGGCTGGATGATCTGTGGTGGGGGCGGCGGCGCACTGGCAACGGGCGCTGGCGTGTCGCCAAACAGGTCCCAGTCTTCGGGAATCACCGAGCCCGAGACCACGGGCGTCTCGGCCACGGGCACGACGACCGGCGTCGGCGGGCGGAAGTCGTGTTGCTCGGAAGGCACGTGGTCCGGCGCGGTCGGCGGCGGCACGGCGGTGGGGCTGAGAAAATCAAACAGGTCCGGCAGCGTATCCATCGCGGAGGCTCCCTGGAACTGCGGCGCGATCACTGGCGCCTGGGCTGGCGCGGGCTTGTTCACCACGGCACCCATCAACGCTTCAAAGCTGTTCGGTGAATCGCCGGCAAACGGCTGGCTGTCGGCGACCTGCACGTTGAAGTCGATGCGCGCCTGGATCTCGTAATCGCCGATACGGATCAGCTCACCATCTTGCAGTGGCTCACTGTTACCCCGGCGCATGCGAATACCGGCTTTAACCAACTCCACACCGTTTGTGCTGTTGTCGGTTAAATAATAACGACCCTCTTTGTATTGAATAACGCAATGTTGCGAGGAGACCAGGCGCTCTGGGTCAGGCAAAACCCAGTCATTATCCGAGCTGCGGCCGATAGCCATCACGCCCTGGTTCATGGACTTTTCGGAGCACTGCCCAGGGGTAATCTTGTGATAACTAGTGATAGTCAAACACAGCGACATCTTGCCTCCTTGCTGATACTTCGCGCACGGTCGATTCCAGGGACAGCGCCTCCCGGGATATCGCCATCGGTCGAACAATCGACCGTCTAAAACCTGCCAATGCCAGCATGATCGCTGATCTTAACTGGGCTCTATGACAAAAATCCTGTCCCGGTGCGTCGTTCGACTCACCAGTCGCGCAGGTTGTTAAGCACCGCACATCTGTCACAGAGGGCGAATAGCTTACCTTGACAAGGCCTAAGTACTACACCAAAAATGCACAACTTCTTGAATACCAGTGATGGCACATTAATGGCGCCTCGCTTATATGACCAAGAAAACATGCAAAGTTCCTCGCGCAACTAATGCATGAATTGCCCGCCATCTAACGGGCTGATAGGGAGATCAAATTCAGTGGATGTGCCGTTGCTGCTCACCGCCGTTTCCGCGACTTCGCCCTGTGGCGAAGACATGGAATATGACGCGCAATTTCTGCAGTTGGAGCGTGATGCCAAGGGCCAACCCGAGCGCAGCATGGGCGACTCGATCCTGCCCGCTGAACCGCCGGAATGGCGCAGCATCCAGCAGCAAAGCCTCGACTTGCTCGCACGCAGCAAAGACCTGCGTATCACCCATTTCCTGTTGCAAAGCGCCCTCGCCCTCCAGGGTGTGGCCGGCCTGGCGCAAGCGCTGACGCTGATCGATGCCTTGCTGCGCGACTACTGGGCCGACCTGCATCCGCGCCTGGACGCCGACGACGATAACGATCCCACCGTGCGCATCAACGCCCTCACCGGCTTGACCTGCGACACCAATATTCGCCTGCTGCGCGAAAGT
The DNA here is from genome assembly GCF_002980075.1 of Pseudomonas sp. MYb13. Classification (NCBI taxonomy): domain Bacteria; kingdom Pseudomonadati; phylum Pseudomonadota; class Gammaproteobacteria; order Pseudomonadales; family Pseudomonadaceae; genus Pseudomonas; species Pseudomonas sp. MYb13. Next base: position 258,384 of record NZ_PCQI01000001.1, on the reverse strand, counting down.
GTCCTCACACGCTCACGCACCTTCGGCCCCGTGACCCTGCGCGCGGCGCTCAACGCCAGTGGCCTGTTGAGCTTTCCCGATGAACAGCTCGGCGCCCAGCAGCTCAACGCCGCGTTCCTCGACAGCGACCCCGAGCAACTGCAGGCTACCCGCGACGCCCTGATTGCAGCGCGTGCGGCGTGCGAAGCCATCGAACAACAGGTCAACGACCAGGTCGGTTCCGCCCAGGGCGTGGACCTCAGTGCCCTGAAGCAACCGCTCAAGCAGGCGTTGCAGATACTCAATCAAGCGGTGCCAGGCACCGCCGGCACCAGCGAACCCGAGGCCGTCAGTGACGACAATGCCCCCTCGGCCGACGTCGCCGCCGCCCCCGCAGCACCGCGCCCCGTTGGCGATATCGCCAGCCGCGACGATGTGCTGCGCAGCCTCGACAAGATCCTTGCGTACTACACCCGGCACGAGCCTTCGAGCCCGCTGCCGGTGCTGTTGAACCGGGCGAAGAATCTGGTGCACGCCGACTTCGCGGCCATCGTGCGCAATCTGATTCCCGACGGCATGTCCCAATTTGAAAACCTGCGTGGCCCGGACGGCGAGTAAGCCGCTCGACTGCGCAGTAACAACACCGTCGCTCAAGCGACCAGGAGCAGCAACGTGGCGAAGCAAAGTTCTCAGAAATTCATCGCGCGCAACCGCGCGCCTCGAGTGCAGATCGAGTACGACGTCGAGCTCTACGGCGCCGAGAAAAAGGTCCAGCTGCCCTTCGTGATGGGCGTGATGGCCGACCTCGCCGGCAAGCCTGCCGAGCCTTTGGCGCCGGTGGCCGACCGCAAATTCCTTGAAGTGGACGTCGATAACTTCGACTCGCGCCTCAAGGCCATGCAGCCGCGCGTAGCGTTCCACGTCCCTAACGAGCTGACCGGCGAAGGCAACCTGAGCCTGGACATCACCTTCGAAAGCATGGACGACTTCAGCCCGGCCGCCGTGGCCCGCAAAGTCGACTCGCTGAACCAACTGCTCGAAGCCCGCACCCAGCTGGCCAACCTGCTGACCTACATGGACGGCAAGACTGGCGCTGAAGAAATCATCATGAAGGCGATCAAGGACCCGGCACTGCTCCAGGCACTTGCCAGCGCGCCCAAGCCTGCAGGGGACCAGTAATCATGACTGACAATACCGCCCGCGAAGGCTCCCAGATCCTGGGTGCCACCGAAGAAGCCAGCGAGTTCGCGAACCTGCTGCTGCAAGAATTCAAGCCCAAGACCGAGCGTGCCCGCGAAGCCGTGGAAACTGCCGTGCGCACCCTGGCCGAACAGGCGCTGGCGCAAACCGACCTGGTGTCCAATGACGCGATCAAGTCGATCGAATCGATCATTGCCGCCATCGACGCCAAGCTGACCGCCCAGGTCAACCAGATCATCCACCACCAGGATTTCCAGCAACTGGAAAGCGCCTGGCGTGGCCTGCACTACCTGGTCAACAACACCGAGAGCGATGAGCAGCTCAAGATCCGCGTGCTCAACATCTCCAAGCCGGACCTGCACAAGACCCTGAAGAAATTCAAGGGCACCGCATGGGACCAGAGCCCGATCTTCAAGAAGATGTACGAAGAAGAATACGGCCAGTTCGGTGGCGAGCCCTACGGCTGCCTGGTGGGCGACTACTACTTCGACCAGTCGCCACCCGACGTGGAACTGCTCGGCGAGCTGTCGAAAGTCTGCGCCGCCATGCACTCCCCGTTCATCGCCGCAGCGTCGCCGACCGTGATGGGCATGGGCTCGTGGCAGGAACTGTCGAACCCACGCGACCTGACCAAGATCTTCACCACCCCGGAATACGCAGGCTGGCGTTCGCTGCGTGAATCGGAAGACTCACGCTACATCGGCCTGACCATGCCGCGCTTCCTGGCACGCCTGCCGTACGGCGCCAAGACTGACCCGGTGGAAGCGTTCGCCTTCGAAGAAAACACCGACGGTGCCGACAGCTCCAAGTACACCTGGGCCAACGCCGCGTACGCGATGGCCGTGAACATCAACCGTTCGTTCAAGCACTATGGCTGGTGCTCGCGCATCCGTGGCATCGAGTCCGGCGGCGAAGTGGAAAACCTGCCGGCCCACACGTTCCCGACCGACGACGGTGGCGTGGACATGAAGTGCCCGACCGAAATCGCCATCAGCGACCGCCGCGAAGCGGAACTGGCGAAGAACGGTTTCATGCCGCTGCTGCACAAGAAAAACACCGACTTCGCCGCATTCATTGGTGCGCAGTCGCTGCAGAAACCGGCCGAATACGATGACCCGGACGCCACCGCCAACGCCAACCTGGCCGCACGCCTGCCGTACCTGTTCGCCACCTGCCGTTTCGCCCACTACTTGAAGTGCATCGTGCGCGACAAGATCGGCTCCTTCAAAGAGAAGGACGAGATGCAGCGCTGGTTGCAGGACTGGATCCTCAACTACGTGGACGGTGACCCTGCGCACTCCACCGAAACCACCAAGGCCCAGCACCCGTTGGCTGCCGCCGAAGTGATCGTGGAAGAAGTGGAAGGCAACCCGGGTTACTACAACTCCAAGTTCTACCTGCGCCCGCACTACCAGCTCGAAGGGCTGACCGTGTCGCTGCGCCTGGTATCGAAGCTGCCTTCGGCGAAAAGCGCGTAAACCCCGCATGAGCCGGCTCTTTTGTGGGAGCCGGGCTTGCCCGCGATTGCATCACCGCGGTCTGCCAGCCAGGCCGCGGTGATGCAATCGCAGGCAAGCCAGTTCCCACAGAAAAGCATTGCCCATTGGGCTTAAACAAATATCGTGGCTGAGACCACACAGGGAGAAAACATGGCTGTTGATATTTTCATCAAGATCGGCGACATCAAGGGCGAGTCCATGGACAAGGCCCACAAGGACGAAATCGACGTGCTGAACTGGAGCTGGGGCATGGCCCAGTCCGGCAACATGCACGTGGGTGGTGGTGGTGGCGCGGGCAAGGTGAATATCCAGGACCTGTCGCTGACCAAGTACGTCGACAAGGCCTCGCCGAACCTGATGATGCACTGCGCCAGCGGCAAGCACATCGACAAGGTCAAGCTGACCGTGCGCAAGGCCGGCGGCGAAAGCCAGGTCGAGTACATGGTGATCAACCTGGAAGAAGTGCTGGTCACCTCGCTGAGCACGGGCGGTTCGGGTACCGATGACCGACTGACCGAGAACGTCACCCTGAACTTTGCCCAAGTGATGGTCGACTACCAGCCGCAGAAAGCCGACGGCACCAAAGACGGCGGCGCGATCAAGTTCGGCTGGAACATCCGCTCTAACACCAAGCGCTGATAGCTCTGGTGGCCGTGGCTGCGCGCCACGGCCCCAGGCCTCCCCGCTCACCAACCGTCCCCCTCACAACCCGTCCGTGGAGCTGCTTTGGTGGTAACTGAAATCGCTTCCCGCGACCGTCTGCAACCGTCCCTGCTGGACCGGCTGACTGACGACGACCCGACCAACCCCAAGGAAAGCGCCGACAAACGCGTGCTGTCCCTGACCCAATTGAAAGCCTCGGTACTGCGCGACCTGGCGTGGCTGCTCAACACCACGTCGTTGCTTGATGCCGATGCCACGCTGCACACCCAGGCCGGCACCTCCGTGGTTAATTACGGCCTGCCGGCGCTGGCGGGCAACAGCGTTTCCAGTGTCGACATCAAGGCCCTGGAAGCCCTGATCTACCAGGCCATCGCCACCTTTGAGCCACGCATCCTGCGCCATACGCTGCGGGTCAAGGCGCGTGTCGGCCATGGCGAGATGAATCACAACGCCCTGAGTTTCGAAATCGAAGGCGACCTGTGGGCACAGCCGGTGCCGTTGCGCCTGTTGCTGCAAACCGACCTCGACCTGGAATCCGGGCATGTGCGTGTGGTCAACGCCGACCAGCGGAGGCGCCCATGAACCCGCGCCTGCTGGAGCTGTACAACCAGGAACTGCACCATGTGCGCGAAAGCGCCGCGGAGTTCGCCAAGGAATACCCGAAGATCGCCAGTCGGCTGACCCTGTCCGGCATGGACTGCGCCGACCCGTACGTTGAGCGCCTGCTCGAGGGTTTCGCCTACCTCACCGCCCGCGTGCAGCTCAAGCTCGACGCCGAATACCCGACCTTCACCCATAACCTGCTGGAAATCGCCTACCCGCACTACCTGGCGCCGACGCCGTCGATGACCGTGGTGCAATTGCAGACCGACCCCGACGAAGGCTCGCTGACCAGCGGTTTCCCGTTGCCCCGCGACACCGTATTGCGTGCCGCCCTGGGCCGTGAAACCCAGACCTGCTGCGAGTACCGCACCGCGCACCCGGTGACGTTGTGGCCGCTGCAGGTCAGCAATGCCGAGTACTTCGGCAACCCCGCCGCCGTGTTGGGCCGGTTGGCGGCCAGTGAGCCGAAAGCCAAGGCCGGCCTGCGCCTCACCTTGCGCACCGGCGCCGAATTGCCCTTCAACAGCCTCGACCTGGATAACCTGCCGCTGTACCTCAGCGGTGCCGACGAACAACCGTTCCGCCTTTACGAGCAACTGCTGGGTAACGCCTGTGCAGTGTTTGCACGCAAGCCTGGCGGAGACTGGGTAGAGCGCCTGCCGCAAGATGCCCTGCGCTCTCGGGGTTTTGATGACGCCGACGCGGCCATGCCCGTGGTGGCGCGTGCGTTCCAGGGCTATCGCCTGCTGCAGGAATACTTCGCCCTGCCCCACCGTTTCCTGTTCGTCGAGTTCGCCGAGCTCGGCCGCGCGGTCAAGCGTTGCGACGGCCAGGAACTGGAGCTGATCGTGCTGTTCGACCGCCACGAGCCGAGCCTGGAAGGCAGCGTCGGCGCGGCGCAGTTCCTGCCGTTCTGCACCCCGGCGATCAACCTGTTTCCCAAGCGCGTAGACCGTATCCACCTGTCCGACCGGGTGAACGAACACCATGTGATCGCCGACCGTACGCGGCCGATGGATTTCGAGATTCATTCGTTGAGTGGCATCACCGGCCATGGCACCGGGCCGGAACAGCCGTTCTTGCCGTTCTATGCGGTGCGCGACCCGTCGCGCTATGGCCGCGACCAGGCCTATTACACCGTGCGCCGCGAGCCGCGCGTGTTGTCCAGCGACCAACGCCGCAACGGCCCGCGTTCCACGTACGTGGGCAGTGAAACCTTTGTCAGCCTGGTGGACAGCGGGCAAGCGCCTTACCGTCATGATCTGCGCCAGCTCGGCGTGACCGCGCTGTGCACCAACCGTGACCTGCCGTTGTTCATGAGCGTGGGCAACGGCAAGACTGACTTCACCCTGGCCGACAGCGCCCCGGTATTGGCCGTGCGCTGCGTGGCCGGCCCGAGCCGACCGCGCGCCAGCCACGCACATGACGCCAAGGCCTGGCGCCTGATCAGCCAGTTGTCGCTCAACTATCTGTCCCTGAGCGAACAGGGCCAGGGCGCGGCAGCCTTGCGCGAACTGCTGCGCCTGTATGGCGACAGCAACGACGCCGCCCTGCAATTGCAGATCGAAGGGCTGCGCGACGTCAGCAGCAAAGCGGTGACCCGCCGGCTGCCGATGCCCGGCCCGATCGTGTTTGGGCGCGGCCTGGAGATCACCCTGGAATTCGATGAAAACGCGTTTCGCGGCACCGGCGTGTTCCTGCTCGGTGCAGTGCTGGAACGCTTCCTGGCACGCTACGTGTCGATCAACAGTTTTACCGAGACGGTGATCCGTACCACCGAACGCGGCGAGATCATGCGATGGAAAGCCAAGCCCGGACGTCGTCCGACCCTGTGAGTACCCTGGATGCGATGCATCAGGAGCCCTGGGAATACGATTTCTTCCAGGCGTTGCGGCGTATCGAGTGCGAATCGCCTGAGCTGCCGCGCCTGGGCCATTCCCTGCGCCTGGCCGATGACCCGTTGCGCCTGGGGCAACAGGCGGATTGCACGTTCGCCCCGGCCACGCTGGCATCGGTCGATCCCGGTGGCGACGGCAAGCCGGCGCGGCTTGAGCAGTTCTTCTTTGGCCTCGGCGGCCCCAATGGCCCGCTGCCGCTGCATATCACCGAGTATGTACGCGAACGTCAGCGCAACAATGCCGACAGCACCAGCAAACAATTCCTGGACGTGTTCCACCACCGCCTGCTGAGCCTGTTTTACCGGGCCTGGGCCGAGGCGCGGCCGACGGTCAGCCACGACCGCCCGGACGATGACTACTGGTCTGCACGCCTCGCCGCCCTGAGTGGCCGTGGCATGCCGAGCCTGCTGAACCAGGGGCTCATCCCGGATACCGCGAAGCTGCATTACAGCGGCCACCTCTCGGCGCAAACCCGCTACCCGGACGGTTTGAAAGCCATTCTCGGCGAGTTCTTCGGCCTGCCGGTAGAGATCGAAGAGTACGTCGGCCAGTGGTTGGAGCTGCCTGAACGCAGCCGCGTGGGCGTGAGCGCCAACCGCCTGGGCGTGGACGTTTGCCTGGGCAGCTTCGTGTGGGACCGCCAGCACAAATTCCGTATCCGCCTGGGCCCCCTCAAGCTGGATGACTACATGGGCATGCTGCCCGGCCGCCAGGCTTTCAACGAGCTGGTGGCGTGGGTGGCCGAGTACCTGGGCCATGAACTGGACTGGGACCTGAACCTGGTTCTGCAACAACCCGAAGTGCCAGCGCTGCAACTCAACGGCCAGTTCCGCCTGGGCTTCAATACCTGGCTCGGCAAGCCCGAGCATGACGCCAACGACCTAATCCTGGCCCGGCACTACGCCGACCACGCCACCACCTCAAGGAATCCAGAGCATGGGTGAAATCAGTCGCGCCGCACTGTTCGGCAAACTCAACAGCGTGGCCTACAAGGCCATCGAAGCCGCCACCGTGTTCTGCAAACTGCGGGGCAACCCGTATGTGGAACTGGCCCACTGGTTTCACCAGTTGCTGCAACTGCAGGACTCGGACCTGCACCGCATCATCCGTCAGTTCAACGTCGAACCGGCGCGCCTGGCCCGTGACCTGACCGAAGCCCTGGACCGCCTGCCGCGCGGTTCGACGTCGATCACTGACCTGTCGTCCCATGTGGAAGAAGCGGTAGAGCGCGGCTGGGTCTACGGCAGCCTGATGTTCGGCGAAAGCCAGGTGCGCACCGGCTATCTGGTACTCGGCATTCTCAAGACCCCAAGCCTGCGCCATGCGTTGCTGGGCCTGTCTTCCGAGTTCGACAAGATCAAGGCCGAAGCCCTGAGCGAGCGTTTCGATGAATACGTCGGCGACTCGCCGGAAAATGCCTTGAGCGCCAGCGACGGTTTCAATGCCGGCGCCGTGCCAGGTGAGGCCAGCGGCGCGATGGCGCCGAGCGCGATGGGCAAGCAGGAAGCGCTCAAGCGCTTCACGGTGGACCTGACCGAACAGGCCCGTAGCGGCAAACTCGACCCGATTGTTGGCCGCGATGAAGAGATCCGCCAACTGGTCGACATCCTCATGCGTCGTCGCCAGAACAACCCGATCCTCACCGGTGAAGCCGGCGTGGGCAAGACCGCCGTGGTCGAAGGCTTCGCCCTGCGCATCGTCGCCGGCGACGTGCCTCCGGCACTCAAAGACGTGGAACTGCGCAGCCTCGACGTAGGCCTGCTGCAAGCCGGCGCGAGCATGAAAGGCGAGTTCGAACAGCGCCTGCGCCAGGTTATCGAAGATGTACAGGCCTCGGCCAAGCCGATCATCCTGTTTATCGACGAAGCCCACACCCTGGTGGGTGCCGGTGGCGCTGCCGGCACGGGCGACGCGGCCAACCTGCTCAAGCCTGCGCTGGCACGCGGCACTTTGCGCACTGTGGCCGCGACCACCTGGGCCGAGTACAAGAAACACATCGAGAAAGACCCGGCCCTGACCCGCCGCTTCCAAGTGGTGCAGGTTGCCGAGCCATCGGAAGACAAGGCGCTGCTGATGATGCGCGGCGTGGCGTCGACCATGGAAAAACACCATCAGGTGCAGATCCTCGACGAGGCCCTGGAAGCGTCGGTGAAGCTGTCTCACCGCTACATTCCGGCGCGCCAGTTGCCGGACAAGTCCGTGAGCCTGCTGGACACCGCCTGCGCCCGCGTCGCCATCAGCTTGCACGCAGTGCCGGCCGAAGTGGACGACAGCCGCCGCCGCATCGAGGCCCTGGAAACCGAGCTGCAAATCATCGCGCGCGAGCATGCCATCGGCATTGCGATTGGTGCTCGCCAGAGCAACAGCGAAGCCTTGCTGACGGCCGAGCGCGAGCGCCTGGCGACTCTGGAAAGCCGTTGGGCCGAAGAGAAAGCACTGGTGGATGAACTGCTCGCCACCCGCGCAACGCTGCGCGAAAAAGCCGGTGTGGTGGACAGCGCTTCCGGTCACAGCGACAGCGATGAACTGCGTGCACAACTGGTCGACCTGCAACAGCGTCTCACCGCCCTGCAAGGCGAAACCCCACTGATCCTGCCAACCGTGGACTACCAGGCCGTGGCCTCGGTGGTTGCCGACTGGACCGGCATCCCGGTGGGCCGCATGGCCCGCAACGAGCTGGAAACCGTGCTCAACCTCGACCAGCACCTGAAGAAACGCATCATCGGCCAGGACCACGCCCTGCAGATGATCGCCAAGCGCATCCAGACGTCTCGCGCCGGCCTCGACAACCCGAGCAAGCCCATTGGTGTGTTCATGCTGGCCGGCACCTCGGGCGTGGGCAAGACCGAAACCGCTCTGGCACTGGCCGAAGCCATGTACGGCGGCGAGCAGAATGTCATCACCATCAACATGAGCGAATTCCAGGAAGCCCACACGGTATCGACCCTCAAGGGCGCACCGCCGGGCTATATCGGCTACGGCGAAGGCGGCGTATTGACCGAAGCGGTGCGGCGCAAGCCCTATAGCGTGGTGCTGCTGGACGAGGTGGAAAAGGCCCACCCGGACGTGCACGAGATCTTCTTCCAGGTGTTCGACAAGGGCGTGATGGAAGACGGCGAAGGTCGGGTGATCGACTTCAAGAACACCCTGATCCTGCTGACGACCAACGCCGGCACCGAGTTGATTTCCCAGGTCTGCAAAGACCCGGCGAACGTGCCGGAGCCGGAAGACATCGCCAAGGCCCTGCGCCAGCCGCTGTTGGAGATTTTCCCGCCGGCGCTGCTCGGTCGCCTGGTGACCATTCCTTACTACCCATTGAGCGACGAGATGCTCAAGGCGATCACCCGCCTGCAACTCAACCGCATCAAGAAGCGCGTGGAGGGTACGCACAAGGTCGCCTTCGACTACGACGACGCGGTGGTCGACCTGATCGTCTCGCGCTGCACCGAAACCGAGAGCGGTGGGCGCATGATCGACACCATCCTCACCAACAGCCTGCTGCCGGACATGAGCCGTGAATTCCTCACGCGCATGCTCGAAGGCAAGGCGCTGGCGGGTGTGCGCATCAGCAGCCGGGATAACGAATTGCACTACCAGTTCAACGATTGACCTGACGGAATGCGATTAAAACTGTGGGAGCGGGCTTGCTCGCGAAGGCGGTGTGTCAGTTGACGCATCCGGTGGCTGATTCACCGCATTCGCGAGCAAGCCCGCTCCCACATTTGGAGCCGGTTCCTACAGTTATTAAGCAATTTACGGGTTAACCGATGCTATTCAACCAAGCCTCACGCCTGGCCAAGATCACCAGCCCCCTGGGGCCGGATGTGTTGCTGCTCAATGAAATGGGCGGCGGCGAAGAGCTGGGGCGGCTGTTCAACTACGAGCTGCAACTGACGTCCCTGGACGCCAACATCGACCTCAACCAGTTGCTCGGCAAGCCCATGAGCGTGGGCCTGCAACTGGCGGACGGCGGCGAGCGGCACTTCCACGGCATCGTCGCGCGGTGCAGCCAGAACATCGACCAAGGTCAGTTCGCCAGTTACCAAGTCACGCTGCGGCCTTGGTTATGGCTGCTCAGCCGCACCTCCGATTGCCGGATTTTCCAGAACCTGAGCATCCCGCAGATCATCAAGCAGGTGTTCCGTGACCTGGGTTTTTCCGACTTCGAAGACGCCCTGAGCCGGCCGTACCGCGAGTGGGAATACTGCGTGCAGTACCGCGAGACCAGCTTCGACTTCGTCAGCCGCCTGATGGAGCAGGAAGGCATCTACTACTTCTTCCGCCACGAGCAGGACCGCCATGTGCTGGTGCTGGCCGACGCCTACGGCGCCCACACCACGGTGCCGGGCTACGCGTCGATCCCCTACTACCCCAAGGACGAGCAGCAGCGCGAACGCGACCACATGCACAACTGGCACCTGGTGCAGGAGGTGCAGCCCGGCTCGCTGGAGCTCAACGACTACGACTTCCAGCGCCCCAGCGCCAGCATCGACGTGCGCTCGGCCATGCCGCGCCCGCACACTGCCGGTGACTACCCGCTGTACGACTACCCCGGCACCTACGTGCAAAGCGAAGACGGCGAACACTACGCCCGCACCCGCATCGAAGCCCTGCAAACCCTGCACGAACAGATCGAGTTCAGCGGCAATGCACGGGGCCTGGGTTCGGGGCATTTGTTCAGCCTCACCGGCTTCAGCCGCCAGGACCAGAACCGCGAATACCTGATCGTCGGCTGCCGCTACTACATCGTCCAGGAAAGCCTGGAAAGCGGCGGCGGCTCGGGCTCGGCGCAGTTTGAAAGCAGCCTGACCTGCATCGACGCCCAGCAAAGCTTCCGCCCGCTGGCCAACACCCACCGCCCTATCGTCAAAGGCCCGCAGACCGCGCTGGTGGTCGGCCCCAAAGGCGAAGAAATCTGGACCGACCAATACGGTCGCGTGAAGGTGCACTTCTACTGGGACCGTCACGACCAATCCAACGAAAACAGCTCGTGCTGGATTCGCGTGTCGCAATCCTGGGCCGGCAAGAACTGGGGCTCGATGCAGATCCCACGGATCGGCCAGGAAGTGATTGTGAGCTTCCTCGAGGGCGACCCCGATCGGCCGATCATCACCGGCCGCGTGTACAACGCCGAGCAGACAGTGCCCTACGACCTGCCGGAAAACGCCACCCAGAGCGGCATGAAAAGCCGCTCGAGCAAGGGCGGCACACCCGCCAACTTCAATGAAATCCGCATGGAGGACAAGAAGGGGTTGGAGCAGTTGTATATCCATGCCGAGCGGAATCAGGACATTGTCGTCGAAGTCGACGAAAGCCACTCTGTGGGGCATGACCGGAATAAGAGCATTGGGCATGACGAGGTAGTAACGGTCGGCAACGACCGCGTGCGTGCGGTCAAGCATGACGACATGCTCATGGTGGGGTTCAGCAAGACCGATGCCATCAGTAAGAGCTACCTGATTGAAGTGGGTGAAAACCTGCGTCTGGTCTGTGGCAAGAGCGTGCTGGAGCTCAACGCCAGCGGGCAGATCAACCTCACCGGCGTGCAGATTAACGTGTACTCCGAAGGCAGCTCCGAGATCAACACCGGGGGCAACTTGCACCTGAACATTGGCGGTAAGGGCGGCACTACGCCCATGGGCCAAGGGGTCAAAGGCGAAATCGACGCTGCCGTCAATTCCATGTTTCCCAAGCCGCCTTCCGGCCAATAACGAGATCCGAGTTTCATGACCTATCGACTCAATGAACTGCAATTCACACTGCCCAGCGATGAGGTGCAGGATGCGTCCATCAATATCCTGAAGTTCGCCGCGCTAGGCACATCCTTGATCGTCAGCCGTAGCCTGCTCGGCGATGGTGAAACACTGCAAAGCAACTTCGACGGCCAACTGGCCAAACTCGAGAAACAGGTGCAAGACTTGCGCTACCAACCGGCGCAGGTAGTTCGCGTGGGCGCGGCGCAGGATGTCGATGCCATCGAAGTACATAACCAGTTCAGCAAGGGCGCCGAGCGTATCTATCAATACCAGTTGGCGCTGGTTGTACCGGGCACCCAGCAGATGCTTGCCCTGAGCTATGTCAAAGCCCAGCCCCTGGGCGATGCAGAAAATGTCCACTGGGCAACGATCAAAAACACCCTGCTGCTGAATCCGAAGCCTTGAAGCCCTTCCTCCATGTCTGACGCACTTTGGGCGGCACGCCTCGGCGACGGCCTGCTACACACCTCGGTTATGGCCGACATCCTGGGCGGCGTGCTGGAAATCGCCGCCAACATCGCTATTACAGCGGTAGCCACTGCTGCGATCGTGGCCGCGACCGGTATTACCGTCGTTACCGGCGGCCTGGGCTGTTTTGTGCTCGGCGCGGTGGTGGGAATCATCGTCGGTATCGGCATGAGCAAGACGGGGGCGGACAAGGGGCTGACAAAGGTTTGCGACTGGATAGGCAACGCTTTGTTTCCGCCGGTGGTGATGGCGACGATCGCCACCGGCTCACACAACACCTTCACCAACGGCATACCCTCTGCACGTGCCGCAGGTGCTATCGGTCCGGTCAGCTCGCAACCCGCCGAAGGTGGCAGTCCCGAAGAAGCCAGCTACCTGGACATGGCCAAGGGTTTTTTCTCGCAGATGTGGCGTCCCACAGTAGCGGTTCCTGCGCCAGGCGCAGTACCCAAACCGCTGGATATCGTGATCTGCACCAAGCATCCGCCGATGCCGCCGCAGTTTATTGCCGAAGGCTCCAGCAAGGTCACTATCAACGGTCAGCCGGCCGCCCGTAGCGGTGACCGCAGCACCTGCGACGCCTCGATTGTCGAGTCGGGGATGATCTCCAGCAACGTGCGCATTGGCGGTAGTCCGGTAGTGGTCCGCGAGATTCGCAGCGGCAAGACGCCGGGTGTCGGGCTGGCGGTAACCGCGCTGTTGATGCTGCGCGGCGGTGGTTCGAAGTTCTTCAGCAAGCTGCCGTGCATGGTGGTGGGCGGACTGGTGTCGTGGGGCACCAGCCAGGTTACCAACGCCATTTCCTCTGCCGTAGTCGGCTCGCCCAACCCGGTGCATAGCTCGACGGGCGCGAAAATACTTGATGGCGAGGATGACCTGGACTTCGTCCTGCCCGGCCTTCTCCCTATCGAATGGCAGCGCTACTACAGCAGCCGAGACGAACGTCGAAATGGCCTGTTCGGCGCTAGCTGGAGCGTGATCTACGAAGTGTTTGTCGAGATTGGCGCACACCCCGAAGGTGGCGAGCGACTGGTCTATACCGATGAGCAAGCGCGCCAGATCGACATGGGTGCGATCCCGCTGGGTGGAGCTGTATTCAGCGCCGGTGAAGGCTTGAGCGTGCGGCGCAATACCAATGGCCAACTACTGATTGAAAGCGTTGATGGGCTCTATCGGCTGTTCGAGCCAACACCAGGCACTCCCTCGCAACTGCGCCTCAGCCAGTTAGGGGATCGCAATGACAACCGCATTTTTCTCAACTATGACGACCAGGGTCGGCTGAGCCAATTACGAGATACTTTCGACCATGTGCGCGTCGAACTCGGCTACAGCCAACAATGGCCGGCGCGGGTAGAGCGAGTCGATCGCGTTTACCCCGACCATAGTCGAGAAACCCTCGTCAGCTATGCCTACGACACTCGCGGCGACCTGGCTGAAGTTCGCGACGCCGCCGCAAACGTACAACGTCGTTTTGCCTATGACGCCGGCCAGCGGATGATCGAGCACCAACTGCCCACCGGGCTACGTTGCTACTACCACTGGGAATGCGTGGAAGATAGCGAGTGGCGTGTGGTGCGGCACTGGACCGATGAAGGTGACGAGTACCGGTTCGACTATGACCTGTCGGCCGGTGTGACCCGAATTACGGACGGCTTGCAACGCGTCAGCACACGCCGCTGGAACCCGCAGTACCAGATCACCGAGTACACCGACAATCTGGGGAAGACTTGGCAATTCGAATGGAATGAGGATCGTCAGTTGCTCAGCGCGACTGACCCACAAGGCGGCAAATGGCAGTTCGGCTACGACGAGTCCGGGAACCTGTGCAGCACTCAGGATCCGTTGGGGCGTATTGAATCCACATTGTGGCTGGAACATTGGTCACTGCCGTTGGTGGAGACCGATGCGGCAGGCCAAGCGTGGCAATATCAGTACGACCAACGAGGCAATTGCGTCAGTGAAATCGACCCCTTGGGGCATGTCACACAGTATCGCTACGACACGTTTGGTCAGGTGGTGGAGATCATCGACGCCACGGGTAAAAGCAAAACCCTGCGCTGGAATGAAACCGGACAGTTAATTCAGCATGTCGATTGTTCGGGGTACCCCACAGCGTTTGAGTACGACCGCCAGGGCCACTTGCAGGTAGTCATCGACGCCTTGGGTGAACGGCAGCGTTATCAACACGACAGCCAAGGCCGCCTGCTGCAAACCGAAATGCCGGACGGCCGCATCGAACAGTACCTGCGCGACACCAGCGGTCTGTTGATCGGCTATACCGACGCTGCGGGCCACACCACTCGCTACCAATACGGCCGTCGCGGGCAAGTGCGCCAACGAATAGATGCCCACGGCCGGCAGATTGAGTTCCGCTACGACGCCTACGGGCACCTCCAAACCTTGACCAATGAAAATGGTGAGAGTTACCGCTTTACCTGGGACCCGTGCGACCGTCTCGTGGAGCAACAAGACCTCGACGGCAGCGCCCGACGTTATGCCTATGACCTTCTGGATAACGTAGCCGCCGTTGAGTACGTGCCCAACGGGCAGACACCTGAGCCTTCAATTGTGCATCGACTCGAACGAGATGCAGTGGGCCGCTTGCTGCTGAAACAAACCGATGATGGTCGCACCGAATACGCCTACGACCCGTTGGACCAACTCACCGCTGTCACCTTCATCGGCAATGACGAAACCACCCAGGCACTGGCCTTCGCCTACGACGCGCGCGGCCAGTTGCTCATCGAACAAAGCGCCGCCGGCAGCCTGAACTACCACTACGATGAACTCGGCAACCTGATCCAGACGCAGTTGCCCGACGGACGCTGGCTCAACCGCCTTTACTACGGCAGCGGCCACCTGCACCAGATCAACCTCGACGGCCGCGTCATCTGCGACTTCGAACGCGACCGCCTGCACCGTGAAGTTCTGCGTACCCAAGGCCAGATCACCACACGCAGCGAATATGACCGCAGCGGCCGCCTGCGCTCAAGGATACGCCGCCCCAATGGCCAGCCCACGCAACTGCCGGCCGCCCAGCAAAAACACTTCGACTATGACCCGGCCGATAACCTGATCGGCCGCCTGGAGCGTGACCGCGATAACCGTCGGGATCAGCACCAACGGCTCCATTACGACGCGACCGGGCGCATCATCGCCAGCCAGGACGACATTCAAGGTCAGCGCGAAACCTTCGCCTACGATGCCGCCGCCAACCTGCTGGACGGCCCACAGGCCAATGCGGGCCTGGTGGTGCATAACAAGCTGTTGACCTATCAGGACAAACGTTACCGCTACGACGGTTTCGGTCGCATGATCGAAAAGCGCAGTGCAGCGCGTGGCGTACAGTATTTCGCCTATGACGCTGAGCATCGCCTGATCGAAGTCCGTAGCCAGAAGGATGGTCGCGAAACGGTCGTGAACATGACCTATGACCCGCTCGGCCGGCGCATCGCTAAAACCGAACATGACAGCAACGGCTACCCGTTGGGCGAAACCCGCTTTGATTGGGAGGGGTTGCGCCTGTTGCAGGAACATCGGCACAGCCAAACCAGCCTCTATATCTATGAAGAAGATGGCTATGCACCGCTGGCTCGAGTGGACGGCACGGGCGAGCATCAAAGTGTGCGCTATTACCACAACGACCTGAACGGATTGCCTGAGCAACTGACCGAAGCTGATGGGAAAACGGTGTGGCAGGCGCGGTATCAGGTGTGGGGGAATGCGGCCGAAGAAGTGCGTGAGGCGTACTTTATCGAAGAGCAGAATTTGCGGTTCCAGGGGCAGTATCTGGATCGGGAGGTTGGGCTGCACTACAACACATTTCGGTTTTATGATCCGGATGTGGGGCGGTTTACGACGCCGGATCCGATTGGGTTGATGGGTGGACTCAATCTGTACCAGTACGCGCCAAACCCCATTGGCTGGATTGACCCGTGGGGGTGGGCAGGTGACCCAGCGAAAGCGACCCACATCACCTACGTCGGCGTAAAAGACGGTAAACCTTATGTGGGTTACGCCAGCAAACCTGGACTGGGGCACTCTGCCCAGGATGTGTTGAACTATCGTTATCCTAACAAGGACATTTTCGACGTAGCACCGCGTGCCGTATTCAAAGGAAACGGACAAGAAGGTAAAGATATTGCACGTGGTTTAGAACAAAGGATTTATGAGGACAAATTGAAAGAAGGACCTGTCGCCAATAAGCAAAGGCCCGTAGGTCCGAAAAACAAAAGGCGGGATATTTACTTAGCTGCCGCTGATAAACATAGAGGTGTTAAGCCTCAAAAGCCCACTAGCAAACCTAAAGGTCCTGGAAGATGTTGAAAAAAATCACTTGGGAAGAGGGCAAGGTGTTCAGTTTGAAACTGAAAGAAGACTTGTACACTCTTGTCCAGATGCGTGCAGACTACTATCTTCAATTCTTTGATCTAACATGTGCTCAAGATGAATGGAAAGGTATGGATCTTGGAAAAGCCAATACCTTATTCTTTATCTTCACCTCGACCAAGGCATTGAAAAGTTTAGCTGTCAGCACACCGTCACCGGATGAGATAACCATTGATAAACGCCCTCCGGAAAAAAAAATGCTGAGAGCCATCATTGGCGGTAACTATGGAGCCGACTTGATCGAACTACCCGACTCTCTTGAGGAGTTGGAGGCTAAGGTTCTGAAGAATAATCTAACGCTCAGCGATGACTTAGAAACAATATACAAATATGAGCTTTCCGGCATGGTCGGTGATCCGGAAAAATTGCGAGAACGCTTGATAAATTATTTCGATAACGGAATAAACTGGGATAAGTCAAAGGAATTTTTATTCAAAGGCATCTCATTGCCCTCTGCAAAAAACATATGAAAAATAAAGAACTACAAAACTTTAAAACATATCACCTTAACCTGGGCAGCGAAGAAAAATTTGCTGCCAAGGTAAAGATCCTTTACGACAGGCTTATCGATAACCTAATGCTTCTTCCCGAAAAAGAAACTCAACTAGTTATTCTGGAAAACTTCAAACAGTGCATACTCAACATCAACAACTTCGAGGACGAAATAGAAACTGTTGAGCGCGAATCTGTGCTTGAGCATATTTATGCTATAGGGGAGATCGTGGGCCTAGACCCAACTTCAGAGTACGCAGAGGAGTGGCGAGGTGATTGGTGAAGAAAAAGGAGACAGATTCATTTAAGGATCGCCTAGCCAAGTAAGTAAAAAAATAAAATACATCCGTCCCCTTTATCGAAAGGTTTCCCGAAGTCTTCACGCGGTTTGTACAACAAAGCAATGAAAACCAACCTGCGTAAGGGATGCGGAAGATGAGCCTGATTAAAATCGTTGATTTGATAGAGAATTCTGACTGCACGACAACGCCTTCTACTGGGTTGCCGAGCAATCTCGTCCCCGATGACTTGGCCGATTTTTATAAGCATTACAGCAGCGCTGTTTTCTATCCAAAGGCACAGTACAGCTTCACAATTCTGGCGCCAGAGCTTGAACGTTCCGACTTTGTCGTTATGAACGAAGACTTGGACGACCAGACTCAGCTAACTGGTATGCACTAGTTAAATGCGAAGACCAAGTAATCTCTATAGATCTGACTCCAGGCCCGAAATTTGGGTACTGCTACGACTCATTCTGGGACAGCTATCCTACTGCTGACGAGAGCACCTTGGTTGCAAAATCATTTACTGAGCTGGTCGAAAAAATCATTAACTCCAGAGGTAGCAATCTTTTCTGGATACCTGGGCATACTTGATGAGGGATTGCCGTAATCGCCTCGAGCTGGATTGTATCTACTGACGATCCATACGGTGGTGCAAAAGACCAGGAACTCGTCGAAGGCATTCGTTAAAGCACTTAATAAGCGGCCACAAAAAAAGGGCACCCGACCCAGTCGGCGTGCCCATTTTCCTACCTCCCCGCCCCCTGTCGAGACGGCACTGCTTACGCGTTAACGGTGTCTTTAAGCGACTTGCCCGGCTTGAACGCAACGGTGTTGCTCGCCTTGATCTTCACAGGCTCACCGGTTTGCGGGTTTTTGCCGGTACGGGCGCCACGGTGGCGTTGCAGGAAGGTGCCGAAGCCCACCAGGGTGACGCTGTCCTTGCGGTGCAGGGCGCCGGTGATTTCTTCGAGAACGGCGTTGAGGACGCGGTTGGCCTGTTCTTTGGTGAGATCCGCTTTTTCAGCGATGGCGGCTGCGAGTTCTGGTTTACGCATATGTGAAGCCTCTTTGACGGTTTTTTGTTGTTATGTCCGTGCTGCTCGTCTGTGGAGCAGCGCCCAAAGCGCCGCAGGCTCTACTCTGCGGCAGACGGGAGTGAGGATGGCATGCCCTCGCACGCTCCGCCAGTCTCGCGGCGACCTTTCTCGGGGGAAAAACGTGCTTATTCCGACAGAACGACCGGTATTTACGCCAGCAACGGCGGAAGTTCTTTGTTGAGGGCGAGTTTTTCCATCACGGCGCTGCCGGTCAGCGCGTAACCCAGCAGGCGGCCGCTGGCGTCGCGGCACAGGGCCTTGATGTCGGCACCCTGGCCTTCGACGCTCCACACCCCTTCGGTGCCCCGTGGCGGTGGCGAAACCACCAGCGGGCAGACCGGGGTTTTCACGGTGACCGGCATCGGGCCATAGCTGACAGCTGTGGCGTTGCCGGCCAGGGTCTGGGCCAGGGCACGGGCGCAGCTCATCAGCGGCATGACGTACAGCAGGTTGAGGCCATCGACCTCGGCGCAGTCGCCCAGGGCGTAGATATTGGCGTGGGAGGTCTTGAGGTGGCGGTCCACCATGATCCCACGGTTGGTCTGCAGACCGGCGGCGGCGGCCAGGTCGACACGCGGGCGCAGGCCGATGGCCGAGACCACCAGGTCGCAGTGCACCACTTCACCGTCCGACAGGTGCGCTTCGAGGCCGTCAGCGTTGCGTTGCAGGCGGTTGAGCACCGGGCCCAGGTGGAAACGCGCGCCCAGCCCTTCCAAGCCGGCCTGTACCGCTGCGGCCGCCGCCGGGTGCAGCAGGGTCGGCATGACTTGCTCGCACGGCGCCACCAGGTCGATTTCATAACCGCCGAGGATCAGGTCGTTGGCGAATTCACAGCCGATCAGGCCGGCGCCAAGCAGCAGCACGCGGCGTTTGCCGGCGGCGGCGGCACGAAAGCGTGCGTAGTCTTCGAGGTCATTGATCGGGAAAATCAGCTCAGCCGCATCGCCTTCAACCGGCACACGCACGGTTTCTGCGCCCCAGGCCAGGATCAGGTCGCGGTAGGCCACCGCTTCCTCGCCGATCCACAGGCGCTTGTGACCAGGGTCGATACCGCTGACGCGGGTATGGGTGCGCACTTCGGCCTTGAGTTGCTCGGCCATGGCGCCAGGTTCAGCCATGCTCAAGCCATCGGCTTCCTTGTTCTTGCCAAAGCCGGTGGAGAGCATGGGCTTGGAGTAGGAGCGCCCGTCATCCGCGGTGATCAGCAGCAATGGGGTCTCGCTGTCGAGCTTGCGAAACTCCCGGGCCACGTTGTAACCGGCCAATCCTGTGCCGATGATCACGACAGGTGCGTTCATTCCTTTCTCCTTCTAGTACTTATCTGAAAACCGAAAATTAGCCGATTTCGATCATTTCGAAATCCATTTTGCCCACGCCGCAGTCTGGGCACAGCCAGTCTTCGGGGACGTCTTCCCAACGGGTGCCAGGCAGAATTCCGTCATCCGGCCAGCCGTCTTTCTCGTCATAGATCAGGCCACAGACTACACATTGCCACTTCTTCATCACTTGCTTCCTCAGGGTCCAGGCATCTTGGCCGACGGTCGATAGACCCGCGTTGCCGTGCGGCTCAGGGCGTTTTGTACTGATCGGGGGCGGCAGATGCAAGCACGATCGACGCAAACAGCCGGTTCAGTCCGGCAAAACCCCGGGACGCCATGGTAAGCTCGCCGCCTCTTTTGCTGCCAATACTGACTCACCGTGCCGCACTCAATCGTCCCTCCCGATGCTTGCCAATGGCTGATCCAGAGCCTTCTGAGCCCTGCGCCCGCACCCTTGATCCTCAATTGGCTGTTCAACGAAGACTCGCTGACGCGGCGACTGACGTGGCTGTCCAACGATGGTTTCAGCGTCACGCCACTGTTCGAGGGCTGGCAGCCGCTGCGCGATGATGAATGCGCCGCCCTGGCGCTGGCACCGGCCAGTATCGGTTGGGTGCGCGAGGTGTATCTGCGTGGGCATGGCCAACCGTGGGTGTTCGCGCGCAGTGTGGCGGCGCGCAGTGCCTTGCAGGGGGACGGCTTGCACATGGATGAATTGGGCAGCCGCTCGCTGGGCGAACTGTTGTTCTGCGACAGGGCGTTCACCCGCCAGGCGATCGAAGTGTGCCATTACCCACGAACCTGGTTGCCCACCGCCGATCAGGTCGACGGGCTGTGGGCACGCCGCTCACGCTTCGATCGCGGCCCTTTGAGCGTGCTGGTCGCGGAGATCTTTTTGCCTGGCTTCTGGCACGCGCTGCACGCCCATCCGGAGAACTGCTGATGTATCAACGTCTGCTCAAGTCCCTGAACCACCTGAACCCCAGGGCCTGGGATTTCATTCAGTTGACGCGCATGGACAAACCCATCGGCATCTACCTGCTGCTGTGGCCAACGCTATGGGCGCTGTGGATCGCCGGCAAAGGCTCGCCGTCCTTGGTCAATATCGTGATTTTCGTACTGGGTGTGGTACTGACCCGCGCCGGCGGCTGCGTGATCAATGACTGGGCCGACCGCAAGGTCGACGGCCATGTAAAACGCACCGAACAGCGCCCACTGGTGAGCGGCAAGATCAGTTCGAAAGAAGCCCTGGTGTTTTTTGCGGTGCTGATGGGCATCAGTTTCCTGCTGGTATTGCTGACGAACGCCACCACCATCCTGCTGTCCCTCGGTGGCCTGGCCCTGGCGGCGAGCTACCCGTTCATGAAGCGCTACACCTATTACCCGCAGGTGGTGTTAGGGGCTGCGTTTTCGTGGGGCATGCCGATGGCGTTCACCGCCGAAACCGGCAACCTGCCCGCCGCTGCGTGGCTGTTGTATATCGCCAACCTGCTGTGGACCGTGGGCTACGACACTTATTACGCCATGACCGACCGTGATGATGACTTGAAAATCGGCGTGAAATCCACCGCCATTCTGTTCGGTGAAGCCGACCGCGTGATCATCCTGACCCTGCAGGGCCTTTCACTGGCGTGCCTATTGCTGGCGGGCGCACGGTTCGAGCTGGGGGGCTGGTTTCACCTGGGGTTGTTGGCGGCGGCGGGCTGTTTCGCCTGGGAGTTCTGGTACACCCGGGACAAGGACCGCCTGAAGTGCTTCAAGGCATTCCTGCACAACCACTGGGCAGGGTTGGCGATATTTGTCGGGATTGTGGCGGACTACGCGTTTCGCTGAATTTTTTGTGACAGCTGGGCTGACGCCTTCGCGGGCAAGTCGAATCGTCGCACCGCCGCTCCCACATTTGGAATGCCTTCCCCTGTGAGAGCGGGGTTGCCCGCGAAGGCGTCAGCGGCGCCGCAGGATCAGGGCTTGATGACGTGCCACGCCCCACCCTTGCCATCACCCGTCATATCACCGGTCTTCTTGTCATCCTTGTAGGTGTAGACAGGTTTACCGTCATAGGCCCACTGGCTGGTCTGGTCGTCGCGGGTGATGACTGTCCACTTGCCCATCGACTTGTCGGTGGACTCCGCCTTCAACGGCGGCCAATTGGTCGCGCACTGGTCCTTGCACACTGACTTGCCGTCAGCATCCTTATCGAAGGTGTAGAGGGTCATGCCCTTGTGGTCGACCAGCATCCCGTCTTTAGTCATCGCTGGCTCCGCCGCAAATGCCAGGGTCGGCAGCGTCAACGCCGCCGTTACCAGCAGGGCTTTCCAGGAAATCGTGCTGTAAGTCATCGGAACCTTCCTTTTTCGGTTGTCAGGATTCGGACCCAAAGCGTAGTCCAGAGAGGCACGAATTGCCCAAGCGACTAAATTACTGTCACACGACTGCAATAATTCCGTTATCTAATGCGGCGCAAGACAGTTAAATGACAAGAGGATTTTTGAGCATGGTTGGCAGGAGCATTCTGATTGTTGACGACGAAGCGCCCATCCGCGAGATGATCGCCGTTGCGTTGGAAATGGCCGGCTACGACTGCCTGGAGGCGGAGAACTCCCAGCAGGCCCATGCCATTATCGTCGACCGCAAGCCAGACCTGATCCTGCTGGACTGGATGCTGCCCGGCACCTCCGGCATCGAACTGGCCCGCCGCCTCAAGCGTGACGAGCTGACGGGGGACATCCCGATCATCATGCTCACCGCCAAGGGCGAAGAGGACAACAAGATCCAGGGCCTGGAAGTCGGTGCCGATGACTACATCACCAAGCCGTTTTCCCCACGCGAGCTGGTCGCGCGCCTGAAGGCCGTGCTGCGCCGTGCTGGCCCGACCGATGGCGAAGCGCCGATCGAAGTCGGCGGCCTGCTGCTGGACCCGATCAGCCACCGCGTGACCATTGACGGCAAGCCGGCCGAGATGGGCCCGACTGAATACCGCCTGCTGCAATTCTTCATGACCCACCAGGAACGCGCCTACACCCGTGGCCAACTGCTGGACCAGGTGTGGGGCGGCAACGTGTACGTGGAAGAGCGCACCGTGGACGTGCATATCCGCCGCCTGCGCAAAGCCTTGGGCGATGCCTATGAGAACCTGGTACAAACCGTGCGCGGCACCGGCTATAGGTTTTCAACCAAAGGTTGAGCTACAAGCAATTAGCCACAGGCCGCAAGTTCAAAGCGGGACTGCATTAGCTTGGAGCTTGCAGCTTGAAACTTGAAACTGCTCCGAAGGACGCACCTTGAACCAAAACTGGCATGGCACCTTGATCCGCCACATGCTTTTGCTGATCACCGGCTGCCTGTTGGTGGGCCTGGTCAGTGGTTATTACGGCTGGAGCCTGGCAGCCGGCATTGCCTTGTACCTGGGCTGGACCCTCAAGCAACTGCTGCGCCTGCATGAATGGCTACGCCAGCACAAACCCGACGAAGCACCTCCCGACGGCTATGGCCTGTGGGGCGAGGTGTTCGACAGCATCTACCACCTGCAGCGCCGCGACCAGCGGGTGCGCGGGCGCCTGCAAGCCGTTATCGACCGGGTGCAGGAGTCTACCGCCGCGCTGAAGGATGCGGTGATCATGCTCGACAGCGACGGCAACCTGGAATGGTGGAACCGCGCCGCCGAGACCCTCCTGGGCCTCAAGACACCCCAGGACAGCGGCCAGCCGGTGACCAACCTGGTGCGCCACCCGCGCTTCAAGGAGTACTTCGAGCAGGAGAGCTACGAAGAAGCCCTGGAAATCCCCTCGCCCACCAATGACCGCGTACGCATCCAGCTGTACCTGACACGCTACGGCAACAACGAACACCTGATGCTGGTACGCGACGTCACCCGCATCCACCAGCTGGAACAGATGCGCAAAGACTTCGTCGCCAACGTCTCCCATGAGTTGCGCACACCGCTGACGGTGATCTGCGGCTACCTGGAGACGCTGCTGGACAATGTCGACGAGATCAACCCGCGCTGGAGCCGTGCCCTGCAGCAAATGCAGCAGCAAGGTTCACGCATGCAGACACTGCTCAACGACCTGCTGTTGCTGGCCAAGCTGGAGGCAACCGACTACCCCTCGGACAACCACCCAGTGGCGGTGCAGGGCCTGTTGCAGACCATCAAGAACGACGCCCTGGCCCTTTCCGGCCAACGTGAGCAGCAGATCACCCTGGAAGCCGACCCGACTGTCCTGCTCAAAGGCAGCGAAGGTGAGTTGCGCAGTGCGTTTTCCAACCTGGTGTTCAACGCCGTGAAGTACACCCAGGACAAAGGCAATATCCGCATTCGCTGGTGGGCCGACGCACAGGGCGCACACTTGAGCGTGCAGGACTCCGGCATCGGCATCGACGCCAAGCACCTGCCGCGCCTGACCGAGCGGTTCTACCGCGTCGACTCCAGCCGCAACTCCAACACCGGCGGCACCGGACTCGGCCTGGCGATCGTCAAGCACGTGCTGCTGCGCCACCGTGCGCGCCTGGAAATCAGCAGCGTGCTGGGCCATGGCAGTACGTTCACCTGCCATTTTCCGCCGACTCAGGTGACCCGTTCGCGGGGGGTTGGCAATGATGAATAAGCTCAAATGACAACGATCTACCGTGGGAACTGGCTCGCCTGCGATAGCGTCGGGACAGCCAATAGAAATACCGCCTGACACTCCGCTATCGCAGGTAAGCCAGCTCCCACACAGGTTCAGCGACACGCTTCTTCAAGTCCCGCCCGGCAGTGGGCACTAGGCAAGCGCCCGATCAGCCGCTACATTGGCCGACTTGCGCCTGCTTTTCAGGCCTACCTGCCACCTCTTATTGAACATACGGAACCTGCAAAACCCCATCATGGACCCTTCCCCTGGTATCACCTTCGCGACACTCTTCGCCGACTTCGGCATGATTCTTTTTGCACTGATCCTGGTACTGCTCAACGGTTTCTTCGTTGCGGCGGAATTTGCCATGGTCAAACTGCGCGCCACCCGTGTCGAGGCCATCGCCCACAAGAACGGCTGGCGCGGGCAGATCCTGCGCACCGTGCACAGCCAGCTCGACGCCTACCTGTCGGCCTGCCAGCTGGGCATCACCCTCGCCTCCCTGGGCCTGGGCTGGGTCGGTGAGCCGGCCTTTGCGCATATCCTCGAGCCGCTGCTGGGCGCCGTGGGTGTCGAGTCGCCGGAAGTGATCAAGGGCGTGTCGTTCTTTGCCGCCTTTTTCGTGATTTCCTACCTGCACATCGTGGTCGGTGAGCTGGCGCCCAAGTCATGGGCGATTCGCAAGCCCGAGCTGCTGTCGCTGTGGACGGCGGTCCCGCTGTACCTGTTCTACTGGGCCATGTACCCGGCGATCTACCTGCTCAACGCCAGCGCCAACGCCATCCTGCGCATCGCCGGGCAAGGCGAGCCTGGCCCGCACCATGAGCATCATTACAGCCGCGAAGAACTCAAGCTGATCCTGCACTCCAGCCGTGGCCAGGACCCCAGCGACCAAGGCATGCGTGTACTGGCTTCCGCCGTGGAAATGGGCGAGCTGGAAGTAGTGGACTGGGCCAACTCCCGGGAAGACCTGGTCACCCTGGACTTCAATGCCCCGCTCAAGGAAATCCTCGCGCTGTTCCGTCGTCACAAATTCAGCCGCTACCCGGTGTATGACGCGGTGCGCAATGAGTTCGTGGGCCTGTTGCACATCAAGGACCTGCTACTGGAACTGGCAGCCCTGGACCACATTCCCGAGTCGTTCAACCTGGCTGAGCTGACTCGCCCGCTGGAGCGTGTATCGCGGCACATGCCGCTGTCGCAATTGCTGGAGCAGTTCCGCAAGGGCGGCGCGCATTTCGCCCTGGTGGAGGAAGCCGACGGCAAGATCATCGGCTACCTCACCATGGAGGACGTGCTGGAAGTGCTGGTGGGTGATATCCAGGACGAACACCGCAAGGCCGAACGCGGCATCCTGGCCTATCAGCCGGGCAAGCTGCTGGTGCGTGGCGACACCCCGCTGTTCAAGGTGGAGCGCCTGCTGGGCGTGGACCTGGACCACATCGAAGCCGAAACCCTGGCCGGCCTGATCTACGACACCCTCAAGCGCGTGCCGGAAGAGGAAGAAGTGCTGGAAGTCGAAGGTTTGCGGATCATCATCAAGAAGATGAAAGGGCCGAAGATCGTATTGGCCAAGGTCCTGCTGCTGGATTGATCGTCAATTGCCCAATGCAACATTGGGCAATGCGCCGACCGGCGGGTTGATCTCATCCGGGATCGACATCACTGCGCAGAGGGTCATGGCGTGAGCCTGCCGGGATCATTGAACGGCAGGCTAGCAAGGGATCATGACAACGGTGGATGCCGCTCCCACGCTGGATAGATTTCGCCCTACAGATCAAGCACCCGGTACAAAATGCTTCTGCGCCGTACCCCGTGCGATCAGGCGGGAGATGTAATCGAGCTTCTGCGCGTCCTGGTCGATAAACCGGAAGGTCAGCTGCAACCAATCGCTGTCAGGCTTGGGTTCGAAGGCGACGATGGCATGCAGGTAGCCGTTGAGACGTGCCACTTCGGCGTTGTCACCTTGCTCCAGGTCGAGCACGGCGCTTTCCAGTACCTGAGGCAGGACTTCGCCGCGACGCACCACCAACAGCGCTTCCTTGATGCTCAGCGCCTTGATCACACACTGCTGGGTACCGCTGGACAGGCGCAGTTGGCCCTGGCCACGACCGCCGGCCGGCGCGGCCGTAGCGGGAGCTTGCACCGGTGGGCTGTTGAGCAAGCCTTTGCTAGGCGCTGGTGCGGCGGCAACCGGCGCTGCACGCACGGCTTCGGGCTTGCCGCCGGTCAGGGCACTGAGGGAGTCGTTGCCGAAAGCCGAGTTCATCTTGGTTGGCGCGCTGGCGATGAGGGCGTCGAGGCGGCCGATCTTGTGCAGGGCCTGCTTGACCTTGTTCAGCAACTGCTCGTTGGTGAACGGCTTGCTGACGTAGCCGGAAACACCGGCCTGGATCGCCTGGACCACGTTCTCCTTGTCGCCACGGCTGGTCACCATCACGAATGGCATGGCTTTGAGATGCGCCTGTTCGCGACACCAGGTCAACAGTTCCAGCCCGGACATCTCCGGCATTTCCCAGTCGCACAGCACCAGGTCGAACGTCTCGCGCATCAGGATGGCCTGGGCCTTTTTGCCGTTCACCGCATCTTCGATCTTGATGCCTGGGAAGTAGTTGCGCAGGCACTTCTTCACCAAGTCGCGGATAAACGAGGCGTCATCCACCACCAACACACTGACTTTACTCATCGACCCTATATCCTATAAAAACCGCGGCACGCAGAACGCCTGACTGATGGCATTTTGCCAAAACTCTGTAGTCACGGCGGGACTTTCTTTCGCCCGGCGTGTAATAAATTCAGCAACCACAAACAAAAACGCCCGGCCAAAGGCCGGGCGTTAATTTCTCGGGCAACCTTACTTATCGTCCGTTTCGCCCGGAACATTAGGGATTAGATCGGCCGAACCTTCAACTTCGGCCTTCATGCGCTTGAGGCCCATGTGCCGTACGTCGGTCCCGCGCACCAGGTAAATCACCAGTTCCGAGATATTGCGCGCGTGGTCGCCGATGCGCTCCAGCGAACGCAGTACCCAGATAATGCTCAAGACCCGCGAGATAGAGCGTGGGTCTTCCATCATGTAGGTCGCAAGCTCACGCAGCGCGGTTTTGTATTCGCGGTCGATGATCTTGTCGTACTGGGCCACCGACAGCGCAAGTTCAGCGTCGAAGCGCGCAAACGCGTCGAGAGCGTCGCGCACCATGTTGCGCACCTGGTCGCCAATGTGGCGCACTTCCACGTAACCACGCGGCGCTTCGCCTTCTTCGCACAACTGGATGGCGCGACGGGCGATTTTGGTCGCTTCGTCACCGATGCGCTCCAGGTCGATCACCGACTTGGAAATGCTGATGATCAGACGCAGGTCGGACGCTGCCGGCTGGCGACGGGCAAGAATGCGCAGGCATTCTTCGTCGATGTTGCGTTCCATCTGGTTGATCTGGTCGTCGATCTCGCGCACTTGCTGGGCCAGGCCCGAGTCAGCCTCGATCAGCGCGGTGACGGCGTCGTTGACTTGCTTCTCCACCAGCCCGCCCATTGCCAGGAGGTGGCTGCGCACTTCCTCCAGCTCGGCGTTGAACTGCGCGGAGATGTGATGGGTTAAGCCTTCCTTCGAAATCATGGTTTTGCTCCGCAAAAGCTGTAAGCCGCAAGCTACAAGCTGCAAGCTGATGTGTGTCGTTGATCAAACTGCTTTTACTTGCCGCTGGAAACGCGCGGCTTGCAGCAGGGGCTAGCCGTACCGGCCCGTAATGTAGTCTTCGGTCTGCTTCTTCGCCGGGTTGGTAAACAGGGTATCGGTGTCGCCGAATTCCACCAGCTTGCCCATGTACATGAACGCGGTGTAGTCGGAAACCCGCGCCGCCTGCTGCATGTTGTGGGTCACGATGACGATGGTGAACTTGGACTTGAGCTCGTAGATCAGCTCTTCGACTTTCAGCGTCGAGATCGGGTCGAGTGCCGAGCAGGGTTCATCGAGCAGCAGCACTTCCGGCTCCACGGCGATGGTCCGTGCGATCACCAGACGTTGCTGCTGGCCACCGGACAGGCCGAGGGCCGACTCGTGCAGGCGGTCCTTGACTTCATCCCACAGCGCCGCCCCCTTGAGGGCCCACTCGACGGCTTCGTCGAGGATGCGCTTCTTGTTGATACCCTGGATGCGCAGACCGTAGACCACGTTTTCGTAGATGGTCTTGGGGAACGGGTTGGGCTTCTGGAACACCATGCCCACTCGACGACGCAGCTCGGCCACGTCTTCGCCCTTGCGGTAGATGTTGGTGCCGTAGAGGTTGATGGCACCGTCTACGCGGCAGCCGTCCACCAGGTCGTTCATGCGGTTGAAGGTACGCAGCAGCGTCGACTTGCCGCAGCCCGACGGGCCGATAAAGGCGGTCACGCGCTGCTTGGGGATGTTCATGCTGACGTCGAACAGCGCCTGCTTTTCACCGTAGTACAGGCTCAGGCCAGGCACTTCGATGGCCACCGTTTCCTGGGCCAGGCTCAGGCTCTGCTTGTCGCGACCCAGGGCAGACATGTTGATGCCGTGGGAATGAGTGTCGTGTTGCATGGGATGCTCCCTGTGCTACCAATTCGTTGTGTTGAACCGCCTGTGGCGGCCTACTCAAATGCTGTGTCTGGCGCGGCCCGCTTAGCTGTCCAACGCTTTGTATTTTTCGCGCAGGTGGTTACGAATCCACACCGCCGACAAGTTGAGCGTGGCGATCACCAGCACCAGCAACAAGGCGGTGGCATACACCAGCGGCCGTGCGGCTTCGACGTTGGGGCTTTGGAAGCCGACGTCATAGATATGGAAGCCCAGGTGCATGATTTTCTGGTCCAGGTGCAGGTACGGGTAGTTGCCGTCCAGCGGCAGCGACGGTGCCAGTTTCACCACGCCTACCAGCATCAGCGGCGCCACTTCACCGGCCGCGCGGGCTACGGCGAGGATCATGCCGGTCATCATCGCCGGGCTGGCCATCGGCAGCACGATCTTCCACAGCGTTTCCGCCTTGGTCGCGCCGAGTGCCAGGGAGCCTTCACGCACGGTCCGAGGAATCCGCGCCAGGCCTTCTTCCGTGGCCACGATCACCACCGGCACCGCCAACAGCGCCAGGGTCAACGAGGCCCACAGCAGGCCCGGAGTACCGAAGGTCGGGGCCGGCAGGGCCTCGGCGAAGAACAGGCGGTCAACCGAGCCACCCAATACATAGACGAAGAAGCCCAGGCCGAACACGCCGTAGACGATGGCCGGTACGCCCGCCAGGTTGTTCACGGCGATGCGGATGATCCGCGTCAGGGTGTTCTGCTTGGCGTATTCACGCAGGTACACCGCCGCCAGCACGCCGAACGGGGTGACGATCATCGCCATGATCAGGGTCATCATCACGGTGCCGAAGATGGCCGGGAAGATCCCGCCTTCGGTGTTGGCTTCCCGTGGGTCATCACTGAGGAATTCCCAGACCTTGCTGAAGTAGAAACCGATCTTGGTCATCGTGCCCATGGCGTTAGGCTGGTAGGCGTGCACCACTTTGCCGATGCCGATTTCGACTTCCTTGCCGTTGCCGTCACGGGCGGTCAGGGAGTCGCGGTTGAACTGGGCATGCAGGTCGGCCAGGCGCGCCTCGATGTCCTGGTAGCGGGCATTCAGCTCGGCGCGGTCGGCGTCCATGTCGGCTTGGGCGGCGGCGTCGAGCTTGCCTTCCAGCTCCAGTTTGCGACCGTGCAGGCGGATGCGCTCCAGCCCGGCGTTGATCGCGCCGATGTCGGATTTTTCCAGGGTCTTGAGCTGGGCGGCGAGCTTGTTGACGCGATCGACGCGTGCCTGCAGCTCCGGCCACGCGGCGTCGCCTTCAGCGATGACCTTGCCATCCTGCTTGACGTTGACCAGGGTGCCGTAGAAGTTGCCCCACTCACGACGCTCGATGGTCATCAGGTTCGCGGGCGTGGTCTGGTCCTTGAGCCACTCGCCGACGATCCAGGTGAAGTCGTTGCCGTTCAAGTCGCGGTTGCCAACCTTGATCAGCTCGCGGGTCATGAACTCCGGGCCCGCATCGGGCACCGGCAGGCCAGCGCTTTTCAGGCGCTCGCGAGGTACTTCTTCTTTCTGCACCACTTCGCCGATGACGATGTGGTTTTCCTGGCCCGGTACGTTGTAGTTGGCCTGGATCAGGTCAGCTGGCCAGAAGTGGCCCAAGCCACGCACTGCAATCACGGCCAGCAAGCCAATGGTCATGATGACCGCGATGGACACCGCGCCACCGCTGATCCAGACACCAGGGGCGCCGCTCTTGAACCATCCATTCAGGGAGTTCTGTTTCACAGACTTCTACCTTTCTTAAAGCGACGAGTATTTCTTGCGCAGACGCTGACGGATCAGCTCGGCGAGGGTGTTCATGATGAAGGTAAACAACAGCAGCACCAGCGCCGAGAGGAACAGCACGCGGTAGTGACTGCCGCCCACTTCCGACTCGGGCATTTCCACCGCGACGTTGGCGGCGAGCGTGCGCAGGCCTTCGAACAGGTTCATCTCCATCACCGGGGTATTACCGGTGGCCATCAACACGATCATGGTCTCGCCGACAGCACGGCCCATGCCGATCATCAACGCCGAGAAGATGCCCGGGCTGGCGGTGAGAATGACCACGCGGGTCATGGTCTGCCACGGCGTGGCACCCAGCGCCAGGGAGCCCAGGGTCAGGCCGCGCGGTACGCTGAACACGGCGTCTTCGGCGATGGAGTAGATGTTCGGGATCACCGCGAACCCCATGGCCAGGCCGACGACCAGGGCGTTGCGCTGGTCGTAGGTGATGCCCAGGTCGTGGGAGATCCACATGCGCATGTCGCCGCCGAAGAACCAGGTTTCCAGGTACGGGCTCATGTACAGCGAGAGCCAGCCCACAAACAGAATCACCGGGATCAGGATCGCGCTTTCCCAGCCATCGGGAACCCGCAGGCGGATGGACTCAGGCAGGCGACTGAAGATGAAGCCAGCCACCAGGATGCCAATCGGCAACAGCATCAACAGACTGAAAATGCCCGGTAGATGCCCTTCCACATACGGCGCCAGGAACAGGCCGGCGAAGAAGCCGAGGATCACCGTCGGCATGGCTTCCATCAATTCGATCACCGGCTTGACCTTGCGGCGCAGGCTCGGGGCCATGAAGTAGGCGGTGTAGATCGCTGCGGCAACGGCCAGTGGCGCGGCCAGCAGCATGGCGTAGAACGCGGCCTTCAAGGTGCCGAAGGTCAGCGGGGCCAGGCTCATCTTGGGTTCGAAGTCGGTATTGGCGGCGGTCGATTGCCAGACGTACTTGGGCTCGTCGTAGTTTTCGTACCAGACCTTGCTCCACAACGCACTCCAGGACACTTCCGGGTGCGGGTTGTCGAGCATCAACGGTTGCAGCTTGCCGCCGGCTTCGACGATCACACGGTTAGCCCGTGGCGACATGCCGTACACGCCCTGGCCGTCGACCACCGGGTCCACCAGCAGGGTGCGGTGGGCGGTGCTGTGGAACACGCCGAATTTGCCGGAAGCGTCGAGGGCGGTGAAGCCTTTGCGGCGCTCTTCGGCGGAGATCTCCACGATAGGCGTGGTGCCCATCTGGAAGGTGCGGATCTGCTTGAAGCGCTGCTCGCCATCCGGGTCGCGGGCCATGAACCATTGGGCCAGGCCGCCCTTGGAGTTACCGATGATCAGCGAGATACCGCCCACCAGCTGCGTGCTGGCGGTGACCTCGGCATTGCCGTCTTCCAGCAGTTTGTAGCGACCATTGAGACTCTTGTCGCGCAGGCTGAACACATCGGCAAGGGCACGGCCGTTGATCACATACAACCATTGCTGGCGTGGGTCGATGAAAATCGCCTTCACTGGCTCGGTCATCTGCGGCAGCTCGATACGCTTCTGCTCGCTGGTGACTTCGCCGGTCATCATGTTTTCTTCGCGGCTCAGGGACAGCACGTTCAAGTACGAACCGGCGGAACCTGCAATGACCAGGGAAGAATCCGTGGCGTTGAGGGCCACATGCTCCAGTGGCCGACCGGCGTCGTCCAGCACGATCGGCGTTTCGCCGTAAGGGTATTCGATCGCGGGAGTAATGGTTTTCTTGCCGTCCGGGTAGGACACCTTATAGGTGTGGCGGAATACCAGGGTCTGGCCATTGGACAGACCGAGGATCACCAGCGGGCTACCGGGCTGGTCTTCACCGATCGAGACAACGCGGGTGCCCGCTGGCAGTGGCAGGTCTACACGCTTGAGTTCAGCACCGGTCTCGACGTTAAAGAACAGCGCCTGGCCCTTGTCGGAAACCCGCATGGCCACTTGGTTCTGTTCTTCGAGGGAGATCATCAGCGGCTTGCCGGCGTCCTGGATCCAGGCCGGGGTCAGGGCGTCTTCCTTGGTCAATGAAGCGCCCTGGAACAGCGGCGCGACCACATAAGCCAGGAAGAAGAAGATCAGGGTGATGGCGCCAAGGACGGCGAGACCGCCGACCAGCACGTACCAACGGGTCAGGCGATCCTTGAGCGCGCGAATGCGGCGCTTGCGTTGCAGCTCAGGCGTATTGAAATCAATGCGCTTGGGGGGAGAAGTCGTCGTCATGGTGGAATTGGCCAGATCATTCATGCGCACACCCTAGCGATCCTGTATGACAGAAAGATGACAGTGCAGTGACGCAACAAATCCGCCGCGAAGCAAAGCTGGCAGCGGACTAGAAAATTCGGATGCGGGACCGGTAGGCCGGCCCCGCAGAGGCAATCAGTTGCCTTCTTTCAGACCCAGGTCAGCCAGGGCCTTGGCGGCGACTTTGGCTGGCAGGGGGATGTAGCCGTCTTTCACCACAACTTCCTGGCCCTGTTTGGACAGAACCAGTTTCACGAACTCGGCTTCCAGCGGGGCCAGAGGCTTGTTCGGGGCTTTGTTGACGTACACGTAGAGGAAGCGCGACAGCGGGTACTTGCCGTTCAGGGCGTTTTCTTCGGTGTCTTCGATGAAGTCAGTGCTGCCTTTCTTGGCCAGGGCCACAGTCTTCACGCTGGCGGTCTTGTAGCCGATGCCCGAGTAACCGATGCCGTTCAGCGAGGAGCTGATCGACTGCACGACCGAAGCCGAGCCAGGTTGTTCGTTCACGTTTGGCTTGTAGTCGCCTTTGCACAGGGCTTCTTCCTTGAAGTAGCCGTAAGTGCCGGATACCGAGTTACGACCGAACAGTTGCACCGGCTTGTTGGCCAGGTCGCCAGTCACACCCAGGTCACCCCAGGTTTTCACGTCAGCTTTGCCACCGCACAAACGTGTCGAGGAGAAGATCGCGTCGACTTGTTCCATGGTCAGGTGCTGGATCGGGTTGTCCTTGTGCACGAACACAGCCAGGGCATCCACGGCGACCGGGATAGCGGTTGGCTTGTAGCCGTACTTCTGCTCGAAGGCCGCCAGTTCGGTGTCCTTCATCTTGCGGCTCATCGGGCCCAGGTTGGAGGTGCCTTCAGTCAGCGCGGGTGGCGCGGTAGCGGAGCCGGCAGCTTGAATCTGGATGTTGACGTTCGGGTATTCCTTTTTGTAACCCTCAGCCCACAGGGTCATCAGGTTAGCCAGGGTATCGGAACCGACGCTGGACAAGTTGCCCGACACACCAGTGGTCTTAACGTAAGCCGGAATTGCCGGGTCAACACCAGCGGCCACCGCGTTGGCGGTCGCAACGCCAGCAGCGACAAAAGTCATTGCCGCCATCAAACGTTTCAGTTTCATGCCTTGCTCCTAGCAGATAGGGATAGTTGGATCGGGGCCAAGTATCGGGAGGCCGTGTGAACACTCTATGTCTGCAATGTGACAGTTAGATGAAAGGCCACTATTGGGAGCGAAGGCGTATGAGGAGCGAAACAGTGAATACGCAGAAGGGGCGAGGTAGCTTGCTTGCGCCGGGCCGCTAAACGGCCCCAAAAAAGGGACTGCCGCGCAGTCCAACGCGAGCAAGCTCAATCGCCACCGGGGATCGGGCGGGTTTCAGCGTCCGCGCTTCCACAGATAGCCACCCACCAACAGGCCCATCACACACAGGGCAGCCACGTAGTAAGACGGCCCCATCGGGCTTTCCTTCATCAGCAGCGACACCGCCAACGGCGTCAGTCCCCCGAATATGGCGTAGGCCACGTTATAGGAGAACGACAACCCGCTGAAACGCACCACCGGTGGGAAAGCCTTGACCATGACGTAAGGCACTACGCCGATGGTGCCGACGAACAGACCGGTCAACGTGTACAGCGGGAACAGCCAGTCCGGATGAGCGATCAGGCTGTGATACAGCGTCCAGGAGGTTGCCAGCAACAGCGTGCAACCAACGATCAGCACGCGGCCGGCACCGAAGCGGTCCGCCAGGGCGCCCGAGGCAATGCAGCCCAGGCTCAAGGCGACGATGGCCAGGCTGTTGGCCTGCAGCGCGACGGTCGCGCTGAAGTGATAAACCGTCTGCAGCACGGTCGGGGTCATCAGGATGACGACGACGATACCCGCCGACAGCAGCCAGGTCAGCAGCATCGACAGCACGATGGCGCCCCGGTGATCACGCAATACCGCGCGCAACGGCAGCTCGGCGGCCAGTGTCTTGCGTTGCTGCATCTCGGCGAAAATCGGCGTTTCATGCAGCCAGCGGCGCAGGTAGACCGACAGCAGGCCGAACACGCCACCGAGCAGGAACGGGATACGCCAGGCGTAATCCGAGACCTGCTCCGGGCTGTAAATCGTATTGATCGCGGTGGCCACCAGCGAGCCCAGCAGGATCCCGGCGGTCAGGCCGCTGGTCAGGGTGCCGCAGGCATAGCCGATATGGCGGGGCGGTACGTGCTCGGAGACGAACACCCAGGCGCCAGGTACTTCGCCGCCAATGGCCGCGCCCTGGATGATGCGCATCAGCAGCAACAGGACCGGCGCCCACAGGCCGATCTGCGCGTAGGTCGGCAGCAGGCCCATGATCAGGGTCGGCACGGCCATCATGAAGATGCTGAGGGTGAACATCTTCTTGCGGCCCAGCAGGTCACCGAAGTGCGCCATGATGATGCCGCCCAGGGGGCGGGCGAGGTAACCGGCGGCGAAGATGCCGAAGGTCTGCATCATGCGCAGCCATTCGGGCATGTCCACGGGGAAGAAGAGTTTTCCGACCACGGTGGCGAAAAACACGAAAATGATGAAGTCATAAAACTCCAGCGCCCCGCCCAAGGCAGACAGCGACAGGGTTTTGTAGTCGTTGCGGGTCAGCGGGCGCGACGGTTGCGCACTGCTTGCGGGCACGGAGGACATGGCAAGGCTTCTCTTATAGTAATCAGGAGGGCAAGCGGGACTTGCGGCAGGTTTGGCAAGATAGCAAATCGCTAGAAAAAGCACAGCGTTGAGCGAATAACAGTTCAAAGCGATGAAATATTCCCCATTCCTGCTCTTTAACGGCGCCCAGAAGCACAGTTACCGGAAAAAGCCGCGATACAGCCGCTAATTGCCGACCAAATGAGCGCCCAGAGGTCGTCGTGGCGCCAGGGTCTCGATATACTCGGCCCCTGCGAGCGCAAGACCCCCAGTCTTGAGGGGCTGCTGTGCCAAAACGTCGTTGGGCGCCATCCAGCCGATTTGGCAGAGTTTCCCTTTAGTACGCCTTACGAGAAATGCATCACGCGGTGTATGTTGGTGCTGAAACGTTTTTTTCGAAGACGGCTATCCACTTGAAATACCCATGAAGCGTTACGGGTCAGAGGCACCCTCGGCATGATCGAACTCGAACAAGAAGATCCTATCCCGCAAGGCGATCTCGCCCTGCAAATCACCGCACTCCCGCGTGAAACCAACGGTTTCGGCGACATCTTCGGCGGCTGGCTGGTCGCGCAGATGGACCTGGCTGGCACCGCAATGGCCAGTAAAGTTGCAGGCGGTCGAGTGGCCACTGTCGCCATTGATCGCATGGCGTTCCTGGTGCCGGTCGCCGTGGGCGCGCAACTGTCCTTCTATACCCAGGCCCTGGAGATCGGCCGTAGCTCGATCCAGATGATGGTCGAGGTGTGGAGCGATGACCCGCTGTCCAGCGAATGGCGCAAGGTTACCGAGGCGGTATTCGTGTTCGTCGCCATCGATGGCAGCGGTCGTACGCGTTCGGTTCCGTCGCGCGCGCGTTAAACCTCACCGGGTTTTAACGGTCAATTGCCCCATTGCCTGCCATTGAGAGTGCTTTGTTATGCCGACGCCCCACGTTGAAACCGTGAAAATCGACGAGCTGGATTGCTGGCGCATCCGCCACAACGGCGCCGAGCTGATGGTGGCCCAACAGGGCGCGCATATCTTCAGTTACCAGCGCGCCGGCGAGCAGCCGCTGATCTGGCCGAATCCTCAAGCGGTGTTCAAACAGGGCAAGGGCATTCGTACCGGCGTACCGGTGTGCTGGCCGTGGTTTGGCGTATTCGACCGCAACCCGCAGAGCGTGAAGGCGATGCGCCAGAGCGAGCAACCAGCCGGCGCCCACGGTTTTGTGCGTACCGCGCTGTGGGAATTGGCCGCGAGCGAGTGTGAAGGCGACGCGTTGCGCGTGGACCTGGTGCTGCCGGTGCCGGCAGGCGGCTTTCCGGGCTGGCCCCATCAGGTCGACCTGAAGCTGAGCGTGTTGCTGGACGACCAGTTGCATATCCACCTGACCAGCCACAACCGTGGCACTGACACCGTGACCCTCAGCCAGGCGCTGCACACCTACTTTGCCGTGAGCGATGTGCGCAAGGTGCAGGTCGAGGGCCTGGACGGGCTGGCTTATATCGATACCGCCGACGGCTGGGCCGTGAAGAATCAGTCCGGCCTGCTGCACTTCACCGCCGAGACCGATCGCATCTACCTCGACACACCGCCCCAACTGGCTATCGTCGACAACGACTGGCAGCGTCGCATCCAGCTCACTGCCGAGGGCTCGACGTCGACAGTGATCTGGAACCCCTGGACTGAACGCGCGAAGGCGTTCGACGACATGGCTGACGATGGTTGGACCGGCATGCTGTGCATCGAAACGGCGAACGTGCTGGACGATGTGGTGAGCCTGGCGCCCGGTGAACGTCACACCTTGGGCGTGAGCATCACCGGTATCGCCCTGTAGAAACGCCGATCAAAATGTGAGACCTGGCTTGCCTGCGTCGCAGGCAAGCCAGCGCCCACAGGGGTAAGTGTTGGGCCTTAGAGATCTGACTCCTTCACCACCCGCACTTTCCCCGCATCCAGCGCATAAGCGGCGTCCGCCAGATCATTATTCACTTTCTCCACCTTCAACGTGCCCGTCACCCACAGCGGTGTGTAGATGTCATCCAGCTTCAGCCCCTTGGGATAGCGCACCAGCACCAACTGGTTAGGCGGCGGAGGCGGCACGTGGATGCAGGCGCCTGGGTACGGCACCAGGAAAAACAACGTGCTGCGGCCCTTGCCGTCGGTTTCCAGCGGCACCGGATAGCCGCCGATGCGGATGTCCTTGCCATTCATGGCAGCCACGGTCTTGGTCGAATACATCACCGCCGGCAAGCCCTTGCTCTGCTTCAGGCCACCCTTGTCGGTGAACGTACCTTGGGCTTCGGGGGAGTTGTGGTCGATCTCGGGCATGGCTTCGAGGGCTTTTTGATCCGACAACGGCATCAGGTCAAGCCAGTCGGTTTCCGGCAGTTCGCCGGCATGGGCCAGGCCAGAGCCCAGCAATAAGAGCGTAAACAGAAGACGGCGCATGGAGGGGCTCGACAAGGTTAACAGTGTCGGCATTCTAGCCCCCTGCGCCTGCGCAGCGCAGAGGGCCGTGACGCTAAATCATTTTTTTCGCAGCAGACCGTAGATCACCAACAGCACGATGGCGCCGATCAGCGCGCCGAGGAAGCCTGCGCCTTGACCTGCCTGGTAGATGCCCAGGGCCTGACCACCGTAGGTGGCCACCAGGGAACCTGCGATACCCAGCAGGATGGTCATGATCCAGCCCATGCTGTCGTCGCCGGGCTTGAGGAAACGCGCGAGCAGACCGACGATCAAGCCGATAAAGATGGTTCCGATGATACCCATGGCATTTCCCTCTGATTGAATGTGAGTCATGGCAAAGCCTAGTCAGGCTTTGCCATCCTGCAATCAGAGAGACGGCGGCAACCAATGGTTCCCGCCGATCCGAGGCTTATTGCTCGGCGATCAGCGCCTCGACCTTGAGGATCTGCGCCTCGAGGGTCGCACGATCCTTGCAACGCAGGTTGGCGTGGCCGAC
Source organism: Pseudomonas sp. MYb13 (assembly GCF_002980075.1). Lineage (NCBI taxonomy): Bacteria > Pseudomonadati > Pseudomonadota > Gammaproteobacteria > Pseudomonadales > Pseudomonadaceae > Pseudomonas > Pseudomonas sp. MYb13. The sequence continues at coordinate 219,899 of NZ_PCQI01000001.1, read as the reverse complement.
TTTGCGCCCGGCCTTGAAGGCCTTGCCGTAGTGATGCAGATGGCAATCGTCGATGGCGATGACCTTTTCCACAGGCGGTACAACACCGATGAAATTGAGCATGGCGCTCTCACCGACCTTCGCGGTGGAGCCCAGCGGCAAGCCCGCAACCGCCCGCAGGTGGTTCTCGAACTGGCTGCACTCGGCGCCTTCGGTGGTCCAGTGCCCGGAGTTGTGCACGCGCGGGGCGATTTCGTTGGCCTTGAGGCCACCGTCGACTTCAAAGAACTCGAACGCCATCACGCCGACGTAGTCCAGTTGCTTGAGCACACGGCTGGAATAGTCTTCGGCCAGGGCTTGCAGCGGGTGGTCGGTGCTGGCCACGGACAGCTTGAGGATGCCGCTGTCGTGGGTGTTGTGCACCAACGGGTAGAAGCGGGTTTCGCCATCACGGGCACGCACGGCAATCAGCGAGACCTCGCCGGTGAACGGCACGAAGCCTTCCAGCAGGCAAGCGACACTGCCCAGCTCAGCGAAGGTGCCGACCACGTCGGCTTCGGTGCGCAGGACTTTCTGGCCCTTGCCGTCGTAACCCAGGGTGCGGGTTTTCAGCACGGCCGGCAGGCCGATGCTGGCGACGGCAGCGTCCAGGTCTGCCTGGGACTGGATATCGGCGAAGGCCGGGGTCGGTATGCCCAGGTCCTTGAACATGCTCTTCTCGAACCAGCGGTCGCGGGCAATGCGCAGGGCTTCGGCACTCGGGTACACCGGCACGAACTGCGACAGGAACGCCACGGTCTCGGCCGGGACGCTTTCGAACTCGAAGGTCACCAGGTCGACTTCATCGGCCAGCTGGCGCAGGTGGTCCGGATCGCTGTAGTCAGCGCGCAGATGTTCACCCAGGGCGGCCGCACAGGCGTCCGGCGCCGGGTCCAGGAAAGCGAAGTTCATCCCCAGCGGGGTGCCCGCCAGGGCCAGCATGCGACCCAATTGGCCGCCACCGATTACACCGATTTTCATCGTCAACAACCTCAGGCAATGCGTGGGTCTGGATTGTCCAGCACGCTGTCTGTCTGCTCAGCACGGAATTTTTTCAGCACCGCATGGAACTGCGGATGCTTGGCGCCCAGGATGCTGGCGGACAACAACGCGGCATTGATCGCGCCGGCCTTGCCGATCGCCAGGGTTGCCACCGGGATACCGGCGGGCATCTGCACGATGGACAACAGCGAATCCACGCCCGAGAGCATTGCCGACTGCACTGGCACACCGAGCACCGGCAGGTGGGTCTTGGCCGCACACATGCCTGGCAGGTGCGCTGCACCGCCTGCACCGGCAATGATCACCTCGATGCCACGGGATTCTGCTTCATCGGCATACTGGAACAGCAAATCCGGAGTGCGGTGGGCGGAGACCACTTTCACTTCGTAGGGAATGCCGAGTTTTTCCAGCATATCGGCGGTGTGGCTAAGGGTGGACCAATCGGACTTGGAGCCCATGATCACGCCAACCAATGCACTCATCGTCGTGCCTCTTCTCTCTGGGCGCCCACAGGCGCGTCAAAAAACAACAAGCCACGCGGGAAATCCGGCGTGGCTTGTTGTACGAATTAAGGCCGGTTGGACCGGCCGAAGGCCGCGCAGTATACCGTAATAATCAAGATAAACAGCCCCTTGGATGACCATCTGTCTAGCGGCGCAAACCAGCGGTTTTATTGACTTTCAGGTCAGCGAAAACACCACAAAACCCTGTGGGAGCTGGCTTGCCTGCGATGGCGGAGGGTCAGTGCCTGAAATGTCGACTGATACACCGCTATCGCAGGCAAGCCAGCTCCCACATTTGATCTGTGTTGGCTCAGGTATGCTGCGCTGCCCCACCTTCCAACTTGCGCCACAACAACCGCACATTCGCCTTGCGCACCAGTGCACAGCGATACAGGCGGATCTCCAGCGGCACATGCCATTGCGGCCCGCCGCACACCACCAGTTCGCCACGGGCCAACTCCGCCCGCACGCTCAACTGCGGCACCCAGGCAATCCCCAAGCCTTCAAGGGCCATGCTCTTGAGACTGTCCGCCATGGCCGTTTCGTACACGGTGGTAAAGCGCAGTGCGCGTTGGCGCAGCAGCAGGTGCACCGAACGCCCGAGGAACGCGCCAGCACTATAGGCCAGCAGCGGCACACTGCCCTCGCCTTCCAGGTCGAATAGCGGCTTGCCGTCGGCATCGGCGGCGCACACCGGGAGCATTTCGGTGTTACCGAGGTGCAGCGACGGGAAGATTTCGGCGTCCATCTGCATCGCGGCGTCCGGGTCGTAGAATGCCAACATCAGGTCACAACCGCCTTCGCGCAGCGCGTGCACGGCGTCACCGACGTTGGTGGCCACCAGCCGCGTGGCGATGTTCAGGCCTTCGTTGCGCAGTTGTGCGATCCAGCGCGGGAAGAAGCCCAGGGCCAGCGAGTGGGCGGCCGCCACTTGCATGACTTCGCCCTGCCCGCCTTCCAGGTGATGCAAATGGCGCAGGACTTCGCCCAACTGCTCAACGACCGTACGCGCAGTCACCAGGAACAACTGCCCCGCCGCCGTCAGCTCGACCGGCGTGCGCGAGCGGTTGACCAGGGTCAGGCCCAGTGCGGCTTCCAGGCTGCGGATACGTCGGCTGAACGCGGGCTGGGTGACAAAGCGCCGCTCTGCCGCCTGGGAAAAGCTGCGGGTTGCCGCCAAGGCACTGAAGTCTTCCAGCCATTTGCTCTCAAGGTTCATCACTTCCTCCCACGGGTACGCACCATTTTGGCACACACGCCCGCCATGATAACCGGGTCACACCGACATTATGCCGTTTGTGCATAGGCCAGTGTTTAACAGCATTGGCCCAAAAAGCTCTACAAGCCTAGCATTCGCAGCGTTCCGGCCAGTTCCGGGTCCATATCGAGATGATTTCCGTCATGTCCTCCGCTGCATCTTTCCGCACAGAAAAAGACCTGCTTGGCGTACTCGAAGTACCTGCCCAAGCGTATTACGGCATCCAGACCCTGCGAGCGGTGAATAACTTCCGCCTCTCGGGCGTTCCGATTTCGCATTACCCCAAATTGGTGGTCGGCCTGGCAATGGTCAAGCAAGCGGCGGCTGATGCCAACCGCGAGCTGGGTCAACTCAGCGAAGCCAAGCACGCGGCTATCAGCGAAGCCTGTGCCCGTCTGATCCGCGGCGACTTCCACGAAGAGTTCGTGGTGGACATGATTCAAGGCGGCGCTGGCACTTCTACCAACATGAATGCCAACGAAGTCATCGCCAATATCGCGTTGGAGGCCATGGGCCACAACAAGGGCGAATACCAGTACCTGCACCCTAACAACGACGTGAACATGGCGCAGTCGACCAACGACGCCTACCCCACCGCGATCCGCCTGGGTCTGCTGCTGGGCCATGACGCGCTGCTGGCCAGCCTCGACAGCCTGATCCAGGCGTTCGCCGCCAAGGGCGAAGAGTTCAGCCACGTGCTGAAAATGGGCCGCACCCAACTGCAAGACGCCGTGCCGATGACCCTCGGCCAGGAATTCCGCGCCTTCGCCACCACCCTCGGTGAAGACCTGGCCCGCCTGAAAACCCTGGCGCCAGAGCTGCTGACCGAAGTCAACCTGGGCGGCACCGCCATCGGTACCGGCATTAACGCCGACCCGCGCTACCAGGCCCTGGCCGTACAGCGCCTGGCTGTAATCAGCGGCCAGCCGGTTGTCCCAGCCGCCGACCTGATCGAAGCCACCTCCGACATGGGCGCCTTCGTGCTGTTCTCCGGCATGCTCAAGCGCACCGCGGTGAAGCTGTCGAAGATCTGCAACGACCTGCGCCTGCTGTCCAGCGGCCCGCGCACCGGCATCAACGAGATCAACCTGCCGGCCCGCCAGCCAGGCAGCTCGATCATGCCCGGCAAGGTCAACCCAGTCATCCCGGAAGCCGTGAACCAGGTTGCGTTCCAGGTGATCGGTAACGACCTGGCGCTGACCATGGCGGCCGAAGGCGGCCAGCTGCAGCTGAACGTGATGGAGCCGCTGATCGCTTTCAAGATCTTCGACTCGATCCGCCTGCTGCAACGTGCCATGGACATGCTGCGCGAGCACTGCATCGTCGGCATCACCGCCAACGAAGCGCGCTGCCGCGAACTGGTGGAGCATTCCATCGGCCTGGTGACCGCGCTGAACCCTTACATCGGCTATGAAAACGCCACCCGCATCGCGCGCATCGCTCTTGAAAGCGGCCGCGGCGTGCTGGAACTGGTGCGCGAAGAAGGCTTGCTCGACGACGCCATGCTCGACGACATCCTGCGCCCCGAAAACATGATTGCCCCACGTTTGGTCCCGTTGAAGGCCTAAGCGTTTGTTGCACCGCTCACCAGGTTGAGGGACTAGACACCTCTCACCTTTTGAGGGCCTGAAGGCTCGTTCTTCAGGCCCTTTTTTTTGCCTCAAGGTTGTGAAATGACGCCCATAAAAAATCCAATATCGCCCTGCAAACCCTCCTTGCCCGCCGCCGCCTGGCTGAAACCTTTAATCAGACCGTGCAGACGGATGATGCTCGCCTAGGTATAGTGCCGCCCCTCTTCGCGTCAGAGATCGTCGGTAACGAGGTCCTGGACAGCGCGAAACCGCATGAATAACAACACCCGCAAAAGGATTGGGGTCGAAGCGTCGTGCACTGCCTGGTGCCATACGACGTGTCGGACCGTCCTGCGTTTGCCATTAGAAAAATCAGCGAGGAACACTCCATGCTCGAAGTCATCAACGACTTCCTCTCAGGGAAAGTCCTGATCGTGCTCATTGTCGGGCTCGGCGGTTATTTCACGATTCGCTCGCGTTTCGTTCAGTTGCGCCACTTTTTCCACATGTTCTCGGTGTTTAAAGACAGCCTGAAGAGCAGCTCCGGCCAGCTCAGTTCGTTCCAGGCCCTGATGCTCAGCCTGGCTGGCCGCGTCGGTGCCGGTAACATCGCCGGCGTCGGTATCGCCGTGACCCTGGGCGGCCCAGGTGCCGTGTTCTGGATGTGGATCACCGCGCTGGTGGGTATGTCTTCGAGCTTTATCGAATGCTCCCTCGGCCAGTTGTACAAACGCACTGATGCGGAAGGCACCTACCGTGGCGGCCCGGCCTACTACATCCAGCACGGCCTGCAGAAGCGCTGGCTGGGCATGGTCATGGCGTTCCTGCTGCTGGTGACCTTCGGCTTCGCCTTCAACGGCCTGCAAGCCCACGCCGTGACTCACTCGCTGAACAACGCCTTTGGCCTGGACACCACTTACACCGGGCTGGCCCTGGCGGTATTGCTGGGCCTGGTGTTCATCGGCGGGATCAAGCGCATCGCGTCGATCGCCGACCTGCTGGTGCCGGTCAAGACCCTGGTCTACATCGCCGTGACCCTGTACGTGATCGTGCTGCAATTCGACCACGTGCCGGCCATGCTCGCGACCATCGTCAAGAGCGCCTTCGGCCTCGACCAAGCCTTTGGTGGCCTGGTGGGCAGCGCAATCATCATGGGCGTGAAGCGCGGCGTGTTCGCCAACGAAGCCGGGTTGGGCAGTGCGCCCAACGTGGCGGCGGTGGCTTCGGTAGAACACCCGATCGCCCAAGGCGTGGTGCAGGCATTCAGCGTGTTCCTCGACACCTTCGTGATCTGCACCTGCACCGCGTTGCTGATCCTGCTTTCCGGCTTCTATACCCCGGGTTTCGAAGGCGACGGCATTGCCCTGACCCAGAACTCCCTGGCGGCGGTGGTCGGCGACTGGGGCCGCATGTTCATCTCGGTAGCCCTGGCGTTGTTCGTGTTCACCTCGATCATGTACAACTACTACCTGGGCGAGAGCAACCTGCGCTTCCTGGTGGGTAACAACCGTAAAGTCTTGATGGGCTACCGTGCGCTGGTGCTGGTGCTGATTTTCTGGGGTTCCATCGAGAACCTGAGCACCGTGTTCGCCTTCGCCGACATCACCATGACGATGCTCGCGTTCGTCAACCTGTTCGCCCTGGCGTTCCTGTTCAAGATCGCCATGCGCATCCTGAACGACTACGACAACCAGCGTGCAGCGGGCATCAAGACCCCGGTGTTCGACTCCAGCCAATTCCCTGACCTGGACCTGGATCGCAAGGCCTGGCCAGCGAATCCGGTGAAGCCTGAGCCAACGGCTCACGCATCGGCAGAGCTGAACACTCAAGCGCAACGCTGAGCGTAGCCCGCCTAGATAGATGACACGCCGCCCGGCCTTGGGCATGCTCTGGGCCCGGCGGCGTTTTTCGTTCAGGAGATCTTATGCAACCCGCTAACAACGTAATGGTGCTCTACACCGGCGGTACCATCGGCATGCAGGCCAGTGCCAATGGCCTGGCGCCTGCATCCGGTTTCGAGGCCCGCATGCGTGAGCAACTGGCCAATCAGCCAGTGCCCGCCTGGCGCTTCCAGGAAATGTCGCCGCTGATCGACAGCGCCAACATGACCCCCGCCTACTGGCAGCGCCTGCGCACCGCCGTGGTCGACGCCGTGGAGGAAGGCTGCGACGCTGTGCTGATCCTGCACGGCACCGACACCCTGGCCTACAGCGCGGCGGCCATGAGCTTCCAATTGCTGGGCCTGCCGGCGCCGGTACTGTTCACCGGCTCGATGTTGCCCGCCGGCGTACCGGACAGCGATGCCTGGGAAAATGTCAGCGGCGCCCTCGCCGCGCTGGGTGAAGGCCTGGCGCCGGGTGTGCAGTTGTACTTCCACGGTGCGCTGATGGCGCCGACCCGTTGCGCGAAGATCCGTAGTTTTGGTCGCCATCCGTTTGCCGCCTTGCAGCGCAATGGTGGCGTTGCCAAGGCCGACGCAATTCCCGCCGCCCTGGACTATCGCCAGCCCAAAGCACTGGCCAACGTCGGCGTGCTGCCGCTGGTACCGGGCATTGCCGCCGGGCAACTGGATGCACTGGTCGACAGCGGCATCCAGGCGCTGGTGCTGGAATGTTTTGGCAGCGGCACCGGCCCGAGCGACAACCCGGCGTTCCTCGCCAGCCTCAAGCGTGCGCAAGATCTTGACGTGGTCGTGGTGGCAATCACCCAATGCCATGAAGGCGGCGTGGAGCTCGACGTGTACGAGGCCGGTAGCCGCCTGCGCGGCGTTGGCGTGCTGTCCGGTGGCGGCATGACCCGCGAAGCAGTGTTCGGCAAGCTGCAGGCCCTGCTCGGCGCCGGGCTGCTCACCAGCGAAGTGCGCCGCCTGGTAGAGCTGGACCTGTGCGGCGAACTGCGCTGACCGGCATATAACTTGCTGTCCTTCCAGCCTCCCCTGGCTGGAAGTTCCCATGCTGCACTCCCACCTCACCACCCTCAATGCGGTCTCCCTGGTGCTCAGCACGTTCAAGGCCGAAGGCGTGCCCTTTGATGCGCTGTTGGCCGGTAGCGGTATCTGTGCCGCGGACTTGAACCGCGCCGACACGCGCATCGCCACGCACCAGGAGATGCAGGTGTGTGCCAATGCCGTCGCCCTGCAGCGCGATATCGGCTTGATCGTGGGACGGCGCATGCACGTCTCCTCCTACGGCATGCTCGGCTACGCCCTGCTCACCAGTGCCACTTTCGGTGACGCTTTGCGCCTGGCGCTGCGTTATCCGGCGCTGTTGGGAACACTCTTCGAACTGAGCCTGGAGGAGGACGGCGAACGTATCTGGTTCACCGCTGGCGATTACCGCGAGAACCCGGCACTGGCCGCCTTCAATGTCGAGCTGTGCCTGGGGTCGCTGAAGGTTATCTGCGACGACCTGCTCGGCCACCCGCTGCCCTTGCTGGGCGCGCGCTTTGAGTACGATGCGCCGGATTATCAAGCGCGCTACACCGAGTCTTTCGACTGCCCGTTGCAGTTCCAGGCCACCGCCAACGCGTTCGCCTTTGATAAACGCTGGCTGGCCCAGCCCTTGCCCCTGGCCGACACCGTGACCCACCAGGCCATGGCGGAGCGCTGCCGTAAACAGAACACCGAATTTACCGGGCGCGAGGCCTGGCTGGGACGAATCCGTCAATTGCTCGCGTCGCAACTGCACGCTGCACCTGGGCTGGAGGGCCTGGCCCAGCAGATGAACTGTTCGCCGCGCACCCTGCGCCGGCACCTTCATGACCTGGGCTGCAGTTATCAGGAACTGCTCGATGAACTGCGTTTCGAGCGCGCCAAGCAGTGGCTGGCGCAGGACCAGTGGCCCATCCACCGGATTGCCGAACAGTTGGGTTTCAGTGAGACCGCGAGTTTCAGGCATGCGTTTGTGCGCTGGAGCGGTGTGGCGCCGAGTCAATTTCGCCCCTGACTCGCACCGCGCGCTGCCTTCGCGAGCAGACCATGCGCTCCCATGGGGCGAATTACGGACAGACAATCTGGCCATATTTATCCCCTTTTGGCCGCTCTTGCCGTTCTCATAACACCCGTCGCCAGCAAGACTGCATGCACCGATACCGCCTGCGGAGAACAACAACATGCTGACGATTTACTCGGACGATCACCACCTGCATCACGGCCGTTGTGAACTGATGGACGGGCAACTGATGCCCTGCTTCGAAATGCCCTCGCGCGCCGACCACGTGCTGCAACGCGTCAAGGACCGCGAACTGGGCCCTGTTCACCCGCCGCAGGACTTCGGCCTGGCACCGCTGCAGCGCATCCACAGCCACGACTACCTGGGCTTCTTCCAGGGCGCCTGGGCGCGCTGGACCGAATTCGGCCAGGACGGCGACTTGTTGCCCTACACCTGGCCGGCGCGCACCTTGCGCCGCGTAGTGCCCACCAGCCTGCATGGGCAGTTGGGTTACTACAGCTTCGACGGTGGTGCACCGATCACCGCCGGCACCTGGCAAGCCGCCTACAGCGCAGCGCAAGTCGCGCTCACGGCCCAGGCCGCCATCCAACAGGGCGCCCACAGTGCTTTCGCCTTGTGCCGACCACCGGGGCATCACGCCGCCAGCGACTTGATGGGCGGTTATTGCTACCTCAACAACGCCGCCATTGCCGCCCAGGCCTTCCTCGACCAGGGCCACAAAAAGGTCGCGATCCTCGATGTCGACTACCACCACGGCAACGGGACCCAGTCGATCTTCTACGCGCGCAGCGACGTGCTGTTCACCTCGATCCACGGCCATCCGGAAGCCGAGTTTCCGTTTTTCCTGGGCTATGCCGACGAACGGGGCGAAGGCTCGGGCGAAGGTTTCAACTTCAACTACCCGCTGCCGGCCGGTTCCGGCTGGGAGTGCTGGAGCGCAGCGCTTGAAGAAGCCTGCGCAGAGATCGAGCGCTATGGCGCCGACATCATCGTCGTGTCCCTGGGCGTGGATACCTTCAAGGACGACCCTATCTCGCAATTCAAGCTCGACAGCCCGGATTACCTGGCAATGGGCGCGCGCATCGCGGGCCTGGGCAAACCCACGCTGTTTGTGATGGAAGGCGGCTACGCCGTGGAAGAAATCGGCATCAATGCCGTCAACGTTCTTGAAGGTTTTGAAGGGGCTGCCCAATGAATATGCTCAAGTCACTTGTCCTCTGCGCTGCCGTTATCAGCGGTGTTGCCCATGCCGAAGAGAACACCCTGCGGGTCTATAACTGGTTCGATTACATCACCCCCAAGGCACTGGAAGACTTCAAGGCGCAGAACACCCAGGTCAAACTGGTGTACGACATCTTCGACACCAACGAGGCGCTGGAAGCCAAGCTGCTCACCGGTAACTCCGGGTATGACGTCGTGGTGCCGTCCAATGTGTTCCTGGCCAAGCAGATCGAAGCCGGCGTGTTCCAGCCGCTGGACCGCAGCCAGTTGCCGAACTGGAAGCACCTCGATCCCAAGCTGATGAAGCTGATTGAAGCGAACGACCCCGGCAACAAATTCGCGGTGCCCTACATGTACGGCACCATCCTCATCGGCTTCAACCCGGACAAGGTCAAGGCCGCGTTGGGCGCCGATGCTCCGGTAGACAGCTGGGACCTGATCTTCAAGCAAGAGAACATCAGCAAGCTCAAGCAGTGCGGCGTCGCGCTGCTGGATTCTCCGTCCGAGATCCTGCCGCTGGCCTTGCAACACCTGGGCCTGGACCCCAACAGCAGCAACCCCAAGGACTATGACAAAGCCGAAGCGCTGCTGATGAAGATCCGCCCCTACGTCACCTACTTTCACTCCTCCAAGTACATGGCTGACATCGCCAACGGTGACATTTGCGTCGCCGTCGGTTACTCCGGCAGCTTCTCCCAGGCCGCCAACCGCGCCAAAGAGGCCAAGAACGGCGTGACCGTGGACATGCGCCTGCCTAAAGAAGGCGCGCCGATCTGGTTCGATATGCTCGCCATTCCCAAGGGTGCCAAGAATCCGCAAGACGCCTACACCTTCATCAACTACCTGCTGCAACCCCAGGTGATCGCGCCGATCAGCGACTTTGTCGGCTACCCCAACCCCAACAAGGACGCCACCGAGCAGGTTGACCCGTCGATCCGCAACAACCCCAACCTGTACCCGACCGAGGCGGCGATGGCCACGCTCTACACCCTGAAGCCGCTGGGCCGTGACGCCGAACGCGCCCGCACGCGGGCGTGGACCAAGATCAAATCGGGCACCTGACACCCTTTGGCGGCACCCCATGGGTGCCGCTAACTAACTACCGCCGTCACCACTGAACACCTGGCTACTGTGGGGCAATCACGCTGCCAACTCGCGGCGACCCTTGCCTGACGGATTGCCCAATGACCGATTCTTCCTCACCCGACTCCCGAACGGCGCAGACCACCAATGCCCTGGTCACTCAGCTGACGACGGGGCCCTCAATGCGCGAGGTCGCCGCCAAGACCTTGCGCCCGGCCTTGAAAGCGCTTTACCCACAGCTTGATATCGACCCGGACCTGGCGATCGTCGTGTCGCCTTCCTGGCGGGTCGTGGAGGGGCAAGTCACCCCTGGCGCGCCTCGCTATGAACACCTCAGCAGCGTCCTGGCCCTGCAAGCCAACGCCGACACACCCGTGGTCTATATCGATGGCGAGCATTACTTGACCTACCGCAACACCAACAGTGGCCCGGATATTCATCTGCCGGTACGGATCGACGACATCGCCCGGATGATCAACGAATTCGCACCGCTGCTGTTCATTGCGCTCCAGGAACAACAATTGGATTACTGGAACCACACCGCCGACCCTACAGGGCCACGCTGGAAGACCTTTGCCAACACATTGCGCGGTGCCTGGGGCTTGCAGGGCAACGATTGGGACGAACACGAACAGGCCATCGCCAGGCTGGTGTTCCAATACCCCGACTACGCACTGCGACTACCCAATGACAAATACCGTACGCGCACCTATCTGATCGATGTCGATGTGAACAGGGATAACCGCATCAAACATCTCGGCTATGCCTCCTACTCGGTGTTGATTGGCACCCACGAGAAACGAGCCATCATCCTCGCCTACTCGATTGCCACCGGACACAAGCGATTCGACAGCCTTCAAAACCTGGGAGAAACCCTCAACCGTCATGCCGTCACCGTCCAGGGACATCCGCTGCACTGGCGGTTGTTCGAACCGGAAGGTGATTTTTTTGAGTTCCAGGCCTGTATGTTGATCAGCCAGCAAATCGACGCCCTCACCGAGATTGATTTTTCCGAACGGACCCCGCCCTCAGCCGACGATCCTGAGCAGCAAGACTTGACGCTGGAGTTCAATCAAATATCGGTAGCGAACCAGTCCAAACTGCAATTGATCCGTGATGTGATGCCTGACTGGCTGAAGAGCGCGTCATTCACCGATGGGTCGCTGTACAGCCGTTACTTGCTTGACCTGGCAATGCTCAATGACAGCCAGGCCAACAAGACCTACCTGGACGGGATTGCCCCGATCCGCGACTACGCCCTGCAAGCCCTCCAAGAGGCAATGCTCAAAGACCATCCACGATCGACCAACCTGAACGTGCAAAACATTCGCGTCACCATCACCAGCCAAGTGGTGCTGGGGCTGTTCACCGCCCCAGGGTTGGTAGATACCCAGACCTTCGCCTTGGTCGACATGGCCCTGGAAAACCTGATCGCCCTGCCCCTGGGCAACAAGACGGTGTACTACGAAAACGGCGGTGCTGTGCCAGAGTGGATGACTGCCGATTACCTCGAAAGCCTGATTACCCAAGTGGACGTCGGCAAGCACTATCCGGCTCTGATCAAGCGCACGCTGCTCGATAACCCGACCGAGTCCCTGCGCAGGCAAACGCTCTATGCCAACCAGTTGCGTCTGCAATTGCCGCTGCTGGCCTTGCAATACAAAATCCTCAACCAGTTCGGGGTGGATGAGCTGGGTTACCGCTACGTATGCGCCCTGATGAAAACCGACCCCGACCAGCGACGGGTCGACGGCCAGGCCATCGTGATCCGTCCCCTGGCTTTCATTCCCTCGCGCCGGTTGACGCAAACTGCGGACACTGTCGCCAACATGTTCGTGATCGGGCCTCAGGACGCCCAGGCAGGTCCGTGCCTGCTGTACCGTCCGCTGTCCAACATGCCGTTACTGCAATTTGCCTCGCACACCAACCTGCTCTACGCCATCAAACAGGACACCTCGCTGCGCCAGGCCGTGTTGGCCTGGCTGCCCGACAGCAGCCGTTTCAGCTATGCGCAGTTCGTGTTTCCCGGGTCATTGTCTTCGCCGTGGGTCTTGTCCAAGCTGTTGATCGAACCGTTGACGGCCGTGGTCATGAGCGGGCCCATCGCCTTGGGTGATGGGGCTGTCGGCGGCGACTACATGGCCGCGCTGTTCAAGTCCAATGCCAACGCACTGGTAACGCTGGCCGACCAGCAATCGGTGTCCAACGCTGAAGGACGCTGGGAAAGCTTCAAGCAAGCCGGATGGCTGGTCTTCAATGCCGCATTGCCATTCCTGGGCAAGACGGTGGGCACGGCTGCCTGGGTCGGGCAACTCATCGATGATCTGGAGCAAGCCATCGAGGCCAGTGAAAGTGGCAACGTCGAAGCCAAATGGTCAGCCGTGACCGACATCATTCTCAACCTGGGCATGGCCCTGGCCCTGCATGTCGCCGACAGGCATAAACCGCCAGTGGCGCGTTCCGCCCGCAAACCGCTCGTCGACGAAGAGAAAACAACCCCACCGACGCCGGCGCGCGCGCCCACGATCATCCAGAAACCCGACATCGAAATCGCACAATTGCCCATGGGCCACGAACCCTCGCTGCATACACTGGGCACCCTGACCCGCAACCCCCCTAGCCTGAAAAAGACCCTGGACAGCTTCAGCGTGGCCAAGCCCGAGGGCCTGGGGGCGCAACATGCCCAGGCGGGCGCCTATCAACATCTGTACCCCTTGCAAGAGCACTGGTACGCACCGGTCGCACAGCAGTGGTTTGAAGTGGTGGTCGACGAAAATGACGCCGTGATCATTGTTGATCCAAAGCGACCCACGCGCCTGGGCCCGGTGTTGATCAACAATCGCCTGGGCCAGTGGTTCATCGACACACGCCTGCGTCTGCGGGGCGGTGGGTTCAGGAGCCGCCTCAAAGGACGCCAGCGCCTGCGGCCACCGAAGATCAATGAACTGCGCGAGCAACTGGACGCCTTCGACGATCAGAGAGAACAGAAACTGGCCGAGCTTATGGCTGCCCGCAGCGCCAGTCTGGCGGCACCCTCCGCATCGGCCGAGGCCAAGCGGGCTGAATACACCAATAAGCTGCAAAAGCGCCGGGAGGAATATGAGATCCCCATCGCCCAACTCAAGTCTCTGAACATTCTCGATACCGTCCCCGACTACCCGGAAAGGATGATCCATTACCTCAAGCATCAAGTCCTGCTGACACGAGCCACCATCGACGTGGTCAGGGACGACTTCCAGCAGCAACTCGACGACATTGGCCCGCACCTGAACGACGAGTCGCCGACGATAGACCTGCATCAACGCGTGGACGCGACGACAGTGCAAATGGTGCAGCAACTGGAGTATATGCACGCCCGCTTCAAAGACCTGCAAGGGCTTGGCGCCAATGGCCTTGCCTTCGTGGAAGACACTCGCCTGCACATGCCCGGCACCCGTCTCAATGACCTGAAAGCCTTTCGGATTTCACTGACACGCTACTGTGCCCTGAAGCCAGGCAATGCCGCCGCCCGGAGCGGTGCACGCCAGGCGCTCAACCGTATCGTCGAGTCAGCCGACCTGGCGGTTCAAAGCCTGGAGGAGGTCCAGCAACTGCAAGAGACAGCGCCTCTGAATGAACGGGTCGAGGTACTGGACAGCCTGGTGGACCAATTTGCCACGATCAACCAGGACCTTCTCGACCTGCCCGACGAATACCCGAGGGAGGTCTTGATCGAGCACCTCGAAGACGTGCGCCAACTGATCGATGAATTCGCCCAGCGCGCCACGCGGCAATTGGTGAGCGCCTTGCGCGAGCGAAAATCCCTGGAACCCAAGCCTCAAGCATCAGGCTCCAGCCAGGCGCCCCGGCGCAAAATCATCAAGACCCGTTACAAAGGTATGGTGGTGGGAGAGCCCCGGCCCCATGAGTCGGGCCTGGTCGACGTCACGGAGCCGCTTACCCACAAGGTCATCGCCACCTTCCACGAGAAAACGCCGGGCGTCTGGCTCAGGCGCGAACCGCCACGACAGGAAGCGTCCCGTAAACCGCCACCGGGTCTCTCCGCCAGCATGAAGAGCGGTCGGGAACTGCTCGCTGACGTGGATGGTTTTATCGAACGCACCAAGGTCCAGGCGCGCAAAAAGCAACGCTTGCCGGTGGAGATAGAAGAGAAAGTCCAGCGCCAGGCGAAAAAACTCGAGGAGGCAAGTGCGACCATCGAACACGCTGCCAATGCCACCAACCAAACCGATAACACCACTTCCGAAGCGCTACGCCAGCAGCTCGGCGTGGCCGTTAAAAAACTCTACGACGAAGGCCGGCGGATCAAGCTCGACATGCTAAAGACACGACCTCCCACTGCGGCCCATGTGCAACTGCTGCACCAGGCCAAGGAGGTCACCATAGCGATCAGCGGCAGCCGCCGCAGGCTCAAGGGCCCGCGTAAGGACTACCTGCAGGAATACGAAATACGTGACAAAAAGACTAAACGGGTTTTGTGGTACGCCCACTTTCACTACCAGGCCCCGAAGAGCGGCGATGAGCTTTACAGCGCAGCGCACTTGAAAACGCCCGAACAACGCCGCCTGGGAGGCGCATTCGTGGAGCGCGGCGTCACCTCGGAACAGGCCGGTATCGCGGTGTACCGCAGTGAAATCGGCCCACACCTGGCGCAGTTACTGTTCTTGGGTAAACCCACGGAGCCGGAGGCGTCTACGTCCACGCCTGGCGCAAGCGCATCAGTGCCGAGCTGATCTGCAGTTCGGGCACGGCAGCGAACCCCAGCACCAGACCGGCGCGCTGATCCACCGGCGTACAGGCGTCTGGCAGCCAGTAGTCGCTCAGGCCGTTGATTTCGACACCGACAACAGCGGCCTGGGCGATCAACGCCTGCTCACGCGCAACGTTCTGCACTGGCACCGTCAAGTGCAGGCCTGCCGCCACACTGGGCAATTGGCCAACCCCGTCAATGCCTTCAGGCCATTCGGCCAGCAACGCATCGAGTCGACCCAACGCTGCCCGACGCATACGCCGCACATGGCGCTGAAAGTGCCCTGCCGCCATGAACTCCGCCATCACTGCCTGGGTACTGACCTCCGAATGACGCACATCCACCGCGCGCCGCCGGGCGAAAGCATCCACCAGCGTGGGCGGCAGCACCAGGTAGCCCAAGCGCAGCGCCGGGAACGCGACTTTGCCGAAGGTGCCCACATAAAGAACCCGTCCGCTGCGATCCAGGGCCGCCAGCGGGGCCAGCGGAGCACCGCTGTAACGGTACTCGCCGTCGTAGTCGTCCTCGATGATCCAGCCGCCGCTGCGCTCGGCCCAGGCCAGCAGCTCCAGGCGACGGGCCAGGCTCATGACCACACCCAGCGGGTACTGATGGGAGGGCGTGACATAGGCCAGACGGCAGCCGTGGAGGCTGTTCAACGCGTGACAGTCAAGGCCTTCGCCGTCCACTGCCACGCCATGCAAGCGTCCACCGGCGAGGGCGAACGCATGCCGGGCAGCGCGGTACCCGGGATTTTCAACCGCCACACCGTCGCCGGGTACCACCAGCAACTGTGCACAAAGGCTGATCGCCTGCTGCGCGCCACTGGTGATCACAATTTGCTCAGCCGTGCACTGCAAACCGCGGGAACTGCGCAAATACGCGGCGATCAATCCGCGCAATCGCTCATCCCCTGCGGGGTTGCCGTAACACAGTTGCTCAAGGTCCGGCTTACGCCAGAAAGCCGCAGTCAGCTTGGCCCAGACGTCGAAAGGGAATAGATCGAGTGCTGGAACCCCTACCCGAAACGCTCGCGGCGGCCCCGTGGGCGGCAGGGGCAAATGGTTGTGCTCAAGCCGTTCCAACGCCGGGCTGTGGATAACTTTACCGAGCGAAAAATAGTCTTGTTGCGCGTCAATTGTGGATAAGGCTGGGGATAAGCCTGTTGAAAACCCTGTGGACAGTTTTGTGGATAATTTTTTTGCGCTGGGCAATTGTGCCACGTAGGTCCCATCGCCCACCCTGCCCTCAATAAACCCCTCCGCATACAGCTGATCGTAGGCGCGCACTACGCTGTTACGGGAAATCGACAACGCTGCCGCCAAGTCACGCGTGGCTGGCAATCGCGTGCCGCCGACCAGTCGGCCGTCCAGCACCCGCTGGCGCAAGGCGTCATACAGCTGGCGCGTCAGCCCTTGGCGACGATCCAGCTCGATCCCGGCAGGGTTGAACGACAACGGCGGCGCAAGGGGTGACATGGCAGAAGCTCCGGAATTGGACCTATGAAATTGGCCCTAGATGGCTCTTACAACGAACCATTAGCCTGCCTAGGATGCAAGCATTCGCCAAGGAAAACTTCCATGTACACACCACGCGCCTTCGCCCTCGACGATTTGCCCGAACTCCAGCAACTGATCCAGCACACCCGCCTGGCTCAGGTGGTGACCTTTGGTGAGCAAGGCCTGCAAGCCAGCCACTTGCCGCTGCTGCTCAACCCCGATGAAGGCCCGAACGGCACGCTGTACGGCCACCTGGCGAAGGCCAATCCGCAGTGGCGCGACCTGCACAATGGCAGCGAGGCATTAGTGATCTTTGCCGGTGCGGAAGCCTACATCAGCCCGGCGTTCTACCCGGCGAAGGCCGAACACGGCAAAGTCGTCCCTACCTGGAATTACATCGCCGTGCATGCCTACGGCAAGGCCGAGGTCTTCAGCGATGCCGAGCGTTTACTTGCGGTGGTCAGTGCCCTGACCGATCGCCACGAAGGCAGTCGCGCCCAACCCTGGACAGTCAGTGATGCCCCAGCCGACTACATTGACGGCATGCTCAAGGCCATCGTCGGCTTTGCCCTGCCGATCGACCGCCTGATCGGCAAACGCAAACTCAGCCAAAACCGCAGCCCGGCGGATATCGCCGGCGTGCGCGAAGGCCTGGCCGCCAGCGTCGATGTGCGCGACCAGACCCTCGCCCGCTTTATTCCTCAAGGAGCCTCAGAATGAGCCAGATCGACATCCGCCCGGTTACCGCTGCCGACCACGCCGCCTGGCTGGCGCTGTGGCAAGCGTATTTGACGTTCTACAACACCGAGTTGCCGGACGCCGTTAGCCAGAGCACCTGGCAACGCCTGATCGATGCCAACGAGCCTACTCACTCGGCCCTGGCCTGGCAGGACGGCAAGGCAGTGGGCATGGTCAACTTCATCTACCACCGCTCCAACTGGAGCATCGAGAACGCCTGCTACCTGCAGGATCTGCTGGTGGTCCCGGCCCAACGCGGCACCGGCGTCGGCCGCAAGCTGATCGAATTCGTCTACACCACTGCCAAGGCTGACGGCTGCTGCAAGGTCCACTGGCTGACCCATGAGACCAATGCCACCGCGATCCAACTCTACGAACGCATCGCCGAACGCCCTGGCTTCATTCAATTTCGCAAAGGTCTTTAAGGAGCGCAGCATGACTACCTCTCTCGCCGACTGGAAAGGCGTCCCGGCACCCACGGTCCAACTGCTCGAAGGGCGTTTTATCCGCCTGGAAAAACTCGACCCGGCCCGCCATGGCGACGACCTGTTCAACGCACTGCAAGGCCCCGGTGCCGACCCCAAGCTGTGGGACTACCTGCCTTACGGCCCTTTCCCCGAGCGCAGTGCCTTCAATGACTGGCTGAACAACCATGCTGCCCACAGCGACCCGTATTTTTTCAGCGTGATCGACCGTGCGACCGGCCAGGTACAAGGCATCCTCAGCCTGATGTCCATCGTCCCCGAGCAAGGACGCATTGAAATCGGCCACGTCACCTTCGGCGCACCGATGCAGCGCTCGCCGAAAAGTACCGAGGCCGTGTATTTGCTGGCCAAGTA
Organism: Pseudomonas sp. MYb13; assembly: GCF_002980075.1. NCBI lineage: Bacteria > Pseudomonadati > Pseudomonadota > Gammaproteobacteria > Pseudomonadales > Pseudomonadaceae > Pseudomonas > Pseudomonas sp. MYb13. Next base: position 201,467 of record NZ_PCQI01000001.1, on the reverse strand, counting down.
CGCGTTCGAGCAAGGCAACCGCCGCCTGGAATGGAAGTGCAACAACGCCAACGGCCGCTCCAAGTACGCTGCAGAGCGGTTGGGCTTCAGTTTTGAAGGGGTGTTCCGCCAGCACACCGTGGTCAAGGGCAAGAACCGCGACACCGCGTGGTACTCGATCATCGACTCGGAATGGCCGAAGGTGGGCGCCGGGTTTGAGGCGTGGCTGTCGGAAGGAAATCAACGGGGTGACGGGCAGGTGAAGTCACTGGCACAGTGCCGGGGATGAGTCTTAGGTCGTTCCCACGCCTGTGGGAACGACCACATCACAGCGTGCCGCGTGCCAAGGCATCCTGAATGCTTTCAGTCAGCAGGGTTTGCTTAAAATTTTGACCCGTCATCACGTGCTTTTAATCGCGCCGTACTAGAGACAACTCCCGCAAACCAGAGCTCGATAGCCTGACATTTATCACCCCGCCATCTCGCTAAATTCCCGGCCTCACTCATCAGAGGTTGGGACTTCATGCCTTTTACCCCTTGCAGATTCGCCCTTGTCATCGCCCTTGCCCTCAGCGCCGCCAGCCTTCAGCCCGCGCATGCGCGAGGCGATATCGAATACACGCCGTACCCGTCGCAGCCCTACGAGGCGCCGCCCGATGCCTGGTTTTACCCGCCCGAAGCCCAAGCACAGCCCCTCAACGGCCACCTCACCCGCAGGGCCACCTCGCACAATGGCCTGCAAGTGGCCAAGGTGCTGGACCCCGCGCTGATTCGGTTATTGCAGTCCGGCAGCCTGACCGCCGAGCAAGTCAAAGCCCTGGAAAAATTCGCTGCAGCGCTGGGCCAACAACCTGGCGGGATCGGTGCAGGCCTCGAGCAATTGGCCGGCAGCCAGAACGCCAACCTCGCCACAGCAACGCAGAACACCACCCAGCATCTTGGCAGCCAGCTGCTTTCGGCCCTGCGCACACTACCTGCGGACGACGATGGGCACTTGTGGGTGCAAGGCCTGGGCAACGACGGCAGCCTCGATAAGCAAGGCGGCAGCGCCGGCTTGAAGTACGACGTCAACGGACTGCTGCTGGGCGCCGACTGGGCACTGGATCATGCCTGGCGCGTTGGCGTCCTGGCCGCAAAAACCATCAGCCATTTCGATACCCAACGCTTCTCCGCCGACGTGGACAGCTGGCACCTGGGCGCGTACGCCGTGCGCCAGGACGGTCCGCTGGCCCTGCGCCTGGGGGCGATCTACAGCGACCATGCCGGGCAGAACAAACGCGACGTGAGCCTGCTTGATTACAAGGAACAGCTCAAAGGCCAATACAACGCCCAGAGCCAAACCCTGCTATCGGAGCTGGGCTATCAATTGGGCAGCGCGGATCTCAGTGTCGAGCCTTATGTCGGCCTAGGCTTCCAGCGCTATCACCGCGACCGTTTCAAGGAAACGGGTGGCCGGACTGCATTGAACGTTGGCGCACACACCCAGCAAAACCTCAGCAGCACCTTTGGCATTCGCCTGGCGACGGTGTATCGATTCGATAACCAGATCAGCCTCACGCCCCACCTCAGCACCGGCTGGAAACACCTCTACGGTGAAGTCGACAGCCAGGTGCGCCAGTCCTACCGCGCCCTGCCCGGACTGATTGAAGGCTTCACCGTCAATGGCACCGCGCTGGATCGCAACAGCCTGGACGTGCAAGCCGGCCTGGACCTCGCCGTGTCGAAACAACACACCCTTGGCCTGGCCTACAGCGCCCAGGCCGGCACAAACAGCCACAATCAAGGCCTGACGGGGCAGTGGAAAATGAGCTTCTGACCACCAAATTGCGGGCGAAAAAAAAGGGGGGCACTCGCCCCCCCGAGGATTAAACGTTAGTCTCGAAGGCTGCTATCAGCCTTCGATTTCAATCAGGATTTCGCCAGGGTTTACCCGGTCGCCCTTGGCCACGTGAACGGCGGTCACCTTGCCGGCAATGGCAGCCTGCACTTCGGTTTCCATCTTCATGGCTTCGGTAATCAGTACGGCCTGGCCAGCCTTGACCACGTCGCCTTCCTTGACCAGCACATCGACGATATTGCCCGGCATCGCGGTGCTGACATGGCCAGGCTCGGTGGCGTGCTTGCGTTTGCTGCCGCCGCTGCTGACGAATTCGTTGAGCGGTTCGAACACCACCTCTTCCGGCATGCCATCGATGGACAGGTAGAAGTGGCGCTTGCCTTCGGCCTTCACGCCGACACCGGTGATGTCGACGCGGTAGCTTTCACCATGCACGTCAATGACGAACTCGGTCGGCACACCTTCGCCACCGGCACGCGCTACACCGCCAGCTTCAGGAATAGGCAGCAGCACTTCCGGCGCCAGGGTGCCGGCATCGCGTTCTTCGAGGAACTTGCGCCCGATGTCCGGGAACATGGCGTAGGTCAGCACGTCTTCTTCGGACTTCGCCAACGCGCCGATCTCACCGCGCAGCTTGGTCATTTCCGGCTTGAGCAGGTCGGCCGGACGCACATCGATCACGTCTTCGCTGCCAATGGCCTGGCGACGCAGTTTCTCGTTCACGGTGCCCGGCGCCTTGCCGTAGCCGCCTTGCAAGTAGAGCTTCACTTCGTTGGTGATGGTCTTGTAGCGCTCGCCGGCCAGTACGTTGAAAAACGCCTGGGTGCCGACGATTTGCGACGTCGGTGTCACCAGCGGCGGGAAGCCGAGGTCTTCACGCACACGCGGGATCTCGGCCAGCACTTCACCCATGCGGTTGAGCGCGCCCTGCTCTTTCAACTGGTTGGCCAGGTTGGAAATCATCCCGCCCGGGACCTGGTTGACTTGCACACGGGTGTCGACGGCGGTGAATTCGCTTTCGAACTGGTGGTACTTCTTGCGCACGGCGTAGAAGTACAGGCCGATCTCTTGCAGCAGCTCCAGGCTCAGGCCGGTGTCGAACTCGCTGCCTTTGAGGGCGGCGACCATCGACTCGGTACCCGGGTGGCTGGTGCCCCAGGCGAAGCTGGAGATGGCAGTATCGATATGGTCGGCACCATTTTCGATAGCCTTGAGTTGGCACATCGCGGCCAGGCCAGCCGTGTCGTGGGAGTGGATGAAGATCGGCAGGTTCTGTTCGGCTTTCAGTGCCTTGACCAGTTCGCCGGTGGCGTACGGCGTGAGCAGGCCGGCCATGTCCTTGATCGCGATCGAGTCGCACCCCATGGCTTCCAGTTGCTTGGCCTGGGCGACGAAGGCCTCGACGGTGTGCACCGGACTGGTGGTGTAGGCGATGGTGCCCTGGGCATGTTTGCCGGCGGCTTTCACCGCTTCGATGGCCACGCGCAGGTTACGCACGTCGTTCATGGCGTCGAAGATGCGGAACACGTCGATGCCGTTAACAGCCGCCTTGGCCACGAACGCCTTGACCACGTCGTCACTGTAATGGCGATAGCCCAGCAAGTTCTGGCCGCGCAGCAGCATCTGCAAGCGGGTGTTGGGCAACGCGGCGCGCAGTTTGCGCAGGCGTTCCCACGGGTCTTCCTTGAGGAAGCGCACGCACGCGTCGAAGGTCGCGCCGCCCCAGACTTCCAGGGACCAGTAGCCGACTTTGTCGAGCTTGTCGCAGATCGGCAGCATGTCGTCGGTGCGCATGCGGGTGGCCAGCAACGATTGGTGGGCGTCGCGCAGGACAGTGTCTGTAACGAAGATTTTCTTAGTCATTGGTATCTCCTCATAGCGGCAAGTTTCACGCTACAAGCTGCAAGAAAAAGCCACTCTGCTTTTACTTGATGCTTGCGGCTAAAAGCTCGCAGCTGCTTCATTCATAGGCCTGCGTGGGCGGCGATGGCGGCGGCGATGGCCAGGGCCAGCTCTTCGGGTTTGCGCTTGATCGAGTAGTTGGTCAGCTCAGGGTGGCTTTCCACAAAGCTTGTATTAAATTGGCCGCTGCGGAATTCCGGATTGCGCAGGATTTCCTGGTAGTAGGCGGCAGTGGTCTTCACGCCTTGCAGGCGCATGTCGTCCAGGGCACGCAGGCCGCGGTCCATGGCTTCTTCCCAAGTCAACGCCCACACCACCAGTTTCAGGCACATGGAGTCGTAGAACGGCGGGATGGTGTAGCCGGTATAGATCGCCGTGTCGGTACGCACACCGGGGCCGCCGGGTGCGTAATAACGGGTGATCTTGCCGAAGCTGGGCAGGAAGTTGTTCTTCGGGTCTTCGGCGTTGATGCGAAACTGCAACGCGAAGCCACGGTGCTGGATATCTTCCTGTTTCACCGACAGCGGCAGGCCCGAGGCGATGCGGATCTGCTCGCGGACGATGTCGATCCCGGTGATTTCTTCGGTGATGGTGTGTTCCACCTGCACCCGGGTGTTCATTTCCATGAAGTACACCTCGCCCTCGGCGAGCAGGAACTCCACAGTGCCAGCGTTCTCGTATCCCACGGCCTTGGCCGCGCGCACCGACAGGTCGCCGATATAGGCACGCTGTTCCGGCGTCAGTTGCGGGCTGGGGGCAATTTCGATGAGCTTCTGGTTACGCCGCTGGATCGAGCAGTCACGCTCGAACAGGTGCACCACATTGCCAAAGCTGTCACCCAGGATCTGCGCCTCGATGTGCTTGGGGTTGACGATGCACTTTTCCAGGAACACTTCCGCCGAACCGAAGGCCTTGGTGGCTTCGGAGATCACGCGGGGGAAGGCTTGCTCGAGTTCTTCACGGCTGTTGCAGCGACGGATGCCGCGCCCGCCGCCGCCGGAGGTGGCCTTGAGCATCACCGGGTAGCCGATGCGGTCGCCTTCGGTCAAGGCTTCGTGGATATCCGCGACGTTGCCTTCAGTGCCGGGTGTGACCGGCACACCGGCCTTGATCATGCTGCGGCGCGCTTCGGTCTTGTCGCCCATGCGACGAATGACTTCAGCCGACGGGCCAATGAACTTGATCCCGCGTTCGGCGCAGATGTCTGCCAGTTCGGCGTTTTCCGACAAGAAGCCGTAGCCGGGGTGCAGCGCATCGCAGCCGGTTTCCACGGCCAGGTTCACCAGCTTGCGCGGGTTCAGGTAGCCGGCCAGGGGCTCGGCACCAATGCTGTGGGCTTCGTCGGCACGTTTGACGTGCAACGCATGGCGGTCGGCGTCGGAGTAGACCGCGACCGAGCGAATGCCCATCTCGGCGCAAGCACGCACGATTCGTACGGCAATTTCACCACGGTTGGCGATCAGGATCTTTTTTATCACTTGGAAATTCCCTTGAGCCGATTGCTGCGTTCTTCGACCCGCTGGAGCCGGGTCGGCGCGTGACCAAATGTTTCATGACAGTCGCGAGACACACACTAAGCCCGCAGAGGGATTAACAAAAATCAATAATTATTGGGTCATACATAAGTAAAGACTTATAGTTGGCCGGACGGCCTTGGGCGAAAGGATTGAGATAATGCGTAAGTCATTGATGCGTATGACATTGCGTCAACTGCAGATCTTCAATGAAGTGTGCGACTTGCGCTCCTACAGCCGCGCCGCTGAGGAAATGTCCCTCACACAGCCGGCAGTTAGCCTACAAATTCGCCAGCTGGAAGAGCTGATTGGCCAGCCGCTTTTCGATTATGTCGGTAAAAAGCTCTACATGACCGAAGCCGCCGAAGCCTTGCAGCGCGCCAGCCGCGACATTTTCGGGCGCCTGGAAAACCTCGATATGCAGCTCTCGGACATGCAGGGCTCACTGCAAGGCCAGTTGAAATTGGCCATTGAATCCAGCGCCAAGTACTTCGTGCCGCACCTGTTTGCCGCGTTCAAACGCCAGCACCCGGAAGTGCAGCTGCACCTTACGGTAGTGAACCGCGCCCAGGTGATCCGTCGGCTGTCGGACAACCGCGATGATTTGGTGATCATGTCCATGGTGCCCCAGGACATGGGCCTGGAATTCCTGCCGTTCCTCAACAACCCGATCGTTGCCGTGGCACCCCTCGACCACCCCTTGAGCCTGCAAGGCCCGCTGCGCCTGCAGGACCTGGAGCCCTACACGCTGTTGCTGCGCGAACCGGGCTCTGGCACGCGGCTGGCCTGCGAGGAGTATTTCAAGGAGAAACGCGTGCACTTCACCCAGACGGTGGAAGTGGCCTCGGCCGAAGCGCAGCGTGAATGCGTATGCGCCGGGCTGGGCGTGGCCCTGCTGACACGCCACGCGGTCAATATGGAACTGGCCACCGGCGGGCTCAAGGAGCTGCCGGTGGAAGAGCTGCCGCTGTACCGCAGTTGGTGCCTGGTGCAGGCCAAGGCCAAGCGCCTGTCACCGGTGGCCCATGCGTTCCTGGGCTTTATCCGCAGCGAACGGGTGCAGATCAGCGCGCTGGCTGAGCGCTTCGCTGGGCTGCCGCGGGTGCCTGCCAGTGGAGTTCCGGGTAATCCGTGATGCTCTGGAGCAGTTGGCGCTCCTCACAACGGTCTTCGATTGCGCGACGGAACGCCATGCGGCGCTGGTCTTCCTGCTGACGACGGGTTTTGACGGAGCTGCTGCTTTCTTCGTAGTGCCGGGCCATTTGGAGTCTCCCAATGCGAGTACGGGGAGCTCAGGATAGCCTTGGGCGATGACGGTTTGGCGGCGCGGGGGTTACAGGAAGATGAATATTCCAGATAGGTCAGAGATCCAAATGTGGGAGCGGGCTCTGTGCAAAGCCCTTAGTCGTCGAGGGCTTTGACAGACTTGGGCGACAACCGCAGGCTGCGCAAGCTGCGCTTCACGCTCTTGAGGTGGTTGACCAGGCTCGGCCCGCGCGCCATGGCCACGCCCATCGCCAGTACATCGATCACCACCAGGTGGGCGATGCGCGAGGTCAGCGGTGTGTAGATCTCGGTGTCTTCATGGACGTCGATTGCCAGGTTGACCGTGGACAGTTCCGCCAGCGGCGTCTGGCTCGGGCACAGGGTGATCAGCGAAGCACCGCTTTCACGCACCAGGTTGGCGGTGATCAGCAAATCTTTGGAGCGGCCCGACTGGGAAATGCAAATGGCGACGTCAGTGGGCTTCAAGGTCACCGCCGACATGGCCTGCATGTGCGGGTCACTGTAGGCCGCTGCGGTGAGCAACAGGCGGAAGAATTTGTGCTGGGCATCGGCCGCTACCGCGCCAGACGCACCGAAACCGTAGAACTCGACGCGCTGGGCCTGGGACATGGCCGTCACGGCCTTCTGCAATTCCACCGGGTCGAGCTTCTCGCGCACTTCCATCAAGGTGTGCAGGGTGGTGTCGAAGATTTTCAGGCTGTAGTCAGCGACCGAATCGTCTTCATGGATCGCAAACTGCCCGAAGCTCGCACCGGCGGCCAGGCTTTGGGCCAACTTGAGTTTCAAATCCTGGAACCCGGAGCAACCGATGGCTCGGCAGAAGCGCACGATGGTCGGCTCACTGATGCCCACGCTGTGGGCCAGGTCGGCCATGGAACTGTGCATCACAGCCGCAGGGTCAAGCAGCACGTGATCGGCAACCTTGAGTTCCGATTTGCGTAACAGGTGGCGCGACTGGGCGATATGTTGCAACAGGTTCAAAGGGCAGGACTCTTGTTATGGGCAGGGCCAAGGATGTAGCAAGCTTGTAGTTATACTACAAGAATTGTCGTTTTGCCCGTCCGACGCATCACTAAATCGCCCTGCCCGCCTTTGAATCTAAGGGCGGCGCCGTTGTAGCCACCGGAGCGGCCTCGGTGTCACTGGGGAAAATCTGCATTTTTCCGTAACAAATCTGCCAGCCCTTCGGCCTCCATTGGCCGGCTGATCAAATAGCCCTGCACCTCGTCACAACGCTCGCCGCGCAGGAAATCCAACTGCTGCTGGTCTTCCACGCCTTCGGCCACCACCTTGAGCGCCAGCCCGTGGGCCATGGCGATGATTGCCCGGGTGATGGCGGCGTCCTCTCGCCCCTGGCCAAGCCCGCGGATGAAGGTCTGGTCGATCTTCACGTAGTCCACGGGAATGCGCTTGAGGTAGCTGAGGGACGAATAGCCAGTGCCAAAATCGTCGATCGCCAGCTTCACGCCCAGATCGCGCAGTTGCTGGAAGGTGGCGATGATGTGTTCGACACTGTCCAGCAACTGGCTTTCGGTCAGCTCCAGCTCGAGGTATTGCGGGTCCAGGCCGGTTTCTTCGAGTACCTGGCGCACCAGGCTGACCAGCTTGCCCTGGCGCAGTTGATGCACCGAGAGGTTCACCGACACACGGATCGGCGCCAGCCCCTGACGCTGCCATTCACACGCCTGCCAGCAGGCCTGGCGCAGCACGAATTCGCCCAGCGGCACGATCAGGCCGGTTTCTTCGGCAAGGCCGATAAAATCGCCCGGGGGCACCATGCCCCACTGCGGATGCTCCCAGCGGATCAACGCCTCGGCAGCATTCAGTTTGCCGCTGGCCAGGCACAGCTTCGGCTGGTAGAACACTGAGAGCTGGCGGTCGTCGATGGCTTTGCGCAGGTGGTTTTCCAGCTGCAAGCGCTCCAGGGTGCTGGCTTGCAGGCTGTCGGTATAGAACTGGAAGTTATTACCGCCCAGGTGCTTGGCATGCTGCATGGCCATGTTCGACTGGCTGACCAGCGCAGAAATTTCCCTGGCGTTGTCCGGCAACAGGCTGACGCCCATCGAAGCACTGACCACCAGTTCATGCCCCTCCACCGTCACCGGCACCCGAAGCTTTGCCAGCAGACGCGTAGCGACGCGCGCCAGGCTCGACAGGTTGCCGTAGGCGTCGAACAACACGGCAAACTCATCCCCGGACAGCCGGGCAATGGTGTCGGCCTCGGGCAAGGCGTTGATCAGGCGACGCGCCATCTTCTGCAGCAATTGGTCGGCGACTTCATGACCGAGGCTGTCATTGAGCAGCTTGAAACGGTCCAGATTGATGTGCAGCAGTGCCAGGCTGCGCCCGCCCTGGCGAACCCGCTGGTGAGCCTCACGCAGCCGTTCGCGGAACAGCGAGCGGTTGGCCAGGCCGGTCAGCTCGTCGTAATGGGTAAGGTAGCGCATGCGCTCTTCGGATTCACGCCGCGCCGAGAGATCGGCGAAGAAGCCGACGATATGGCTAACTTTTCCTCGAACATCGCGCACCACATTCAATTGCAGCCATTGCGGGTACAGCTCGCCATTCTTGCGCGTCTCTACCAACTCGCCCTGCCAGGTGCCATGGCTGAGCAACGCCTGGCGGATCACCGGGAAGTGGCGACGGGCGTCACGACTGCTGGGCAGCTCAACCACGTTGCGACCGAGCATATCGTCGATGTCAAAGCCTGTGACGCGACTGAAGGCCTGGTTCACAGCGATCAGTTTGTAGTCTGGATCGAGGATCACAATGCCTTCGCTGGCCGCTTCAAATACGGTCGACGCCAGACGCTGCTGTTCCTCCAGGGCTTTGCCGGCGCTGATGTCGCGGCGTGTGCCGAGCATGCGCGTGACCCGGCCGCTGGCCGTACGCTCGACGGCGCGGCCTCGGTCTTCGATCCATACCCAGTGCCCATCGCCATGGCGCACGCGGTATTCCACCTGGTAGTCCTCGCTGCGGCCCTTGAGGTGTTCCACCAGGGCACGCTTGAGCAGCGGCAGGTCTTCGGGATGCAGGCGCGGCTTGAGATGGCTGAGCATCGCCGTGACGTACTCCGGTTCCAGGCCGAACAGCTCCTTGAGCTGGGTGTGGTGGACTTCGTCGGTTTGCAGGTTCCAGTCCCACAGTCCCAACTCACTGGCCTGCAGGGCCATGGCCAGGCGCGCTTCGCTTTTATTCAGGGCCAGGCTGGCCGCGTCCAGCTCCTGGCTGCGCTGCGCGACGCGGTCCTGCAGGCCGATCTGGGCGTCGCGCAGCTCTTGCTCGGCCTGACGACGCTGTTCGACTTCACGCACCAACTCCTGATTGAGTTGCTCGCTGCGCTGCTGCGCCTGTTGCAGATGCTCGATCAGCGCCTGGTTCTGGAAGCCGCGCAACAGCCCGCGCTGGATCAGGCGGTTGACCTGCCACGCCACCAGGCTCAAGGACGCCAGCAGGATCAGGCCGAGTACGCCCCAGCCACGCTGCTGTGGTTCGCCGCTCCAGAACAGATAAAGGATGGCCGGCACCAGGCACGGCAAGGCGAACGACAAAAATGCCGGCAGGCTCACGGCGTAGGCCACGCTGGCCGACAACGTCGCAGCACCGATCAGGCCAAACACCCAGGCCTGTTGCATAAAGCTGTCCACTGGCACCAGGGCGATGGCGGCGATAGCCAGGGTCAAGCCGCTGACCGCCGAGCCGAGCATGAACATGCGCCGCCACACCGGCTGGGCCTGGCGGCTGGGCATGGCCGAATCGAACGCTGCCACTTGGATCACACGCATCGCCACCAGGGCCAACAGCCAGACCAACCAGATGCTGTCCAACAGGTATTGCTGGGGGTTCCAGAGCAGCCAGGCGCAGACCAGGCCATTGACCAGCATCAACAGGGTCGGCAGCAGCGAGCCCTGGTACAGCAGGCGCGTGCGCTCGACCGCCATCTCGGTGGCGTAATGTTTGCGAAGAACCTGTGCGGGCGCCACCGAGGGGCCGAGCAGGTCGGTGCTGAGGGTCATAGGCAGTGTTCTTATAATGGTGAGCCCGAAACGTCGACGGAGCATACACAAGCAAGCGCTTGGGCCAAACTGCTCTACGTCATAAAAACTGCACGGTCACGCAGCGCAAACTTCCGGCCCAGACGGCTTGAGCGAGACGCTGCGCGGGCTGTGGCCATTGACCGACCGGTCATCACCCTGAATGTTTTCCGTCGACCACCCAGCATTGTTATTTGCCCCACTCTCCCGTGGGCCATAGAATGCGCCGATGCGCGATGATCTCTCCCTTCTGCTGAACTCCCTCAACGATGCCCAACGCCAGGCCGTAGCGGCCCCCGTTGGCCGTCAGTTGGTCCTGGCCGGTGCTGGCTCCGGTAAAACCCGAGTGCTGGTGCACCGCATCGCCTGGTTGATCCAGGTCGAAAACGCGTCCCCCCATTCAATCCTGTCGGTGACGTTCACCAACAAGGCTGCGGCCGAGATGCGCCACCGCATCGAACAGCTCATGGGCATCAGCCCGGCCGGTATGTGGGTGGGCACCTTCCACGGCCTGGCGCACCGCCTGTTGCGAGCGCACTGGCAGGAAGCGGGCCTGAGCCAGACCTTCCAGATTCTCGACAGCGATGACCAGCAACGCCTGGTCAAGCGGGTGATCCGCGAGCTGGGCCTGGACGAACAGCGGTGGCCGGCGCGCCAGGCGCAATGGTTCATCAATGGCCAGAAAGACGAAGGCCTGCGCCCACAACATATCCAGGCCAGCGGCGATTTGTTCCTGGCCACCATGCGCAGCATTTATGAAGCCTACGAGGCGGCCTGCGTGCGCGCCGGGGTCATCGACTTCTCCGAGCTGCTGCTGCGCGCCCTCGACCTGTGGCGTGACAATCCTGGCTTGCTGGCCCATTACCAGAAACGCTTCCGGCATATCCTGGTGGACGAGTTCCAGGACACCAACGCCGTGCAGTACGCCTGGTTGCGCCTGCTGGCCAAAGGTGGCGACAGCCTGATGGTGGTGGGCGACGATGACCAGTCGATCTACGGCTGGCGTGGCGCGAAAATCGAGAACATCTACCAGTATTCCGAAGACTTCCCGGACGCGGTCACCATCCGCCTGGAGCAGAACTACCGCTCCACCGCCGGGATCCTCAAGGCTGCCAACGCCTTGATCGCCAATAACACCGGGCGCCTGGGCAAAGAGCTGTGGACCGACGGCGGCGAAGGCGAAGCCATCAACCTGTACGCCGCGTTCAACGAGCACGATGAAGCGCGCTATGTGGTGGAAACCATCGAAAGTGCGCTGAAAACCGGTCTGGCGCGCAGCGACATCGCCATCCTGTACCGTTCCAACGCCCAATCGCGGGTATTGGAAGAAGCCTTGCTGCGCGAACGTATTCCGTACCGCATCTATGGCGGCCAGCGCTTCTTCGAACGTGCCGAAATCAAGAACGCCATGGCTTACCTGCGCCTGCTGGAAGGCCGTGGCAACGATGCGGCGCTGGAGCGGGTGATCAACATCCCGGCACGGGGCATCGGCGAGAAAACCGTCGAAGCCATTCGCGACCATGCGCGCCACGCCGATGTGTCGATGTGGGAAGCCATGCGCTTGCTGATCGCCAATAAAGGCCTGACCGGCCGTGCAGCCGGTGCGTTGGGCGTGTTTGTCGAGCTGATCGAGAACCTGGCCGCCAAGTGCGCGGAAATGCCCCTGCACCTGATGACCCAGACCGTGATCGAACAGTCGGGGCTGATCGCCTACCACGAAGCGGAAAAAGGCGAGAAAGGCCAGGCCCGGGTAGAAAACCTTGAGGAACTGGTCAGCGCTGCTCGTGCGTTCGAGAACACCGAGGAAGACGAAGAACTCACCCCGCTCGCCGCATTCCTCGGCCATGCGTCGCTGGAAGCCGGGGATACCCAGGCCGACGAGCACGAAGACAGCATCCAACTGATGACCTTGCACAGCGCCAAGGGCCTGGAGTTCCCGTACGTGTTCCTGGTGGGCATGGAAGAAGGCCTGTTCCCGCACAAGATGAGCCTGGAAGAGCCCGGCCGTCTTGAGGAAGAGCGCCGCCTGGCCTACGTGGGCATCACCCGCGCGATGCAGAACCTGGTGATGACCTACGCAGAAACCCGACGCCTGTACGGCAGCGAGACCTACAACAAGGTGTCGCGCTTCGTACGTGAAGTGCCGAAGGGGCTGATCCAGGAAGTGCGCCTGTCCAACAGCGTCAGCCGCCCGTTCGGCGGGGGCCAGCAGCAGAACTCCAGCAGCATGTTTGCCGGTTCAGAGATTCCGGAAACCCAATTCAGCCTTGGCCAGCAGGTCAGGCACTCTGTATTCGGCGAAGGCGTGATCCTCAACTTCGAAGGGGCCGGCGCCCAGGCGCGGGTGCAGGTGAATTTCGCCGAAGGCAGCAAGTGGCTGATGATGGGTTACGCGAAGCTTGAAGCCATCTGAAACACTGCACGCTCACTGCAGGAGCCCGGCTTGCCGGCGATGGCGGTCTTAACGTCGCTGTCGCCGCGTCGCGACGACCCGACAAGTCGGGCGCCTACCCCGTGAAGAATGCTGTCCCTCCCTTGTTTTTTATCCGTCCGGGCCAATATCTGTAATTAGTCCTACAGACCCTTCGGAACTGGTCTTACGCAAAAGCCCGAAACATTATGCCGCTAGCCACTATCACTACACCTGTGCAACATGGCGCGCGTGCAATCCACAAATGGGAATTCCCTTTATGAAACGTTTTCTTAGCATCGCCATGGCGTTGTGCATCGGCCTGACGATGAGCATCGACGCCAACGCCAAGCGCTTTGGTGGCGGCAAAAGCATGGGCTCGGCACCGACTCACCAGACGAGCCAAATGGCCCCATCCGCCGGTGCCGGCGGTGCTGCGGCCACCGCAGGCGCAGCCGGTGCTGCAGGCGCCGCTGCCAAGGCTGGCGGTGCTTCGCGCTGGTTGGGCCCTCTGGCCGGTATCGCAGCCGGTGGCCTGCTCGCTTCCATGTTCATGGGCGACGGCTTCCAGGGCATGCAGATCTTCGACATCCTGATCATGGCGGTCATCGCCTTCCTGATCTTCCGCTTTATCGCCGCCCGTCGCCGCAAGCAGCAGGAGCACTTGGCTCCAGCCGGCGCGCCAATGCAGCGTGAAGTGTTCGAGCAAAAACCAGCCATGGGTTCGATTTTCGGTGGCTCGGCAGCACCTGCCGCAGCCCGCCCGGTGATCAATGCGCCGGCCTGGTTCAACGAAGAACGTTTCGTCGAAGCGGCCCGCAGCCACTTCCAGTCCCTGCAGCAGCACTGGGATGCTAACGAAATGGACAAGATCTCCGAGTTCGTGACCCCGCAACTGCTGGAGTTCCTCAAGCGCGAACGCGCCGACCTGGGCGACGGCTTCCAGTCGACCTACATCGAAGACCTGCGCGTACAACTGGAAGGCGTGGATGATCGTGCCGACAAGACCATCGCCACGCTGACGTTCAGCGGTGTGTCGAAGACCTCGCGTTTCGACCAGGGCGAAGTGTTCAGCGAAAGCTGGAACATGGAACGTGCCCAGGGTGACAACCAGCCTTGGCTGGTCGCCGGTATCCGCCAGAACGGCTGATCCCTGCACGCCTGCAAGCAGATACAAAAAACCCCGGACCTGTCCGGGGTTTTCTATTTCACGGTTGCACTTATAGCGAGCTACTGTATAAAACGCCCCTATAAACCGCGCCATCTAGCAAGAGGATCCCGGCCGTGGAAGAAATCATCGAACAATTGCGTGAAGCCAACGAACCGGTCCCGGTTCCTCTGGAGCTGCCTGACGAAGATTTGCTGGTGGAGATCGAGGAACAACTGTTCATCGACATCCCGTTTGTCTTCCGTGAATTCCTGCTGACCGTCAGCGACGTGGTGTACGGCAGTCTGGAGCCGGTGACCGTCACCGACCCGCAGTCCCACACCTACCTGCCGGACGTTGCAGCCAACGCCTGGGACGCCGGTGTTGATCGCAGCCTGATCCCGATCTGCCAGGACGGCGACGACTACTACTGCGTCGAAGAAGACGGCACCGTGGTGCTGTGGTCCGGCGAAGAAGAAATCGTCACCGAAGAAACCTGGGAATCGGTGTGGCACTGGGCGCGGGATGTCTGGCTGGAAAGCTGATAGCACTGCGGTCCTGTAGGCGCCGGCTTGGCGAATCTTCGCGCTGCGGCGATGGCATCGTCGCAGTGCATCAGATGCACCGCTTCGCCTGAATCGCCGGCAAGCCAGCGCCTATAAGGAAATCAGTGCTCCTGCGTATCCTTGTGGTTATCCAGCGTTTCCAGCAAGGCGACCTGCATCCGTGTATGCACGCGGATGAACCACCGCCACAATACGGCCGCTACCGCCGCCGTCACCACGGCGATCAGCACCAACAACTTGTTGGTCGGCAGGATACTGGCCGACAAGGCTGCCAATAGCAGGAAGATCATCAGCAGCGAGAGGATCGGGATCAGTTCCGCGATCACCCGCCGCACACGCTGGGTATGCCGCCCGGCCATTTCCGGCTTCACGCTCATCTCCGCCAGCAGCATCGACAGCGCCTTGAGCTTGCGGTACGCCGCAATCAGGAATGGCAGCGACAACAGCAACGCCCCGCCCCAGATCAACGCCTTCTGCCAGCTTGGATCGCTGATCCAGCCTTCCAGGTACCCACCAATACGCGCCGCGAAAAAGCTGCCGGCAAAGAAGATCGCGATCACCAGCGCCAGGTTGACGCCTACCTGCAGAATGATCTTGCGGATCATCGACGCCAGCATCGCACCCTCGCCCTGTGGCTGAATGCTGCGCAGCCATTCGCCGTACATCCCGAACACTCGGCTCAGGCGCTTGGGCATGACCGCCGCGATCTTCAATGACAACGGATCGGCGCCACGGATCAGGTACGGCGTGAGCAATGTGGTAATCGCCGACACCGCCACGGCTACGGGATAGAGAAAATCGCTGGTCACCTGCAACGTCATCCCCAACGCCGCGATGATGAAGGAAAACTCACCAATTTGTGACAGCCCCATGCCCACACGCAGCGAGGTACGGCCATCATTGCCGGCGATAAACGCGCCCAGGCCGCAGGACAACATCTTGCCCAGTACCACTGCGACGGTGATCACTGCGATCGGCCAGGCATATTGCAGCAGGATCTGCGGGTCGATCATCAAGCCGATCGCCACAAAGAAGATGGCGCTGAACATGTCGCGAACCGGCTCGATCAGGCGCTCGATCTTAATCAACTGACGGGACTCGGCCATGATCGCGCCGATCAGGAAGGCACCGAGTACCATGCTGTATTCCAGCTTGACCACCAGCAGGCAGAAACCGAAACACAGGCCCAGTACGGTGATCAGGAGCATTTCATTGCTTTCGAACTTGGCCACGTAGGCCAGCAGTCGCGGCACCAGCAAGATACCGATGACCAGCGCAACGATCATGAACAGCGAGAGCTTGCCGACCGTGGAAAACACCTCGCCGGAACTGACCGTGCCGCTCACGGCGATGCTCGACAGCAAGGCGATGATGCCGATGCCGAGGATGTCCTCGACGATCAGCACACCGAAAATCAATTGGGCGAAGCGCTGGTTCTTCATCTTCAGGTCGTTGAGCGCCTTGACGATGATGGTGGTGGAGGAGATCGCCAGGATCGCGCCGAGGAACAGCGAATCCATGGTATTCCAGTCGAACCAGCGGCCGATCTCGTAGCCGATCCAGATCATCAGGATGATTTCCAGGAAGGCCGCGATAAACGCCGTGGCGCCGACCTTGAACAGTTTGCGCAGGCTGAACTCCAGGCCCAGGCAGAACATCAGGAAGATCACCCCCAGCTCGGCGAGGGTCTTGATGGTGTCTTCGTCGTGGATCAGGCCGAACGGTGGGGTGTGGGGGCCGATGATGAACCCCGCGACGATGTAGCCCAGCACCACCGGCTGCTTGAGGCGGTGAAACAGGATGGTGACAACCCCTGCCACCAACATGATCACGGCCAGGTCCTGGATAAAGCTGATGGCGTGCATGGCGAGGGGCTCCTTGAAAGTACTGGCACTTCTCCCACTTCCACCCGCGCCTTTGAACCGTTGCAAAGTGCGGAAGGAAAAGTCTGCCTTGATCGTAAGAAATGCCCTGACACGGGCTTTTGAAGGTTAACACCGCGACTTCCAGCAGAAAGCCGGTGCAATATATGGAAACAGATCGGTGCACGCGTGACGGCAAGCCGCCCACTGGCGTCCCGTTATGGATGGCGCTGCAAAGATTCCAGCACCCGTAGAGGTGCCCCCCAACCAATGCCTACAACCCGTGAGTGTGCTATGGAACCCGGAAACGCCCAGCTGTCGATGACGGTATTGATGACCCCTGATATGGCCAACTTCTCAGGCAATGTCCACGGCGGCACCCTGCTCAAGTACCTCGACGAAGTGGCCTACGCCTGCGCAAGCCGTTATGCCGGCCGCTACGTCGTGACGTTGTCGGTAGACCAGGTGATTTTTCGCGAGCCGATCCATGTTGGCGAGCTGGTGACGTTCCTCGCATCGGTCAACTACACCGGCAACACCTCGATGGAGGTGGGCATCAAGGTGGTGACCGAGAACATCCGCGAGCGCTCGGTGCGCCACACCAACAGCTGCTTCTTCACCATGGTGGCCGTGGACGACCAGCGCAAGCCGGCCGCCGTGCCACCGCTGCAGCCGCACAACAGCGAAGACAAGCGCCGGTTCGTGCAGGCCCAGCAGCGCCGGCAGATCCGCCAGGAGCTGGAAAAGCGCTATCAGGAAATCAAGGCAGACGCGCCGTAAGCCATGCCCCCCGTGTAGGCGCGAGCAAGCCCGCGCCTACAACCTCCAGCACCCATCGTAGTGGGCACACACATCAAAGCGCTGATCCAACTGGCTCATGCGCTCCATGTGATGGTTCACGATGTCCACCATCACGGCTTTGCTGGTGTTCTTGTAGTACTGCGCCATCAACTTGTCGTTGGCCTTGACGTGCTCGACGACGACGGCGTCCGTCGGGCTCTGCCATTGCTCCAGAATCGCATCTTCGGTGCCGCTCAGGCGCATGCGGTAGACCCGCTCATAAAGCGCCAGCGTACGCGCCTTGCGGCCGGCCATTTCCTCGTTCACCCGTGCATAGTTCTGACGGAACTCAACCCAGTAGGCCTCAGGTGGAGTGAAGGTGCCAAGTTTCGCCTTGCGCTCGGCAATCGCCTCGTCAGTGGCTTGCGGGCGTTGCGCCGTGTCGGGCTCCATCAACGTGATGAGCTGCATATGGGTTTCAACGATCGCGTTGATCAATGCGGTACGGTGAGGCGTAGCCGGGATCACCTTGCCGAATATCGGGCTCTTGCCCGCGCAAGACGGCATGCCGTTCTCGAATATCGGCTGGGGAATGCGCACATCCTTGCCCTGCGCACGCGTCAGACGCTGAAGCGAGGTCGTGCACATGCCCCGTTCCATATCGAAGGTCACTTCATACTCTTCCCCGGCCTTTGGCGTGATGCTCATGGATTTGCCGCAGACATAGCTTCCGCCATTGGTGTTGATCATCAGCATGGTTTCTTTGCCGGGTGCCAGCTTGAACTCCAGCAGGCCCCTCGCCTTGGCCGGCGGGGGCACGGACATGCCGACACGTCGGCGGGTATCGACCAGGAAAATATTGTTGAGCATGCCAGTGGTCTGGCCCATGCAGTGCTCAGCGTCGTAGACGTCGATGGTGGTATTGGAGGTATTAGAGATGAAGCGCAGTTTGGCGGCATCCGCCTCGGTGGCGTCAGGGTAAGTACCGTTCACACTGCAACCGGCCAGCAACGATGTCAGCACCAGGGCGGTTAGCACCCTTGGCGAGGGGAATACGGGGGACATGGATCTTCCTTGAAAAGCACGGGGGACTAAGAAGCGTCCGATAGTAACGGACGCCCTTTGCCTGGCTCAATCAAGAATATTCCTACAGCTCGATCGGTGTGGCTTCAAAACGCACGCGAGGATGGGCAATGCGATCCTGGGCGCGCACCAGCTCCAGCTCGTAACTGGCACAGGCCTGGGTTTCCAGCAGCACTTCATGGACCGCGGCGGCAGTGAACTCAAAGGCCGCCAGCAGGCTGTCGCCCAACAGAACGCGCGCCAGGAACAGGCCCGAGGTCAAATCGCCAACGCCCACGGGCTGGCGCGGAAACGCCAGCAGTGGACGACGCAAATGCCAGCTGCCTTCGGCGGTCACCAACAGCATCTCGAAACCGTCCGGCAGCTTGCCCGGATAATCCAAGTGCTTGACCAACACCGCCTTCGGCCCGCGCGCCAGCAATGCCTTGGCCATGGCCAGGCAATCGAACAGCGACTGCGGTTTGCGCCCGGCAAAGCTGTCCAGTTCCAGCTGGTTGGGGCACAGGAAGTCAGCCATGGCCGCGGCTTCGTCCAGCAGGAAATCGCTGACCTCCTGAGGCACGATGCAGCCCTTTTCCGGGTGGCCCATCACCGGGTCGCACAAATACAGGGCCTTGGGGTTGATGGCCTTGATCCGCGCAACACCCGTCAGGATCGCCCGGCCCTGATCCGCACTGCCCAGGTAGCCGGACAGAATCGCATCGCAGTTGCCCAACTCGCCGATGGCGGCAATACCTTCCACCAGCGCCGGAATCTGCTGCGGCGCCAACACTTCGCCCGCCCACTGGCCATACTGGGTGTGGTTGGAGAATTGCACCGTGTTCAGCGGCCAGACGTTCACCCCGACCCGCTGCATGGGGAACACGGCGGCGCTGTTTCCGGCGTGGCCAAAGACCACATGAGACTGGATCGCAAGCAAATGAGGTGTGCGTTTCATGCAGAGGATTTCCGTAGAGCCGTTGAAATTCTGGCCGCGCAGTATGCGACTAAACACAGCCTGTACGACAGGCCGGCGACGCAGTTAAGCTGCTCTCACTTTGTTGGAGTTCATCGCATGCTCACCCTGGGAAACATCTTCGTGTTGATGCTGCTGGCCACCGGCGCCGCCTGGGTGTGGCACAACCACGGCCTGCGCGAACGCGCGCTGGAGCGGGTCAAGCAGCATTGCGCCAAGCTCGACATCGAACTCCTTGACGGCGCGGTCGCGCTCAAGCGCATCGGTTTTGTGAAGGATGCCAACGGTCGGCGACGCCTGGCACGCATCTACAACTTTGAATTCACCGTGACCGGCGAAACCCGCCATCCGGGGACCATCACCCAATTCGGTGCCCACAGTGCGCAGATCGAACTGGCGCCCTACCCGTTCGAGATCAAGACGCCACTGCCCAGCGCCGAAGTGATCGAGCTGAGCCAGTGGCGCCAGGACCACGGCACCAAGAACCGTCAGTGACGGCAGGCGGCCAGGGCGGCCTGCAACGCGGTCACATCCTGTGGTTCGCTGAAAATCAATTCGATACGTGAGTCACGCCGCCACTCGCTGGGCTGCCAGGCGAGCGCACTGTTGTCCACCGCGTTGGCCGAAACCCAGCCTTCGGCACTGTGGATAACCAGCTTGGCGCGGCGCCACCCAAGGCTTGCCAGCCAACGCTGCAGGCGTTGCGCATCGAATTGCAGGCTTGGGTGCCAGCGCCAGCCGATGCTCCAGCTGCCCTCTTGGGCCTGGCTCAGGCAGATCGGTTGCGCCGGATCGCTCCAGATCGCTGGCATCTGCGCCAACCCCCTGGGCACGTCGACGTTATCCACAGCCGCTGCCGCCTGCGCATTCAAGCCTGGCAACTGCTCCAGACGCAATTGAGCCTGGCGCGTCCAGTACAGCGGGCAGTCGGGTAACTGCTGTTCAATCGCTCGGCGCTGTGCAGCGTCCAGCGCTTCCTCCTTGTTCAATACCAGCAGCCCGGCGCTCGTTAGGGCTTCTTGCTGCGCTGCCGGCAACGGTTTGCCCGCCGCCAGCGCCTGGGCATCCAGCACCAGCACACAGGGCTGCACCGCCAGCACGTTTTGCCAAGGCGCCTCGCGCAGTTGCTTGAGCAATTGCGCCGGATGACCCAGGCCCGACGGTTCGATAAACAGCCGGTCGGGCTTGGCCTTACGCAACAGGCGACCCAGTCCTACCTGAAACGGCGCGCCATTCACGCAGCACAGACAGCCTCCAGCGACTTCGCCCAGGGCGATGCCGTCGTCATCCTGTGTGAGCAAGGCAGCGTCCAGGCCGATCTGCCCGAACTCGTTGATCAGTACGGCCCAGCGCTCGTTGGCCGGGCGCTGGGCGAGCAGGTGCTTGATGAGGCTGGTCTTGCCGGCCCCCAATGGGCCGGCAATCACGTGAGTGGGAATGTTCTGCAGCATGAGGGGCATCGTTCGGACCATGTAGAGCGTTTGATCCTACGCGGTTATGCGAGCCAATCCAGCGTCAGGATCAAGCGACGCTCGTCGGCCTTGAGTGCCGGCGAACGGTGAACCAGGCCGTGGCCTTCATTGCCTTGCCACTGGGTGCCCTTGAGCAGGGCGACTTCGCCGCAGTGAAGCTGTTCGATACGGTCGGTGGGTTCGGCATCCGGCTGGCCCAGCTGGCGACGGTCCATCACACCTTCACGCAACCACTGGCTGCCGATACCGGCATAGGTGGTGATCAGCCGCACCGGCACATGGTCGACGTGAAACCGTGGGCACATGGCTTTATCCAACAAGCGCAAGCGCACCCCGATGCGCTTGGCACCCAGCAAACAGGCGAATGCGCTGACCAGCCAGGACACATCGGCGATAAAGCCTTCGTAACCTTCAAGGTCACGGCAACTGGACGCCAACCCGTGCAAATCGGGAACGGCGTCTTCGTTGCTCAGCTCGATCACCCTGGCATCGGCCAGCGGCTCGTCAAGCGCCACCAGCAAGGCGCCGAACTCGGCGATGTGCAGGGGCAACTGGCGCTGCCACACCGCCAGGTTGACGCCGTCTTCGAGGATCTCGGAGAGCGCCAGTGGGGTTTCACCGCGGGTCTGGCGAATCACGGGGCGCAGGGGAATAACCGGGGCCAGCATCAGGCGGCTGCCTCCTCATACCAGGGGCCAAAAGGATCGGCCAGCAGGCGCCAACCGTCGACGCCCAGAGCCATTTCTTCATCATTGAGCAAGCAGGCGTCCAATTCGACGCGCAGTTGGGTGAAGTCGATGTTCTGCCCGATGAACACCAGTTCCTGGCGACAATCACCGGTGCTCAATTGCCAGTTGCCCATGATCGCCGCGACGTTTTCTTCGTCCTGGGGCCACTGGCTCTTGGGCACGAAACGCCACCAGCGACCGGCGAACCCATGGCGCATCAAGCCGCCGGCCTGGGACCAACTGCCCGCATCCTGGTGCTTGCTGGCCAGCCAGAAAAAACCCTTGGAGCGCAGCAGTTTGCCGTTGACCCACGGGCGGTCGATAAAGTCGAAGAAGCGCTGCGGATGAAAGGGACGGCGCGCACGGTAAGCACTGGAGGCGATGCCGTACTCGTCGGTTTCCGGCACATGTTCACCGCGTAATTCCTGTAACCAGCCCGGGGCTTGCGCGGCGCGTTCAAAGTCGAAACGGCCGGTGTTGAGGATCTTGTCCAGCGGCACTTCGCCCATGACCATCGGGATGATTTCTGCCTGGGCATTCAGGCGCTCGAGGATCGCTATCAGTTCTTCGCGATCACGGCTGCTGATCAGGTCGATCTTGCTGATCAGGATCACGTCAGCGAACTCGACCTGCTCGATCAACAGATCGGTGATGGAGCGCTCATCTTCTTCACCGAGGGTTTCACCGCGCGAGGCCAGGCTTTCGGCGGCCTGATAGTCGAGCAGGAAGTTCATGCCATCGACCACCGTGACCATGGTGTCCAGGCGCGCGATGTCGGCCAGGCTTTGCTCGTCTTCGTCACGAAAGGTGAAGGTTTCGGCGACCGGCAAGGGTTCGGAAATGCCCGTGGACTCGATCAGCAGGTAATCGAACCGCCCTTCCTTGGCGAGCTTTGCGACTTCCTCCAGCAAGTCTTCACGCAAGGTGCAGCAGATGCAGCCGTTGCTCATCTCCACCAGCTTTTCTTCGGCGCGGTTGAGGGTGACGTCACGCTGGACTTCGCTGCCGTCGATGTTGATTTCGCTCATGTCGTTGACGATCACCGCGACCCGCAGGTTTTCGCGGTTGCGCAGGACGTAATTGAGCAGTGTGCTTTTACCGGCGCCGAGAAAGCCGGACAACACGGTAACGGGGAGACGATTGGGCATCAGGTATTCCTCATCAGGGTTGGCCGGTCAAATCGCCCGTTTATGGCGTTCGCGCAGCTCTTCACGTTCTTTGGCTTCGATACACAGGGTGGCGGTGGGCCTTAATAGCAGGCGTTGCAGGCCGATCGGGTCGCCGGTTTCGCGGCACCAGCCGTATTCGCCACGGGCGAGCAATTCGAGGGCATCGTCGATCTTGTCCAGCAGCTTCTTTTCCCGTTCAAGCAGGCGCAGTTGCCATTGGCGCTGTTCTTCGGCGCTGCCCACATCGGCCGGGTCGCTGTTGGTTTCCTGCTCACGCAGCACCAGGAACTCGGCGTCGATACGCACTTGCAGTTCATGGCGATGGGTCAGCAGCAACGCACGGAAGAACCCTTGCTGGGCTTCATTCATGTAGTCGGCAGGCGGCTGGGCCAGGAGGTCTTGTTCGGTCATGGGGAGCGGTTCACGGGTCAGGCTGTGCTTTAATGTTATAGTATAACAATGCAAATAAGCCAATCCCCTCTTGCTCACCTCGACGAAGGGCGTAATCCTTGAAAACCTCCCTGCCGCGAGAAACCCCATGAAATACCTGGTGTGCGCCCTGCTATTGCTTGCGACAGGATCCGCCTGCGCCCAAGCGCCGAGCCTGCTGGCCAACTGCACGCGCAGCGCCAACCTGCTCGCTTGCGTCGACCCATTGGGCAATGCCTACAGCGTCGCCACGGTCGGCGGTACCACGTATTTGCGCGGGTATGAGGTGATCGGCAATCGCTATTGGGCACAGACCAACAGCCGCTACGGGCAACTGACGTTCTTCACCGGGTTGGCGTCGGACGGTGAGGCGTGGGTGGGCTACACCCGGCGTGTGGGCTGGACCACCCTCAACCGGTTCTCCAGTTCGGGTGGCACCAGCGCCAGATTCACCTGCAGCCGCCTCACTGGCTGTTAGACCTGACTGTTCTTCTGTTCCTGAACCCACGCCATGTAGCTGTTCATTGGTGGGTTCTTCTGGAAGTATTTTTTCAGGCCTTCGAACAGGCCGTCGGCAACCGCTTGCTGATGACGCGCGGTGACCAGGCGCGCACTGTCACGCGCATTGGAGATAAACCCGGTTTCCACCAGGATCGACGGCACGTCCGGTGACTTGAGCACCGCGAACCCGGCCTGTTCCACGCGTTTCTGATGCAGGCTGGTGATGCCTTCCAGGCTACCCAGGATCGAGTTGCCCAGTTGCAGGCTGGAGGCGATGGTGGCGTTCATCGACATATCCAGAATCACCCCCGCCAGCATCGGGTCCTTATCCTTCAGATTGAGCAGGCTGGTGGCGCCAAGCAGATCGGCGCCGTTTTCCCGTTGTGCCATGAAGCGTGCGGTAGCCGACGTCGCGCCGCCTTCGGACAAGGCATACACCGAAGCGCCCGACGCGGTGATCCGTGGTGCCGCATCCGCATGCACCGAGATGAACATATCGGCATTGTGCTTGTGGGCGATCTCCACCCGTTTACGCAGCGGTACGAAGAAGTCGTCGTTGCGCACCAACTTCACGTCAAAGCCCTTCTCGCGCTTCAGGCGCTTGGCCAGCAGCTGGGCAATGGACAACACCACGTCTTTTTCGCGCTGGCCCTTGGAACCGACCGCGCCTGGGTCCTTGCCGCCGTGACCGGGATCGACCACCACAATGATGTCGCGTTTGGGATGCGCCTTATCCACCAGCGGCTTGGGCTCAGGCGTAATTTGGCGAGGCACCTGGGTGGCGCTGGTCAGGTCCAGCACCAGGCGATGCCCCTGGCCATCCTGGGGAGGCAATAAAAAGCTGTTGAGCTGCATCGGCGCGGCCAGGTCCAGCACGATGCGCGTATCGCCTTGACCAAAATGCCCTGAGCGGATCGACGTGATTCCGCTGTTCGTCAACGCCAGCTGAGAAAAGTCGCCACTGAGGCCGGCGCCGCTCAGGTCGATGATCAAGCGTTCCGGCGCGCTCAGGGTGAAGGTCTTGTACTGCACCGGGCCACTGAGGTCGAACACCAGCCGCAGCTTGTCGTCCGAGCGCCATAGGCGGGCATTGCGTATCTGTGTGGCGCGGGCTGCAAACGGCAACGTGAAAAGAGGGCTGGCCAGAAGCAGGTTAAGGAGCTGACGTCTGTGCATGAAAAATACCGCGAATGAAGGAGCGTCCCTACTCGACATGACTGAAAAAAGGCTGGAGCAGAAAAATCATCGTCGACTCAATAGTTATAATATAACATGTCTTTTTATTTCCAACGATGGACCTGCTCATGAATGCGCTGACTCTGCCGGATATCGCCGCGCAGGCTTCACGCCAAGCCTTGCCACTCGAATGGGTGGGCATGTGCGGCATCGCCCTGCCCATTCTCATCGACGGCCAACGCCTCGCCGCCACCGCCGATGCCGGGGTAAGCCTGAACGACGGGACTGCCCGTGGCATTCACATGTCACGCCTGTACCTGGCGCTGGAGATGCTCGACCAGCAAGCACTTACGCCTGCACTTCTGCGTAATGTACTGCAGCGTTTTCTCGACAGTCATGAAGGTTTATCTAATAACGCCTACCTGCGTATCCACACCGATGTACTGCTCAAACGCCCTGCGCTGGTCAGCCCGCTGGCCGGTTGGAAGGGCTACCCGGTAAGCATCGAAGCGCGTCTGGAAAACCAGATGTTCCACGTGGAACTAAAAATTGACGTTGCTTATTCCTCAACCTGCCCTTGCTCCGCTGCCCTCGCCAGGCAGTTGATTCAGCAGCAGTTTCTCCAGGACTTCGCCAACACGCCGCTGCAACATGAAGACGTGTTGACCTGGCTCGGCAGCGCCAGCGGCATCGTCGCCACGCCTCACAGCCAGCGCAGCAGCGCGCAATTACTGATCCAATTGGACGGCGACCAATCCGGCCTGCCCATCACCGATCTGATCGATGACGTTGAAGCCGCTCTCGGTACCGCCGTACAAACCGCCGTGAAACGCGCGGACGAACAAGCCTTCGCCCTGGCCAACGGGCAGAACCTGATGTTCTGCGAAGACGCCGCGCGCCGCCTTAACCTCGCCTTGAAACGCTCGGACGCCGTCAAAGCCTTCCACCTCAAAGTGATCCACGCCGAAAGCCTGCACGCGCACGATGCCGTGGCTGAAAGCCGCTGGACGAGAAACCCTGCATGATCACCTGCACCGCATTGCGTTGGGGCGCCCCAGGCCAGCCGCTGACGCCAGCCATCGATCTCAAGCTGGAAAAAGGCAGCCTCACCGGCATCATCGGCGCCAACGGCACGGGTAAGAGTAGCCTGCTCAAAGTCATCGCCGGCCTGCAAAAACCGCTGGCGGGCAAGGTCACGGTTGAGGTTCCACGGCGTGGCGGCCTATCGTTTCTGCCCCAGCAGCAACACCTGGACCGCCAGTTCCCCATCAGCCTGCAAGAACTGGTCGCCGCTGGCTTCTGGGGTACCCAACGCTCCCCGCAACAACGCAGCCAGCACTTAGAAGCGGTACTGGAAGACTGGTGCCTCAGCGGCCTGGAGCACCGCCCATTGATGGCGTTGTCCGGTGGCGAACTGCAACGCGCCCTGCTCGCCCGCATGAGCCTGGCCGAAGCGCCGGTGCTGCTGCTCGACGAGCCCCACGCCGCCCTCGATGAAGAAGGCCAGGCGCTATGCTGGAAGCACATTCATGCCTGGCACGAGCAGGGCCGCACGCTGATCGTGGTCTGCCATGACCTCGCGTCGGTTCGCCACCACACCCAGCAAGTGGTGCAGATCAAAAGCACCGGCTGCCTATTCGGCCCGAGCAAAGAGCTGATCCGCCCGCAGCCTCACATGCAGGTGGCCTGATGCACTTGGCCGGCCACCTGTGGGCCCCCTTCCTCGACTTCGTCTTCATGCGCCGCGCCCTGATTGGCGGCCTGGTCCTCGCCTGCAGCACTGCGCCGCTGGGGGTGTTTCTGATCCTGCGGCGCATGAGCCTGATCGGTGATGCGGTGGCACACGGCATCCTGCCCGGAGCGGCCCTCGGCTTCTGGTTCGCCGGCCTAAGCCTGCCCGCCCTGACCATCGGCGGCCTCGGTGCAGGCCTGAGCATGGCCGGCCTGTCCGCCTGGATCACCCGTCGCACCGGCCTGCGCGAAGACGCCAGCCTCGCCGCCATCTACCCCATCTCCCTCGCCGCCGGCGTACTGATCCTTGGCCTCGCCGGCAAACGCCTGGACTTGCTCCACCTGCTGTTCGGTTCCGCCCTGGCTGTCGACGAAACCACCCTCACCGGCATGCTCTGGGTCTCCAGTTTCAGCCTGATCGCCATGGCCGTGATCTACAAACCGCTGCTGCTGGACACCCTCGACCCACTGTTCCTGCAGACCGTCAGCCGCCTCGGCCCGTTGGCTCATGGGTTGTTCCTGACCCTGGTGGTGCTGAACCTGGTGATTGGCTTCCAGGCGATCGGCGCGTTGATGGTGGTGGGGTTGATGATGTTGCCGGCCATTGCCTCACGTTTCTGGAGCCGGCGCCTTCCGGTGCTGATCGCGGTATCGGCGGTGCTGGGATGCCTGTCGGTATGGCTGGGGTTGTTGCTGTCGTTCTACTACTCGCTGCCCAGCGGCCCGGCCATCGTGCTGGTGGCGGGCGCGGGGTATCTGCTGTCCGTGGTCTTCGGTCCGGTGCACGGTTTGCTGCGCCGCCCGCCTTTGCTTACATCCCAATGAGGTGCTTCCCGATGCGCGCTCTACTCGTGCTGTTCAGTCTCGTCTTGTCGCTCTCGACGGCTCAGGCCGCAGACAAGCTCCAGGTGGTTACCAGCTTCAGTATTCTCGATGACATCACCCACCAGATCGGCGGCGATCACATCCAGATCAGCAACATGGTTGGCCCCGACGCCGACGCCCATACCTACGAGCCAACACCCGACGACGCCAAGGCGCTGCTCAAGGCCAAGGTGATCATCAAGAATGGCCTGGGCTTCGAGCCATGGCTGGACCGCCTGGTGACCAGCACCGAAACCAAGGCCACGGTGGTCACCGCCAGCAAAGGCGTGATCTCCCACACCATGGAAGAAGACGGCGAAACCATTCCCGACCCACATGCCTGGCACAACCTGGCCAACGCCGAAATCTACGTGAACAACATCACCAAGGCGCTGGTGGCCGCCGACCTGGCCAACAAGGCTGATTACCTGCGCAACAGCCAGGCCTACCTCAAGGAAATCTACCGTCTGCTTGCGCAGGCCAAGAGCAAGTTCGGCGCGCTGCCACCGGGCAACCGCCGCATCGTCACCTCCCATGACGCCTTTGGTTACCTGGGCCAGGCCTATGGCATCGAGTTCCTCGCGCCACAAGGCCTGTCCACCGAGCGTGAGCCGTCCGCCGCCGAAGTCGCCGCCCTGATCACCCAGATCCGCAAAGACAAAGTCAAAGCCGTGTTCATGGAAAACATCAAGGACTCGCGCCTGCTCAAGCAGATCGCTGACGAAAGCGGCGCGCAGATCGGCGGCACGCTGTATTCCGACGCCCTCGCCGCAGAAGGCCCGGCCAGCACGTTTACCGGACTGTTCGAATACAACCTCAACACCCTGTGCGCGGCCCTGGGCAAGCCATGAGCCTGAGCATGCTCGACCTGGAAGGAGCTGCCGTCGGCAGCCGCTTTCCACTCGAACACGTCCTGGACGCGCTGCCCTGGAACAGCGTTGGACTGATCGCCGCCATTGCCCAGCAACACCGCAGCGGCGAGGTACTGATGCTGGCCTGGATGAACCGCCAGGCCCTCAAGGAAACCCTGGCCACCGGGCAAGTCTGCTACTGGTCGCGCTCGCGCCAGCAGTTGTGGCGCAAGGGCGAGAGCTCGGGCAACGGGCAGCAGTTGATCGAGGCACGACTCGATTGCGACGGCGACGCCGTACTGCTGATCGTCGACCAACAAGGCCCGGCCTGCCACACCGGTCGACCGACCTGCTTCTACAACGCTATCGATGGCGACTACGTTCACATCCTCACGGAGCCCTGCGCATGATCCGCAAGAACCCTTCCGGCGACCTCCCAGTGATTGCCGAATCGGCCTACGTCGACAAGACCGCAATCATCTGCGGCAAGGTCATCATTGGTGAGAACGTGTTCGTCGGCCCCTACGCCGTGATCCGTGCCGACGAGGTCGACGCCAGCGGTGCGATGGACCCGATCACCATCGGCGCCAACTCCAATATCCAGGACGGTGTGGTCATCCACTCCAAGTCCGGCGCGGCGGTCACGATCGGGGAATTTACCTCCATTGCGCACCGCTCCATCGTCCACGGCCCCTGCACCGTTGGCGACCGTGTGTTCATCGGGTTCAACAGCGTGCTGTTCAACTGTGCCGTGGGCGACGGCTGCGTGGTGCGCCACAACTCGGTGGTCGACGGTCGCGATTTGCCCGCCGCCTTCTATGTGCCCTCCACCACCCGTATAGGGCCCAACACCGACCTGTCGCAATACCCGCCGGTGAGTGTGAGCGCCTCGGAATTTTCCGAAGACGTTGCGCGCACCAACGTCGACCTGGTGCGCGGCTACAAAGCCTTGCAAAACGAGTTCTGAACCATGAGCCGCCTGCTGATTCGCAATGCCCACCTGGTGAACGAAGGCCAGACATTCCACGCCGATGTGCTGGTTGCCAACGGCCGCATCGAGAAGATCGCCAGCAGCATCGAGGGCTGCAACGCCCCCGTGGCCATCGACGCCCAAGGCCAATGGCTGCTGCCGGGCATGATCGATGACCAAGTGCACTTTCGCGAACCCGGCGCGCCGGACAAAGGCAGTTTCTACAGCGAATCTCGCGCTGCAGTGGCCGGCGGCATCACCAGTTTCATGGACATGCCCAACACCCACCCGGCTACCCTGACCCTGGAGGCCCTGGCCGATAAAAAACGCCGCGCGGCCCTGCACTCGGTGGCCAACTATGGCTTTCACTTCGGCGTGAGCAACGACAACCTCGACACCGTCGCTGCCCTCGACCCGCGCGAAGTCGCCGGGGTCAAAGTGTTCATGGGCGCGTCCACCGGTAACATGCTGGTGGACGACCCACGGATCCTGGAGCGGCTGTTCGCCGAAGTGCCAACCCTCCTGCTGGCCCACTGCGAACACACGCCGAGTATCCAGGCCAACGAACAACGCCTGCGCGAACGCTTCGGTGACAAGATTCCCCCCGTGGCCCACCCGCTGATCCGGGATGCCGAGGCGTGTTATCGCTCATCGTCGTTCGCCGTGGAATTGGCCCGGCGCCTGGGAACGCGCCTGCATGTGCTGCACCTGACCAGCGCCCGCGAGCTGAGCCTGTTCGAGGACACGCCACTGGCGGAAAAACGCATCACAGCGGAAGTCTGCGTGCACCACCTGCTGTTCGATGACCGCGACTACCATCGCCTGGGCCATCAGATCAAATGCAACCCGGCGATCAAGACCCGCGCCGACCGCGACGCGCTGCGCCAGGCCTTGCTGAGTGATCGTCTGGATGTGATTGGCACTGACCATGCGCCGCATACCTGGGCGCAAAAGCAGTCGGGCTATCGCGAAGCGCCGTCGGGTTTGCCCCTGGTGCAGCACGCGCTGCCCGCGTTGTTGGAGCTGGTGGCCGATGGGCTGCTGCCGCTGACCACCCTGGTGGCGAAAACCAGTCACCGCGTGGCCGACCTGTTCGCCATCCCAGACCGGGGTTATCTACGCGAGGGTTATTGGGCCGACCTGGTGCTGATCAAACCGGAGCCTGCGGGCAAACCAGTCAGCAGCCAACCGATCCTGGCCCGCTGCGGCTGGACGCCCTTTGCCGAACGCAGCTTTCGCCACAGCGTCAGCACCACGCTGGTCTCCGGCCACCTGGCTTGGCACAACGGCCAGGTGGTCGACAGTTGCCAGGGCCTGCCGCTGCATTTCCTGCGTTAGGCTCGCGGCTTGACCGTACCGCAATCGTTGCCCAGCCACTGGGCATGACTGTCGAGGCTGCCCTTCTGCTGAATACCGGTGGCATTGAAGGTGCCATTGACCGTGGTGGTGAATTCTTTCTGGCTCTGGAAAGTGGCGACACCAGTACCCTGGGCCTTCGGGCAACTGAAGCGGAATTTCCACTGGTTACCGGTCTTGTCGGTGACTTCCTGTTTGCAGCCCGACTGCGGGTCGGTCAGGGGGATCGAATCGGAAGCGACCTGTGCCGGTGTCAGGCACACCTGCACGCCTTTGCCGGCCATGGTGATGCCTTGTTTCTCCAGCATGGCGCGCTGTTCGGGGGTCATCTGTTGCTTGAGCTGACCGAGGATCAACGACAGGTCCGGCAGGTCCTGGTTATCGACTTTCATATTGCTGGTGGTCAATTCCCACAAGCCCGGCGCCAGCATCTGCGCCTGTGCTGCCAAGGGCAGCGCCAAACCAGTAACCATGGCTAAACAGAGCAAACGAGCATTCATCGGGTAACTCCTGGGCAATTGTTGGCGTTAGACGCCGCAAAGCGGCCAGTGTTGCACGGCAAATAAAATAGCGACATTCGTGATCGAACATGGTCTGTTAGGCACTGGATTGCCTGGAGTACCGTCGTCCATGGATTTTTTTGGTCCGCACCTGCTCGCCTATTTCATTGCCACGCTGCATTTTCTCGGGTCGCTTGCCGCGATCCACGCGGTGCTGACAGTCAGGACCGCCCAAGGCTCGATCGCCTGGGCCTTGTCGCTGATGTTCATGCCCTACCTCACCCTGATCCCTTACCTGATCTTCGGTCGCAGCACCTTCGACGCGTACATCCAGGCGCGTCGCCAGGCCAACCAGGAAATGCACACGGCAATCACCGAGCTGAACTGGCGACCCTGGGTCGAGGAAGCCCTGGCCGCGCGCAACTCCAGCGCCTACGCCTCACTGCGCGCCATGCCCAAGCTGGGCCGCATGCCGTGCCTGGCCAACAACGAGGTGCGGTTGTTGATCAATGGCGAGGCCACTTTCGGCGCGATTTTCGAGGCGATTCGCAACGCCAGGACCGCCGTGCTGTTCCAGTTTTTTATCATTCATGACGACGAACTCGGCCGCCAGCTGCACGCCCTGTTGAAGGAAAAAGCCGCCGAAGGCGTGAACATCCACGTGCTCTATGACCGCATCGGCAGCCACGCCCTGCCCCATCGTTATGTGCAATCGCTGCGCGATGCCGGGGTGAAAGTCAAAGCCTTCGCTACCCGCAGCGGCTGGCTCAATCGCTTCCAGGTCAACTTCCGCAACCACCGCAAGATCGTCGTGGTGGACGGCATCACCGGGTTCGTCGGCGGGCATAACGTCGGGGATGAATACCTGGGCAAGAAACCACCGCTGGCACCGTGGCGCGATACCCATGTGCAGGTCACCGGTCCTGTGGTGGCATGCTTGCAGGAGTCGTTCGCCGAAGACTGGTTCTGGGCGGCGCGCGAGTTGCCGCCGCTGATCCTGCCAGACGCCTACCCCGAGGACGGCGTGCTCTGCCAATTGCTCGCCAGCGGGCCGGCCGACCCGTATGAAACCTGCTCGCTGTTCTTCGTCGAAGCCATCCACGCGGCGACCGAGCGCGTGTGGATCACCAGTCCGTATTTCGTTCCCGACGAAGCCGTGTTCGCCGCGTTGCGCCTGGCCGTCTTGCGTGGCGTCGACGTACGCCTGCTGCTGCCCTCACGACCCGATCACCGCATCGTCTACGCCGCCTCGAGCCTCTACGCGATCGAAGCCGTACGGGCCGGTGTGCGGGTATTTCGCTATACGCCGGGGTTCCTGCATCAGAAGGTGGTGCTG
The DNA here is from genome assembly GCF_002980075.1 of Pseudomonas sp. MYb13. Taxonomy (NCBI): domain Bacteria; kingdom Pseudomonadati; phylum Pseudomonadota; class Gammaproteobacteria; order Pseudomonadales; family Pseudomonadaceae; genus Pseudomonas; species Pseudomonas sp. MYb13. The sequence goes on along the minus strand of NZ_PCQI01000001.1, from coordinate 169,028 downwards.
GTGGACAGCGAAATCAGCGCCATTGGCAGCGCGAACATGGACAACCGTTCATTCCGGCTGAATTTTGAAGTGATGCTACTGACCGTCGACGAAGCCTTCGCCAAACAGGTCGAGCACATGCTGCTGGACGACTTCGCCCTGGCCCATGAAGTCAGCCACGAAGAAAGCCGCGAAACCCGCCGCCTTCAACAACTGGGCATGCGGATCGCGCGGCTTATTTCACCCATTCTCTGACAGCTCCCACAGAGGTATCGGTGTTTTCCACCCTCAGCGGTAGATATCTTCCCGTGTCCACGGCAGCTCATGACTGCCATCGGCATGGGGTTTCACCGCCAGAATCTGGTGCAGGTTGATCCAACCCCGTGCGAATGCATACGCGCAACCGGCCAGGTAGAGCCGCCAAATGCGCAGCGCTTGCTCTGGCACCATCTTCGCCGCGGCTTCCAGATTGTCTTCCAGGCGCTCGCTCCAATGATCCAGCGTGCGCGCGTAATGCAAGCGCAGGCTTTCGACGTCGACCACTTCGAGCCCGACTTCACTGATCTCGGCAGTCATCATCGCCAGGTGCGGCAGTTCGCCATTGGGGAACACATAACGCTCGATAAAATCTCCGGCGCCACGCCCTACAGGACGGCCATCGGTGTGCTTGGCGGTAATACCGTGGTTCATCACCAGGCCGCCTTCGCGCACTGCGCCATACAAGGTCTTGCAGTACTCGGCCAGGTTGGCATGGCCGACGTGTTCAAACATGCCCACGCTCACCACTTTGTCGAAACGGCCGTCCTGCGGGAGGTCACGGTAGTCGAGCAGTTGCAGGTCCACCTGGCCCTCCAGGCCTTCGGCTTTCACCCGTTCCCGGGCTAGCGCCAGCTGCTCCTTGCTCAAGGTGATGCCAAATACTTTCACTCCGAACTCACGCGCCGCAAACCGCGCCAGCCCGCCCCAGCCACAGCCGACGTCGAGCAAATACTCGCCTGGCTGCAGCCGCAATTTGCGGCACAGGTGGCGAAATTTGTCTTGTTGAGCCTGGTCGATGGACTCGCTGCCGGTCTCGAAATAACCGCACGAGTACGCCATGTCCTGGTCCAGCCACAGCTGGTAGAACTCGTTGGACAGGTCGTAATGGTAGGAAATGGCCGCTGCGTCAGTGGCCTTGTCGTGGATCGAGCGCACCGGACGACTGTCCTCGCCGTCTTCGATCAAGGCGTGACTCAATTCGTCACATACCCGGATGACCTCGGAGATCGAGCCTTCCAGCTCCAGTTTGCCCTCGACGAAGGCTTCGCCCAGGGAATCGAGCGTGGGATGGGTCAGCTTGGAGACGACCGTTGGGTCCTTCACCACGATGGTCACACTGGGCTCGGGGCCCAAGTTGAATTCATGGCCGTCCCAGAGTCGAAGACGCAGCGGTAGCTGAAGATTCTGTAAGGCCGGTGGAAGTTGCGCGAGCATGAGTAGTCCCCCCTTGTTTCAGACGTCTGGTGTGAGGGTAGACCATCCGAAGACAAGTAGGAGGCTATCGATTTGATAGCGGTCTTCTATGGGGCTCGGCGCTCGAGCAAACCGTCCTGGATCCACTGTTTCAACCATGTGGCGGCCTGCAGTGGTGCCCCCTCTTCGTAACTGACTGCCAGCGCTGCGCACAGTTCGGCAAAGCTCCAGCCGGTGGTCGCCATCCCAGCCAGGGCATCGGCTTCATCGGGTTCCAGGCTGCGGTAATGGCACACATGCTGATGTCGCCATACCAGGCATGTCTGCGCCGGGGCTAACGCCTGGCTGTGGGGAAACGGCGACGCGTCCTTGCTGGCACGCCAGATCGCCACACTATTGAAACGGCAAGGCAACTGCTGCACCGACGGTGCCAAGGTAACCTGCAATGCCGGCCAGGCTTCGGGTGGCAACCTGGCCATGTCATCCAGCGTCAGCGGTTCGCCCGGCGGCGCATCAAATGCCAGGGTAAACGCCCACTCCAACCGCGCCAGCTCTGCCAGCGGTGCACTTTGCTCCGCCACCCGATGCTCAAGGATAAACGCCGGGAAACGCTCGCCCAGCCAACGCAGGCTGTAATGCGCCGATGGATAACGGCGTACATAGGCCTGGGTCAGCGACGCGAATTCATCATCACCCAGCCAATAGAAGATGGCACTGAAGTCATGCCGCAAGACGTCCTGCAACCGCGAGAGATAGCCGTGGTGGTAGATCGCCAGGCCGGTATCCACATCCAGCGTCGGCCCGCCCAGCAGGGTGGCGGCGAAGCCACTGTCGGCGATTGGTGTTTCAGATAACAGGTGCTGTTCGAAGGCCAACTGCCAATCGGTCAGGCGCATGACGATCTCCTGGCCAATGCCATGGCACCCAGTTCGCGGGCCTTGCTCAGTTCGGTGAACAGTTCTTCAAAAGGTGGGAAATGGTCGTCCCGCTCCAGCAGCGTCGACACCGGCCCCAGGTGTTCCAATGTCTGTTGATAGAGCGCCCACACCGGGTCACACACGGGATGGTCATGGGTGTCGACCACGTAGTCGCCATAGTCCATGTGCCCCGCCAGATGCAGTTGACGGATGCTCTGAGGTGGCAGGTTGCGGATGAACGTCCAAGCGTCGAAGCCATGATTGCGCGAGCTGACATACACATTGTTGACGTCCAGCAACAACTGGCACCCTGACAGGTGGGCCAGGGCGTTGAGGAACTCCCACTCAGTGAATTCATCCGCTTTCGAGCGCACATAGCTTGAGACGTTTTCCAGGACCAGCGGACGTTGCAACGTGTCCTGCACTTGGCGCACCCGGGCGGCCACGTGGTAGAGGCTCTCTTCGGTGTAAGGCAACGGCAGCAAGTCATGCAACTGGTGGGCGTTGCCGCGGCTCCAGCACAAGTGATCGGAAACCCACGCCGGCTGGATACGCTCGGCGAGCTGCTTGATTTGCTTCAGGTAATCGGTATCGAGCGCATGGGGCCCGCCGATGGACAGCGATACACCGTGCATCACAAGGGGATAGCGCTCGGCGATTGCATCCAGGTAGTACAAGGCTTTACCGCCCTGGACCAGATAATTTTCGGAGATCACTTCGAACCAATCCACGGCCGGCGATTGTTCCAGGATCTGCTGGTAGTACTCACTGCGTAGACCCAGGCCGTAACCGAGGCTTGAAGAGGATGCGGACATACGACACTCCTGGGCAAAGTGTCCGCAGCGGTGGTGGACAGCCGCTGCGGGAGCACTCGGTGGCCGGTTATTCGCCGACGGTGCCGCCTTTCTGGTCGCACATTGCCTTGCTCATCGACAGGAAGCCCTGGCCCTTGCAGGAACCTTGGCCTTTGCACGCGTGATCCTTGGTCTTGCAGTCGTTCTGGCCTTTGCAGGCGTTGACGCCATAGCAGTGAACGCTGGCGTCCGCAGCTTGTGCTTGGGTAGCAACACCGGCAAACAGCGTCGCGGCGGCCATAGCGAGCGCGGCACCAGCAGCAGCGGATTTGATGTTCATTGTTGTATTCCTCATGATCGGTAGGGGTGCCGGTCTGAACGGATTGCTCAGTCTCGACACACCACTAGAGTGAGGCCCCTCCTGCGCGTTACAGCCCTGTGCAAATATTTCTGAAATTATTCCTCAAGCTTCAACAGGGGCTCCTGAAAGCGCAGCAAACGTCCGGCATTGCCCAGTACCAATAAGGTGCTGAGGTTGTGCAGCACCGCCGCAATCATGGCGCCGGCTGCCCCCAACCAGCCAAACGCGGCAAACACAACGATGGCCAAGGTCCAGCCCAGGCCGATGATCACGTTGACCTGCAACGTCTGCCGACATTGACGGCTCAAGCGCACACAAGTACCGAGGCGCCGCAGGTCGCTGCCAATCAACACCACATCCGCCGACGCCAAGGCGATATCCGCCCCGCCCGCCCCCATGGCCACGCCAACCACGCCGGCCTTGAGCGCCAGCGAGTCATTGATGCCATCACCGACCACCATCGGACGGAAGCCACTGCGAATCTCACCCAACACGCGGTTGAGCTTGTCTTCCGGCAAGGCCTGGGCTTCGACATCGCTGATGCCCACCTCCAGCGCCAGGCTATCAGCCACACTCTGGCGGTCGCCGGTGAGCAGCAGTTGGCGACCGAGGCCAAGGTCACGCAGCTCTTGCAAGGCCTGGCGTGCTTCCGGCTTGACGCTATCGGCCAGCAACAGCCAGGCGAGAAACTGCCCGTTCAGCGCCAACCCGGCGATGGGCCCGTCGTGATTCGGCACAGCGGTGGTGAGGATGCCCAGTTGCTCGAACAACGCCGGCCGGCCCAATGCCGCTTCGCCTTGATCGGTCTGCGCCACCACGCCCAGGCCCTGGCGCTCGCGGATATCCGTCAACGCCAGCAGCTGTTCCTGTGTCGCCAACCCCGCCAACGCTCGGCTGACCGGGTGGCTGCTGGCCGAGCCCAAGCTGGCTGCCAGGTTCAACAACACCTGCCGATCCGGCGCGGTGGTTTCGATGGATTGCAGGCGCAGGGTGCCAAAGGTCAGGGTGCCCGTCTTGTCGACGACCAGGGAGGTCAGGTCCGCCAGCTCTTCGAGGAACGCCGAGCTGCGAATCAGGATGCCATGCCGCGCCGCCACGGCGATCCCGGCAATCGCGGTGGCCGGCGCCGACAGCACCAACGCACACGGACACGCGGCCACCAGCACGGCAAGCATTGCCTGGGCGTCGTTGGTCACAAACCAGGTGACCGCGGCCAGCAGCAACACCAGCACCATATAGCTGCCGGCGTAACGCTCCAGCAGCCGCGTGATCGGCGGCTTGGCACGCTCGGCGTTCTGCATCAGCGCAATGACTTTACCCAGGGTGGACTCGTTACCGGTGCGGGTCACCTGCAAGCGCAGCAAGCCATCAAGGTTGATTGCCCCGCCAAACACCTGCACGCCCACGCTGGCTTCCAGCGGCACCGACTCACCGGTAATCGGCGCCGTGTCCAGGCTCGCCTGGCCCGACAGCACCACGCCATCAGCCGGCACCCGATCCCCCGCGCGCACCTCGACGATATCGCCGGTGTTCAGCGTGCCGTTATCCACTGCTTGGATGCTGCCGTCAGGCTGCACCAACCGCGCTTGGCTGCGGGTCAATTTGCCCAGGGCATGGATCGCCTCCTGGGAGCCGATCACGCTGCGCTCTTCCAGCACATGGCCAAAGATCATGATGATCGGCAGCAGCGCGGCGGTCAGCAGATCACCCGTGGCCCAGGCGCCGAGCATGGCCAGGGCGATCAGTTGGTCGGTGATGCCGTGCAGGCTGGGGAACCGCAGGCTGTACCAGGCCGAGCGCATCACCGGTACCGCCACCAAGAGCGACGCGACGCCCAGCAGCAATTGGCTCACGCCGGTCTGGTCCGGCGCCCGCCAGCGCCATACCAGGCCCAATACCAGCAAGCCCAAGGCCAACATGGCCAGGGTCAATTGCCGGGCAGCGCTGCGCTGCTCGGCGGAGGTCAGCATGGGTGCGCTCATTGTTCGGCTCCCTGGATGATCAAGCGGGAGTCGTCTTTCGGATCGACCGTGGTCACGGAGCCGGCCTGGCCGAGAATCTTCGGCAGGCGCTCGCGGTACAGGCGCACCAGCAGGCCCGGGTCCTTCACCTGGGCCAAACGGGCGACCGTGGCGGTTTGCGCCTGGGCGTTGGCCAGGCGTTCGCTCGCCTGGGCGTGGGCGACTTGCACCAGGCGATCGGCCTGCTGGTTCGCGGTCTGGGTGAGTTTTTCCGCGTCGGTTCGGGCGTTGGCCACGGCTTTATCGGCTTGCTGACTGGCGGTCAGTACCGCATTGAATGCGTTAACCGCCGGGCCTGGCAGGCTCGATTGCACATCCACGCGAGTGACTTGGATACCCAGTCCCAACCCTGTGGAGGTGAGCTCCGCCAGGCGTTTATTGATGCCTTGCACCAAATCGCCCCGCAGCCGTTCGCGGCGTTCGGCAGCACGGTTATCGGTGCCGATCAGCTCAGGCCGCGCCACCAGGATCGTGTCCAGGTCCCGCGCTGCCGTGAGCGCGACGGCGCTGCGGGTGACCAGGCGATCCAGCGCCGGCAACACATGCTCGCCTTGCAACACAAAGGCATAGGGTTCGATGACTTTGTAGAACACCCGCACATCCAGCTGCACCACGCCGGCATCACCGGTCAGCAGGTAACCGGAACCGGCCAGTGCATCACTCAAGGGCGTGGCGAAACTGGCCACGCGATCGGCCTGGATCGCCGCGTCGGAACGCAGCAGGTTTTCCACCCTGCGCTCGATCACCCGGTCGGCCGCCGGCAACAACACCACCTGTTCGAATGGCTGCGGCCACGCCAGCAACAGCCCCGCATTCTGGATACGGTCGAGAGCGCCGAAGTGCAGCACCACCGCACGGTTCTGCGGGTCGATCTGGCGCACATTGGAAAACGCCCAGGCCAAGGCGGCCAGCACGGTCACCGCGTACAGCGCCAGGAACGTCAGGCGCCCGGCCTGGATCCACGGGCTGTCCGGGCTGTCACGCTCGGTCATGGCTGGATATCCTTCGGCCCGTCGACCAACGCGCGGAACGGCGCAGCATCGGTGCGCAGGATGATCTTGGTGCCCGGCGTGACCACGGTGCCCAAGGTATCCAGGGAACGCAGCAGGTTATACAGCTGCGGATTGCCGGCGTAGGCGCGGCCATAGATCTGCGCGGCCTCGACCCGCGACTGCGCCTCGATATCGGCGGCTTTCACCGTGGCATCGGCCTGCACAATGCGCGCATCGCGCTCGGCCGCAGAACGGATCTGCGCCGCCTCACGCTTGCCCACGGCAGTGCGCTCGGTGGCGATGGTTTCCCGCTCGGCTCGCATGCGGTCGACGGTGGCGGTGAGGGTCACCGACGGCAATGTCAGCCGTTCGATACCCACTTGGGCCACGCGCACCCCATAGGTCGTGAGCAATTGTTGATCAATCTGCTCACGCAACTGCGCTTCGAAATCGGCGATGCGCACCTGGCTGGCATCGGTATTGATCAGGCTGGACAGATCGAAACTGGCCGCCGTGGTTTCCAGCGCCGAGCCCACGAACGTACGGATCTGCCGCGCCGCCTCATCCGGTTGGTTCTGCACGGCACGCATGAAGCGCTGCACATTGTCGGCATCGCCCTGCACCTGCCACGCCACGTACGCCTGCACGATGATGCGCAGGCCATCGCGGGTGCCCACATCCTGCAAGCCGCTGGAAGTGGTGCGCAGGCGCAAATCGACCGGGATCGCCGCCTCGAACGGCGCCGGCCAGCGCCAGCCCAGGCCCGGTTCCAGCAGCACCCGCGATGGGTTGCCGAAACGGGTGACCACCGTCGCTTCGCCGGACCGCACTTGCACCAGGCTGGCAGCGGCGACTGCAAACAGCACCAGCAACACTGCCCAGGCCATGCGCCGCCACGGGAAAGGGCCGGCGGCTAGCTCGTCACCATGATGATGGTGGTGGTGGCCATGATGATGATCGTGAGAATGAGCGCTCAACAGACAGACTCCTTATTGAACGGCTTTACGCGGCACCGAGGGGTCGGCCGGCAAGGTAAAAGAACGCAGATCGATCGTCGGCGCGCCATCGGCACCCAGGCGATGATCCAGAATGAGCAGCTTGGCATGGGCCAGGCCCTGGCTGAGTTGGCCAAGGTATTGCTCCAGCACGAAGGCCTGGCCGGCCGTGGCATAGGCCTTTTGTTCGGCAGCGAAACGCAGGTCGGCAGCTTGGGCGCCGGCGTTCACTTCCCTTGCGGTGGCCTGGGCCTGATCACGCGCGGTGCTGGCTTGCAGCAGCGCCTGGTTGGTCTGCTCACTGGCCGCACCGCGCTCGCGGGAGATCAGGGCCTGGGCCCCGATCTGCGCGGCTTGCACGCCGTGATAGGCGTTCGCGGCACCGGCCGGGGGGTGGATCGCCTCGACCACCGTGGCGAGGATTTCCACGCCGCTGTCGAGCTTTTGCAGATCCGCCTGCACGGCGCGGCCGATCTCGTCGGCCAGGCGGGTGCGTTGTTCGCCGAGCAATTCATCGAGGGTACGCGAAGCAAAGTCATGTACCAGGATGCGGCTGGCGGTGCTACGGATCAGGGTCGGTACATCCGCACTGTTATACGTGGCGGCGAGAGCGGCCTGATCGGTGAGGCCGATGCGGTAGACGAAACGCACATCCATGTTGACGATCTGGAAGCTCTGCTTGTCGCCGCTGCTGCTGGCGATCACCTGGGATTTGTCATTCACATGGCTGGCGTCCCACAACCGATTGGCAGTCAACGGTGGCGGGCCTTCGGCGGGAGCCAGTGCCGGGGCTGCGGATTCAGTGACACTGGTTGCCAGCTCATGCACCCCACCGTTCTCCACCCTGATCACACGCCCCAGCGGCCACGGTAATCCGGCATGCAAACCGGGGCCGAACACCTCGACGGGCTTACCGAAGCGCTCATAAATCCCACGACCCTGCAGGGGTACTTCGTGCACGCCGGTGAGCGCCCAGCCGACCGCCAACACCACCAGCAACACCGGCAGGAACGCCCGGCGCATGTAGGTAAACGCCCAGATCTGACGCAGGTCGATGCCAAAGCGGTTGTGCAACTCATGCTGCAACGCGAGCAACGGCTGGGGCGGCCAACGCAGCAGCCCGGCGATGAAACTTTGCGCCATCAAGCGAGGTTCGAGGCGCGGCTGGCGTGGGCTGAACAGCGACAGCACGGCCCTCAACAGAAACTCCAGCGAGGCCAGTGCTGGCAGCAAGCCAACCAGTACCGCCACGCGCAAGGGCCATACCGACGCCGCACCGGCAAACAGCAGGCAAACCGCACTGACCACCAGGCAGATGATCGCCAACCGGCTCAGTTGCGCCAGTGGCGAGGCTTCCGGCCACTGCGCGGTACTTTCCTGGGCGAGGCGACGTTCGAACACCAGCAGCCCAAATGCCAAGGCCAACCCCAGCGCGGCACCGATGCTTGCCGATTGACCGACCGGCGCGGCGGGCAATGCCAGGTTCCAGAACTCGATCACGCTGACCAGCACCAGCAGCGACCAGCCCCCGAGCCACAACGCCGGCGCGCCGACCTGCTTACCAACACGTTCCATAAAGCGCGCGTATCGGCCGCTGCCTTCAATCGGCACGTCAACTGCAGGCTCTTCCAACGACTGGGCGCGCCAGTCCGCCACCCACCACGCCGATTGCAAACCGGCTACCAACAGCAACAACGCCGACGCACAGTTGATCAGCACCACCGGCCAGATCGACAGCGGCACGAACAGCGCGACAAACAGTGCCAACACCCAACCGGCAACGCCCAGCACCGTCAGGCTGATACCCGCCTGGCGCAATCGACGGGCATGGAACAGCCCCTGTTGAAAACGCGGAAGGCCTTCCACCGAAGCGCCGCCAGCTTCCAGATCCACTTGCATCCACTCAACGCCCAGTTGTACACAATTCGTTACGATATAACACGCAGCGTGAAATTTTTGTTCGAAACCCGCTCCCACATTTTTTTGGCGACGTCCTCGATAGCGTGACTAAACCCCCAGAAACACGCGCCATCACTGGTGCAGGCCATGATTAATCGGCACACTCCAGAACAGTTTTTCGCGGGTCCACGGACAAGGAAGCGTCACCCCCCATGATTTCGATCTATCAGCTCAAACCGCGTTTTCAGAACCTGCTGCGCCCTCTCGTGCAGCGCCTCTACGACAACGGCACCACCGCCAACCAGATCACCGTATTGGCCGGCGTGGTTTCCCTGCTGGTCGGCCTGTTGATCGCCAGCTTTGCCCAGCATCTATGGCTGTTTGCGCTGATTCCGCTGTGGATGATCCTGCGCATGGCCCTCAACGCCGTCGACGGCATGCTTGCCCGCGAATTCGGCCAGCAGTCACGCCTGGGCGCCTACCTCAATGAATTGTGCGACGTGATCGCCGACAGCGCGCTGATCCTGCCGTTTGCGCTGATCCCCGGCGTGAGCCTGGTGCCGGTGCTGCTGGTCGCGTTGCTGGCGGTATTCAGCGAATACGCCGGCGTGTTGGGCCCCATGGTCGGTGCCTCGCGCCGCTACGACGGGCCGATGGGCAAGAGCGATCGCGCCTTCGTACTCGGCGTACTCGCCACCGGCGTGGCGCTGGGCTGGCTGGGCAACGGTTGGGTCGACGCGGTGATGTGGCTGGTCGCGGCCTTGCTCGCCTACACCCTGGTCAATCGGGTGCGTCAGGGCCTTAAAGAACAACAAGATACTTCACCGATTGCATAAGGATCTTTGCGATGCGCGAACAGCAAGAGCACACCTTCGGTACCCATGATGGCGTCGAGCTTTTCTACCGTCACTGGCCGGCTACCGCCCAGGCGGACGGCGAGCCACGCAAGGCGATTGTGTTGTTCCATCGCGGCCACGAGCACTCGGGGCGGATCGCCCATCTGGTCGATGAGCTGAACCTGCCGCAATTCGACTTCTTCGCCTGGGACGCCCGGGGTCACGGCCAGTCCCCCGGCGAGCGGGGTGACAGCCCCAGCTTCGCCACCAGCGCCCGCGATGTGCAGACCTTCTGCGACCACATCGGCGCTGCCTACGGCATCGAGGAAGAAAACTTCGCCGTCGTCGCCCAAAGCGTCGGGGCGGTGATTGCCGCGACCTGGGTGCACGACTACGCACCGAAAATCCGCGCCTTGGTGCTCGCCTCCCCGGCCTTCAAGGTCAAGCTCTACGTGCCGTTCGCACGGCCAGGCCTGGCGCTGATGCGCACGTTTCGCGGCAATTTTTTCGTCAACAGCTACGTCAAGGCCAAGTTCCTCAGCCATGACCCGGAGCGCGTGGCGTCATACGACAGCGACCCCTTGATCACCAAGGCGATCTCGGTGAACGTACTGCTCGGCCTGTATGAAGCGGCCGACCGCGTGGTAGCTGATGCCCAGGCAATACAGGTGCCGACCCAACTGCTGGTCTCCGGCTCCGACTTTGTGGTGCATCGCAAACCCCAACAGCAATTTTTCGACCGCCTTGGCAGCCTGAAAAAAGAGCTGCACATCCTCCCAGGCTTTTTCCATGACACCCTCGGCGAGCGTGACCGCGCCACCGCCGTGAACAGCGCCAGGCGCTTTATCCTGCAGAACTTCGAACACCCGCTGGACCGTGCCTCGTTGCTGGATGCAGACAAACTGGGCGCCACCTGCGCCGAGTCCGAAGCCCTCGCCGCACCACTGCCGCGCAACTCCGTGCGCGACCTGTATTGGCGCCTGACTCGCGCCAGCATGGGCCTGGGCAAGAACCTGTCCGACGGCGTGAAGCTGGGCTTTGACACAGGTTTCGACTCCGGCAGTACCCTGGACTACGTGTACCGCAACACGCCGACCGGCAAGGGTGGGTTGGGGCGGATGATCGACACCAACTACCTTAACTCCATCGGCTGGCGCGGCATTCGCCAGCGCAAGCTGAACGTCGAGGAGCTGCTGCGCCTGGCCATGGCCAGGTTGCGCGCCGCTGATCGCCAGGTGCGCATCGTCGATATCGCTGCCGGCCACGGGCGCTACATCCTGGAGGCCTTGCAGGGCGTGTCGCCGCTGCCGGAATCGATCCTTCTGCGCGACTACAGCGATATCAACGTGCGCGACGGTGGCGCATTGATCCGTGAGAAGGGCCTGGGGGATATCGCGCAGTTCGTCAAAGGTGATGCGTTCGACCGCTCGGACCTGGCGGCACTGGAGCCGAAACCGACACTGGCGGTGGTGTCCGGGCTGTATGAACTGTTTGCCGACAACGGCATGGTCGGCGGCTCACTGGCCGGACTGGCCGAGGCCGTGGAGCCCGGTGGATACCTGGTCTACACCGGCCAGCCATGGCACCCGCAATTGGAACTGATCGCCCGGGCACTGACAAGCCATCGCCAGGGCCAGGCCTGGGTCATGCGGCGACGCAGCCAGGCGGAAATGGATCAACTGGTGGAGGCTGCCGGTTTCCGAAAGATCACCCAGCGCGTGGATGAGTGGGGCATCTTTACCGTGTCCCTGGCACAGAAGATCTGAACATGCGCGAACCCGGCTTGTTGAAACCCGCGGTCCTCTGGCTGCTGCTGTTGGCGCCGCTGTTTTTCAGTACCTACGGCTTTGCCACCTGGGTGACCAGCCAGCGCAGCGACGTCGGCACGCTGGTATTTGACTGGGAAGCCCATATGCCGTTCTGGGCCTGGACCATCGTGCCCTACTGGTCCATCGACCTGCTCTACGGGTTTTCCCTGCTGCTGCCCAATAGTCGGCATGAGTTGAAACAACATGCGCTGCGGCTGCTATCGGCCCAGGTCATCGCGGTCAGTTGCTTCCTGGTCTGGCCGCTGCGCTTCACCTTCGAACGGCCGGAATTGGACGGTGTATTTGGCTGGCTGTTTGCGGTGCTGGCAGGGTTCGACAAGCCATTCAACCAGGCGCCATCGCTGCATATCGCACTGCTGGTGATCCTGTGGGTCATGTACCAGCGCCACACCCAGGGTTTCTGGCGGTGGGTGGTGCATGCTTGGTTCGCCTTGATCGGTATCTCGGTACTGACCACTTATCAACACCACTTTATCGACTTACCCACAGGTGCCCTCGCCGGGTGGCTGTGCGTGTGGCTGTGGCCGGTAGAACACCCCAACCCACTGTCGAACGCGCGGCTGACGCGAGACCCCAAGCGCTGGCGCTTGGGCATGCGCTATGGCGTGGGAGTCCTGGCCTTGTTGGTCCTGGCTGTTGTCATGGGTGGCGTATGGCTGTGGATACTGTGGCCAGCGGTATCCCTTGCCTTGGTCAAGGCGAATTACCTCGTGCTGGGCCCTTCGGGTTTCCAGAAACGCGCCGACGGCCAACTGACGCCTGCCGCGCGCTGGCTGTATGCCCCATACCTGGCCGGCGCGTGGATCAACTCGCGGCTGTGGACACGCAAGCATCCACAACCCGACCTGATTGTGGATAACGTCTGGCTTGGGCGCATTCCTACGACGAGTGAGCAGGAACCCTTCAAGGCCATCGTCGACCTGTGTGCCGAACTGCCAATTAATCCACAGGGCCGCGCCTACCAATGCATCCCGGTGCTGGACCTGATCGCGCCGACGCCCGACGAATGCCTGCACGCCGCGCACGCCATAGAACGTCTGCGTTCCAGTGGTCCGTTGCTGGTGTGCTGCGCCCTCGGCTACTCACGCAGCGCGACCGCCGTCGCCGCCTGGCTGTTGCACACCGGACGCGCCACGACGGTCGAGCAAGCGCTGGCTATCATTCGTACAGCGCGGGCTGATGTGGTCCTGCACCCCGCACACCGTGAAGCGTTGGAGGGTTTACCCCATGCCCATTGATATGGAACTCCAAGTGGTCGCCAGCCTGTTACGGCGTGGCCGTTCACTGGATCAGTTATCCACAGGCCTGACGCTGGTCGGCGTGTTGTTCGGCCTGGCGCAACTGCTGATGGCCAGTATTGCGCCGATTTGCCTGCTGCTGAGCCTGTGGATGATTATCCTCGGCCTGTTGCAAAAGTATTGGGCGCTGCGCGTGGCCTTTGATGCAGATCTGTTCACCCTGCTCGCCCGTGACATCGAGCGCACCCCAGACCTCGACCAAACCCTGCAAACGCTTGGCCTGCAATCTGCCAAACGCGCCGGCCGGCCCTGGACCGAGCGCCGCCGTGGGGCGCTCAAACTGTTGCGCAAACAAGCCTGGCTGCTCGGCGCGCAAGCGCTGCTGACCCTGGGCGTGATCCTCGCCAGCCCTTGGCTGCCTTTCGCCGGATAAGGAATTCCCATGTTCGAACCCGTGGTCGCCACGTTGATTACTTCGATGGCCCGCACCGTCACCGGGGCCCGCAGCCTGTGGCTGGGTTGCGCGCCGGTGCCGGTGCAACGCATCTATTTCGCCAATCACAGCAGTCACGGCGACTTTGTATTGGTGTGGGCATCACTGCCGCAGAACCTGCGCAAATTCACGCGCCCGGTGGCTGGTAGCGATTACTGGAACAAAAGCGCCCTGCGCCGCTACATCATCAACCGCGTGTTCAACGGCGTATTGATCGACCGCGAACGCAAGGACCCTGTGGATAACCCCCTGCAGCCCATGCTCAACGCCCTGGAAGGCGGCGACTCGCTGATCATCTTCCCCGAAGGCACGCGCAATCTCGAGGACGGCCTGCTGCCGTTCAAAAGCGGGTTGTATCACTTGGCCAACCGTTACCCACAGGCGCAATTGATCCCGGTGTGGATCGCCAACCTCAACCGGGTCATGCCCAAGGGCCGCGTACTGCCGCTGCCCCTGCTGTGCACCACCAGCTTCGGCGCACCGCTGCAACTGGAAGAAGGCGAAGACAAAGCCGCCTTCCTCGCGCGCGCCCGCGATGCCCTGCTCGCCCTTGCCCCGGAGCCTGTCTGACATGGATAGCCAAACCCTGATGTTGTTCGGCGGCATCGGCGCGATCCTGGTGCTCGCCTCGTTGATCGGCCTGATCCTCAAGCTGCGCACCCGTGGCACCCCCAACGCGGTGATCGACAACCTCAATGCCCGCATCAATGCCTGGTGGGTGATGGTGGTGGTCATTGGCATCGCTTTCTGGCTGGGTACCGGCGCGGTGATCCTGCTGTTCTACGCGGTGTCCTTCTACGCCCTGCGTGAATTCCTCACCCTCACGCCCACCCGTCGCAGCGACTACCCGGCGCTGGTCGCCGCGTTCTACCTGGCACTGCCGCTGCAATACCTGCTGATCTACTCCGACTGGTACGGGCTGTTCTCTATCTTCATACCGGTGTACGTGTTCCTGCTGCTGCCGATCCTCGCCTCCCTTGGCGGCGACAGCACGCACTTCCTGGAGCGAGCCTCGAAAGTGCAGTGGGGCCTGATGATCGCCGTGTTCTGCGTGTCGTTCGTGCCCGCCCTGCTCACCCTCGACATCCCCGGCTACGAAGGCCGCAACCTGCTGCTGATCGCCTACCTGGTGATTGTGGTGCAGCTGTCTGACGTGCTGCAGTACGTGTGCGGCAAGCTCTTCGGCAAACACAAGATTGCGCCTAACCTGTCACCCTCGAAGACGGTGGAAGGGTTTGTCGGCGGGATTTTGCTCTCGTCCCTGATCGGTGCGGCATTGTGGTGGACCACGCCGTTCAACCCATGGCAGTCGTTTTTGATTGCGCTGTTGATCAACCTGCTCGGGTTCGCCGGCGGCATCGTGATGTCGGCGATCAAACGCGACCGGGGCGTGAAGGACTGGGGCCATATGATCGAAGGACACGGCGGAATGCTGGATCGGCTGGATTCGGTGTGCTTCGCCGCGCCCATCTTCTTCCATCTCGTGCGCTACTGGTGGACCTGACCCACCCACCTAAGACCCTATGGAGATCAACAAGCGGGCTTGCTCACGATCGCGCTGTGTCAGCCAACGAATGTAACGGCTGATATACCGCCTTCGCGAGCAAGCCCGCTCCCGCACCCGTCTTGTGTCGATTTCAGATCCTCTATCAACCCGGTAAATGCCCCAGCGGCAACGCCCCTGGGGTTTTCACGGTCTGGATCGCGAAGTTGCTGCGGATGTCCCTCACCCCTGGCAGTTTCAACAGGCTGCCAGTGACAAACCGTTCGTAGCCGCGCAAATCCGGCACCACCACCTGCAATAGAAAGTCCGACTCCCCCGACACCAGGAACGCCGAGATCACTTCCGGCAGCGCCGTCACCGCCTCGCGAAAGGCGTTGGCCTCGGTGTCGTTATGCCGCTCCACCTTGACGCCAACAAACACCATCATCCCCAGTCCCACTTCGTCGCGATCCAGCGTGGCCTGGTAGCCGCGAATCACGCCGGCCTCTTCCAGCAGACGCACGCGCCGCAGGCAGGGTGAAGCGGACAATCCGATCTCGTCCGCCAGTTGGACGTTGCTCAGGCGGCCATCGCGTTGCAGGGCTTCGAGAATCTTGCGGTCAAACGCATCGAGTTTAAGATTTGGCATAAGTGAATGGCTGTTCAGGTTTTTAGTGGCAGACAGTGCCAAGACTAGACGCTTTTCTAGCTGACTACGCAAGCACCTGCCCTGCCCTCCCGCCCTAGAATTGGCAAACAAACAAGGGGGTGAGACATGGCGGAACTCTGGTTATTTCTGGTGGCCCTTTCAGTGGCGTTTCTATTGCCCGGGCCGGACATGATCCTGTTGCTGCAAACCGGCGCGCGCCAGGGCAAGGCCTTGGCGCTGACCACGGCGATTGGCTTGGGGCTGGCCCGCGCCTGCCATGTGGCATTGGCAGGCATGGGGCTGGCGACCTTGTTCAAAGTGGCGCCATGGACGTTCGATGTCGTGCGCCTGGGCGGCGCGGCCTACCTGTTGTGGCTGGGTATTCAATGCCTGCGCTCGACGATGCTGCCGTCCCTCGATACCGCGAACACGCCTCCAACACGGCATGCCTGGCGCGCGGCCTTTCAGCGAGGCTTGCTGACCAACCTGCTCAACCCCAAGGCGCTGCTGTTCTGCTCGGTACTGCTGCCACAATTCATCAACCCGCAGGCCGGCCCGGTGGCGACGCAATTTGCGTTGCTGGGGGTGATCCTGGTGAGCCTCGGCTTCGTGTTCGATTGCTGCTACGCCCTGGCAGGCGCGCGCATCGGCCAGTGGCTGGCGCGCAATCGCGCCGCGCAGCGTATGCAGCAGTGGTTATTCGGCAGTCTCTTGATCGGTTTTGCGCTACGTCTCACGTTTGTGCAACACACCTAGCGGGCAGCGTATCTGCGTCATCTTTTGTATCAAAGACGCGTGTAAGATACGCCGCACTTAGCCAGGGATGCTCACCATGTTCGATTCGTTCAAAGCGATCAGCCGCCGTATTGTCGGTGCGTTATTGACTGTGGTGGGGGCCGTCTTTGGCCAATGGCATCCGCCCCTCTGGCTGCGTGCAATTGGCCGTGGGCTCACGAACCTGGGCAGCAAGGCCCGCCGTTATCCACGTCAAACCGGTGCAGGCTTGCTGGGGCTGGTGTTGCTGGCCGCCGCCGCTTTCTACGGCTGGCACTGGTATTCCAACCTGCCACAGCCGCACACCGCGAGCTATTCGCTACACAAACCGAACCTTACCGACTACACCCAGCAAACGCCGGTTGTGGATAACTTGCAGGTGCGTTTCGGCGAATCCGTGGCCCCACTGGCCGCCATCGGCAAACCCGTCACCGAGGGCATCACCCTCAAACCTGCGGTCGCGGGCACTTGGCGCTGGGCGGATGACCGCAGCCTGCTGTTCGTACCGGAAAAAGACTGGCCCATCGACGCCCATTACACTGTCGACCTGGCCAAGAAAAACCTGCTGGCTGACGGCGTGTTGCTGGACCAATACAGCACTCAGTTTTCCACCCAACCGTTCCGTGCCACCCTGGCGCAAAACGAGCTGTACCAAGACCCGTCCAATCCAACGCTGAAGCAGCTGGTGGCAACGTTCCGTTTTTCCCACCCCGTGGATGAAGACACTCTGCGCAAGCGCGTCACGGTGACCCTCGGCAAAGGCCTGGCCTACCGCGACGCCCAATTGCCCAACCGCCCCGAAATCACCTTCGACGAGAAAAAACTCAACGCCTACGTACGCTCAGCCGCGCTCGCTACGCCGTTGGAAAGTACGCCGGTGAGCGCCAAGCTCGACGAGGGCATCAAGGCCCGTGACGGCGGCAACGCCAGCACCACACCGCTGGTGGCGCAAGTCACCGTGCCCGGTCGCTATCGCCTGACCTTCACCGGGGCCGACGTGAGCTTTGTCGACAACGAACGTGGCGAGCCGGAGCCGGTACTGATGTTCAGCAGCTCCAGCGCCGTGGCCGACGAAACCATCGCCGGCAAGGTCCAGGCCTGGCTGTTGCCGGAAAAGGCCCAGGACGACACGCGCCCCTACAGCAGCAGCGACATCGATGACGCCCTGCTCGCCCGCAGCACCCGGATCAACCTGACCCATGTGCCCAGCGTCGAACCGCTGAATACCCTGCACGCCTTCAAGTTCAAGGCCCCGGCCGGACGTGCCGTGTATGTGCGCGTACCCGCCAACCTGGAAGCCATCGGCGGCTATCTGGCGAAGAATCCTACGGCGTCGCTGATCAGCATGCCGGCGTACCCGCGCACCTTGCAGTTCCTGTCCGACGGCGCCTTGCTCAGCCTCAACGGCGAAAAACGCCTGGGCTTCATGGCCCGTGGTGTACCGGGCGCCCACGTGGAAATCGCCCGCCTGTTACCTAACCAACTGCAACACCTGGTGGACCAGAGCAGCGGGAGCTTTGCCCGGCCGAACTTCGGCAACGAGTATTTTGATCGCATGGTCGAGCGTCAGTCGCTGGACATCCCGCTGTCATCCAATGACCCCGCGAAGACCGTCTACGACAATGTTGACCTCAGCCACTACCTCACCGCCAATGGCGGCCGGCGGGGCATTTTCGTGCTCAAGCTCAGCCCGCAGGATGACCCGGCACCGCGCACGTTCGAGTACGACCGCAGCAGTACCAGCGACCTGCGTTTCATCGTGGTGACGGACCTGGGCATCATCGCCAAGCGTTCCAGCGATGGCAGCCACGATGTGTATGTGCAGTCCATCGGCAATGGTTCGCCCGTGTCTGACGCGCAAGTCGACATCATCGGCCGCAACGGTTTGCCGGTGAGCAGCGGCCACACTGACGCCGAAGGCCATGCGCATTTCGCCAAGCTCGATGAACTGCGCCGTGAGAAAACGCCGCTGATGTATGTGGTCACTCGCGGCAATGACCAGTCCTTCCTGCCAATCGCCCGCCAATCCCAGCAGTTGGATTTGTCGCGTTTTGACGTAGGCGGTCTGGAAGAAGACGGCGCGATTGATCGCCTGAGCGCCTACCTGTTTACCGACCGCGGCCTGTACCGGCCCGGAGAGACCGCACACCTGGGCATGATCGTGCGCAGCGGCAATTGGAAGGGTGCACTACAAGGCTTGCCGGTGGAGCTGCAAATCACCGACCCGCGTGGCCTGGAAGTGATTCGCCAGCCGTTGAAGCTGTCCGCCAGCGGTTTTGAAACCTTTGATTTCCCCAGTAGCGAAGTCGCCCCCGCCGGGGAATACACCGCGATCTTGCAGTTGATTGGCCAGAAGCAGACCCGCACCGACTTGGGCAGCGTGAACTTCAAGGTCCGCGACTTCGAACCGGACCGCATGAAGGTCAGCCTGAGCCTGCATGACACCCCAGTGCAGGGCTGGATTCCACCGGACCAGGTGGTGGCCAAGGTCACTGCCATGCACCTGTTCGGCGCTCCGGCCTCCGGCCGGCGTGTCACCGCGAAAATGTCCCTGAGCCCGACGCTGGCGGCCTTTGACCGTTATCCGGACTACCGTTTCCGCCTCAACGATTCCCTGGAAGACGCGACTACCGAAGACCTGGCCGAAACCACTGTCGACGACAATGGCCAGGCCGTACTCGACCTCAACCTGCAACGCTTCGCCAACAGCACCTACCGCCTGCAGGTGATGACCCAGGTGTTCGAGGCCGAAGGCGGCCGTAATGTCGCGGCGCAAAATGCCTTGCTGGTGTCGTCCGCGCCCTACCTGGTAGGTGTGAAAAGTCAGGACTCGCTGTCGTACATCGCCAAGGACGCGCCGCGCCAGGTGCAATGGCTGGCTGTGGCGCCGGACCTCACGCCTGTGGCGGTGGACGGCCTGACCAGCGAAGTGGTCGAGCACCGTTATGTGTCGGTGCTGGTGAAACAGTCCAACGGCACCTACAAGTACGAATCGCGGATCAAGAACATCAGCCAGCCGGCCTCGCCGCTGGTCATGACCAAGGAAGGTGCCAAGCAGGTCCTGAATACTGGCGCACCGGGTGATTTCACCCTCCAACTCAAGGACGCCAACGGCAACCTGCTCAACCAGATCGACTATAGCGTGGCCGGGCGTGGCAACACATCGCGCTCGCTGGAACGCAACGCCGAACTGCAATTGCGCCTGGATAAACGCAGCTACGCCACCGGCGATGAGATCGCCATCAGCATTCGTGCCCCGTATACCGGCGCTGGCCTGATCACCATCGAACGCGACAAGGTCTACACCCAGCAGTGGTTCAAGGCCGACAGCACCAACAGCGTGCAGCACATCCGCGTGCCGGCAGGGCTTGAGGGCAATGCCTACGTCAACGTGCAGTTTGTACGCGACATGGGGTCGGCCGAGGTGTACATGAGCCCACTGTCCTATGGCGTGGTGCCGTTCAGCATCAACCTGGATGCGCGACGCATGGCATTGAAGGTTGAAGGCCCGGCGAAGATCGAGCCCGGGCAGACGCTGGATATCAAGGTCAACGCTGATCGCCCAGGCCGTGCCGTGGTGTACGCGGTAGATGAAGGCATCCTGCAAGTAGCGCGCTACCAGACGCCCGACCCATTGGGCTTCTTCTTCCAGAAGCGTGCGCTGGAAGTGGGCACCAGTCAGATCCTTGACCTGATCCTGCCGGAATTCAGCCGCCTGCTCAGTGGGGCGGCGCCCGGTGGCGATACGGAAGGCGCCCTGGCCAACCACCTCAACCCGTTCAAGCGTAAACACCAGCCGCCAGTGGCCTGGTGGTCCGGGCTGGTGGACTTGCCGGCGGGTGAAACCGTGCTGCATTACCAAGTGCCGGACAGCTTCAACGGCAAGCTGCACCTGTTCGCGGTGGCGGTGGACAGCGACAGTGTCGGCGTCAGCGAAGCCAACACCGACGTGCGCGGGCCTATCGTGATCACGCCGAACGTGCCGGCCTTCGTGGCGCCAGGGGATGTGTTCAACGTCAGCGCCGGGGTATTCAGCAACCTCGACGCGGCGGCGGACGTGACGTTTGAAGTGCAGACCAGCGCTGGCCTGGTCGTTCAGGGCGACAAGGGCAGTACCTTGGCCCTGCAACCGCGCAAGGAGGGCACGGCCGAGTTCAAGATCAAGGTCGGCGACACCCTCGGCTCGGCGGACCTGCGTTTTGTCGCGGTGCTACCCGATGGCAAGCGTATCCAGGTGGCGGAAACCACCTCGATTCGCCCACTGAGCGAACATCGCGTAGCCCTGAGCCTGGGCCGTTTCGACAGCGCCAGCAAAGAGCTCAAACCCACCCGCGAGCTGTTCAGCCAACTGCGCGACGTGCAACTGGGCGTGGCGGCCTCGCCGCTGGTGTGGGCCAACGGCCTCAAGCATTACCTGGATGACTATGGCTACGCCTGCACCGAGCAACTGGTGTCCAAGGCCATGCCGGCGTTGATCTGGGGCGGTAACGCCATTGAGGCCGAACAAGCCTTCGGCAGCGCGGTACGCATGCTGCGCCAACGCCAGAACCAGGCCGGCGGCTTTGGTTTGTGGGCGGCCAACCCGGACGTGGCGCCGTACGCCAGCCTCTACGCCACCGACTTCCTCATCGAAGCCAGGGAGCGCGGGTTGCCGGTGCCAGAAGACCTGCTGGTACGCTCGAATGCGTACCTGACAGACCTGGCCAATGGTCCTAGCGAAGGCCTGTCGGAATTGCGCAACCGTGCCTACGCCAGTTACCTGTTGAGCCGTCAGGGGATTCTGGTCAGCGGTGCGTTGAGCGATATACGCGAGCGCTACGAAAGCTACTTCAAGGACACCTGGCAGAACGACCTGGGCGCCGCTTACCTGGCGGCCAGTTACAAACTGCTCAAGCAAGATCGCCAGGCCGATACGCTGTTTCGTAAAATCCCATGGCGTTCGCTTGTGGATAAGTGGGACAGCGATGGCCTGTATTACGACCCGCTGGTGCACGACGCTGAGCACCTGCACCTGTTGGCGCGCCACTTCCCCGAGCTGATGGACGATGTGCCCACGGCGTTGCTGGATAAACTCGGCAAGCGTCTCAACGAACAGCGCTACAACTCGCTGTCGGCGGCCCTGTTGCTACGCGCCCTGGACAACTATGGCCAACGTGCGCAAAGCGACATGACCTTCAAGGCCACCGCCTGGCTGGGCGACAAGCAGCAGCAATTGCTGGAGATGGCCGGCCAGCCGCCACGCGCCGCCGTGCCGGGCAACACGCAAAAGCTGGTGCTGGAAAAATCCGACGGCCCGGCCGCGTTCTACATGCTCAGCGAAGCCGGTTTCGACAAGGGCGCCAAGCTCAAGCCGATCAACAATGGCCTGGAAGTCATCCACGAATACCTCGACCTCAAGGGCGAGCCCGTGAGCAAGGTCGCAGTGGGCGAAGAGTTCCTGGTGCGCCTGCGCCTGCGGGCTACCGACCGCGATCAGGTGCAGCAAGTGGCCGTGGTGGACCTGCTGCCCGGTGGCGTCGAGCCTGTGTATAACCTGCCGCCGGAGCCGGAGGCGGCCAGCAGCGAGGAAAGTGAGGGTGAAGCGTCCGAGTACGTCGAGGAAGACAGCCAGGAAGAACAAAGCTGGCAAGCGCCTATCGGTGAAACCGAACTGAGCAACTGGCAGCCGGACTATGTGGACGTGCGTGATGATCGGGTGGTGTTGTACGGCACTGCGCTGCGTGATGTCGGCACGTTCGTGTACCGCGTGCGCGCCACCAACGCAGGTACCTTCAACACGCCTGCGGCCTACGCCGAAGGTATGTACGAAACCACCCTGCAAGGGCGCGGCAAAGTAGGCCAGCTTGAAATTACCAAGCCTTAAGCGCCTGACGCCGCTGCTGGTAGCGGCAGCCTTACTGGCGGGGTTGCGGCTTTGGCCTCACGCCCCGCTGGAACAAGCCGTAACCTCATCGCGGGTCGTGCTGGCCGACGACGGTTCGCTGCTGCGCATGACGTTGGCGGATGACGGGCAATACCGCCTGTGGCTACCGCTGGAGCGGATCTCTCCTTCACTGGTCCAGGCATTGCTGCTCAAGGAAGACCGCAATTTCTACTGGCACCCGGGGATCAATCCCCCAGCATTGCTGCGCGCAGCCATGGCCACCTACAGCGGTGGCCAGCGCCAGGGCGGCTCGACCTTGAGCATGCAACTGGCGCGGCGCCTGTGGGACCTCAACACCCGCCAGGTGCCGGGCAAGTTGCAGCAGATGGCGTTGGCCCTGTGGCTGGAGTCGCGCTATAGCAAGCACGACATCCTGGAGGCCTACCTGAACCTGGCGCCCATGGGCGGCAATATCGAAGGGGCCGAGGCGGCGAGCCGCATCTATTTCGGCAAGTCGGCAGCGCAGCTGTCGTTATCCGAGGCACTGGGGCTGGCGGTGATTCCCCAGCAGCCGGGCCGGCGTGCACGCTTCGGGCCGTCGCTGCAAAATGCCCGCCTGCGCTTGATGACCGACTGGCGCGAGACTTATCCACAAGACCCGCGTAACGACAGTTTGCTGGAGTTGCCCCTCGAAGCGCGCAACCGCCAGCAGATCCCGTTCCTGGCGCCGCACTTGAGTGAACAGCTATTGGCGTCCCAGGCCGGCAATGAGCTCAACAGCACCCTCAACCTGCCGCTGCAACACTTGCTCGAACGCCTGATCACGGGCTTTATCGCCGAGCGACGCAGCACGGGTGTGGAAAACGCCACGGCAATCCTGATCGACAGCCGCGACCAAAGCGTCAAAGCGCTGGTGGGTTCGGCGGACTACTTATCCACAAGCCTGCATGGCCAGGTCAATGGCGTGCTGTCGCGACGCTCACCAGGGTCGACGCTCAAGCCCTTCCTGTATGGGCTGGCGCTGGACCAAGGGGTTATCCACCCCATGAGCATCCTCAAGGATTTGCCGAGTAACTTTGGCTACTTCCAGCCGGAAAATTTCGACGGCAGTTTTGTCGGCCCGCTGACCGCGCGAGACGCGCTGATCCGTAGTCGCAACATCCCGGCGGTGTGGCTGGCCAGCCAGGTCAAGTCGCCGTCCTTGTACGGGCTGTTGCAACGCGCCGGGATCAAAGGCCTGCGCGACGAAAGTCATTACGGCTTGGCCTTGGCCCTCGGGGGCGGTGAGATGACCCCGGAAGAGCTGGGGCGGCTGTACGTGATGCTGGCCGGCGACGGGCACCTGCGGCCGTTGCGCTATTTGCAGGAACAGCCCCAGACCACGGGGGCCCAACTGCTGACGCCCCAGGCGGCCTTCATGGTGCGCGACATGCTGCGCCGCAACCCACGGCCGGATGGCCTGCCCGGCCGCCACTGGCGCACCGCGTGGAAAACCGGCACCTCCTGGGGCTTTCACGATGCGTGGAGCGCCGGCCTGGTCGGCCCCTATGTGCTGGTGGTGTGGGTGGGTAATTTCGATGGTCGACCGAACCCGGCGTTTATCGGTGCCAAGACCGCTGCGCCGTTATTCTTCCGCATCGCCGACGCCCTGCCCCTGGCCTTGCCCAACACCGTCATCAAGCCCGACAAGCCGCCCGCCGGGCTGGTGCGCATCGACGTCTGTGCCGCGTCCGGCGAGTTGCCCAACCGCTGGTGCCCGCAAACCCGCAAGACCTGGTACACCCCCGGCGTGTCGCCGATTCGTGTCTCGAACCTGCACCGCCCGGTGCTGATCGACACCCGTACCGGCAAGGCCGCATGCCCGCCGTTCGAGGCGCAATACACCCGCGAAGAGGTCTTCGAATTCTGGCCCAGCGACGTGCAACGGCTGTACCGCGCTGCCGGCCTGCCCCGGCGCACGCCGCCCAACGTGATGAAAAACTGCCAGCCCAATCGCCTCAGTGACCAAAGCGAAGCGCCGCAGATCCGCTCGCCGCTGACCCAGGTGAGCTATCAACTGCGTCTGTCCCAACCGCAGGAAAGCATCCCGCTGAATGCCAACGCAGCCAGCGATGCCGCGACGTTGTACTGGTTTGCCGACCAGACACTGATCGGCCAAGGCCCGCCGCAAACCACACTGAACTGGCGGCCGGGCAAGTCGGGGGAATATCGGTTGCGGGTCAGTGATGATCAGGGACGCAGCGCGAGTCGGGGCTTGAAGGTGGAGTTTGTGCCTTAGGCACGGCGCTCACGTTCGACAAACTCGACATAGTTTGACTCTCCGCCTCCCGTCGCGCCCGATAACCAGCCTCATACAAAGCTCAGGGTAGTCCGCCCGGCCTGATCCACGCCGACCACACCACGCGACCAGCCGGACAGCAGCTCACCCTCCAGGGTCAGGCACTGATACAGCAGTTCGATAGTATTCGCACCGGTCACTCGCCCTACTTGCATGCCCAGGCGAATCCGTCCGCCTTCGTAGGTACCGGAAATGGCCTCGCCTTGGACAAGGTAATGAAACACCGTGCCTGCGCCGGATAGCCCGTGGGTGTTGTGGGCGACGGTGAATCGGCGGTTGTTAAGGCGGTGGTGGAGCTGGGAGGGCGTTTGCATCGAGGTCGCGTCCTTTCGCGGAACCTGGAGACCCGGGCGGGTCTCCAGGGCATGGCGGGTTACTCCACGGTCACCGACTTCGCCAGGTTGCGCGGCTGGTCCACGTCGGTCCCTTTGAGCACAGCGACGTAGTACGACAGCAGCTGCAGCGGGATGGTGTAGAGGATCGGCGACAGGGTGTCGTTGATGTGCGGCATGTTGATGACGTGGGTGCCTTCACCGTTGGTCATGCCGGCTTTTTCATCAGCGAACACCACCAACTGGCCACCACGGGCACGGACTTCCTGCAGGTTGGACTTGAGCTTCTCCAGCAGTTCGTTGTTCGGCGCCACGGTAACCACCGGCATGTCGTCATCCACCAGGGCCAATGGGCCGTGCTTGAGCTCGCCGGCCGGGTAGGCTTCGGCGTGGATGTACGAGATTTCCTTGAGCTTGAGCGAGCCTTCCATCGCCACCGGGTATTGCGCGCCACGGCCGAGGAACAAGGTGTGGTTCTTGTCGGCGAACAGTTCGGCGACTTTTTCCACGGTGCTGTCCATCGCCAGGGCTTCACCCAGTCGGGCTGGCAGGCGGCGCAGTTCTTCGACCAGAGTAGCTTCGACGCCTTCGGCCAAGGTACCGCGCACTTGACCCAGAGACAGGGTCAGCAACAGCAGGCCAACCAACTGAGTGGTGAAGGCTTTGGTGGAGGCCACGCCAATTTCGCGACCGGCCTGGGTCAGCAGGGTCAGGTCGGATTCACGCACCAGCGAGCTGATGCTGACGTTGCAGATCGCCAGGCTGGCCAGGAAGCCCAGCTCCTTGGCATTGCGCAGGGCGGCCAGGGTGTCGGCGGTTTCGCCGGACTGGGAGATGGTCACGAACAGGGTGTCGGGCTGCACCACCACCTTGCGGTAGCGGAACTCACTGGCGACTTCCACCTGGCACGGGATGCCGGCCAGTTCTTCCAGCCAGTAACGGGCAACCATGCCGGCGTGGTAGCTGGTGCCGCAGGCCACGATCTGCACATTGCGCACTTTGGCGAACAGTTCGGCGGCTTGCGGGCCGAAGGCGTTGACCAGCACCTGGTTCTGGCTCAGGCGGCCTTCCAGGGTGCGTTGCACCACCGCGGGCTGCTCGTGGATTTCCTTGAGCATGAAGTGGCGGTATTCGCCCTTGTCGGCGGCTTCAGCGCCGTCGCGGTATTGCACGGCTTCACGCTCGACGGACTGACCGTTGACGTCCCAGATCTGCACGCTTTCACGGCGGATGTCGGCAATATCGCCTTCTTCCAGGTACATGAAGCGGTCGGTGACCTGGCGCAGGGCCAGTTGGTCGGAGGCCAGGAAGTTTTCCCCCAGTCCCAGGCCGATCACCAATGGGCTACCACTGCGCGCGGCAACCACGCGGTCGGGTTGGCTGGCGCTGACCACGGCAAGGCCATAGGCGCCATGCAGTTCCTTGACGGTGGCCTTGAGGGCGACGGTCAGGTCGCCCAGGTCCTTGAGCTTGTGGTTGAGCAGGTGGGCGATGACTTCGGTGTCGGTGTCCGAGGTGAATACGTAACCCAGGCCCTTGAGTTGTTCGCGCAGCACTTCGTGGTTTTCGATGATGCCGTTGTGGACCACGGCCAGGTCACCGGAGAAGTGCGGGTGGGCATTGCGTTCGCACGGTGCACCGTGGGTAGCCCAGCGGGTGTGGGCAATGCCCAGGCGACCTACCAGTGGCTCGCCAAGCAGCGCTTGCTCCAGCTCGCTGACCTTGCCCGGGCGGCGCATGCGCTCAAGCTTACCGGCGTTGGTGAAGACGGCCACACCGGCGCTGTCATAGCCACGGTATTCCAGGCGCTTGAGGCCTTCGAGCAGGATGGGGGTGATGTTGCGTTCAGCGACTGCGCCTACGATGCCACACATGGTGTTTCTCCTAGATGATTGCCGCGCATATCAGCGTAATGCCGCGGGCTTGGATCTGGTCGCGGGCCTCAAGCGGCAGGCGATCATCGGTGATCAGGGTATGGACGCTGCTCCAGGGCAGTTCCAGGTTGGGAATCTTGCGGCCGATCTTGTCGGATTCGACCATCACCACCACTTCACGGGCGACCTCGGCCATGACGCGGCTCAGGCCCAGCAATTCATTGAAGGTGGTGGTGCCACGTTCCAGGTCGATACCATCGGCACCGATAAACAACTGGTCGAAGTCATAGGAACGCAGGACCTGTTCGGCGACCTGGCCTTGGAACGAGTCCGAATGCGGGTCCCAGGTGCCACCGGTCATCAACAGCACGGGCTCGTGTTCCAGTTCGCTCAGGGCGCTGGCCACGTGCAGGGAATTGGTCATCACCACCAGGCCGGGCTGGTGGCCCAGCTCGGGGATCATCGCGGCGGTGGTGCTACCACTGTCGATGATGATGCGCGCGTGTTCGCGCAGGCGCATGACGGCAGCACGCGCGATGGCACGCTTGTAGACCGATACCGGTTGAGTGGCATCGCCCACCAGCTCCTGAGGCATGGTGATTGCGCCACCGTAGCGGCGCAGCAGCAGGCCGTTGCTCTCCAGGGCGGCCAGGTCCTTGCGGATGGTGACTTCCGACGTTTCGAAACGCTTGGCCAACTCGTCCACGCTGACTTCGCCCTGTTCGTTGAGCAAGGTCAGGATGTTGTGGCGCCGCTGGGGAGTATTTCGTTTCGACATGGTGATGATAAGTTTCGTTTCGAAAGATAACGAAGGCAATCAAAACCCATTGGCGAAAGATCGTCAAGCGGGCGAGGACATTTTTTATTTACCCGCACACCAATGTGGGAGCGGGCTTGCTTACGAATGCGCGGTCCAGTCGTCACTTCCGGTGACTGGCACTGCGCATTCGCGAGCAAGCCCGCTCCCACAGGGGATTACTGACCGCTGGCGAGAATGTGGATAAGTCAGGTCTTCTTGATTTTGACCGGGCGTTTCCAGCCGTCGATGTTGCGTTGGCGGGCGCGGGCGACGGCCAGTTGAGACTTATCCACATCCTGGTTGATGGTTGAGCCGGCGGCGGTGCTGGCGCCATCGTCGAGGGTCACCGGGGCGACCAGCGAATTATTGGAACCGATAAATACATCCGCCCCAATGGTGGTCTGGTGTTTATTGGCGCCATCGTAGTTACACGTGATGGTGCCGGCGCCGATGTTGGTTCGCGCGCCGACGGTAGCATCACCCAGGTAGGTCAGGTGACCGACTTTGGCTTCGGCATCCAACTTGGCGTTTTTCAGTTCAACAAAGTTACCCACATGGGCCTTGGCACCCAGCACGCTACCTGGACGCAACCGCGCAAACGGGCCAGCGTCGCTGCCCTCGCCCATCACGGCACCGTCTATGTGGCTGTTGGCCTTAATCACCACGCCCTTGCGCAGGGTGCTGTCCTTGATCACGCAGTTGGGACCAATCACCACGTCGTCTTCGATGACCACACGGCCTTCGAGGATCACGTTTATATCGATCAGCACGTCGCGGCCGACGGTCACTTCCCCGCGCACATCGAAACGCGCCGGGTCACGCAGGGTCACACCCTGGGCCATCAGGCGACGACCTTCGCGCAGTTGGTAGTGACGCTCCAGCTCGGCCAGTTGCTTGCGGTCGTTGGCGCCCTGCACTTCCATGGGGTCGTGGGGTTGTTCGGTTGCGACCAGTAGGCCATCGCTCACGGCCATCTCGATGACGTCGGTGAGGTAGTACTCGCCCTGGGCGTTGTTGTTGGACAGGCGGCTCATCCAGTCCGCAAGCTTATTGGCAGGGACTGCGAGAATGCCGGTATTGCCTTCGGTAATGGCGCGCTGTGCTTCGCTGGCATCCTTGTGCTCAACGATGGCCGCGACCTTGCCGTCGGCGTTGCGCACGATGCGCCCGTAGCCGGTGGGGTCTTCCAGCTCAACGGTCAACAGGCCCATCTGGCCTGGGACTACATGCTTGAGCAGGCGTTGCAGCGTTTCGACTTCGATCAGCGGCACGTCGCCATACAGGATCAGCACGGTGTCGGCCGTGATGAAGGGCACGGCCTGCGCGGTAGCGTGGCCGGTACCGAGTTGCTTGTCTTGTAGAACGAAATTCAAGTCGTCTGCGGCGAGGCGCTCACGCACCACATCGGCACCGTGACCGATCACCACGTGAATGCGTTGGGGGTCCAACTGCCTGGCGCTGTGGATAACATGACCCAGCATGGAATTACCGGCAACCGGGTGCAGCACCTTGGGCAGGGCCGAACGCATACGGGTGCCCTGGCCTGCGGCGAGAATGACGATTTCAAGAGACATGAATGGCTACCAATCCTGGGCGGTCCGGCTTCAGACCAAAGAAGTGTTTTGCAAAAAAAGAAAAAGGGTAGCCGAGGCTACCCTTTTTAATCAATCGCGCATGAAGCATGACGGCATGGCCGATTACTTCTTGCGGATCTGCTGGAGCGTGCGCAGCTGGGCTGCAGCCTCGGCCAGACGTACAGCAGCAGCGCTGTAGTCGAAGTCCGCACCCTTTTCGTTCAGGGCCTTCTCGGCAGCCTTGACGGCTTCCTGAGCGGAGGCTTCATCCAGGTCGCCAGCACGTTGCACGGTGTCGGCAAGTACCTTGACCATGTTCGGCTGAACCTCGAGGAAACCACCGGAGATGTAAAACACCTCCTTTTCCCCGCCTTGCTTGGTCAGCGTGATCGGACCTGGCTTCAAGCTGGTGATCAACGGCGCGTGGCCCATGGCAATACCCAGGTCACCCAGGTCGCCGTGTGCAATCACCATTTCTACCAGACCGGAGAAGATTTCCCCTTCCGCGCTGACGATATCGCAATGGACTGTCATAGCCATCTGATTGCCTCAACCTGATGAGCGCCCGTTACCGGGCGCTTGGATTACAGTTTCTTGGCTTTCTCGATCGCTTCTTCGATGCCGCCGACCATGTAGAACGCTTGTTCTGGCAGGTGGTCGTAGTCACCGTTGAGGATGCCTTTGAAGCCAGCAATGGTGTCTTTCAGGGAAACGTATTTACCCGATGCACCGGTGAAGACTTCAGCCACGAAGAACGGCTGCGACAAGAAGCGCTGGATCTTACGAGCGCGGGATACCAACTGCTTGTCGGTTTCCGACAGCTCGTCCATACCCAGGATCGCAATGATGTCCTTCAGTTCTTTGTAACGCTGCAGCACGTACTGAACGCCGCGAGCGGTGTCGTAGTGCTCCTGGCCGATCACGTTCGGGTCCAGCTGGCGCGAAGTCGAGTCGAGTGGATCGACCGCTGGGTAGATACCCAGGGAAGCGATGTCACGGGACAGAACGACGGTGGCGTCCAAGTGGGCGAAGGTGGTCGCTGGCGACGGGTCAGTCAAGTCATCCGCAGGTACGTATACCGCTTGGATGGAAGTGATCGAACCTTCCTTGGTCGAAGTGATACGTTCTTGCAGAACGCCCATCTCTTCAGCCAGGGTCGGCTGGTAACCTACTGCCGAAGGCATACGGCCCAGCAGTGCGGATACTTCAGTACCGGCCAGGGTGTAACGGTAGATGTTGTCGACGAACAGCAGAACGTCGTTACCTTCGTCACGGAACTTCTCGGCCATGGTCAGGCCAGTCAGTGCTACGCGCAGACGGTTTCCCGGCGGCTCGTTCATCTGACCGTAAACCAGTGCCACTTTGTCCAGAACGTTGGAGTCCTTCATCTCGTGGTAGAAGTCGTTACCCTCACGAGTACGCTCACCCACACCAGCGAACACGGAATAACCGCTGTGCTCGATGGCGATGTTACGGATCAGTTCCATCATGTTTACGGTCTTGCCTACACCGGCACCACCGAACAGACCAACTTTACCGCCTTTGGCAAACGGGCAAACCAGGTCGATAACCTTGATGCCGGTTTCCAGCAGATCGTTGCCGCCAGCTTGTTCGGCGAAGGAAGGTGCTGGACGGTGAATGCCCCAGCGCTCTTCGGTGTCGATCGGGCCAGCTTCGTCAATCGGGTTGCCCAGTACGTCCATGATCCGGCCCAGGGTCGCTTTACCGACCGGTACGGAGATGGCAGCGCCAGTGTCGACAACGTCCAGACCGCGCTTCAAGCCTTCGGTAGAACCCATCGCAATGGTACGAACTACGCCGTCGCCCAGCTGCTGCTGAACTTCCAGAGTAGTTTCCGCGCCTTGTACTTTCAGCGCGTTGTAGATGCTCGGTACGCTGTCGCGTGGAAATTCCACGTCGATAACGGCGCCGATGATTTGAACGATACGTCCGCTACTCATAGCTGGATCCTCTGAATATTTGAACCGTTAAACCGCGGCAGCGCCGCCGACGATTTCCGAGATCTCTTGGGTGATCGCAGCCTGACGCGCCTTGTTGTAGATCAGCTGCAAATCGCTGATCAGATCACCGGCGTTATCGGTAGCGTTTTTCATCGCGATCATCCGCGCCGCTTGTTCAGCTGCGTTGTTCTCGACCACCGCCTGGTACACCTGCGACTCCACGTAGCGCACCATCAAGCCGTCAAGCAGCTCTTTGGCGTCTGGTTCGTAGAGGTAGTCCCAGTGGTGCTTGAGTTCCTGATCCGGAGTCGCCACCAGTGGAATCAATTGCTCCACGGTTGGCTGCTGGGTCATGGTGTTGATGAACTTGTTGGATACCACGGACAGGCGGTCAATCCGGCCTTCCAGGTACGCATCCAGCATCACCTTCACACTGCCGATCAAATCATTGATCGACGGCTCTTCACCCAGGTGGCTGATAGCTGCAACGACGTTACCGCCGAAGTTGCGGAAAAAGGCCGCACCCTTGCTACCAACAACACACAGATCGATCTCGACGCCGTTTTCGCGGTTTACCGCCATGTCCTTGACCAGGGCCTTGAACAGGTTGGTATTCAAACCACCGCACAAACCACGGTCACTGCTCACAACCACATAACCGACGCGCTTAACTTCGCGGTCGATCATGAACGGGTGGCGGTATTCCGGGTTGGCGTTGGCCAGATGCCCAATTACCTGGCGGATACGCTCCGCATAAGGACGGCTAGCAGCCATGCGCATTTGTGCCTTGCGCATTTTGCTGACCGCCACTTTTTCCATGGCGCTGGTAATTTTTTGCGTGCTTTTGATGCTCGCAATCTTACTGCGAATCTCTTTTGCGCCTGCCATGTAACACCTATCAGGTTAGCAAGCGGGAGCCTTGCGGCTCCCGCTGCGGCTTACCAGGTTTGGGTGGCCTTGAACTTCTCGATACCGGCTTTCATGCCAGCGTCGATATCGTCATTGAAGTCACCCTTCACGTTGATCTTCGCCATCAATTCGGCGTGATCGCGGTTGAAGTAAGCAATCAGCGCTTGTTCAAAGCTGCCGACCTTGGCGATTTCAACGTCGGTCAGGAACCCACGCTCAGCGGCATACAGCGACAACGCCATGTCAGCGATCGACATCGGGGCGTATTGCTTCTGCTTCATCAGCTCGGTAACGCGCTGACCATGCTCAAGTTGCTTACGGGTCGCTTCGTCCAGGTCAGAAGCGAACTGGGCGAATGCCGCCAGTTCACGGTACTGAGCCAGAGCGGTACGGATACCACCGGAGAGCTTCTTGATGATCTTGGTCTGAGCGGCACCACCCACACGGGATACCGAAACACCGGCGTTCACTGCAGGGCGGATGCCCGAGTTGAACATGGCCGATTCCAGGAAGATCTGACCGTCGGTGATGGAAATCACGTTGGTCGGAACGAACGCGGAAACGTCGCCAGCCTGGGTTTCGATGATCGGCAGTGCGGTCAGGGAACCGGTTTTGCCGGTCACTGCGCCGTTGGTGAACTTCTCTACGTACTCTTCGGAAACGCGGGATGCGCGCTCCAGCAGACGGGAGTGGAGATAGAACACGTCGCCTGGGTAGGCTTCACGGCCTGGTGGACGGCGCAGCAGCAGGGAAATCTGGCGGTAAGCCACTGCTTGCTTGGACAGATCGTCATAAACGATCAGTGCGTCTTCACCGCGGTCGCGGAAGAATTCACCCATGGTGCAACCGGAGTACGGTGCCAGGAATTGCAGCGCAGGAGATTCCGAAGCACTGGCAGCCACGATGATCGTGTTGGCCAGGGCGCCGTTTTCTTCCAGCTTGCGAACCACGTTGGCGATGGTCGATTGCTTCTGACCGATCGCTACGTAGACGCAGAAAATGCCGCTGTTCTTCTGGTTGATGATCGCGTCGATCGCCAGAGCGGTTTTACCGATCTGACGGTCACCGATGATCAGCTCACGCTGGCCACGGCCGACAGGGATCATGGCATCGACAGCCTTGTAGCCAGTCTGTACAGGCTGGTCTACCGACTTACGCCAGATCACGCCTGGAGCAACTTTCTCGACCGCGTCGGTCTCGGTGTTGCCCAGTGGACCTTTACCGTCAACAGGGTTACCCAGTGCGTCGACTACGCGACCCAGCAGTTCCTTACCAACCGGAACTTCCAGGATGCGGCCTGTGCACTTGGCGCTCATGCCTTCAGCCAGACTGGTGTAAGCGCCCAATACAACGGCACCTACGGAGTCTTGCTCCAGGTTGAGGGCCATACCGTAGACGCCGCCCGGAAACTCGATCATCTCGCCGTACATAACGTCGGCCAGACCGTGAATCCGCACGATGCCGTCAGATACGCTGACGACAGTGCCTTCGTTACGGGCTTGGGAGGTCACATCGAGCTTGTCGATGCGGCCCTTGATAATTTCACTTATTTCGGAAGGATTGAGTTGCTGCATTGCTCTGCTGCCCCTTCAAACTCAAGATTTCAATGCTTCGGCAAGTTTCGCGATTTTGCCGCGAATCGAGCCATCGATAACCAGGTCGCCGGCACGGATAACAACACCACCAATCAGGGATGCGTCCTCCGAAGCTTGCAGGCGCACTTCCCGATTGAGTCGTGCACTGAGAACCTTGGCGAGTTTGTCTTGCTGTTCTTGGTTCAATGCAAAAGCACTGGTCACTTCAACGTCTACCGATTTCTCTGCTTCGGCCTTGTACAGGTCGAACAGAGCGGCGATCTCCGGCAAAAGCGGGAGACGGTCGTTTTCGGCAACGACGTGGATGAAGTTCTGCACTTTCACATCAAACTTGTCGCCGCACACTTCAATAAAAGTGGCGGCCTTGTCTGCGCTCGTCAGGCGCGGGGCCTTGAGCACGCGCTGCATGGTGTCGTCTTGCGACACTGCTGCAGCCAGGCCGAGCATGGCTGACCAAGAGGCCAGCTGCTGGTGGGCCTGGGCGTGCTCGAAGGCTGCCTTAGCGTAAGGTCGGGCCAACGTGGTCAGTTCTGCCATGATCGCCCTCGCTTAAATTTCAGCAGCCAGTTTGTTAACCAGCTCCGCGTGCGCGTTTTGATCGATTGTGGCACCGAGGATCTTCTCAGCACCGCCGACCGCCAGAGCACCCAGTTGGGCACGCAGCGCGTCTTTGACGCCGTTCAGTTCCTGTTCGATCTCGGCATGAGCCGAAGCCTTCACACGGTCAGCTTCGACGCGGGCTTTTTCAACAGCCTCTTCGACGATCTGGTTACCGCGTTTCTTGGCTTGCTCAATGATTTCAGCTGCCTGTGCTTTAGCATCGCGCAGTTGATGACCCACTTTCTCTTGGGCCAACTCCAGGTCGCGAGCTGCACGGCTGGCAGCGTCCAAGCCATCAGCGATCTTCTTCTGACGTTCGTGCAAAGCCGCGATGACCGGAGGCCACACGAACTTCATGCAAAACACTACAAAAATGAAGAACGCAACGGATTGGCCAATCAGGGTTGCATTAATGTTCACGCCAACACCTCGCTCATTCGTTGTCCATCACTCCAATCAACTCGAAAAATTCGAGTGATTAGCCAGCGAGTTGACCAACGAAGGGGTTCGCGAAGGTGAAGAACAGAGCGATACCAACGCCGATCATGGTCACGGCGTCGAGCAGGCCGGCGACGATGAACATTTTAACTTGCAGCATTGGAACCATTTCTGGCTGACGCGCTGCGCCTTCCAGGAATTTGCCGCCCAGCAGGCCGAAACCAATGGCAGTACCCAGGGCGCCCAGGCCGATCAACAGTGCAACAGCGATAGCGGTTAGACCAACTACAGTTTCCATCTTTCCTCCCGACTTTTACGTCGTATGGTTTAGGTTTTTTAGATTTTAAAGCGGTAAAACAAATCGTTTCATAGCCCTGGTGGGCCACCTTCCCGTTTTACCGGGAAGGACATCAGACTAGTCGAGACTGGTCTTAATGGTTCTCTTCGTGCGCCATCGACAGGTAGACGATGGTCAGCATCATGAAGATGAAGGCCTGCAGGGTGATGATCAGGATGTGGAACACAGCCCACGCCCACTGCAGAACCACGCCCAGGCCGCTAAGCCAGAGCAGACCGCTGCCGAACATCACAGCGATCAGAATGAACACCAGCTCGCCGGCATACATGTTGCCGAACAGTCGCAGGGCCAGGGAAATCGGCTTGGCGACCAGGGTCACGAACTCCAGCAGGAAGTTCACCGGGATCAGCAGGGCTTGAACGAAGATGTTCTTGCTGCCGAACGGGTGCAGGGTCAATTCGCCGATGAAACCGCCGATGCCCTTGACCTTGATGCTGTAGAAAATGATCAACGCGAACACCGACAAGGCCATGCCCAGGGTGGCGTTAGGGTCAGTAGTCGATACTGCACGGAATGGAATGTGCGCATCGCCCGTGATCAGGATGGCCAGCTGAGGAATCCAGTCGACCGGGATCAGGTCGACGGCGTTCATCAGGAACACCCAGACGAAGATGGTCAGTGCCAGCGGTGCAATCACCGGGCTACGGCCATGGAAGCTGTCTTTCACGCTGCCATCGACGAATTCGACCAGGACTTCAACGAAGTTCTGCAAAGCACCTGGCTGACCGGACGTTGCCTTCTTTGCCGCCATGCGGAAAATCAGGACGAAGATCAGACCCAATGCGACCGACCAGCCCAGAGTATCCAGGTGGAAAGCCCAGAAGCCCATTTCTTTGGCCTCTGCTGCGGTGTGGGCAAAGCCCCAGCCGCCATTAGGAAGCTGACCGAAGGTCAGGTTCTGCAAGTGGTGCTGGATATAGCCCGAAGCGGTTGTTTCTGCCATGGTTGCCTCAAACGCCCTAAGGTTTCGAAAGTCTTGTTTTCATTAGCAGGGGAGCGAACCAGCTGACCAGTTGGGTCAACACGAAGACGCCGAATACAGCCAGCGGCGCCAATGGCTTCACACCTGCAAAGGTCAGTGCAAACAGCACTGCCGTCAAAATCAGTTTCCCTGCCTCGCCGGCATAAAAGGACCGGACGATAGCCTGGGCTGCTCGGGCGCCGGAAAACCGAAAGGCCCTGTGAGCAAAATACATATTGGGCAGCAAGGCTATCAGGCCTCCGCAAAGTCCTGAATATCCGGCTACGACTCCATGCCAGTACCAAAGCGCCAATGCGGCGATCAGCAAAATGACAAATTGAGCCAATAAAACCGGAAAAACAGCCAAGCGATGGAACGGCAACGTGTTTGGCGTGCGGGTTTCCATCACTCTTGCTCCTCAATGGTCGGCTGCCGGAAATCAATAACTTGGCATAATTTGTGCCGACAAAATGCGCGCAGAGTATAGGGGCGGTTCAGCCCCTATTCAACTGCCGGGTAGTGATTTCCGATCACGCGCTACATAAGCAAATGTTTCAGCGGATGTGGGCAAGGACGCCCTGGAGCTCGTCAAGGGAGTTATATCCGATGACCAATTGCCCTTTGCCCTTCTTGCCGTGGCGAATTTGCACCGCAGAGCCCAGGCGCTCGGCCAAGCGCTGCTCAAGACGCGCGATATCC
Organism: Pseudomonas sp. MYb13; assembly: GCF_002980075.1. Classification (NCBI taxonomy): domain Bacteria; kingdom Pseudomonadati; phylum Pseudomonadota; class Gammaproteobacteria; order Pseudomonadales; family Pseudomonadaceae; genus Pseudomonas; species Pseudomonas sp. MYb13. Next base: position 132,015 of record NZ_PCQI01000001.1, on the reverse strand, counting down.
GGATCAGGTTTGGTCGTTTCGACCGGTGCAGGTTTGCCGCTGAGCCACTGGCGAACCAGCGCCTCGGTCTGACGAACGGTGAGCCCCCGTGCGACAACGTGTCGCGCCCCTTCAACCTGTTGATTTTCCGGCAAACCGAGCAATGCACGCGCGTGGCCCATTTCCAGGTCGCCATGGGACAACATGGTCTTGATGACTTCCGGCAGCGCGATCAGGCGCAGCAAGTTGGACACGGTCACGCGGGATTTACCCACCGCCTCGGCCACTTGCTGCTGGGTCAGCTGGAACTCCTGCTGTAAACGCTGCAAGGCGATCGCTTCTTCGATCGGGTTGAGGTCTTCGCGCTGGATATTCTCGATCAACGCCATGGCGATGGCGGTTTCATCCGGGACATCGCGCACCATCGCCGGAATGGTTTCCTTGCCGGCCTGCTGACTCGCGCGCCAGCGGCGTTCGCCGGCGATGATTTCAAAACGGCCACCACCAATGGGGCGCACCACGATCGGCTGCATCACGCCCTGGGCCTTGATCGAATTGGCCAGTTCTTCCAGGGCCTGGGGGTCCATGTCCCGACGTGGCTGGTATTTACCGCGCTGGATCAAGTCCAGGGGCAGGTGTTGCAGCTCGCGCTCGTCGGCCTGCACCGCTTGTTCTTCAAGCGATGTGACGGTCGGACCACTCAACAGTGCATCCAGTCCACGTCCTAGACCTCGTTTCTTGACGGCCATGGGGATTCCTTAAGTTGGCTGGGCTGCAGCGGTACGTGAATTGCGGCGCTGGCGACGAACCATCTCGCCGGCCAGCGCCAGGTAGGCAATGGCACCACGGGATTGTTTGTCGTACGCGAGCGCCGGCATGCCGTAGCTCGGGGCTTCGGCCAAGCGAATGTTGCGCGGGATCACCGTGTCGTACAGCTGATCGCCGAAATGTTCCTTGAGCTGCGCCGACACATCGTTCATCAGGCTCAGGCGCGGATCGAACATGGTCCGCAGCAGGCCTTCGATCTGCAGGTTCGGGTTGAGCAACTCGGCGATACGCTTGATGTTATCCACAAGGTCGCTCAAGCCTTCCAGTGCGTAGTACTCGCACTGCATGGGGATAATCACCCCATCGGCGGCCACCAGCGCGTTCAATGTCAGCATCGACAGTGACGGCGGGCAGTCGATCAGGATGTAGTCGTAGTTCTCGCGAATCGGTGCCAGGGCGCTGCGCAGACGGCTTTCTTTCATCTGCATTTCCAGCAGCACCACCTCCGCCGCGGTCAAATCGCGGTTAGCCGGCAGCAGTTGGTAACCGCCGTGCTCAGAGTAGTGCATGGCCTGGGCCAGGTCGCACTCGCCGATCAGCAAGTCGTAGACCGAGTTTTCCAGGCCATGTTTATCCACACCGCTTCCCATGGTGGCGTTGCCCTGTGGATCGAGATCGATCAGCAGCACCCGACGCTTGGTAGCGACCAGGGAAGCTGCGAGGTTGATGCAGGTGGTGGTTTTGCCCACGCCACCTTTCTGGTTCGCTATCGCGAATACCTTAGCCATTCTTGCTTGTGTTCCCAATCATGCCGTGCGGCGCAGTATCAGCAGATGGCGTTGGCCTTGGCAACCGGGTACGGCCAAGGCGTGTTCGCTATCGAGGTGGAAGTCTGCCGGCAATGCTAACAGCTCGTCGCTTGGATGGACGCCCTTCATTGCCAGCCAGCGGGTGTCGCGGTCGCCCAGGTGGCGAGTCCAGTTGCTGAAGTTCTCCATGCTGCTGAACGCCCGGGAAACAATTCCGTTGAAAGGCTGTTCAGGCGTGAACGCTTCGACGCGACTGTGGATAACTTTCAGGTTATCCAGCTTGAGTTCGAGTTTGACCTGCGTCAGGAAGCGGGTCTTCTTGCCGTTGCTGTCCAGGCAGGTCACGTGCGACTCGGGAAACAGGATTGCCAGCGGGATGCCGGGCATGCCGCCGCCACTGCCGACGTCGAGCCAACGACCGTTTTCGATAAACGGCATGACGCTCAAGCTATCGAGCAAATGGCGCGACACCATTTCGTCGGGATCGCGCACTGCAGTCAGGTTGTAAGCCTTGTTCCATTTGATCAACAGGGCCAGGTAGCCCAACAGCAATTCGTGCTGGGCCGGGCTCAGGTCGACGCCCAACTGGCGTGCACCTGTGGATAACTCTTCGGCGTGTTGCGAGGTGACCAACGAACTCAAGCGCTTTGCTCCAACTGACGGCCCGCGCCGCGTTTTTTCAAATGGATCATCAACAGCGAAATCGCTGCTGGGGTGACGCCCGGGATACGTGACGCCTGGCCCAGGGTTTCCGGCCGAGTTATCCCCAGCTTGCTCTGGATTTCTTTCGACAAACCGGAAATCCCGGTGTAGTCGATATCCACAGGCAGCTTGGTGTCTTCACTGGCGCGCAGGCGAGCGATCTCGTCCTGCTGGCGGTCAATGTAACCGGCGTATTTGGTCTTGATCTCGACCTGCTCGGCGACTTGTGGGTCTTCTGCACCCTGGCCAGTCACTTCGACCAGACCAGCGTAGTCGATTTCCGGACGGGAAAGCAGGTTGAGCAAGTTGTACTCATGAGTCAGTGGCGTGCCGAATTTTTCCGCAATCGCATCACCTTGCTCAGTGCCCGGACGAACCCAGGTGCTTTTCAGGCGCTGCTCTTCCAACGCAATACTTTCGCGTTTTTTGCAGAACGCTGCCCAGCGCGCGTCATCAACCAGGCCCAGTTCGCGACCCTTCTCGGTCAGGCGCAGGTCGGCGTTGTCTTCCCGCAGGATCAGGCGATATTCCGCGCGGGAAGTGAACATCCGGTACGGTTCCTGGGTGCCCAGGGTAATCAGGTCATCGACCAATACACCGATGTACGCTTCATCGCGACGTGGGCACCAGCTGTCTTTGCCCTGAGCACGCAGCGCGGCGTTTGTGCCCGCCAGCAAACCTTGGGCGCCGGCTTCTTCGTAACCGGTAGTGCCGTTGATTTGCCCGGCAAAGAACAGGCCGCCGATCACTTTGGTTTCCAGGCTGTACTTCAGGTCACGCGGGTCGAAGTAGTCGTACTCGATGGCGTATCCCGGACGCACGATGTGCGCGTTTTCCATGCCGCGAATCGATTGCACGATCTGGATTTGCACGTCGAACGGCAAGGAAGTGGAAATCCCGTTCGGGTACAACTCGTGAGTGGTCAAGCCTTCGGGCTCGATGAAGACCTGGTGGCTTTCCTTGTCGGCAAAGCGGTGGATCTTGTCTTCGATCGACGGGCAATAACGCGGGCCGATGCCTTCGATTACCCCGGAATACATCGGCGAACGATCGAGGTTCGCGGCAATGATTTCGTGGGTGCGCGCATTGGTGTGCGTAATCCAGCAACTGACCTGTTTCGGGTGCTGCTCCTTGGAGCCCATGAACGACATGACCGGGATCGGGGTGTCGCCGGCTTGTTCGGTCATCACCGAGAAATCCACGGAACGCCCATCGATACGCGGCGGGGTCCCGGTTTTGAGGCGGCCGACACGCAGCGGCAGTTCACGCAAACGCTTTGCCAGGGCAATCGACGGTGGGTCACCGGCACGGCCACCGGAGTAATTCTGCATACCGATGTGGATAAGTCCGCCCAGGAACGTACCCGTAGTCAACACCACGGACTCTGCGAAGAACCGCAGGCCCATTTGCGTGACAACACCGCATACCTGGTCCTGCTCGACGATCAGGTCATCCGCTGCCTGTTGAAATATCCACAGGTTCGGCTGGTTCTCCAGGGTTTCGCGGACCGCCGCCTTGTACAGGATGCGATCGGCTTGTGCCCGAGTCGCACGTACGGCAGGGCCTTTACGGCTGTTGAGCACGCGAAATTGGATGCCACCTTTGTCGGTAGCCATGGCCATAACGCCGCCAAGGGCGTCGATTTCCTTGACCAAATGGCTTTTGCCGATCCCACCGATGGCAGGGTTGCAACTCATTGCACCAAGGGTTTCCACGTTATGCGTCAACAACAGGGTTTTTACGCCCATGCGTGCTGACGCCAGTGCTGCCTCGGTACCGGCATGACCGCCGCCGATGACGATCACTTCAAAACGGGAAGGGAAATCCACCACGCACCTCGTGCCTGCTTATGTAGGTAATTAGGAATTGATTGGTTGAGCTGGTTTTAGAGCTTTGGCGGCAAGTATAGGGACTTAGCCCTCCCTAAAGAACCCTTTGCACAAAATTTAACCAGCTGTGGATGAATCACAGACAATAGAAATTAAAAGAGAGAAATTTATTAAATCTTTGTTTTTATGTTTATTTATACTGAGCAACCTTTCTGTGGATAGATCTCTACAAGCCTTTATTTACGTTGTGTACAGCGATTCAAAAGTCTGTGGTCATGTGCCAATGAGGCCCTTGGATAAGTGCTTTAAGCCTGTGGATTAAAGCGATGGTTATCCACAGAGGGGTTTTTGCTCAGGTTTCAGGGCCTGTTATCAACTGGGCACAGAGGTGGTTATTCACAGGGCTTAATCCACATAAATCAGCCCCCCCTTGTGTATTTCTTCCACGACGAAGCCATTCGAATACGCCCGCCCGGTAGTAAGCGCCGCCAAAAAAGAGATCTATTGTGAGAAAACAGCGGGGCAGTTAATAATAGCGATTATCATTAACCTACCTTGTCATGCCCTATGTCCCCTTCTTCACACACGGCTGCGGTCCAGAACATCTACGAGCAGCACCATTCCTGGTTGCATGGGTGGCTCAAAGGCAAGTTGCATAACGCCTGCGATGCGGCCGACGTGGCGCACGATACGTTCGTGCGTATCTTGGGCGGGCGACATGCGGCGCAGATCCTTGAACCACGTGACTACCTGGCGACCATCGCCAGGGGCCTGGTGATTGATCGTTACCGTCGGCATGCCATCGAGCAGGCCTACAAGCAAACCTTGGCCGAGCGGCCTGACGCCACAGCCATCAGTGAAGAAGACAAAGCCATCATCATCGAGACACTGGTGGCCGTGGATAAAGCCTTGGCCGGGCTTGGCGAGCGGGCTCGGCGGATCTTCATGCTGTCGCAGATCGAAGGCCTGACTTATCAACAGATCGCGGATGAACTGCAGGTGTCACTGACCACGGTGAAGAAGCACATGATCCGTGCACTGACTGAATGCTCGCTGATCATGGCCAGCCTGTAATGGCGAACCCCGATCGCAAGACCTTCGAGGCCGCTGCCACTTGGTATGTACAGTTTCAATCCCAGGCGCCGACCGCTGCCGAACGCCTGGCCTGGCAACAATGGCTCAACGGCGATCCGTCTCATCAGGCCGCGTGGAACCAGATGGAACAACTGCAGCGCAGCCTCGGCGCACTGCCGCAGGACTTCACCCGCCGCGCATTGTCGACCACCCAGCAACGTCGCCAGGTACTGAAGTGGATGCTGGTGCTCGGCGGTACTGGGTACCTCGGCTGGAATGTCCAGCAGCACACGCCCCTGGGTAATGTGTGGGCTGACTACCGTACGTCCGTGGGGGAGCGCCGGCGCATCGAATTGGCCGATGGCACGCGGATCGATCTCAATACCAGCACAGCGATTGACGTGGTGTTCGACGGGCGCCAGCGTTTGGTTCGCCTGCGCGAAGGTGAAGTACTTATCCACACTGGGAAATTGGGTGGGCAGACACCGTTTTATGTCGAGACCCGCCAAGGCCGGGTCCAGGCGTTGGGCACCACGTTCACTGTGCGCCAGTTGCCAGACGCCACGCGTGTCGGCGTCCTGGAGGATCGGGTAAGCGTGTCGCCAGGGGATCAACCTGAACACGCACGACTGCTGGCTGCCGGGGAAAGCGTTGACTTTGATCGCCAAAACGTGGGGCTAGACCGTGTGTATAGCGGGTCACAGGCGGCCTGGGTTGATGGCCAACTGATCGTCTTGGACGCTCGCCTCGCAGATGTGATCGAAGAGCTCGCCCGCTACCGTCCGGGTGTCCTGCAATGCGACTTGGCTTCGGCACGTCTACGTGTTTCCGGGACCTTCCGCCTGGATTCTACCGACGCGGTACTGGCCAACCTGCAAGCAACCCTGCCGATCCAGGTGAAGTACTTCACTCGCTATTGGGTTTCGGTGAAACGAATCGGCTGATCGCAAAAAAATATTCGCACAAGGGGTTATCTTTTTTTTACCTGGCACGGCCCTACAGGTAATCACGACGCCACCTTCAGGGCTTATCCACCTATGCGCCTTCCTACCAAGCTTCGCCAGCGACTTTCCTACCACGGCATGACCTGCAGCCTTCTGCTCGGCACGGCAGCCACTGCTGGTGTTTTGCTCTCTGCTGACGCCACGGCCGCCAGCGCAGTGCAGCATTACATTATCGCCGCGGGCCCCCTGGACAATGCCTTGAGCCAGTTTGCCGCCAGGGCGAATGTGATCTTGTCGTTCTCCCCCCAGCAAACCGCGCGTTTGAACACACCTGGGCTGGAAGGTGACTATTCGGTGGAGCAAGGCTTTGCCCTGTTGTTGCAGAACTCGGGGTTGCAAGCCGTCACCCAGGCGCCCGGCAGTTATGTCCTGCAGCCTATTCCCGCAGGTCAACTCACGCTCGCACCTACCACCGTCAGCACTTATCAACAGGCGGGTTTCAATCAAGAGATTGCCGGGGATGTGGGCTACAAGGCGCAAAATAGCCGTATTGGTACCAAGACCAGCACGCCTTTGTCGGAAACACCCCGTTCGGTATCGGTCGTGACCGGCCAGCGCATCAAGGACCAGAAGTCGCAGACCCTGACTGAAGTATTGGGCTACGTGCCAGGTATCTTCGCGCCACCTTTTGCTGCCGGCGATGGTCTGGCGGGGGATTTATTCTTCATTCGCGGTTTCAATGCCACGGATTACGGCTACGGTCTGCTGCGAGACGGCCTGCGCGTGCAAGGCAATCGGTACGACACCACCAGTGAGCCCTATGGCCTGGAACGGGTCGAAATCTTCCGTGGCCCCTCTTCCCTGCTCTACGGCGAAAACGCGCCTGGCGGTTTGGTGAACCTGGTGAGCAAACACCCTACTGCGACGCCGCAAGGTGAAGTCCAGCTGGGTTATGGCTCTAATAATCGCCGCCAATTGGGTGTGGATATCTCGGGGCCGCTCAACGACAGCGACAACATTCTTGGTCGCGTTGTGATGCTCGGGCGTAAGTCCGACACGCAGACTGACCATGTGCCCGATGATCGCCTGTACATCGCCCCCTCGCTGACCCTGAATTTCGACGATTACAACACCCTCACGCTGTTGGCCAATTACCAGAAGGACCACACCAACCTCGAACTTGGCCTACCGGCCGCAGGCACCTTGCTTACAAATCCCAATGGCAAGCTGTCCAAGCACACCATGCTCGGCGACCCGGATTGGAATACGTTCGAACGTGAAGCCTGGAGCACCGGCTACGAATTCAGCCACAGCTTCAACGATGATTGGCAGTTCCGTCAGAACTCGCGCTATATGCAGTCGCGCATCAACCGGCATGAGACCTGGCCCAGCACGTTGAACAACCGCGGTTTCGGTACTCAACTGAACATGACCGCCTACGACCGCTACAACAAGTCGATGGTCTATTCCCTGGATAACCAGTTGGAAGGCAAATTCGAGGTCGGTGGCCTGGAAAATACCGTTCTGTTCGGTGCCAGTTACGACCGCACCTCTTTCAGCCAGGATTGGAACGCAGGCTTTGCCGGCACCATCAATGTGTATAACCCCGTGTACCTGCGCGATCCGTTAACCCCGGTGGCCGTGCAAAACACCTTGCTCGAACAGCAAATGAAGGGCGTTTATGCACAGGTGCAGAGCAAGTACGACCACTGGTTGTTCCTGCTGGGCGGTCGCCAGGACTGGGTCGACAGTGATTTCCGCGACAAGGTCAACAAGGCCAGCAACACCGGCTCGCAAGACCGCAAGTTCACCTACCAGGGCGGGGTGATGTACCAGTTCGACAATGGCGTGACGCCGTATGTCAGCTACTCCACCGCATTCGTGCCTGTGCAGCAGATCTCCAACGCCGGATCACCGTTGAAGCCGATCACCAGCAGCCAGTACGAAGTGGGTGTGAAATACGAACCGATCGGCTGGGATACGGCGATGACCCTGTCGGTGTATGACTTGCGCAAGGAAGACGACACCTACCTGGACGCCACCACCAACAGCTACCGCCAGGTAGGCGAAAGCCGCGCCAAAGGGGTGGAAGTCGAGGTGAACAGCAACATCACACCCAACCTGAATGTGACGGCGGCCTACACCTACACTGACGCTCGGATTACCAAGGACTCGGCTACATCGCTGGTCGAGGGGCACCAAATGACGGGCGTTCCTCGCAACCAGGCTTCAGTGTGGGGCAAATACCGTTTCCTTGACGGTCAGCTCAAGGGCTTCTCCCTGGGCGGCGGCGTGCGGTATTTCGACAGCACGTTCTCTTACACGGCGCCAACGCTTTACGGGAAGCTGGACGCAGGGAGCGTCACCCTGGTGGACGCAGCCGTTGGTTATCAGATCGACAAACACTGGTCTGTGGACGTGAACGCCAAGAACCTGTTCGACAAGGAATATGTATCCGGGTGCAACGATGCGGGCCGCTGCTATTGGGGCGACAGCCGTACGCTACTCGGGACCGTTTCGTACAACTGGTGATGGAAATCGGCCTGAAGTGTCTACGTGTTCTTCAGGCCGATATCGCTCGCACGCCAGTGCCCACAGGGAGTGTGGATAACTTGGCTATTTGCCGATGCAAAAGCTGGAAAAGATCCGCCCCAACAAATCATCGGAGCTAAACGCACCGGTGATTTCTCCCAACAGCTGCTGTGCCTGGCGCAGATCCTCTGCCAGCAGCTCCCCTGCCCCCGCCAGGGTCAGCTGGGCCCGACCGTGCTCCAACGCCGCGCTGGCATGGCGCAACGCCTCCAGGTGCCTGCGGCGCGCACTGAAGCTGCTTTCCGAGGTCTGTTCGTAGCCCATACAGGCCTTGAGGTGCTCGCGCAGCAATTCCAGGCCTTCACCTGCCGCCTTGGCGCTGAGGCTGATGGTGACATGGCCATCGGCGCTGGTTTCAATCGCAATGGCTTCGCCTGTCAGGTCGGCTTTGTTGCGAATCAAGGTGACTTTGGCCGGGTCCGGACGTTGCTCGAGGAATTCCGGCCACAATGCGAAAGGATCCACCGCCTCGGGCGCCGTGGCATCTACCACCAGCAGCACCCTGTCGGCTTCGCCAATGGCCTTGAGCGCGCGTTCCACACCGATCTTTTCCACCTGGTCATCGGTATCGCGCAAGCCGGCGGTGTCGACCACGTGCAGTGGCATGCCGTCGATGTGGATATGTTCACGCAGGATATCCCGGGTGGTGCCGGCAATCTCGGTGACGATAGCGGCCTCACGCCCCGCCAGTGCATTGAGCAGGCTGGATTTGCCTGCGTTAGGCCGCCCAGCGATCACCACTGTCATGCCGTCACGTAGCAGTGCGCCCTGCCCGGCCTCGCGCAGGACTGTGGATAACTCATCGCGAACGTTGTCGAGCATCGCCAGGACATGGCCATCGGCGAGAAAGTCTATTTCTTCCTCGGGAAAATCAATCGCCGCCTCCACGTAAATGCGCAGGCTGATCAACTGCTCGGTCAAGTTATGCACACGCAGCGAGAACGCGCCCTGCAGTGAGCGCAGTGCATTGCGTGCTGCCTGTGCAGAACTGGCCTCGATCAAGTCGGCGATGGCTTCGGCCTGGGCCAGGTCGAGCTTGTCATTGAGAAACGCACGTTCGCTGAATTCCCCCGGCCTGGCCAAGCGGCAGCCCAGCTGCAGGCAACGTTGCAGCAGCATATCCAGCACAACCGGGCCGCCATGGCCCTGCAATTCCAGCACATCTTCCCCGGTGAATGAGTTCGGCCCTGGGAAATAAAGAGCCAAACCCTCATCCAGCACGCTGTCATCTGCGTCCAGGAACGCGCCGTAATGGGCATAACGCGGCTTCAACTCGCGGCCGCTGATGGCCTTGGCTGCAACGCTTGCGAGCGGCCCGGAAATTCTAACGATACCGACACCGCCGCGACCCTGAGCGGTAGCGACGGCAGCGATGGTTTCACGAGGAGCGCTCATCAGCAGATTCCAGAACAAAAGTGACGGAAAGCAAAACGCCCCACTAGGGGGCGTCTTGAGTGGTTATCCACAGAGTAAATTACGCCGCGGCTTTTGCGGTAGCCGCTTCGATTTTACGTGTGATGTACCACTGTTGAGAGATCGACAACACGTTGTTGACCACCCAGTACAGCACCAGGCCCGCTGGGAACCACAGGAAGAAGAAGGTGAAGATGATTGGCATCATTTTCATTACCTTGGCCTGCATCGGATCCGGCGGAGTCGGGTTCAGGCGCTGCTGGATGAACATGGTCGCGCCCATGATGATCGGCAGGATAAAGAACGGGTCTTTGATCGACAGGTCAGTTATCCACAGCATGAACGGTGCCTGGCGCATTTCCACGCTTTCCAGGAGTACCCAGTACAGCGACAGGAACACCGGCATCTGCACCAGAATCGGCAAGCATCCACCCAGCGGGTTGATCTTCTCTTTCTTGTACAGCTCCATCATGGCCTGCGACATTTTCTGCCGGTCATCGCCATGTTGTTCTTTCAGCGCTGCCAGTTTTGGTGCCACGGCACGCATGCGCGCCATCGACTTGTAGCTGGCTGCCGACAATGGGAAGAAGATCCCTTTGATCAGCATGGTCAGGAAGATGATCGAGAAGCCCCAGTTACCCACGATGCTGTGGATATGTTGCAGCAACCAGAAAATCGGCTGGGCAATGAACCACAGGAAACCGTAGTCCACCGTCAATTCCAGACCTGGGGACAACTCTTTGAGTACCGCCTGGCTTTTCGGGCCGGCGTACAGGGTAGCGCTGGTTTCAGCCTTGGCACCTGGAGCGACGGTCAACGCCGGGCCAGTAAAGCCAATGATGTAGTTGCCCTGGCTGTCCTTGCGGGTCTGGACCAGGTTCGCTTCACCTTTGTTCGGGATCCAGGCGGTCACGAAGTAGTGTTGCAGCCAGGCGACCCATCCACCTTGGACGGTCTCTTTCAGCGAGCCCTTGTCGATATCTTTCATCGACACTTTTTTGTACGGCTCGTTACTTGTCCACAGGGCAGCGCCCAGGTAAGTCGCGGTGCCGGTGGCAGTGCTGGAAGAAGGATCGGAGCTGGCGTCACGCTTGAGCTGGGCAAACAGGTTGCCGCTCCATGGCTTGTCGCTTTCGTTGTCGATCAGGTAAGTGACCTTCAAGTCGTACAGACCACGGGTGAAGCTGAAACGCTTGATGTAGTTGACGCCGTCGAGGCTGAATTTCAGGTCGACGTTCAACTGGTTCTGGCCATCAGCCAGTTGATAAGTCTTTTGTTCGGTCGAATAAACCGGACGACCGGTAGCACGTGCATCCGGACCGTTGGTGCCGGTCAGGCCGCTTTGTGCCAGATATGTACGTTCACCACCGTTATCGAACAGTTGGAACGGAACATCCGGATGGTCCTGGCGACGTGGATACAGCGGCAGTTTCAACTGCGCGATATCACCACCCTGTGGGTCGATAGCCAAGTCGAGCACATCCGTTTTCACATGGATGAGGTCTTTATTGGTGACCACGGGCGTTTCTAGAGGGGCGCTTGTCTCGCCATTCGCGCTGGGAACATCGGCACTCGCGGACGCATTGTTACCCAGCGGGGTGTCCGGAATTGCCGGCGCAGCCTGGTTGGTAGCAACATTCTGAGTCGGCAGGGCAGCCTGGCCGTAGTCCTGGTTCCACTTAAGAACCATGACGTAGGACACGATTGCCAGGGCGACGATCAGGATCGTGCGTTTAATATCCATGATTACTCGGCCATCGAAGAAGAACGGGAGGTAGGGATAGGTGGAACCGGGTCATAACCACCGGGATTCCACGGATGACAGCGACCTAAACGACGAAAGGTCAGCCAGCCACCGCGCAGAAGACCATGGTTTTCTATGGCCTCTAACGCGTAGCAGGAACAACTGGGGTAGAAACGACAGTGGTTGGCCATCAGAGGACTAATGGCATAGCGATAAAACTGGATCGGAACGAGGGCCAGTTTACGCATCAAGGCTGTCTACCCCTACAGTTTCGGTGCTGACTGCTGGTGCTGGCTTGTTGGTACGCGCCAAACGTTTCCAGAGCTTGCCGAAATGCTGAATCAATTCGGGGTTTTCTACGTCCCCCAAGCCTTTGCGCGCGACGATAACAATATCCCAACCAACCAGAGTGTCCTGGTGGAGGCGAAACGATTCGCGCATCAGACGCTTGAGGCGATTGCGCTCAACGGAGAGCTTTACGCTCTTCTTGCCGATCACCAACCCGAGTCGGGGGTGATCCAGATCGTTGTTACGCGCAAGGAGCAGGAGATTTTTCCCCGGAACCTTGCCGGTGGGGGAGTCAAAGACTGCCTTGAAATGCCGGGGGGTTAGCAAGCGCTTTTCCCGACTGAAGTCCTGACTCACCACCAGTACCGGATTATCAAACTGCCAGACGCGCACGACCTTTGGCGCGACGACGCGACAGGACAGCACGGCCGTTCTTGGTAGCCATGCGAGCACGGAAGCCGTGGGTGCGGGCGCGTTTGATGGTGCTTGGTTGGAAAGTACGTTTCATGGCGTTGTTACCTGGTTCGTCCACAACGGGCCGGAATGGCCCCCGTTTTAAGAGACCGGCGATTCTAGTGAAAGCAAGCCTCTAGGTCAATTTCCAACCAGCTTTTCCTTTAATTAGATCTCCACAGGCCATTTGGTCTTTTCCATCCGCTGGGCTTCCACGTGTCATGGGATAGATATAAAAATAAAGAAGGAAGTTATTTAAAGCTTTTCTGTAAAGCTTATAAAAGCTAGGCAGGCATTCATCTGTGGATAACTGCCTTGAGGCCATATTCCACCTGATGTACAGAGAATGACAACACAGGGGAGAAACGGTGCTCTGCCTGTGCTGCGCTGTCGGATAAGCTGTGTGTGGAATGGCTTGTTATCCACAGGCTGGTTACCCACAGACTTTCGCCCCCACTTGTACAACGACCTTAGGCGGGTTTATCCACAGAGCTTATGCACAGACCATTGGTCGCCTTTATTACCGTTAAGACGTTGATTTTGGCCGGCCTGTGATCAAGCTACATGTGGATAAGTGGGCGGCTCGCCGCTACAATGGCGGCTGTTTTTGCCTCACCGGCTTTCAACTTAGGGGATATCCGTGTCAGTGGAACTTTGGCAGCAGTGCGTGGAGCTTTTGCGCGATGAGCTGCCTGCCCAGCAATTCAACACCTGGATCCGTCCGCTACAGGTCGAAGCCGAAGGCGACGAGTTGCGTGTCTACGCGCCCAATCGTTTTGTACTCGACTGGGTCAACGAGAAGTACCTGAGCCGCGTTCTCGAACTGCTCGACGAACATGGCAACGGCCTCGCGCCCGTAGTCTCCTTGTTAATAGGCAGCAAACGCAGCTCTGCGCCTCGCGCTGCGCCGAACGCGCCACTGGCTGCGAGCGCCTCTCAGGCGCAGGCAGCAGCAGCGCCTGTTAATAATTCGCCAGCGCCAGTTGCCCAGACGCCTTCGAAATCCTCGGCGCAAAAAAATGCGCCTATAAATGAAGAGCCGTCCCGCGACAGCTTCGACCCGATGGCTGGCGCCAGCTCCCAACAGGCACCGGTTCGCGCAGAACAGCGCACCGTGCAGGTCGAAGGCGCGCTCAAGCACACCAGCTACCTGAACCGTACGTTTACCTTCGAGAACTTTGTAGAAGGTAAATCCAACCAGTTGGCTCGTGCAGCCGCCTGGCAAGTAGCCGATAACCCCAAGCATGGTTACAACCCGCTCTTCCTATATGGCGGCGTCGGCTTGGGTAAGACCCACTTGATGCACGCTGTGGGTAACCACCTGTTAAAGAAGAACCCGAATGCCAAGGTCGTGTACCTGCACTCGGAGCGCTTTGTGGCTGACATGGTCAAGGCCTTGCAGCTAAACGCTATCAACGAGTTCAAGCGGTTTTACCGCTCGGTTGATGCCCTGCTGATCGATGACATTCAATTCTTCGCTCGCAAGGAGCGTTCCCAGGAAGAGTTTTTCCACACCTTCAACGCCCTGCTCGAAGGTGGCCAGCAGGTCATCCTGACCAGTGACCGTTATCCGAAAGAAATCGAAGGCCTGGAAGAACGCCTGAAATCGCGTTTCGGCTGGGGCCTGACCGTTGCGGTAGAGCCGCCGGAACTGGAAACCCGCGTCGCGATCCTGATGAAAAAGGCCGACCAGGCGAAAGTGGACTTGCCTCACGATGCTGCGTTCTTCATTGCTCAACGCATTCGCTCCAACGTGCGTGAACTGGAAGGTGCACTGAAGCGGGTCATCGCGCACTCTCACTTCATGGGCCGCGACATCACCATCGAGCTGATTCGCGAATCCCTCAAGGACTTGTTGGCGCTGCAGGACAAACTGGTGAGTGTGGATAACATCCAGCGCACCGTGGCCGAGTACTACAAGATCAAGATTTCCGACCTGCTGTCCAAACGCCGTTCGCGCTCGGTAGCACGTCCCCGTCAGGTGGCCATGGCCCTCTCCAAGGAGTTGACCAACCACAGCCTGCCGGAAATCGGTGATGTGTTTGGCGGACGCGACCACACCACGGTCTTGCACGCGTGCCGCAAGATCAATGAACTTAAGGAATCCGACGCGGATATTCGCGAGGACTACAAGAACCTGCTGCGTACACTGACAACTTGATGACACCAGCGCAGCTTATTAAGGCAAGGGACTAGACCATGCATTTCACCATTCAACGCGAAGCCCTGTTGAAACCCCTGCAACTGGTCGCAGGCGTCGTCGAGCGCCGACAGACCTTGCCGGTGCTCTCTAACGTATTGCTGGTGGTCGAAGGCCAGCAATTGTCCCTGACCGGTACCGACCTGGAAGTCGAACTGGTTGGCCGCGTGCAGTTGGAAGAGCCTGCCGAGCCTGGCGAGATCACCGTCCCGGCGCGCAAGCTGATGGATATCTGCAAAAGCCTGCCCAACGACGCGCTGATCGATATCAAGGTTGATGAGGCGAAACTGGTCGTCAAGGCCGGCCGTAGCCGTTTCACCCTGTCCACGTTGCCGGCGAATGATTTCCCGACGGTTGAGGAAGGCCCGGGTTCGCTGACCTGCAGCCTGGAGCAGAGCAAGCTGCGCCGCTTGATCGAGCGTACCAGCTTCGCCATGGCCCAGCAGGACGTGCGTTACTACCTCAACGGCATGCTGCTTGAAGTCTCGGAAGGCATTATCCGCGCCGTGGCTACCGACGGTCACCGTCTGGCGATGTGCTCGATGCGCGCCGATATCGGCCAGCCGGACCGTCACCAGGTCATCGTGCCACGCAAGGGTATCCTTGAGTTGGCGCGCCTGCTCACCGAGCCGGAAGGCAACGTCAGCATCGTGTTGGGTCAGCACCACATCCGCGCAACCACCGGCGAGTTCACCTTCACGTCCAAGCTGGTTGACGGCAAGTTCCCGGATTACGAGCGCGTGCTGCCTAAAGGTGGTGACAAGCTGGTACTCGGCGACCGTCAGGCACTGCGCGAAGCGTTCAGCCGTACCGCTATTCTGTCCAACGAAAAGTACCGTGGTATCCGCTTGCAGCTGGCGAATGGTCAACTGAAAATCCAGGCGAACAACCCGGAGCAGGAAGAAGCGGAAGAAGAAGTGGGCGTCGATTACAACGGCGGTTCGCTGGAAATCGGCTTCAACGTGAGCTACCTGTTGGACGTACTGGGTGTGATGACCACCGAACAGGTTCGCCTGATTCTGTCGGACTCCAACAGCAGCGCCCTGGTGCAGGAATCCGACAACGACGACTCGGCTTACGTTGTCATGCCGATGCGCCTGTAATCATGCTCAGCAGAAGCTAGATGTCCCTCAGTCGCGTCTCGGTCACCGCGGTGCGCAATCTGCACCCGGTGACCTTCTCCCCCTCCCCCCGCATCAATATCCTCCACGGCGCCAACGGCAGTGGCAAAACCAGCGTGCTGGAAGCCATTCACCTGCTAGGGCTTGCCCGTTCCTTTCGCAGTGCCCGCCTGTTACCGGTGATCCAATATGAGCAATTGGCGTGCACAGTGTTTGGCCAGGTTGAACTGGCAGAAGGTGGGCACAGTAGCCTGGGCATATCGCGTGATCGCGGCGGTGAGTTCCAGATTCGCATTGACGGGCAAAATGCTCGCAGTGCTGCGCAGCTGGCGGAGATCCTGCCGCTGCAATTGATCAACCCCGACAGTTTCCGCCTGCTGGAAGGCGCGCCAAAGATTCGCCGGCAATTCCTCGATTGGGGAGTGTTCCACGTGGAACCGCGCTTTATGGCCACTTGGCAGCGCCTACAGAAGGCCCTGCGGCAGCGGAACTCATGGCTGCGGCATGGTACACTTGACGCCGCTTCGCAAGCGGCCTGGGACCGGGAACTGTGCCTGGCCAGCGACGAAATAGATGAATACCGCCGCGCCTATATCAAAGCCTTGAAACCAGTCTTTGAGCAGACCTTGAGTGAGTTGTTGGACCTCGAGGGGCTGACGCTGAGTTACTACCGTGGTTGGGACAAAGAGCGTGAGCTGAGTGCAGTGCTTGCGACGTCCTTGCAGCGGGATCAGCAAATCGGCCATACCCAAGCCGGACCCCAGCGCGCTGATTTGCGCCTTAGATTAGGCGCTCACAATGCCGCGGACATATTGTCCCGTGGCCAGCAGAAGTTGGTGGTGTGCGCATTGCGGATCGCCCAGGGCCACTTGGTTAGCCAAGCCCGGCGCGGTCAGTGTATTTATCTGGTGGATGACTTGCCGTCGGAGCTCGACGAGCAACACCGCCGCGCGCTATGCCGCTTGTTGGAAGAATTACGCTGCCAGGTGTTTATCACCTGTGTAGATCACGAATTATTGAGGGAAGGCTGGCAGACGGATACGCCAGTCGCTTTGTTCCACGTGGAACAAGGCCGTATCACCCAGACCCACGACCATCGGGAGTGAAGGCATGAGCGAAGAAAACACGTACGACTCGACCAGCATTAAAGTGCTGAAAGGTTTGGATGCCGTACGCAAACGTCCCGGTATGTACATTGGCGACACTGATGACGGTAGCGGTCTGCACCACATGGTGTTCGAGGTGGTCGACAACTCCATCGACGAAGCTTTGGCCGGTCACTGCGACGACATCAGCATTATCATCCACCCGGATGAGTCGATTACCGTGCGCGACAATGGTCGCGGCATTCCGGTAGACGTGCACAAAGAAGAAGGCGTTTCGGCGGCAGAGGTCATCATGACCGTGCTCCACGCTGGCGGTAAGTTCGACGACAATTCCTATAAAGTCTCCGGCGGCCTGCACGGTGTGGGTGTGTCGGTAGTGAACGCGCTGTCCGAAGAGCTGATCCTCACTGTCCGCCGCAGCGGCAAGATCTGGGAACAGACCTACGTCCACGGTGTTCCACAGGAACCGATGAAAATCGTCGGCGACAGTGAAACCACCGGTACGCAGATCCATTTCAAGCCATCGGCTGAAACCTTCAAGAATATCCACTTCAGCTGGGACATCCTGGCCAAGCGTATTCGTGAACTGTCCTTCCTCAACTCCGGCGTCGGTATCGTCCTCAAGGATGAGCGCAGCGGTAAGGAAGAGCTGTTTAAGTATGAAGGCGGCTTGCGTGCATTCGTTGAATACCTGAACACCAACAAGACTGCGGTCAACCAGGTGTTCCACTTCAACATCCAGCGTGAAGACGGCATCGGCGTGGAAATCGCCCTGCAGTGGAACGACAGCTTCAACGAGAACCTGTTGTGCTTCACCAACAACATTCCTCAGCGTGACGGCGGTACTCACCTGGTGGGTTTCCGCTCCGCACTGACGCGTAACCTGAACACCTATATCGAAGCCGAAGGTCTGGCCAAGAAGCATAAAGTTGCCACCACCGGTGACGATGCCCGTGAAGGCCTCACCGCGATTATCTCGGTGAAGGTCCCGGATCCGAAGTTCAGCTCCCAGACCAAGGATAAGCTGGTGTCTTCCGAAGTGAAGACCGCGGTGGAGCAGGAGATGGGCAAGTACTTCTCCGACTTCCTGCTGGAGAACCCGAACGAAGCCAAGCTGGTTGTCGGCAAGATGATCGACGCGGCACGTGCTCGTGAAGCTGCGCGTAAAGCCCGTGAGATGACTCGTCGCAAGGGCGCGCTGGATATCGCCGGTTTGCCGGGCAAACTGGCTGACTGCCAGGAAAAGGACCCTGCCCTCTCCGAACTGTACTTGGTGGAAGGTGACTCTGCTGGCGGTTCCGCCAAGCAGGGTCGTAACCGTCGCACCCAGGCTATCCTGCCGTTGAAGGGTAAGATCCTCAACGTCGAGAAGGCCCGCTTCGACAAGATGATTTCTTCTCAGGAAGTCGGCACCTTGATCACGGCGTTGGGGTGCGGTATCGGCCGCGATGAGTACAACATCGACAAGTTGCGCTATCACAACATCATCATCATGACCGATGCTGACGTCGACGGTTCGCACATCCGTACGCTGCTGCT
Organism: Pseudomonas sp. MYb13; assembly: GCF_002980075.1. Taxonomy (NCBI): domain Bacteria; kingdom Pseudomonadati; phylum Pseudomonadota; class Gammaproteobacteria; order Pseudomonadales; family Pseudomonadaceae; genus Pseudomonas; species Pseudomonas sp. MYb13. Next base: position 113,454 of record NZ_PCQI01000001.1, on the reverse strand, counting down.
GACCTTCTTCTTCCGTCAGTTGCCGGAGTTGATCGAGCGTGGCTACATCTACATCGCTCAGCCACCGTTGTACAAAGTGAAAAAAGGCAAGCAAGAGCAATACATCAAAGACGACGACGCCATGGAAGAGTACATGACGCAGTCGGCCCTGGAAGATGCCAGCCTGCACTTGAACGACGAGGCACCGGGTATCTCCGGTGAGGCGCTGGAACGTCTGGTTAACGACTTCCGCATGGTGATGAAGACCCTCAAGCGTCTGTCGCGCCTGTACCCGCAGGAGCTTACCGAGCACTTCATCTACTTGCCGGCCGTGAGCCTGGAGCAGTTGGGTGACCATGCGCACATGCAGGATTGGCTGGCCCAGTACGAAGTGCGCCTGCGTACCGTCGAGAAATCTGGCCTGGTGTACAAAGCCAGCCTGCGTGAAGACCGTGAACGTAACGTATGGCTGCCAGAGGTCGAGTTGATCTCCCACGGCCTGTCGAACTACGTCACGTTCAACCGCGACTTCTTCGGCAGTAATGACTACAAGACCGTGGTAACCCTGGGTGCGCAATTGAGCACACTGTTGGACGACGGCGCTTACATTCAGCGGGGCGAACGCAAGAAGCAGGTCAAGGAATTCAAGGAAGCCCTTGACTGGCTGATGGCAGAAAGCACCAAGCGTCACACCATCCAGCGATACAAAGGTCTGGGCGAAATGAACCCGGACCAGCTGTGGGAAACCACGATGGACCCCGCTCAGCGTCGCATGCTGCGTGTGACCATCGAAGACGCCATTGGCGCAGACCAGATCTTCAACACCCTGATGGGTGATGCGGTCGAGCCTCGTCGTGACTTCATCGAGAGCAATGCGCTGGCGGTGTCTAACCTGGATTTCTGATCCAGGTAAACAGCCAGAACCAAAAAAGGCCAACGCTCAGCGTTGGCCTTTTTTATTGGGCAGTGTTCAGTGATCCACGAAAATGCTCCACGTGGAACATCGGCATTTTCAGTCTTCAGAAGCGGACGCGACACTCTCCAACCGATACCCATACCCGTAGATCGTCAGCAACTGCCAACCCCTGTCTGCAGTGAGGCCGAGCTTGTTGCGCAACCGATAGATATGCGTATCGAGCGGGCGAGACGACACCATTTCTTCATGGGTCCAGAACCGTTCGTACAGATACTCGCGAGACAGTGGCCGCGCAAGATTGGCAAACAGGCAACTCGCCAGACGGTATTCACGCTCCGTGAGGTTGATAGGCTTACCGGCGCGAGTGACGGTCAACTCAGCATCGTCGAAGGTCAGGTCGTTGAAACTCTGCACTTCTTGGGTGGCGGATTTCTGCAGGCCGTGGCGACGCAGAACGGCCGTGACTCGAGCCTTCAATTCGTTAGGGCGAAAGGGTTTGCTGACGTAATCATCTGCCCCGCTGTTGAGTGCAGTAACGATATCGCTCTCGGCATCACGGCTGGTGAGCATGATGACGGCGGGCGGTGACTCCATGTGTTCACGCGTCCATCGCAACAGTGCGATACCGGTGATATCGGGCAATTGCCAGTCGAGTATCAACAGGTCGAAGGTTTCCCGGCGAAGTTGGCGAAGCAGGTCTTCTCCGCGTTCGAAGCAATGCAGTGTCCAGGGCTGTTCGGCTGTGCTGGGGATTTGTCGCAGTGTCTGTTCAACCCGACGCAGTTCCGCGGGTTCGTCATCCAGTATTGCGACACGCATGGGTGGATCCTTTCTTCTTGAGAGTACGGCAGCCGTCGGCCTGATCGTTCATGGGCACGTACTGCGCAGATGCCGGTCTTTGAATCTGAAGAATTGTGCTCAGATTCGTCGACCCCTTGGATCTCTCGGTACGCTGGAGTCAATAAGGGGTTAACCCGTATAAGTCCTCGTGACCGATGTAGGAAAGATACCGGCTCCCGAGAGTAAGGAAAAGGATCAGCCGACGCATGCGCTGTCGTAAACTCCTGTGCGCTGATGTCAGATGCCCTCTGGAACCCCCAACCTTGATGAGCGCCATGATCCTTTCACCGAACCGATTGCGCTGCGCCCTCCCCTCATTGCTGATCATGATGGTCGGCACTGCGGGTGCTGCCGCCAAGGCGCGTTCCCCTTATATCGATGACCACTTAATGTGCCGGGCACAGCCATTGCCGGCGGTGGTCCAGCACCTCACCGGGCAGGCGTGGAAACTCGACACCAAGGGCAACTCAAGCCCCTTGCTGGAAGGCATGACCATTGATGAGCAGGAGGGTGTGAAGACATCGGCGTCGGCGTTCGTCAGCCTGTTGCTCGGTGATGGATCCCGGGTGGTATTGCCGTCCAGTTCCCAGGTGCGACTGCATCTGGAGAAGAAGCAATCGATTCCCCAGGTCGTACTCGAACAAGGCCAGGCGGAGGCGTATGTGATCAAGCGCGCCAGCGACCATGATCGTTTCCAGATCGTGACGCCAGTGGGCGTGCTGGGTGTTCGAGGCACACACTTTCGAGTGCGTAACGACGCTGAGCAATCGGTACTCGAGGTGTTGGATGGGCAGGTCGCCGTCAACCGCGAGGTCAAAACCCAACCGGTGGAACAGGAGACCAAAGTTGGCGCCCGGCAAGGTTTGCTCTTCAAGAAACAGGGCGAGCTGAAACCCGTTGAGTTACTCGCTGCACCGAAGCTTGTAGGTCAAGATGGGCAAAAAGGCGATGCGCCGGTATGGAGCTTGTACCTCCGGCCTTTGGAGGGTGCCCAGCGATACCGTGCCCAGGTTGCTACCGACAAAGCCTTTATGAACATCAAGCAGGAAAACTTCTCCAGCGCGCCGAAAATGAGCTTCACTGGGCTCAAAGCCTCGTTCTATCACGTGCGCTTGTCGGCCTACGATGAAAACGGCCTGGAGGGAGAAACCGGGGTCTATGACATCTTCTACTACCCACCAACCGCCCAGGCACGTTGACCTATGATGCTCTGGGGCAAAGCCGAAAAACGTCAACCCACCCATGCCCAGCGCCTGTTCCACGGCCTGGTGCGTGAATGGCTGTGGATTGGTTTGCTGCTGCTGCCGATCACCGCGTACCTGTCCTTGAGCCCGGGCCTGGCGTTGAACAACCCCTTGTATGACAGTCTGCGCCGCCTTACACCGCTGCCCGTAGACCCCCGTATACTGCTGGTGACCATTGACGATCCCAGCCTGAAAAAGCTTGGCCAATGGCCCTGGCCGCGCAGCCTGCACGCCGACCTGATCGACCGCCTTAGCGCTGCGCAACCGGCAGGTATTCTGTTCGACGTGATCTTCAGTGAGGCCGGCGACCCCGCCAATGACAAACGCCTGGCCGAAGCGGTCTGCAATGCCGGTAATGTTCTGCTACCACTGGTACGTGAAGGCACTGCGAGCTACAGCCAGCCCGGCGCGCAGATGCTGCCGTTGCTCCAATGTGCCAAAGGGGTGGGCCATATCAATGTGGAGGCCGACAGCGACGGCGTGGTCCGCAGCCTTTATCTACGTGAGGGGCCGCCCGATGCCACAGCGCCACAGCTGGCTTGGCTGGCTTACGAGATGAGCGGCGATTTGTCGGATATGCCGGGCGAGCCGCGGCGGCCGCTCACGGAGCATTGGCACCGTGAACACGCTATCCGCATCCCTTTCATTGCGCCTCATTCCCATTTTCCCAGTGTTTCATACGTCAGCGTATTACGCGGTGAAGTGCCGCCAGAACAGCTGCGCAACCGCCTGATCCTGGTGGGGTCGACGGCCTCCGGGATGGGTGATCGTTTTGTCACGCCGCTGTCCTCCACGGTAGGCACAACGGCCGGCGTGGAGATTCAGGCCAATGTGCTCAATGGCTTGCTGCAAGGCCGCAGCATCGTCGACCTACCGAGCTGGCTCGCGGCGCTGATGGCGACTTCCCTGGTGGCATTGCTGCTGGGCTTGCTGCTCTATCGCCCGCGCTATGCGCTGTGGATGACCCTGGGCTGCATGGCCACCGCCCTGCTTGGCTCCTGGGCCCTGTTACGCCTTGGCCACTGGTGGTCGCCCGCAGCCTGCCTGATCGGTTTGTTGCTCAGCTACCTGATCTGGAATTGGCGTCGCCTCAGTGTGATCCTTGCCTATTTCGGTTGGGAACTGGCGCGGCTGGACAACGAACCTAAAGTCCTGCCCGAACGCCGCCGTGCGCCCGCCAGCAAAGGTGACGTGTTGCAGGCGCGTATCTTCGCCCTGGAGCAAGCCGTAAGTCGCACGCGCGACACGCGGCGTTTTATGGCCGATGGCCTGGAGTGTTTGCCAGTGGCGACGCTGATTACCGATCCCAAGGGTAATATCCTGCTGGCCAACCGCATCGCCCGTGACATATTCGGCAATGACCTTGTCACCGAGAACCTGTTGGAGCAATTGGCCGACCTCGGCTATCCGCCGCTGCACAATGGTGTGCGCCCTGCCCTTTCGGCGTTGGAGCTCGTCGAGTTTCGGGATATCCACCAACGTAGCCTGCGCATGGAGCTTGCGCCCTTGCTGCCGGCTGAAGGCGATGTGGCGCTTGGCTGGCTGTTGAGCCTTACGGATTTGAGCAAGGAGCGCGAAGCCCAGCAACATCGCGAGACGATGTTACGGTTCCTCTCCCACGATCTGCGGGCGCCGCACTCGGCGATCCTCGCGCTGCTGGATGTGCATAACGGCGAATCGCCGGTGTTCACGCAGATCGAACAACAAGTTCGCCGCGCCTTGAGCCTCACAGAGTCTTTCGTCCAACTGGCCAAGGCCGAGGCTGACGGTTACCAGTTCCAGCCAACGTTGTTCGCGATGTTGGTCATGGATGCTTTTGATCAAGTGGCATTGATCGCCCAGCTCAAGGGGATCCACTTGGTTCACGACCTGGATGAGGCCGACGAGGGCATGGTGTCTGCGGATCAATCGCTGCTCACTCGAGCGTTGTTCAACGTCCTGGAGAACGCTATTAAATACTCACCCTCCGGTACAACCGTGCGTTTGAGGCACAGCAGTGCGCAGGGCTGGTTGGAATGTCGGATCAGTGATCAGGGGCCGGGTATTGCCGCAGAGGATTTGCCGGAACTGTTCAGCCAATACCGTCGCTTTGATTCGGCCCAGGGCAGTGAGGGGCTGGGGTTGGGACTGACCATGGTCAAGGCTGTGGTGGAGCGCCACGGTGGACGTGTCAGCTGTGAAAGTGTGGTCGGCAAAGGCACCACTTTCAGCCTGCAACTGCCCCTGTTGGACGACTGAAAAACGTACTTTCCCGTTGTGCATAAAAAACCGGTCGCCAGGACCGGTTTTTTTATGCGGGAAAAACTTATGCACCTTTTCCGCGATTTTATGAGCTTAGGAAATATGTAAGTAAATCAGCTTCTTATAAGTCAAAAAGGCCAATTCGCCAACAAACCGTGCACAGGTTATCCACAGATGCTCAAATCACCGGAGTGTCGACTACAACCGGCTCGGGCGGCAGTGAACCCATGGCGCGTTGCTGCGCTTCGTTCCATGCCGCGGCACGGTCATTGAGCGCAGCAATTGCTCGTGGTCCTTCACCTTCGGCGTACATCGGTTCGCCGATCACCACAGTGATGGTGCCTGCGCGTTTGGCCCAGCCGGTTTTTGGCCAGAACTTGCCGGCGTTGTGGGCAATCGGCAGCACGGGCAGGTTGGCATTTACCGCCAACGCTGTACCACCGCGTGAGAACTTGCCTACAGTGCCGAAAGGCACGCGAGTACCTTCGGGGAAGATCAGCACCCACACACCGTCCTTGAGCAGCTCGTCGCCCTTCTTGGCCACGTGCTTGAGTGCGGCCTTGGGGTTGTCACGGTCGATGGCGATCGGACGCAACATGGCCATGGCCCAGCCGAAGAACGGTACATACAGCAACTCACGCTTGAGCACCTGGCTCAACGGCGAGAAGTACGCCGAGAGAAAGAACGTCTCCCAAGTGCTCTGGTGGTTCGACAGGATCACGCAGGGCTGGTCCGGGACGTTTTCCGCGCCCTTGATCTCGAAGCGAATGTTCAGGAACACCTTGGTCAGCCACAACGCGCAGCGGCACCAATAGACGTTGATGAAGCGATAGCGCGCCTTGAACGGCAGGAAGGGCGCGATAAAAAAGCTCAGGGTGCACCAGAGAAACGAACTGGTGCCCAACAGCAGGTAAAAGAAAAAGGTTCTGATGGCCTGCAAAATCGACATGGCGGCATTTACCGTTGCGGGACAATGCCCGCCTGCTAAAAGCGCACTCCCGAACAGTCCTTGGTCAGGAAGTCGAGGGCGGCTAGTTGTTGATAAGTTCTGCGGCAACAGCCGCCAGATCGTCAAAAATCAAAGTGCCTACCGGCAGGTTTTTCGCCTGGGTCTTTTCGCCTTTCCCGGTCTTAACCAAAACTGGCTGAGAGTCGACGGCTTTGGCCGCCTCCAGGTCACCGAGGCTGTCCCCGACGAACCATATCCCAGCCAACGGCACCTTGTAATGTTCTGCAATGGTTTTCAACATGCCAGGCTTGGGTTTGCGGCAATCGCAGCCCTCATCCGGCCCGTGGGGGCAGTAGACCACCAGCCCCACCTCACCGCCCTGCTCGGCCACCAACGTGCGCAAGCGCGCGTGCATGGCGTCCAGGGTGGCGATGTCGTAATAACCGCGGGCAATGCCGGACTGGTTGGTGGCGATGGCCACCGTCCAGCCGGCTTTGCTTAACTGCGCGATGGCCTCGATCGAGCCAGGCAGTGGAATCCACTCCGCGACCGACTTGATGTAAGCGTCGGAGTCGTAGTTGATCACCCCGTCCCGGTCGAGAATCAGCAGTTTCAGCATGGTCAGCTCAGCGTCGAAATGTCAGCGATATTGACGAACAGACCACGCAGGCGCGCCAGCATGGCGTAGCGGTTTTTGCGCACGCCGGCATCTTCGGCATTGATCATTACCGCTTCAAAGAACGCGTCCACCGGCTCACGCAAGGTTGCCAGGCGCGCCAGTGCTTCGGCGTAGTTGCGTTCAGCGATCAGCGGCTTCACGGCGTTTTCAGCCTTGGCGATGGCCGAGTTCAGCGAGAACTCCTTGGCATCGGCAAACAGGCCAGGGTCGACGTCGGCGTTGCCCAGGCCTTCGGCCTTGCCCAGCAGGTTCGACACACGCTTGTTCACGGCGGCCAGGGCGTCGGCTTCCGGCAATTTGCGGAAAGCCTGCACGGCTTGTACGCGTTGGTCGAAGTCCAACGCCGAACCCGGCTGCAGGGCACGTACCGACAGGTACACCGACACGTCCACGCCTTCGTCTTCGTAACGCGCGCGCAGGCGGTCGAACACGAACTCCAGCACTTGCTCGGCCAGGCCGGCCTGCTTGACCTTGGCACCGAACTGGCCGACGGCGAACACCACGGCCTGGGTCAGGTCGAGGTCGAGCTTCTTGTCGATCAGGATACGCAGCACGCCCAGGGCCGCACGGCGCAGGGCATACGGGTCTTTGCTGCCGGTTGGCAACATGCCGATACCGAAGATGCCCACGAGCGTGTCCAGCTTGTCGGCAATAGCCACGGCTGCACCGGTCAGGGTGGTCGGCAGTTCAGCACCGGCACCGCGCGGCATGTACTGCTCGTTCAGCGCCAGGGCGACATCGTCCGGCTCGCCATCGTTGAGGGCGTAGTAGTAGCCGGCAACACCCTGCATCTCCGGGAACTCGCCGACCATCTCGGTGGCCAGGTCGCACTTGGACAGCAAGCCTGCCCGTGCAGCCCAGGCAGCATCACCACCAATGCGCGGCGCAATATAGGCCGCCAGCTTGGAAACCCGTACGGCCTTGTCGTAGACGCTGCCGAGTTTTTCCTGGAACACCACGTTTTGCAGGCGCAGGTTGAAGTCTTCGAGCTTCTGCTTCTTGTCTTGCTTGAAGAAGAACTCGGCATCGGTCAGGCGCGGGCGAACGACTTTTTCGTTACCGGCGATGATCTGCTGCGGGTCCTTGCTCTCGATGTTGGCCACGGTGATGAAGCGCGGCAGCAATTTGCCGTCCACGTCCAGCAGGCAGAAATACTTCTGGTTGTCCTGCATGGTGGTGATCAGGGCTTCCTGTGGCACGTCGAGGAAACGTTCCTCGAACGAGCACACCAGCGGCACCGGCCATTCAACCAACGCCGTCACTTCGTCGAGCAGGCTTGGCGGCACGATGGCGGTGCCTTCCTGCAGACGGGCCAGCTCTTCGGTGCGTTTGCTGATCAGCTCGCGACGCTCGTTGGCGTCAGCCAGCACATAGGCAGCGCGCAGGTCGTTGAGGTAGTTGGCCGGCGACGTGATGCGCACGGCTTCTGGGTGGTGGAAGCGGTGGCCACGGGAGTCACGGCCGGCCTTTTGGGCGAGGATGGTGCAGTCGATGACCTGGTCACCGAGCAGCATCACCAGCCATTGGGTCGGACGCACGAACTCTTCCTTGCGTGCACCCCAGCGCATGCGCTTGGGGATCGGCAGGTCGTTCAGGGAATCTTCGACGATGGTCGGCAACAGGCTGGCGGTCGGCTTACCGGTGATGACTTGGCTGAAACGCAGTTTCGGGCCGCTCTGGTCGATCTCGCTCAGTTCCACGCCACACTTCTTGGCAAAGCCAAGTGCGGCTTGGGTCGGGTTGCCTTCGGCGTCGAACGCCGCCTGGCGCGGTGGGCCGTCGAGGTTGATGCTGCGGTCCGGCTGCTGGGTTTCCAGCGCGGTCAGCAACACGGCCAGGCGACGTGGCGCGGCGTAGACTTTCTTCGCTTCGAACTTCAGGCCAGCGCTGTGCAGGCCTTTTTCGATACCGGCCAGGAACGCGTCGGCCAGGGTATTGAGTGCCTTGGGTGGCAGCTCTTCGGTGCCCAGTTCAACCAGGAAATCTTGAGCACTCATTGTGCAGCCTCCAGCTTAGCCAACACTTCATCACGCAGGTCTGGGGTCGCCATCGGGAAGCCCAGCTTGGCACGCGCCAGCAGGTAGGCTTGAGCGACGGAACGCGCCAGGGTGCGCACACGCAGGATGTATTGCTGGCGTGCGGTGACCGAGATAGCACGGCGCGCATCCAGCAGGTTGAAGGTATGGGACGCCTTCAACACCATTTCATAGCTCGGCAACGGCAGCGGCTGGTCGAGTTCGATCAGGCGCTTGGCTTCGCTTTCATAGAAGTCGAACAGTTCGAACAGCTTGTCGACGTTGGCGTGTTCGAAGTTGTAGGTGGACTGCTCCACTTCGTTCTGGTGGAACACATCGCCATAGGTCACTTTACCGAACGGGCCGTCGGCCCACACCAGGTCGTAGACCGAGTCGACGCCTTGCAGGTACATGGCCAGGCGCTCGAGACCGTAGGTGATCTCACCGGTCACCGGGTAGCACTCGATGCCACCGGCTTGCTGGAAGTAAGTGAACTGCGTCACTTCCATGCCGTTGAGCCAGACTTCCCAGCCCAGGCCCCAGGCGCCCAGGGTCGGTGACTCCCAGTTGTCTTCCACGAAGCGGATGTCGTGCACCAGTGGGTCCAGGCCCACGTGCTTGAGCGAGCCCAGGTACAGTTCCTGGAAGTTGTCCGGGTTCGGCTTCAGTACCACCTGGAACTGGTAGTAATGCTGCAGGCGGTTCGGGTTTTCGCCGTAGCGGCCGTCAGTCGGGCGACGACTGGGCTGCACATAAGCGGCGTTCCAGGTTTCCGGGCCAATGGCCCGCAGGAATGTAGCGGTGTGGAAAGTGCCGGCGCCTACTTCCATATCGTAGGGCTGAAGTACCACACAACCTTGCTCGGCCCAGTATTGCTGGAGGGCGAGGATCAAGTCTTGGAAGGTACGCACGGCTGGCGTAGGCTGGCTCACGAAATTCACCTGTTACTTGGGCTGCGATTTAAAGAGCGGGAGTATACCCGATTCGGCCGCGCCACCATCCCCTGGAGCCTTATGCCACGCTGCTTTTGGTGTTCTGAAGATCCGCTGTACATGGCTTATCACGATCAGGAGTGGGGAACGCCGCTGCGCGATGCGCAGGGTTTGTTCGAGTTGCTTTTGCTCGAAGGGTTCCAGGCGGGCCTTTCCTGGATCACCGTTTTACGCAAACGCGAGCATTATCGAAAGGTCTTGTTCGGGTTTGATGCGCAACGTCTGGCGACGCTGACCGATGCGCAAATCGAGGCGCTGATGCTTGATCCGGGCATCGTACGCAATCGCCTCAAGCTCAACGCCACTCGACGCAATGCCGCCGCCTGGCTGGCGCTGGAGGACCCGGTGGGGTTGCTCTGGTCCTTTGTCGGCGGCCAACCCAAGGTCAATCATTTCAAGGATCGCAGCGAAGTCCCGGCGATTACGCCCGAGGCCGAAGCGATGAGCAAGGCGCTGAAAAAAGCCGGCTTTACCTTCGTCGGGCCGACCATTTGCTACGCCTTCATGCAGGCCTCGGGCATGGTCATGGACCACACTCAGGACTGCGACCGTTACGCGGACTTGGTCAACGCCGGTTAGAATGCCGGCTTTGCGCACCACACACGATCAGGAGTGACCTGTGGAAAAGTTTAAAGGCGCCTTGCTGGTAGGCGCTCTCCGGCTGTTTGCCCTGCTGCCTTGGCGCGCTGTCCAGGCGGTAGGCACGGCCATCGGCTGGATCATGTGGAAAACCCCCAACCGTTCCCGCGACACCGTGCGGATCAACCTCTCCAAGTGCTTCCCGGAGATGGACCCCGTTGAGCGCGAAGCGCTGGTCGGCCGCAGCCTGATGGACATCGGCAAGTCCCTGACCGAAAGCGCCTGCGCCTGGATCTGGCCGGCCCAGCGCTCCATCGACCTGGTGCGTGAAGTCGAAGGCCTGGAAGTGCTGCACGAAGCCCTCGCCTCAGGCAAAGGCGTGGTTGGCATCACCAGCCATCTGGGCAACTGGGAAGTGCTGAACCACTTCTATTGCAGCCAGTGCAAACCGATCATTTTCTACCGTCCGCCCAAGCTCAAGGCGGTGGATGAGTTGCTGCGAAAACAGCGCGTGCAGTTGGGCAACCGCGTGGCGGCGTCTACCAAGGAAGGCATCCTCAGTGTGATCAAGGAAGTGCGCAAAGGCGGCCAAGTGGGTATTCCCGCCGACCCGGAACCGGCTGAATCCGCCGGGATCTTCGTGCCGTTCTTCGCCACCCAGGCGCTCACCAGCAAGTTTGTGCCGAACATGCTCGCCGGCCACAAAGCCGTGGGTGTGTTCCTGCATGCCCTGCGGCTGCCGGATGGCTCGGGTTATAAAGTGATCCTGGAAGCGGCACCGGAAGACATGTACAGCACTGACACCGCCACGTCCTGCGCGGCGATGAGCAAGGTGGTGGAGCGGTATGTCGGCGCGTATCCGAGCCAGTACATGTGGAGCATGAAGCGCTTCAAGAAGCGCCCGCCGGGCGAGGCGCGGTGGTACTGAGCCACCCCTGACTCAAGACCCATGCAGATCTAATGTGGGCGCTGGCTTGCCTGCGATGGCATCAACTCGGTTTAACTGAAAGACCGAGTTGCCTGCATCGCAGGCAAGCCAGCTCCCACAGGAGATCGGCTCAAGGTTGGCGATCGAGTTTCTTCAGGAACACCGCCATCTCTTTCTCGGCCTGCTTGTCGCCATGGGCTTGTGCCGCTTCGATGCCCTTCTCCCAGGCTTGTCGGGCTGCCGCGCTATCGCCTTGAGCGTGGTGCGCCTTACCCAACAGCTTCCACGCCGCCGAATACTTCGGATCGAACTCGACGCATTTCTGCAGATGCTCCGCTGCCTTGCTGTTGTCCTTCGCGTCCAGGTAACCCTTGCCCAAACCAAAACGCAGCAGCGCGTTATCCACACCCTTGGCGAGCATTTTCTCCAGTGACTCAAGCATACAGAACCCCCTTGTAGGCGCCGGGGGGACGCCTATTCCTTGCCGGCGACGGCGTCAGAAAAAACTCAGCCCCACGTGGAACAATTTCTCCACGTCGCGAATATGTTTCTTGTCCACCAGGAACAGGATCACATGGTCACCCGTGGCGATCACCGTATCGTCGTGGGCAATGATCACCTCTTCGTCACGAATGATCGCGCCAATGGTGGTGCCTGGCGGCAAGCCGATATCGCGGATGGCCTTGCCGATCACCTTGCTCGACTTCGAGTCGCCGTGTGCAATCGCTTCGATGGCTTCCGCCGCGCCGCGCCGCAGGGAGTGCACGCTGACGATATCGCCGCGGCGCACGTGGGCGAGCAAGGTGCCGATGGTGGCCAGCTGCGGGCTGATGGCGATGTCGATATCGCCGCCCTGGATCAAGTCCACATAGGCCGGGTTGTTGATGATGGTCATCACTTTCTTCGCGCCCAGGCGCTTGGCCAGCAACGACGACATGATGTTGGCTTCGTCATCGTTGGTCAGCGCGAGGAAGATATCGGCGTCGGCGATGTTTTCTTCCATCAGCAGGTCGCGGTCCGAGGCACTGCCTTGCAGTACGACAGTGCTGTCCAAGGTGTCAGACAAATGCCGGCAACGAGCCGGGCTCATCTCGATGATCTTTACCTGGTAGCGGCTTTCGATGGCTTCGGCCAAACGCTCGCCGATCTGCCCGCCACCCGCGATGACGATGCGTTTGTAGGTCTCGTCGAGGCGGCGCATTTCACTCATGACGGCGCGAATATTCGCCTTGGCCGCGATGAAAAACACTTCGTCGTCAGCCTCGATCACTGTATCGCCCTGGGGCAGGATCGGGCGGTCACGGCGGAAAATTGCGGCTACGCGGGTTTCCACATTGGGCATGTGCTCACGCAACTGGCGCAGTTGCTGGCCCACCAGCGGGCCACCGTAATAAGCCTTCACCGCGACCAATTGCGCCTTGCCACCGGCAAAGTCGATCACCTGCAAGGCGCCCGGGATTTCGATCAGGCGCTTGATGTAATGAGTGACCACTTGTTCAGGGCTGATCAGTACGTCCACCGGAATCGCGTCGTTGTCGAACAGGCCGGCGCGGGTCAGGTAGGCCGCTTCGCGCACACGAGCGATCTTGGTCGGGGTATGGAACAGGGTGTGGGCGACCTGGCAGGCGACCATGTTGGTTTCATCGCTGTTGGTCACGGCGACGAGCATATCGGCATCGTCGGCACCGGCCTGGCGCAGCACTGTCGGAAACGACGCTCGACCCTGTACCGTACGGATATCCAGGCGGTCGCCGAGGTTGCGCAGGCGCTCGGCATCGGTGTCGACCACGGTGATGTCGTTGGCTTCGCTGGCCAAATGTTCGGCCAGCGAACCGCCGACCTGCCCTGCCCCAAGGATGATGATTTTCATCCGGTCACTCCCTTAAAACCATTCAGCCGCGCGCGGCGGCGATCTTGATCAGTTTGGCGTAGTAGAAGCCATCATGTCCGCCTTCTTGCACGAGCAATTGGCGGCCATGGGGCTGCTTGATGCCAGCCGTGGTGGCGAGGTCCAGCTCCCGGGCGCCGCTGGTGCGGGCGAGGAAGGCTTCGATGACCTCGGTGTTCTCGGTGGGCAAGGTGGAGCAGGTGGCGTAAAGCAGGATGCCGCCGACTTCCAGGGTCGGCCACAGCGCGTCGAGCAGTTCGCCTTGCAGCACGGCCAGGGCGGCAATGTCGTCGGGTTGGCGGGTGAGTTTGATATCCGGGTGCCGGCGGATCACGCCAGTGGCTGAGCACGGTGCGTCCAGCAGGATGCGCTGGAACGGCTTGCCGTCCCACCATGCGGCAGTGTCGCGCCCATCGGCGGCGATCAGCTCGGCGCTCAAGCCCAGGCGCGCGAGGTTTTCCCGTACGCGCACCAAGCGCTTGGCTTCAAGATCCACAGCCACTACACCGGCCAGGTCTTTTTCGACCTCCAGGATGTGGCACGTCTTACCGCCGGGCGCACAGCAGGCGTCGAGTACGCGCTGGCCGGGAGCCAAGTCGAGCAAGTCGGCGGCCAACTGCGCAGCCTCGTCCTGCACACTGATCCAGCCTTCGGTAAAGCCCGGCAGGCTGCGTACATCGGCGGCGGCCTCGAGCACGATGCCGTCAGTGCTGTACACGCACGGCGTAGCGTTGATGCCGGCGTCGGTGAGCAATTGCAGGTAGGCATCACGGCCGTGGTGACGCCGGTTGACCCGCAGGATCATCGGCGGATGTGCGTTGTTGGCCGCGCAGATCGCTTCCCATTGCTCGGGCCAGAAGGCTTTCAGGGACTTTTGCAGCCAGCGCGGGTGAGCGGTACGCACTACTGGATCGTGTTCCAGCTCGGCCAGCAGCGCTTCGCTCTCGCGCTGGGCACGGCGCAGCACGGCATTGAGCAAGGCCTTGGCCCAGGGCTTTTTCAGTTTGTCGGCACAACCGACGGTTTCACCGATGGCAGCGTGGGCCGGCACGCGGGTGTAGAGCAACTGATAGAGGCCCACCAGCAACAGTGCCTCGACGTCCGCGTCCGCGCCCTTGAACGGCTTTTGCAGCAGCTTGGCAGCCAGCGCAGACAAACGTGGTTGCCAACGGGCGGTGCCAAAGGCCAGGTCCTGGGTGAAACCGCGGTCGCGATCCTCGACTTTATCCAGCTGTGTCGGCAGTGAGCTGTTCAGCGAGGCCTTGCCGTTGAGGACAGCGGCGAGAGCCTTGGCGGCGGCCAGACGTGGGTTCATTGAGCGGCCACCCCAAGGATCGTGCCCAGGGCAAATTTCTCACGACGGCTGTTGAACAAATCGCTGAAGTTCAGCGCCTTGCCGCCGGGCAATTGCAGACGAGTCAGGCACAGTGCCTGTTCACCGCAAGCCACCACCAGGCCATCTTTGCTGGCGCCGATGATTTCCCCTGGGGCGCCTTTGCCATCGGCCAACGTCGCGGCGAGTACCTTCAAGGCTTCGCCGTCGAGGCTGCTGTGGCAGATCGGCCACGGGTTGAACGCACGCACCAGGCGTTCCAACTCCACGGCGGGACGGCTCCAGTCGATGCGCGCTTCGTCTTTGTTCAGCTTATGGGCGTAGGTAGCCAGGCTGTCGTCCTGGACTTCACCTTGCAGGGTGCCGGCCGCAAGGCCGGTGATGGCCTGGATCACCGCGGGCGGGCCCAGTTCAGCCAGACGGTCGTGCAGGCTGCCGCCGGTGTCTTCGGCGGTGATAGGCGTGGTGACCTTGAGCAGCATCGGGCCGGTGTCCAGGCCCGCCTCCATGCGCATCACGGTCACGCCGCTCTCGCCGTCGCCCGCTTCCACGGCGCGCTGGATCGGCGCTGCACCGCGCCAGCGTGGCAACAGCGAAGCATGACTGTTGATGCAGCCCAGCCGCGGAATATCCAGCACCGCCTGGGGCAGGATCAGGCCGTAGGCCACCACCACCAGCAAGTCCGGTTGCAGCGCGGCCAATTCAGCCTGGGCTTCTGCGTTACGCAGGGTCGGCGGCTGCAGTACGGGAATAGTGTGCTCCAGCGCCAACTGTTTGACCGGGCTCGGCATCAGTTTTTGCCCGCGACCGGCCGGGCGATCCGGCTGGGTGTACACCGCGACGATGTCATGAGGGCTGGCAAGCAGCGCCTTGAGGTGTTCGGCGGCAAATTCGGGGGTACCGGCAAAAACAATGCGCAGTGGCTCGGTCATGGGAGGTCTCGGTTAAAAGCAGTCACAAAAGAAAAAGGCTTGCCGCAGCAAGCCTTTGGAAGAAGGGCATCAAGCTTGCTGGCGATGTTTTTTTTCCAGCTTCTTCTTGATCCGGTCGCGCTTGAGCGTGGACAGGTAATCGACAAACAGCTTGCCATTGAGGTGGTCGCATTCGTGCTGGATGCACACTGCCAACAGGCCTTCGGCAATCAGCTCGAACGGCTTGCCGTCGCGGTCCAGGGCCTTGATCTTCACGCGCAGCGGGCGCTCGACGTTCTCGTAGAACTCCGGCACCGACAGGCAACCTTCCTGGTATTCGCCCATCTCGTCGGTCAGCGGTTCGAACTCGGGGTTGATGTACACCATCGGTTCGCTGCGGTCTTCCGACAGGTCCATGACCACGATGCGCTGATGCACGTTGACCTGGGTCGCGGCGAGGCCGATGCCCGGGGCTTCATACATTGTTTCAAACATGTCATCGACCAACTGACGAACCTTGTCGTCCACTACGGCCACCGGTTTGGCGATCGTGCGCAGGCGCGAGTCGGGGAATTCGAGGATGTTCAAAATAGCCATAAGCGTAATTGCTGCACATGTGAGGTAGAGGCAAATCGGCGTTGGGATGGACCCAGACAGCCGGTGTGAAGCGCCCCGAAGCCGCGAAGGCTCTGGCATTTCACGCGAACGCACATAATAAAGGAGATTGACCCCATGAGGAAATCGCTACTCGTCTTGCTGCTGTGGGCCCCGTTCGCGATGGCCCTGCTGCCGCAGCCCGTCCAGCGACTGGATCAGCCGACGCAACACGCTATCCAGCGGTTTTTACTGCATAACCGCCTGCTTGATTCGCCCCAGGATCTGGACAACGCCCCGTACATTGTCGCCGCCGATGCAGGACGCGTGCTGGGTGCCAATGGCGAGCGGGTGCATGCCCGAGGCAACTTGGACCCTTCCCAGCCCGATTACGCAATCTTCCGACGGGGTAAGGTCTACACCGACCCCCACACCCAGGAACTGCTGGGCATCAATGCCGACGACATTGGCACTGCGCGATTTGTCGTGGCCGGTGACCTGACGACCCTGGCCGTACAGCGGATCACCCAGGAGGTACGTCCCGGCGACCGCCTGCTGCGCGTGCAGTCTCCCGTCGCCCCGACGACCTTTGCAGACACGCCGGCAGCGGCTTTTGTCGAAGGGCAAATCATCGATATCCCCAAAGGCGTCACTCAGATCGGCGTACTCGATGCAGTCACCCTGAACAAAGGCCGTCGCGACGGCCTGGTCGAAGGCCAACGCCTCAGTGTGATCAAGACTGGCGCTACCGTGCGCGACATCTTCACCGCAGCCCCGGTGAAACTTCCCGATGAACACGCCGGCGTCCTACTGGTGTTTCGCACCTACGAAAAGCTCAGTTACGCCCTTGTGCTCAGTGCCTCACGACCGTTGGCGGTGATGGACCGATTCGAGACTGCCCATCAAACACAATAAATAGCCTGCTAAATAAGTTACCAACAGAGTTATCCACAGCTTGTTCCGGTCAAGGATGATCAAATGAATCCGATAAACTGTCATGAAATATCCCCGTCAGAACTGGAAGCCCGACTACGCTTGCACAGGCTGCCGGAACTGGGTCCCAAGCGCTTTCGCTTGCTGATCGAAGCGTTCGGCTCTGCATCCAAGGCTCTCAGTGCACCCGCCAGTGCCTGGCGTTCACTGGGTGTGCCGGCCATCAGTGCCGACGCCCGTCGCAGCCATGAAGTCCGCGAGGGTGCCCGTTCGGCATTGGCCTGGCTGGCGTGCCCGGGCCAGCATTTGCTGATGTGGGACCAGCCGGAGTACCCCGTGCTGCTCGCCCAGATTGATGACGCGCCACCGCTGTTATTCGTCGCCGGTGACCCCCTGATCCTGGAAAAACCGCAACTGGCGATGGTGGGGAGCCGCCGCGCAACCCGTCCTGGCATGGACACGGCGGCCGCGTTTTCCCGCAGCCTGGCGAGTGCCGGTTTTGTCATCACCAGCGGCCTGGCCTTAGGCATCGACGGCGCAGCTCATCAAGCCGCATTGGACGTGGGCGGCCAGACAATCGGGGTACTCGGCACCGGGCTGGAAAATTTTTATCCACAGCGTCACACACGCCTGGCGGCGGCGATGATTGACCAAGGCAGTGCCGTGGTTTCCGAGTTTCCCCTGGACGCACCGCCCCAGGCCGGCAACTTCCCCAGGCGTAACCGCATCATCAGCGGGTTGTCCCTGGGCGTACTGGTGGTGGAAGCCAGCATGGCCAGTGGTTCGCTGATCACCGCGAAACTGGCGGCCGAGCAAGGCCGCGAGGTGTATGCCATTCCGGGGTCCATTCATCATCCCGGCGCCAAGGGCTGTCACCAGTTGATCCGTGACGGTGCGGTACTGGTGGAAACCATCGAGCACATTCTTGAAGGTTTGCGTGGCTGGCAGGCGCTGTCCCGACCGACGCCGATGCCTGTCGTGCATCCGCTGGTGGCGCTGCTGCACGCGGCGCCCCACACCAGTGAAGGCCTGGCGATTGCCAGCGGCAGGCCGTTGTCCCAGGTGTTGGCGACCCTGACCGAGCTTGAACTCGAAGGCCAGGTCATCTGCGAAAGCGGGCGCTGGCTTGCGCGCTGCTAGGTTTTGTAACGAAGATCGGTAAACTGCGCAGAGCTTTAGTCTGGAGAGTGAACCATGGTCAACCGGTGGCGTGTGCTGGAAACCGCACGAGAAATTCGCGCAGGCGCGGTGATTGCCTACCCAACCGAGGCAGTTTGGGGCTTGGGCTGCGACCCGTGGAACGAAGAAGCAGTGGACCGTTTGCTCGCCATCAAGAACCGTTCGGTGGACAAGGGCCTGATCCTGGTGGCGGACAACATCCGTCAGTTCGACTTCCTGTTCGAAGATTTCCCGCAGGATTGGATCGACCGCATGGCCAGCACCTGGCCGGGCCCGAACACCTGGCTGGTGCCTCATCAGGACATGCTGCCGGAATGGGTAACGGGTGTTCACGACACCGTGGCGCTGCGGGTAACCGATCATCCACTGGTGCGCGACTTGTGCTCGCTGGTGGGGCCGTTGATTTCCACGTCGGCCAACCCCCAGGGACGTCCGGCGGCGCGCTCGCGGATTCGCGTGGAGCAATACTTCCGTGGCCAGGTAGACCTGGTATTGGGTGGCGCCCTGGGTGGGCGCAAGAACCCGAGCCTGATTCGCGATCTGGTGACGGGTGAGGTGGTGCGGCCTTCCTGAGGCCCAGGCGCGGCCATCGTGGGCAAGCCCGGCGCCCATACTTGATCCGTGTTCGTCATGACAACACGGTCAAATGTGGGCGCCGGGCCTGCCCGCGATGAGGCGTTTACAGGCTCCAGATATCGATTGTCCTACGGCAACAGAATGGTCGACCCTGTCGTGCGCCGCCCGGACAACTCGGTCTGTGCCTTCGCCGCATCCGCCAGCGAATAGCGCTGGTTGATATCAATGCGCACCTTGCCGCTCTTGATCATCGAGAACAGGTCATCCGCCATTGCCTGCAGGTTCTGCGGGTTATTGGCGTAGGTCGCCAACGTCGGCCGGGTGACGTACAGCGAGCCTTTGGCCGCCAGAATCCCCAGGTTCACCCCGTCCACCGCACCCGACGCATTACCGAAACTCACCACCAGCCCCCGCGGCGCGACGCTGTCCAGTGACGTCAGCCAGGTGTCCTTGCCAACGCCGTCGTACACCACCGGGACTTTTTTGCCGTCGGTCAATTCCAGCACGCGCTGTGCGACATCTTCCTTGCTGTAGTCGATGGTTTCCCAGGCTCCTAAGGATTTGGCCAACGCGGCTTTTTCCGGCGAGCTGACGGTACCGATCAGCTTGACGCCCAGCGCCTTGGCCCATTGACAGGCCAGGGAGCCTACGCCGCCTGCGGCGGCATGGAACAGGATGGTTTCGCCGCCTTTCAGTTCGTAGGTCTGGCGCAACAGGTACTGCACGGTCAGGCCCTTGAGCATGGCGCCGGCGGCTTGTTCGTAGCTGATCTCATCCGGCAGGTGCACCAGGTTGGCGGCGGGCAACACGTGCAGCTGGCTATAGGCACCCAGCGGGCCGCTGCCATAGGCCACGCGGTCGCCGACCTTGAATTGGGTGACTTCGCTGCCGACAGCGTCGACCACACCGGCGCCCTCTGCGCCCAACCCCGATGGCAACGCGGGCGGCGCGTACAGGCCACTGCGGAAATAGGTGTCGATGAAGTTCAGGCCGATCGCCTCGTTACGCACACGCACCTGCTGCGGGCCCGGCTCCGCCGGCGTGTAGTCCACATACTCAAGCACTTCGGGGCCGCCATGGGCGCTGAACTGGATACGTTTTGCCATCTGCCTTCTCCTTGGGTCGAATTCGCGTAGCCCACTATCCCACTCCTAAGCTTGATCTTCGTCAACTGCGGCGCAATGGGGTGCAGTGGTATCCTGTGCGCCCATTTGCCGCCGACGCCCAATGGCCTCGCGTAGCTTTGCCCGATTCAAGGTGATGCCATGACTACCCGCACCGAGGCTGTAAAGGCCTACCTGCTAGACCTGCAAGACCGCATTTGCAGCGCCCTGGAAACCTTCGAGACGGACACTCGCTTTATCGAAGACGCCTGGACCCGGCCTGCCGGCGGCGGTGGTCGCACCCGTGTGATCGAGAACGGTTCGGTGATCGAAAAAGGCGGCGTTAACTTCTCCCACGTGTTTGGTAGCGGCCTCCCACCGTCCGCCAGCGCGCATCGGCCTGAACTGGCCGGTCGAGGCTTTGAAGCCCTGGGCGTGTCGCTGGTGATCCATCCGCATAACCCACATGTGCCGACTTCCCACGCCAACGTGCGGTTTTTCATCGCCGAGAAAGAGGGTGAAGAACCGGTATGGTGGTTCGGTGGTGGCTTCGACCTCACGCCTTACTACGGCAACGAAGAAGACTGCGTCCACTGGCACCGCGTGGCCGAGCAGGCCTGTGCGCCGTTCGGTCCGGATGTGTATTCGCGCTACAAGGCGTGGTGTGACACCTACTTCCATATCAAGCACCGCAACGAACCGCGCGGTATCGGCGGCCTGTTCTTCGATGACTTGAACGAGTGGGGCTTCGACACCTGCTTCGCCTTCATCCGGGCCATCGGCGACGCTTACATCGACGCCTACTTGCCGATCGTGCAACGCCGCAAGGCCCTCGCCTACACCGAGCAACAGCGCGAATTCCAGGAATTCCGTCGCGGTCGCTACGTTGAATTCAACCTGGTCTATGACCGTGGCACCCTGTTCGGCTTGCAGTCGGGTGGGCGCACCGAGTCGATCCTGATGTCGCTGCCGCCGCAAGTGCGCTGGAACTACGACTGGAAGGCCCAGGCCGGCAGCGAAGAGGCGCGTCTTACCGACTACTTCCTGCAAGACCGCGACTGGCTCGGCATCGCCGCGCCCAAGGCGGCTGTCTGATGGACCGTTACGTCGTCTTCGGCAACCCCATCGGCCACAGCAAGTCGCCGCTGATCCACCGGATGTTCGCCGAGCAGACGGGCGAGCAACTGGACTACAGCACCTTGCTGGCACCGCTGGAGGATTTCACCGGCTGTGCCCGTGAGTTTTTTCAACACGGCCGTGGCGCGAACGTCACGGTGCCGTTCAAGGAAGACGCCTACCGCCTGGCCAACACCCTGACCGAACGCGCCCAACGCGCGGGCGCGGTGAACACCCTGAGCAGGCTGGCCGACGGCAGGCTGCTGGGTGATAACACCGACGGCGCCGGCCTGGTGCGTGATCTCACGGTCAATGCCGGGCTGAAACTGCAGGGCCAGCGCATCCTGCTGCTGGGTGCCGGCGGTGCGGTACGTGGCGCGCTGGAGCCGCTGCTGGCCGAGCAACCGGCCTCGCTGATCATCGCCAACCGTACCGTGGAAAAAGCCGAGTTCCTCGCCGAGTTGTTCGACGACCTGGGCCCGGTGTCTGCCAGCGGTTTCGACTGGCTGCGTGAGCCGGTGGACGTGATCATCAACGCCACGTCCGCGAGCTTGTCAGGCGATGTACCGCCGATTGCCGGCAGCCTGATCGATCCGGGCAAGACCTTTTGCTACGACATGATGTACGCCAAGGAGCCGACCGCGTTCTGCCGCTGGGCGACTGAACAGGGCGCGTCCGTGACCATGGATGGCTTGGGCATGTTGGTGGAACAGGCGGCGGAAGCGTTCTTCCTGTGGCGCGGCGTGCGCCCGGATTCGGCGCCGGTGCTGGCCGAGTTGCGCCGGCAGTTGGCCTGACGCTATCTGACATGGGCACGGCACTGTGGGAGCAGGCAAGCCAGCGCCCACAGTTCAATGGTGTTTAGTCTTCGAACTGGATGGGGCACTTGTCGGCCCCTTCCAGTTTCCTCAACTCCTCCACCACCTGCGGCCTGGCCCTGCGCAACGTCAGGCTGCGTCCCAAGCCCTTCAGGCGCCGCGCTTCCTGATGCAGCATCTCCACCCCGGAATAGTCGATAAAGTTGATCTGCTGCGCCTCGATCACCACCCGTTCGCCCTGCAAACGTTGCAGGCGTACTTGCAGGTAATGGCTGGCGCCGAAAAAGATCGAGCCACCTACCCGCAGCACATCTTCGTCACCCTCACGCCACTGCTGCACTCGGGGTTGCGAGGTGCGCTTGAGGTAGAAAAACAGTGACGCCAGCACCCCGGCATAAATTGCCGTCTGCAGCTCCAGCAGCAAGGTGGCCACGCACGTCAGGCCCATCACCACAAACTCGGCGCGACTGACACGGAACAACGCACGAATGCCGCGATGGTCCACCAGGCCCCAGCAAATCAGCAGGATGCTCGCGGCCATGCTCGGGATCGGGATGTGTGCGATCAGCGCCGCCCCAAACACCGCGAACACCGCCACCCACAGCGCGGAAAACACGCCGGCCAATGGCGAGCAGGCGCCGGCCTCATAGCTGAGGCCGGAGCGAGTAAAGGACCCGGCTGACAAGTAGCCGGAGAAAAATCCGCCAACGATATTGGATAAACCCTGCGCGCGTACTTCTTGGTTGGCATCGAGCAATTGCTGTGAACGGGCCGACAGCGAGCGGGCGATCGACAGGCTGGTGACCAGCCCGAGCATGCCCACTGCCACGGCGCTGGGCAGCAGGCGAAGAATCATGTCCAGGTCCATCGGCAAGGGGCTGAACGGCGGCAGTTTGCCAACAAATGAACTGACCCGCGCCACATGCCCGAACATTGCCGGCCACACCCATGCGACCACGCTGCCCAGTGCCAGTGCAATCAACAGCGTTGGCCAGCGGGGTACCAGGTACTTGAGTAGCGCGCCCACCAGCAACGTGCCCAGCCCAAGGGCGAGGGACGCATGGTCCCATTCGCCGCTGTGGTGGATCAGTGCCAGCAGGCTATTGATCGCCGTAGCCTGGCTGGGTAAATCCAAACCCAGCAGGTTGGGCAACTGCCCCAGGGCAATCACCACGGCGGCACCCAGGGTGAAACCGAGCACCACCGAGTGAGAGACAAAATTCACCAGCGCGCCAAAGCGCAGCATGCCCAGCAGCCACTGGAAAACGCCGGCGAGGAAGGTGAGCAGCAGGATCAGGGTGATGTAGTCCTGGGACCCCGGCACGGCCAGGGGGCTGACACTGGCGTAAAGCACGATGGAAATGGCCGCCGTGGGGCCGCAGATCAGGTGCCAGGATGATCCCCAGAGGCAAGCGATCAGGACCGGGATAATCGCGGCATACAAGCCGTATTCGGGAGGCAGGCCGGCAATCAGTGCGTAGGCGATCGACTGCGGCAGGGCGAGCACGGCGCCGCTCAGGCCGACCAGTGCGTCACGGCCGACGCTGGCACGGGTCTGGCGCGGCAGCCAGGCGAGGAACGGAAAGAGTGATTGGCGGTTGGGCCGGGGCATCGCAGACTCGGGTCGGAAAAGGTGTGAGGCAGAGTATCAGTACACGCAAGCCCCTGTGGGCGCTGGCTTGCCTGCGATACTGGCACCTCGGTGTTACCGGAACACCACAGTGATGCTATCGCAGGCAAGCCAGCGTCCACCGGAGTGGCGGCGGCCGTCAGAGTTTGGCTTTTACAGCGGCCAGCGCATCCTTGCCATCCACGGTTTTCACGCCGTCCAGCCACTTGTCCAACACTGCCGGATTCGCCTTTAGCCACGCCTTGGCCGCATCGGCGTTGCTGACCTTTTTATTGGCCACCTCGGCCATGATGCTGTTCTCCATCTCCTGGGTAAAACTCAGGTTGGTCAGCAATTTTCCGACATTTGGGCAGGCCTGCGCATAGCCCTTGCGGGTCAAGGTATACACGCTGCCGGTGTCACCAAAGTATTTCTCGCCGCCCTTGAGGTAATGCATTTTCAATTGCACGTTCATCGGGTGCGGCGTCCAGCCGAGGAAGGTCACGAATTTCTGCTTCTTCACCGCTCGCGACACTTCGGCCAGCATCGCCTGTTCGCTGGACTCGATCAGCTTCCATTGGCCGAGGTCGAAGTCGTTTTTCTTGATGATCTCTTGCAACGAGATATTCGCCGGCGCGCCGGAGCCAATGCCGTAGATCTTCTTGTCGAACTTGTCGGCAAACGTGTTCAGGTCAGCAAAGTCATGCACACCGGCGTCCCACACGTAGTCGGGCACGGCGAGGGTGAACTCGGTGCCGTCGAGGTTTTTCGCCAGTTGCACCACATCGCCATTGGCCACGAACTTGTCGTAGAAGCCCTGCTGTGCCGGCATCCAGTTGCCCAGGAACACATCCACCTGGCCGTCCTTGAGCCCGCCGAAGGTGATCGGCACCGCGAGGGTGTCGACCTTGGCCTTGTAGCCCATGCCCGTCAGCAGGAAACCGGTGATGGCATTGGTGGCCGCGATATCGCTCCAGCCTGGATCGGCCATCTTTACCGTTTCGCAGCTGGTATCCGCGTACACGTTGACGCTGCTCAGCGCCAAGATGCCCAATACCACAGTCAACTTTTGCATGGCCTTCCCTCTGTCTATTTATGGGTGTTGGCAGGGTTGTGGATAACGTGCCTTGCGCTCCAGGTCGTCGAGATCGATATGGTTGCGCATGTATTGCTGACTGGCGTCCACCAGTGGCTGGTGATCCCAGCTCTTCAGCTTGCCCTGGGTCAGTGCTTCAAACACCAGGCGACGCCGACGTTGGCTGGCGAGCACCTGTTGGTGGATCGCCGGGATGTCCCATTTGGCCCGCGCCTCGTCCAGGAAGGCTGCAAACAGCGCCTGATGCTGCGGCGACTGGCTGAGTTCTTCCTGCTCCCGAGGGTCGTTGCGTACATCGAACAGTAGACAAGGGTCGTCTTCGCTGTAGATGAATTTGTAGGCGCCACGGCGAATCATCATCAGCGGGCTGATGGTGCCTTCGGCCATGTACTCGCCAAACACTTCGTCGTGCCCGCCCTGCCCCTGCAAGTGCGGCACCAGTGAGCGGCCATCCAGTGGCAGTCGCGGGTCCAGCTCGCCGCCGGCCAGTTCCACCAGGGTTGGCAACAGGTCGGCGGTGGACACCGCTTTGCTGACGCGGCCCGCCGCGAACTGCCCTGGCGCACTGACCAGCAGCGGCACGCGGGCGGCCATTTCAAACCAGTGCATCTTGTACCAGAGGCCCCGCTCGCCGAGCATGTCGCCGTGATCGCCGGAGAAGACAATGATGGTGTCATCGGCCAGGCCTGTGTCTTCCAGGGTCTGCAGCAGCTTGCCGACATTGCTGTCGATGTAGCTGCATGCGCCGAAATAGGCGCGGCGTGCATCGCGGATCTTATCCACAGGCAGCGGCTTGTCCCACAAGTCGTAGACCTTGAGCAGGCGCTGGGAGTGCGGGTCGAGATCGGCTTGGGCCGGCGTGGTAGGCAATGGAATGTCGGCGTCGTCGTACAGGTCCCAGAAAGGCTTGGGAATGGTGTACGGGTCGTGCGGGTGCGTCATCGACACGGTCAGGCAGAATGGCTGGTCGCCGTCTTCGCGGATATGGTCGAACAGGTATTGCTGGGCCTTGAACACCACCTCTTCATCGAAATCCAGCTGGTTGGTGCGCACGCATGGCCCGGCCTGCAGCACCGACGACATGTTGTGGTACCAAGTGGGGCGCACGTCTGGCTCGTCCCAGTTCACCGCCCAGCCATAGTCGGCGGGGTAGATGTCGCTGGTCAGGCGCTCTTCGTAACCGTGCAATTGGTCGGGGCCGCAGAAATGCATCTTGCCCGACAGCGCCGTGCGGTAGCCGAGGCGGCGCAGGTAGTGGGCGTAAGTCGGCACGTCGGCGGGGAAATCCGCCGCATTGTCATAGGCGCCGATTTTGCTCGGCAGTTGCCCGCTCACCAGGGTGAAGCGCGACGGTGCGCACAGCGGGCTGTTGCAATAGGCGGCGTCGAACACCACGCCTTGTGCAGCCAGACGGCTCAGGTTCGGCAGTTTGATCGGCGAAGAACCATAGAACGGAAGCAACGGTGCGGCCATTTGATCGGCCATGATGAAAAGAATGTTCTTGCGCTTCATGATCTATCGGCATTCCATAGGCAGTGTTTATGCGACTGAGCATGCAGCCCATGGAAAATGGGGTAAAGCCCATGAAAAGCAATGTCTAGGATAAGCACAGCTTATGTATGAAGCCCTCGGTGACCTGTCTCTCGATCTGCTGCGCGCCTTTGAAGCGGCAGCGCGTCATCGCAGCTTTACCGCCGCCGCGATGGAACTGGGCACCACCCAGCCAGCGATCAGCCAGCAGATCAAGCGCCTGGAAGAACAACTGGCGATCCGCCTGTTTGATCGCATCTACCGTGGCATCGAACTGACCGATGCTGGCGCCTTGTTGTTCGAGCATGTGCAAGGCGGTTTGCAGGCCATCAACGCCGGGCTCAGTGCGATCACCCAGCAGGATCAGCACGAAGTGCTGCAAGTGGCCACCGACTTCGCCTTCGCCGCGTATTGGTTGATGCCGCGCTTGCATCGCTTTCATGCGGCCAACCCTCAGGTGGATGTGAGCCTGGTGACCAGCGAGCGCAACCACGCCACCTTGCGCAGCGACATCGACGTGGCCGTACTGTTTGGCGATGGTCGTTTCAAGCAGGGCGACAGCCTGTGGCTATTCAACGAGGAAGTGTTCCCGGTGTGCAGCCCGCAGTGGCTCAAGGAACAGGCCAGGCCGTTGTCTGTACAAAATTTGCACGATTTTCCGTTGCTGCACCTTCGCCAGGAGAACAACAGCCAGTGGTTCGACTGGAGCGGCGTGTTTCGCGAACTGGGCATCGCCAGTGCACCGACGCCCGGCCAACTGCGCTTCGACAACTACACGCTGTTGATTCAAGCGGCGATTGCCGGCCAGGGCGTGGCTATCGGCTGGCGCCACTTGGTGGATAACCTGCTGGAACAGAACTGGTTGTGTCGGCCGATCAGCGACACCGTGATCTCGCGTTTTGGCTATTACGTGGTGCAACCGCAACGCAAACGCCGGGGGCAGTTAGTGGAGCGTTTTGTCGACTGGCTGGTCGCCGAGCAGGCCAGTAGTGCGCAGTCCTTGACCGGGCTGGCCCTGCCGTCGATTGCGGTCTAGCATCTGGCGCATATTGGATCCGGAGTCCGTCATGCAACGTATCAAGGGTTACCACGCCCATATCTACTTCGACGCAAACACGATCGACCAGGCGCGCACCCTGTGCGAAGACGCCGCCAAACTCTTCCCGCTGCGTATGGGGCGCGTGCATGAGCGGCCCGTGGGCCCGCACCCGGACTGGAGCTGCCAACTGGCGTTCGATGCCGAGTACATCGGCGTGGTGCTGCCGTGGTTGGTGATCAATCGGAATGGGTTAGTGGTGTTCCTGCATCCCGATACTGGCGATGACCTCAAGGACCACACCGATTACGCGATCTGGATGGGCGCGATGCGCGAGTTGGATTTGTCTATTTTTTAATCGATCCCGTCACCTGGCTGCGCAAAGGGACGGGATTTTTATTGCCTTCTCCCACTATATGGGACTGTTATTTATATATTGAGATATAGCTAAGCATAGGTTTATATTCGCCCATCTGCTTTTTTCAGCACCCACTCAATTCAGGTGAAGCGATGCAGGCGCAATTGATCGCGCTCGATTGGGGTACCAGCTCCCTTCGTGCTTATAAACTCGGCCCCGCAGGCGTGGTGCTGGAACAGCGCTCGCTGGCGTGGGGCATCATGCATTTGCCCACCGAGCCCCGCGATATAGCCGGCGTACGCTGCAGCGATGGCTTCGAGTTGGCGTTCGATGCGGCCTGCGGGGATTGGCTCGACGCCGCGCCCAACGTGCCGGTGATCGCCTGCGGCATGGTCGGCAGCGCCCAGGGCTGGAGCGAAGCGGCCTACCGCAACACTCCGGTCGATGTTGCGAGCCTTGGCCAAGCGCTGCATCGCGTGCGCAGTGTGCGTGGCGTCGACGTGCATATCGTGCCGGGCGTGATCGAGCGGGTTGGCTTGCCCAATGTGATGCGCGGCGAAGAAACCCAAGTATTGGGCGTGCTGCAAGGGTTGGGCGCCAATGGGTTGATCGGCCTGCCCGGCAGCCATTCCAAGTGGGTCGAGGTGGTCGAGGGCTGCATCACCCACTTCGACACCTTCATGACCGGCGAGCTGTTCGCGGTGCTGAGCAAACACAGCATCCTGGGGCGCACCCAGCAACCCAGCGAACAATTCCAGGCTGACGCCTTTGACCGAGGCGTGCACGTAGCGCTCTCCAAAGACGGCCAGCGCGGTGTGCTGTCGACCCTGTTCAGCGCGCGCACCCTTGGACTTACCGCGCAACTCGCCCCCGACCAGCAGCCTGATTACCTCTCGGGTTTGCTCATCGGCCATGAACTCGCCGGTTTGCCCGGCCGCGCAAAACACCAGCCGATCATCCTGGTCGGCGCCGCTCCCCTCTGCGCCCGCTACCAACGCGCCCTCACCCTTTGCGGCTTTGCCCACGTCAGCCTGGCGCAGGAAGCCACCGAGCGTGGCCTGTGGCAATTGGCCGTGGCAGCCGAGCTCATTCAACCTGTAACGGAGGCCTGACATGCTCAAGCAAGCACTCGCGCAAAACGGTTTGATCGCCATTCTGCGCGGCATTCGCCCGGACGAAGCCGAGGCCGTCGGCCAGGTGCTGTATCAGGCCGGGTTTCGCGTGATCGAAGTCCCGCTGAACTCGCCCGACCCTTACACCAGCATCCGCACCCTGCGCGATACCCTGCCCGCCGATTGCCTGATCGGTGCCGGTACGGTGTTGCTGCCTGAGCAGGTCGAGCAAGTGAAGGCCGCCGGTGGCCAGGTGATCGTGATGCCCCACAGCGATGCCAAGGTGTTGCGTGCCGCCAAAGCCGCGGGTCTGTTCCTGTCGCCGGGTGTGGCGACGCCCACCGAAGCCTTTGCCGCATTGGCCGAAGGCGCCGACGTGTTGAAGCTGTTCCCAGCCGAGCAAATGGGCCCGGCGGTGATCAAGGCGTGGCTGGCGGTATTGCCGGCCGGCACCTTGTTGCTGCCGGTGGGCGGCATTACTCCGGACAACATGCAGGTGTTTATCGACGCTGGCGCCAAAGGCTTCGGGCTGGGCTCCGGGTTGTTCAAACCGGGCATGACCGTGGATCAGGTAGCGAGCCGCGCCCAGGCTTATGTCGCCGCCTGGAAAGCCCTGAGCTGAATTCAAGTTCCGCGCCCACAGGCGCTGCATCTAATAAGAGAGATAACAGATGAAAATCACCAAACTGACGACCTTTATCGTCCCGCCGCGCTGGTGCTTCCTCAAGGTCGAGACCGACCAGGGTGTGACCGGCTGGGGCGAGCCTGTCGTCGAGGGCCGCGCCCACACTGTGGCGGCGGCCGTCGAAGAGCTGTCCGACTACCTGATCGGCAAAGACCCCCGCAATATCGAAGACATCTGGACCGTGCTCTATCGCGGCGGCTTCTACCGGGGCGGTGCCGTGCACATGAGCGCCCTCGCCGGTATCGACCAGGCGCTGTGGGACATCAAGGGCAAGGCCCTGGGTGTGTCGGTCAGTGATCTCTTGGGTGGCCAGGTGCGTGACAAGATTCGTGTGTATTCATGGATCGGCGGCGACCGCCCGGCCGACACCGCCCGCGCCGCCAAAGAGGCCGTGGCCCGTGGCTTCACGGCGGTGAAAATGAACGGCACCGAGGAGCTGCAGTTCGTCGACAGCTTCGAAAAAGTCGACCTGGCCCTGGCCAACGTGGCCGCCGTGCGTGATGCGGTCGGCCCCAACGTCGGCATTGGCGTCGACTTTCATGGCCGCGTGCACAAGCCCATGGCCAAGGTGCTGATGAAGGAACTGGACCCGTACAAGCTGATGTTTATCGAAGAGCCGGTGCTCAGTGAAAACTACGAAGCGCTGAAGGAACTGGCACCGCTGACCAGCACCCCGATTGCCTTGGGCGAACGCCTGTTTTCGCGCTGGGACTTCAAGCGCGTGCTCAGCGAAGGTTACGTCGACATCATCCAACCGGATGCGTCCCACGCCGGTGGCATCACCGAAACCCGCAAGATCGCCAACATGGCCGAAGCCTACGATGTGGCGCTGGCCCTGCACTGCCCGCTGGGCCCGATTGCGTTGGCGGCCTGCCTGCAACTGGACGCGGTCTGCTACAACGCGTTCATCCAGGAGCAAAGCCTGGGCATTCACTACAACGAGAGCAATGACCTGCTCGACTATGTGCGCGACCCGGGCGTGTTCGACTATGACCAAGGCTTTGTGAAGATCCCCAACGGGCCGGGCCTGGGCATCGAGATCAACGAAGAGTACGTGATCGAACGCGCGGCCATCGGCCACCGCTGGCGCAACCCGATCTGGCGGCATGCCGACGGCAGTTTTGCCGAGTGGTAATTCCTGACTGACGCACAACAGGTGGGAGCGGGCTTGCCCGCTCCCACCTTGTTGATCCGGTTTATCCCGTCAGATCCATTTCAGACCTCAATAAGCATAAGAAGAGGCGACCCCCATGCACCCTGAATCCTTCACCGGGCAGGCTTCTTTAGTCACGCCTACCAGAAAGCGCTTTTTCATCATGCTGCTGTTGTTCATCACGGTGGTGATCAACTACCTCGACCGCAGCAACCTGTCGATCGCCGCGCCGGCGCTGACCAGCGAACTGGGTATCGACCCCGTGCACGTCGGGCTGATTTTCTCCGCGTTCGGCTGGACCTACGCCGCCATGCAAATCCCCGGCGGCTGGCTGGTAGACCGTGTG
This sequence comes from Pseudomonas sp. MYb13, assembly GCF_002980075.1. Lineage (NCBI taxonomy): Bacteria > Pseudomonadati > Pseudomonadota > Gammaproteobacteria > Pseudomonadales > Pseudomonadaceae > Pseudomonas > Pseudomonas sp. MYb13. Next base: position 82,716 of record NZ_PCQI01000001.1, on the reverse strand, counting down.
CCGCCGCGCATCCTCTACACCGCCGCGTTGTTGCTGTGGTCCATCGCCACCGTGATGCTCGGTTTCGCGGCCAGCTTCATCGCGCTGTTCGTGCTGCGCATGGCCGTCGGCGCCCTGGAAGCCCCGGCCTATCCGATCAACAGTCGCGTGGTCACCACCTGGTTTCCCGAGCGCGAGCGCGCCACGGCGATTGGCGTGTACACCTCCGGGCAGTTTGTCGGGCTGGCGTTCCTCACACCGGTTTTGGCTTGGCTGCAACACGCGTTTGGCTGGCACATGGTGTTTGTCGCCACAGGCGGCGTGGGCATTGTGTGGGCGATCATCTGGTACGCGGTGTATCGCGAACCCAAGGACTTCAAAGGCGCCAACGCAGCGGAGATCGAGCTCATCCGTGACGGCGGCGGGCTGGTGGATATGCAGGCGAAAACGGTCAAGGCGCCGTTCAGCTGGGTCGACTTGGGCATCGTGTTGAGCAAGCGCAAGCTCTGGGGCATCTACCTGGGGCAGTTCTGCCTGAACTCCACGCTGTGGTTCTTCCTGACGTGGTTCCCGACCTACCTGGTGAAATATCGCGGCATGGACTTCATCAAGTCCGGCCTGCTGGCGTCGTTGCCGTTTCTCGCGGCGTTTGTCGGCGTGCTGTGTTCCGGGGTCTTTTCCGACTGGTTGATTCGTCGCGGCGCGTCGGTAGGCTTTGCACGCAAATTGCCGATCATTGGCGGGTTGCTGATCTCCACGGCGATCATCGGCGCCAACTATGTGGACTCGACGGCGTGGGTGATTGCGTTCCTGGCGCTGGCGTTTTTTGGCAATGGCCTGGCGTCGATCACCTGGTCGTTGGTGTCGACCCTGGCGCCGGCGCGGCTGCTGGGGCTGACCGGTGGGGTGTTCAATTTCATCGGCAACCTGTCGGCGATTGCCACGCCAATCGTGATTGGCTTTCTCGCCAGCGGCGATTCGTTTGCGCCGGCAATTACTTATATTGCGGTGCTGGCGTTGCTCGGTGCGCTGTCCTACGTCTTGCTGGTTGGTAAGGTCGAGCGCATCGAACTCAAATAACCACCGCCCAACCTTGCAGGAGCCGGCAAGCCGGCTCCTGCAGTGGGAGTGGCTCAGTTGAGGACGCCGTCGAGGATCTCGTAGACGATGCCCGTGCCGACGGCAATCAACACCACATCCGGCCCCGAACGGCGCCATTCATAGCCCGGGTATACCGGCAAGCGCGCCAGGGCGCGGTTATCGAGGCGTTCGCCGTAGTAGCCACGGGGCAGTGGCTGGCCGCGCACCAGGCGCACATTTGGCGGTGGTGGTGCGCCGCGGGAGAACTGGCCGTGGTTGTCATGGATGATCTGCCGAACCGGACCGAAGTCCTGGGGTGGGCCGCCGCGACGGTTGTCCTGCGGGCCGCGATGGTCATCGCCACGTTGTTCGTGCTGGCCTTGCGGGCCGCCACGGTCAGGGCCGCCTTGGTCATAAGGCGCGGCTTGCACCAGGGCGCTGGCACCAAGCACCAGCACGCCGAGGCTTGCGATCACGGATTTGGGCATTTTCATCGGGTATTCCTCAGGGCACACACAAAAAAGGGATCTCGAACGAGGTTCGACATCCCTTGGTCTTGCTGTTTAGGCCGTGCCTGAGCAGGTTGATTCCTCTGTATCAGGAACTTTACCTATGGCTTACGGGGCGCTTACTTACGGGCGTTACGCACGCCTTCCGATAGCGCCGCACACAAGCCCAGTACGCCATCGATGGCTTGCTGGTCATTGCTGGCGTTGGCGATGTGATCGATCAGCGCCGAACCCACGACCACGCCATCGGCCAGGCGGGCGATGGCCGCCGCCTGTTCCGGCGTACGGATACCAAAACCGATGCTGATCGGCAGGTCGGTGTGGCGACGCAGGCGGGTCACGGCTTCTTCGACATGCTCCAGGGTCGCTGCACCCGCACCTGTAACACCGGCCACTGACACGTAGTACACAAAACCGGAGCTGCCATTCAGGACGGTCGGCAAGCGCACATCGTCAGTGGTTGGCGTGGTCAGGCGGATAAAGTCGATGCCGGCAGCCTGGGCCGGGTCGCACAGCTCACCGTTATGCTCGGGCGGCATGTCGACCACGATCAGGCCGTCGACGCCGGCTTCCTTGGCATCGGCAATGAACGCCGTCACACCGTATTTATGGATCGGGTTGAAGTAACCCATCAATACCAGCGGCGTGTCGTGGTTGTCCTTGCGGAACTCGCGGACCATCTGCAGGGTTTTCGCCAGGTTCTGCTTGGCTTCCAGCGCGCGGATATTGGCCAGCTGGATCGCCGGGCCGTCTGCCATTGGGTCGGTGAAGGGCATGCCCAGCTCGATCACATCGGCACCGGCGGCTGGCAAGCCCTTGAGGATCGCCAGGGAGGTGTCATAACCCGGGTCGCCGGCGGTGACGAAGGTCACCAGGGCGGCGCGGTTTTCTTCTTTAAGCTGCGCAAAGCGGGCTTGCAGGCGGCTCATCAGTGTTTCTCCTGCTTAGACTGTTCCATATGGTGCATCACGGTCTGCATGTCTTTGTCGCCACGGCCCGAGAGGTTGAGCACCATCAGGTGATCCTTCGGCAGGGTGGGTGCGCGCTTGAACACTTCGGCCAGCGCGTGGGCGCTTTCCAGTGCAGGAATAATCCCTTCCAGGCGGCAGCATTTGTGGAACGCATCCAGGGCCTCATCGTCGGTCACCGAGGTGTACTGGACACGGCCGATGTCATGCAACCAAGCGTGTTCAGGGCCGATGCCGGGGTAGTCGAGGCCCGCGGAGATGGAGTGGGCGTCGATAATCTGGCCATCGTCGTCTTGCAGCAGGAAAGTGCGGTTGCCGTGCAGTACGCCGGGCACGCCACCGTTTAGGCTGGCGGCATGCTTGCCGGTCTCAATGCCGTGGCCGGCGGCTTCAACGCCGATGATCTGGACGCTGGTGTCATCCAGGAACGGGTGGAACAGGCCCATGGCATTGGAGCCGCCACCGATGCACGCCACCAGGCTGTCCGGCAGGCGGCCTTCCTGGGCTTGCAACTGGTCGCGGGTTTCCTTGCCGATCACGGCTTGGAAGTCACGCACCATGGCAGGGTACGGGTGTGGGCCGGCGACGGTGCCGATCAGGTAGAACGTGTCGTCGACGTTGGTCACCCAATCACGCAGGGCTTCGTTCATTGCGTCTTTGAGCGTGCCGGTGCCGGCCACTACCGGGATCACCTCGGCGCCCAGCAGCTTCATGCGGAACACGTTGGCTTGCTGGCGCTCAATGTCAGTGGTGCCCATGTAGATCACGCATTGCAGGCCGAAGCGCGCCGCCACGGTGGCGGTGGCCACGCCGTGCATGCCGGCGCCGGTCTCGGCAATGATGCGTTTCTTGCCCATGCGCCGTGCCAACAGGATCTGGCCGATGCAGTTGTTGATCTTGTGCGCGCCGGTGTGGTTCAGCTCTTCACGCTTGAGGTAGATCTTGGCGCCGCCGCAGAATTCGGTCAGGCGTTCGGCGAAATACAGTGGGCTTGGACGGCCGACATAGTCGCGCTGGAAGTAAGCCAGTTCTTCTTTGAACGCCGGATCTTCCTTGGCCGCTTCGTATTCGCGGGCCAGTTCGAGGATCAACGGCATCAGGGTTTCAGCGACGTAGCGGCCGCCGAACGCGCCAAACAGGCCGTTGACGTCTGGGCCGTTACGTAGATCGGTCTGGGACTGAGTCATGGGACGCTCCAGGAAAGAATGGGGGGTGTAAAGCAATGAGGACCACTCTACCCCTGACCTTCTACGCTGAAAACCGATAAGATCGCCGTAACCTGTCAGGAAAACTCACATATGAGCCGCGACCTTCCTCCCCTTAACGCGCTGCGTGCCTTTGAAGCCACCGCGCGCCTTAACAGCGTCAGCCAGGCTGCCGAGCAATTGCATGTGACCCACGGTGCCGTCAGCCGACAGTTGAAGGTGCTGGAAGAGCATTTGGGGGTGAGTTTGTTCGTCAAGGATGGACGCGGCCTTAAACTCACAGATTCCGGTATCCGTTTGCGTGACGCCAGCGCAGAAGCGTTCGAGCGGTTGAGGGATGTGTGTGCCGAACTCACCCAAAGCAGCGCCGACGCGCCGTTCGTGCTGGGGTGTTCGGGCAGCTTGCTGGCGCGCTGGTTGATCCCGCGCCTTGGCCGCCTGAACGCGGACCTGCCGGACCTGCGCCTGCATTTGTCGGCAGGTGATGGCGATCTCGATCCTCGCCGTCCTGGGCTGGATGCCCTGCTGGTGTTTGCCGAGCCGCCATGGCCCGCGGACATGCAGGTGTATGAGCTGGCCAGCGAGCGCATCGGCCCGGTGATGAGCCCGCTCTTCGCCGGCTATGAGCGCCTGCGCCAGGCGCCTGCCCAAGCCTTGTGTGGCGAAGCCTTGTTGCACACCACCTCACGCCCGCAAGCCTGGCCCAGTTGGGCGCAGCAACACGGGATCGCGCCCGGCACGTTGAAGCATGGCCAGGGGTTCGAGCATTTGTATTATTTGCTGGAGGCGGCGGTGGCAGGATTGGGGGTGGCGATCGCACCCGAACCGCTGGTGGCAGAGGACTTGCGAGCGGGTCGCCTGGTGGCGCCATGGGGGTTCAGTGAAACCCCGGCCCACCTGGCGCTGTGGCTACCCAAGCGCGCCGCAGACGGTCGCGCTGGGCAGCTGGCGCAGTGGCTCAAGGCTGAGCTGTTGCGCCAGCCGGGTTAGCCGGTAAACCATCAGTCACCGCGTTTGCACAGCAGATAAGCCGCCAGCAGACCCAATGCACCGACAGCGACGCCGGCGGTGGTCCATGGGTGTTCTTGCGCGTAATCGCGGGTTGCAACACCGGTTTCGCGGATTTTGACTTTGCTTTCTTCGTAGGCATCGCTGATCAGGTGACGGGAGTGCTTGAGGGCATTCTCGGCATTGCTTTTCAGGGCCTTCAGCGTTTTGCGCGACTCATCGGACGCATCGTCCTTGAGGCTCTCAAGTGACTTGAGCAGGCTCGAAATCTCGGCTTCCATGCTTTCCAGCGACGCTTTGCGTAAAGAAGTGTTGGCCATGTGGACTCTCCTGAATGATTGAGTGGCGTGTGTAGATACCGACTGCGGCCATTTCAGAAAGTGCAGTAAATCTGAACTTTCAGGTAGGAATGGTCGCCAGAAGCAGTACGAACATTGACTGCTACGCTTGCTAAACGACCCTTAGGAGAACTGCCATGAGTGATCATCACACTTACAAGAAAGTCGAATTGGTTGGCTCGTCCACCACCAGCATCGAAGACGCGATCAACAATGCCCTGGCCGAAGCCAACAAGAGCATCAAGCACCTGGAATGGTTCGAGGTGACCGAAACCCGTGGTCACATCAAGGACGGCAAGGCGGCACACTTCCAAGTCACCCTCAAAGTGGGGTTCCGAATTGCCAGTAGTTGATCACATCGGTTGAACTTGCCGACTGGCCGATTGCCATAACCTGCGCTACAACCAATGGGTGCCGATGCCACAAGCGTCGGCACGCTCTTTTCGATCAGCGCAAGGAAAGTAACGGATGAAGAAGTTCTTGTTAGCGGTAGGTTTGTTGAGCATTGCAGGCACAGCCCTGGCGGCGGGCAAGCCTTGTGAAGAGCTGAAAAGCGAAATTGCAGCGAAAATCGACGCCAAGGGCGCCTCGGGTTATTCGTTGGAAGTGGTGGATAAAGGCGCTGCAGCCGAGGGTTATACCGTAGTCGGCAGCTGCGAAGCCGGCACCAAGGAAATCGCCTACAAGCGCGGTTAATCCCGTGTTGCAGACATAAAAACCGACGCACGTGCGTCGGTTTTTTTTCGCCTGAAGGTTTTAGCCTTTCATCAACTGCGCCAGCAACTCATAGGAATGAATCCGGTCGGCGTGCTCGTACAGGTCGCAGGTAAAGATCAACTCATCGGCACCGGTTTGCTCGATCAGCACGTCCAGTTTGGCGCGGATCTTCGCCGGGCTGCCCACCATTGCCAGGCCAAGAAAGCTGGCGACTGCGTCTTTTTCATGGGGCAGCCATAGGCCTTCCATGGTTTTCACCGGGGGGCGCTGCACCAGGCTCTGCCCGCGCATCAGCGCGAGAATGCGTTGGTATACGGACGTGGCCAGGTAGTCGGCTTGCTCATCGGTGTCAGCGGCCACCAACGGAATGCCAAGCATCACGTAGGGTTTGTCCAGCACGGCCGAAGGCTTGAAGTGGTTGCGGTACACGCGAATCGCTTCATGCATCAGGCGTGGTGCGAAATGCGAGGCGAAGGCGTAGGGCAAGCCGCGTTCGCCCGCCAGTTGGGCGCTGAACAGGCTGGAGCCCAGCAACCAGACCGGTACGTTGGTGCCGGTGCCGGGAACGGCAATTACCCGTTGGTCGGGCGTGCGTGGGCCCAGGTAGGCCATCAACTCGGCCACATCTTCCGGGAAGTCATCGGCACTGCCCGAGCGCTCACGGCGCAGGGCGCGAGCGGTCATCTGGTCGGAGCCGGGTGCACGACCCAGGCCCAGGTCGATACGGCCAGGGTAGAGGCTTTCCAGGGTGCCGAACTGCTCGGCGATCACCAGGGGGGCGTGGTTGGGCAGCATCACGCCGCCGGAGCCGACGCGAATGGTCGAAGTGCCACCGGCCAGGTAACCCAGCAGCACAGAGGTGGCCGAGCTGGCGATGCCGTCCATATTGTGGTGTTCAGCCACCCAGAAACGGTTGTAGCCGGACTTTTCCACGTGCTGGGCCAGGTCCAGGGAATTGCGCAGCGACTGCGCCGGACTGCCGTTGGCCCGCACGGGCACCAAGTCGAGGGTCGAGAACTTTACGTCGGACAGCGATTTCATAAGCCTGCTTCTCCAAGGGGGCCGCAGGCTTTTTAGACGAACCAAAACCTGCCGCTGCATGTGCATACCTATGCAATGAGGGCATATACCCGAGATTCAATAGTTGGGCCGGAAATTTCCTACTGCATCACTAGGTTTCTCCGACAAGATGAACTTTGCCTGGCCGTCTATCCTCAGAACCCTTACTGACGCAAAACCACCGTTCGAGGAGACCGCTATGAGTATCGTTAAAAAAGCATCCGCGCATTGGGAAGGTGACCTGAAGACTGGCCTGGGTTCCATCTCAACGGAAACCGGGGTACTGCGCGAAGCGCCCTACGGCTTCAAGGCCCGTTTCGAAGGCGGTAAGGGCACCAACCCGGAAGAGTTGATCGGCGCAGCCCACGCTGGCTGTTTTTCCATGGCGTTTTCCATGATTCTCGGCGACGCCGGGCTCAAGGCTGACAGCATCGACACCCACGCTGAGGTGACCCTGGACCAGGTCGACGGTGGTTTCGCGATCACTGCGGTGCACTTGGTCCTCAAGGCCAAGATTCCAGGCGCTAGCCAGGCCCAGTTTGATGAACTGAGCAAGAAGGCCAAGGAAGGGTGCCCGGTGTCCAAGGTGCTGAACGCGACCATCACACTGGATGGCACGCTCGTAAACTGACACCGCTGTAGCGTTTAGGCGCCGGCTTCTGTAGGCGCTGGCTTGTCTGCGATGCATTACCTCGGCGTCATTGCAAAACCGAGGCGCCTGCATCGCGGGCATGCCCGGCCCCCACAGAGCTGTGTGCCGACATTTAGTTATGCGTTAAATCAGAACTCGTGTTTCACCGATGTGGTCCTATAGCCTATGCAGCCTTAGCCGCACACTCGTGCGCAATGCATTTAGGGAGCTTCAACATGAAACGTTTTGCCTTGGCGATCATCTGCGGTGTATTGGCCACATCGGCTGTGGCCGCACCAAAAGACTGCGAAGAGCTCAGGAAAGAGATCGAGGTCAAGATCCAGGCGAATGCGGTTCCGTCCTACACCCTGGAGATCGTCAGCAAGGAAGAAGCCGACAAGCACGACGTAGCCATGGTCGTCGGCAGCTGCGAGAACGGCACTAAAGCCATCGTCTACCAGAAAAACAACGACTGATCAGATGCAGTTGACGCTGCGTTCTTCTGCAAGCAACTGACGCGCCGAGTCATACAGCCGGATATTGGGTGTGAAGGCCAGTGAGCGGCCTTCCAGCACATAGCGCTGGCCGGCCTGGAAGTGGTCGTATTCCAGGGTCATGAAGCAGGTGCGGTACATCATTTGGCTCAGCCCACCCAAACCGCCGCCAGCAGGGACTTCAAAGTCGAAACGCACCATCAGTTCGTGATGGCCGGGCGGGAACTGGAAATAGCGCCCGTCATCCAGGTTCTTGCCGTCCAGCCGCTGCGCCATCACCAGCTTGGAACCCGGCGTCGGCGTGGTGAAATCCACCCAGGCTTGCTGCGGATCCACAGGGGGTACGGGGGTTGTCGTGCAGGCGCTAAGGAACACGGCGGCGACGGGAAGCAAGAGCTGACGCATGGCAGGCACTCGACAGAAAGAGAGAATTGAGCCTGACGCGACGGCAGCAGACTCCCTATGAGTATAAACACGTCAGGCCATGGAAAAATTCCGCACAGGCACGATAGTCTGGCGAGCAAATTACCCAGGAGCGGTCGGGGCATGGTCAGGCGTTTTCTTCCAGGGTTGATGGCTGTGCTGCTGAGCGGCTGCTCCAGTGTCAGTTATTACGGCCAGTTGGCCAGTGGTCAGTGGCAATTGCTACGGGCTCGTGAGCCGGTGGCGCGGGTGACTGCCGACCCCACCCGTCCCGCATTGCTGCGCGAGCATCTGGTGCAATCGCAGAAAGCGCGCACGTTCGCCAGTGAACACCTGCACCTTCCCGACAACCAGAGTTACAGGTTGTACGCTGATATTGGCCGGCCGTACGTGGTCTGGAACGTCTTCGCCACGCAGGAGTTTTCCCTGTCCCCCGAAACCCATTGCTTCCCCATCGCCGGCTGCGTGGCGTATCGCGGCTACTACAACCAGGGCGCGGCGCGCGGCGAGGCGGCGTTGTTGAAGCAACGGGGCATGGATGTATCGATCGGTGGCGTCGAGGCTTACTCGACCTTGGGCTGGTTCAATGACCCCATCATGAATTCAATGATGAACTGGGGGGATGAGCGCCTGGCTACGCTGATCTTCCATGAGCTGGCGCACCAGCGTTTCTATGTGAAGGACGACACCGAGTTCAACGAGTCGTTTGCCAATTTCGTCGAGCAGGAAGGCACGCGCCAATGGCGCGCGGCACGTGGGTTGGCGCCGGATAGCCTGTCGACTTCAACGCAGCGTGATCAGTTTATCCAGTTGGTCCTCGATACCCGTCAACGTCTGCAGGCCCTGTACGCGCAACCCTTGGCGGTTGATGCGATGCGCCAGGCCAAGGCGGCGCAATTCGAACGTTTGCGCCGTGATTACCGGCACCTGCGGGATAGCCAATGGGGCGGCGATAAACGTTATGACGGCTGGGTCAACCAGCCCATGAACAATGCGCGGCTGTTGCCGTTCGGGCTGTACGACCAGTGGGTGCCGGCGTTCGCGGCCTTGTTTGCGCAGGAGGGAGGGGATTGGGTGAGGTTCTATGCGGCGGTGGAGAAGCTGGGAGGGTTGCCGGTGGAACGGCGCAAGGCGGCGTTGAGACAGTTGGAGAGTCCTGGCCATTAGGGCCTCTTCGCGGGCTAGCCCGCTCCCACAGGTGACCGCCTTTCAACAGCTAGAGTGCGGTCGAACGTGGGAGCGGGCTTGCCGCCGAATGGGGTCTCAAGGCCGCTGCAAAAACGCCTCATGCATCTGTGCCAACGTCTCGAAATGCCAGGTCGGCGCTTCGGCATTCAACTCTTCGAAGCTGCCAAACCCGTACCCCACCGCCGCCGAATCCAGCCCATTGCTGCGCGCGCCGATCAAGTCATGCTTGCGGTCACCAATCATCAGGGTGGTGGCCGGGTCCAGGCCTTCTTCGCTGAGCACATGGGCGATCAGCTCAACCTTATTGGTGCGCGTGCCGTCCAATTCGCTGCCGTAGATCACCTTGAAGTGCTTGGCGAAATCGAAATGCCGGGCGATCTCGCGGGCAAACACCCACGGCTTGGACGTCGCCACATAGAGCTGGCGACCTTGGCCGCTCAGGTCTTCCAGCAGCGGCATCACGCCGTCAAACACACGGTTTTCATACAGGCCGGTGACCTTGAAGCGCTCGCGATAGAAATTCACCGCGTCCCAGGCCTTGGCTTCATCGAAGCCGTAGAACTGCATGAACGCTTGCAGCAAGGGCGGGCCGATGAAGTGTTCGAGTTGGGTCAGGTCCGGCTCATCAATGCCGAGTTTTGCGAGGGCGTACTGGATCGAGCGGGTGATGCCTTCTCGCGGGTCGGTGAGGGTGCCGTCCAGGTCGAACAGGACGGTTTGGTAGTGCAGGGTCATCGGTCGAATCCTTCAGCCAGGTGCAGGTCTTTGAGCTTCACGTAGTTCGCGGCGCTGTAGGTGAAAAAGGCGCGTTCCTTGTCAGTCAGCGGGCGGATCTGTTTAACCGGGCTGCCGACATACAAGAACCCGCTCTCGAGTTTCTTGCCTGGCGGCACCAGGCTGCCAGCGCCGATGATCACGTCGTCTTCCACCACGGCGCCGTCCATCACGATGCTGCCCATGCCGATCAGGATGCGGCTACCCACGGTGCAGCCATGCAGCATGACCTTGTGGGCGATGGTGACGTCGTCGCCGATCAACAGCGGGAAACCGTCCGGGTTGAAGGGGCCTGCGTGGGTGATGTGCAGCACGCAGCCATCCTGCACGCTGGTGCGCGCACCGATGCGGATGCGGTGCATGTCGCCGCGGATCACGGTCAGCGGCCAGACCGAGCTGTCGGCGCCGATTTCGACATCGCCGATCACCACCGCCGAAATATCGACAAAAGCCCCGGCGCCCAGGGCTGGCGTGTGGTTCTGATAGGTGCGAAGGGTCACGATAGCCTCTCTCTCTTCTGCTGATAGCTGCGGTGGGCGTTGATTGTAATTAAGATGGCCCCATCTTTGTTCTTACATGTTTCTTCAGCCAAGGTGCCAACCGTGAGCGCGAACAACCCTCTTCTGCAGTCCTACGACCTGCCGCCGTTCTCGGCGATCCGTGCCGAGCACGTCCAGCCGGCCATCGAACAGATCCTCGCTGACAACCGCGTTGCCATCGAAGGTATCCTGCAAAGCCAGGGTAAAAATCCGACCTGGGCCGGCCTGGTGCTGGCCATGGACGAGCTGAACGACCGCCTGGGCGCTGCCTGGAGCCCTGTCAGCCACCTCAATGCCGTGTGCAACAGCGCCGAACTGCGCGAAGCCTATGAAGGCTGCCTGCCGGCGCTGAGTGCCTACTCCACCGAGATGGGCCAGAACCGCGCGCTGTTCCAAGCCTTCGAAGCCCTGGCCAACAGCCCGGAAGCCGCCGGTTTCGACGTGGCGCAAAAAACCATCCTGGAGCATTCCCTGCGCGACTTCCGCCTGTCGGGTATCGATTTGCCGCCCGAGCAGCAAAAACGCTACGCCGAAGTGCAGAGCAAGCTGTCCGAACTGGGCAGCAAATTCTCCAACCAGTTGCTGGACGCTACCCAGGCCTGGACCAAACACGTGACCGACGAGGCCACCCTCGCCGGCCTCACTAACTCGGCCAAGGCGCAAATGGCCGCGGCCGCCCAGGCCAAAAGCCTCGACGGCTGGCTGATCACCCTGGAATTCCCGAGCTACTACGCGGTGATGACCTACGCCCAGGATCGCGCCCTGCGTGAAGAAGTCTACGCGGCCTACTGCACCCGTGCGTCGGACCAGGGCCCGAATGCCGGTCAGAACGATAACGGCCCGGTGATGGAACAGATCCTCGACCTGCGTCAGGAACTGGCTCAGTTGCTCGGTTACGCGTCCTTCTCCGAACTGAGCCTGGCCACCAAGATGGCCGAGTCCAGTGACCAGGTGCTGAGCTTCCTGCGCGACCTGGCCAAGCGCAGCAAGCCGTTCGCCGCTCAGGACCTGCAACAACTCAAGGCCTACGCCGCCGAACAAGGCTGCACCGACCTGCAAAGCTGGGACAGCGGTTTCTACGGCGAAAAACTCCGTGAGCAGCGCTACAGCGTGTCCCAGGAAGCCCTGCGCGCCTATTTCCCGATCGACAAAGTGCTGGGCGGCCTGTTCGCCATTGTGCAGCGCCTGTACGGCATCGAGATCGCCGAGCAGAAAGGCTTCGACACCTGGCACCCGGATGTCCGCCTGTTTGAAATCAAGGAAAACGGCCAGCACGTCGGCCGCTTCTTCTTCGACCTGTACGCTCGCGCCAACAAGCGTGGCGGTGCCTGGATGGACGGCGCCCGCGATCGTCGTCGTACGATCGACGGCGTACTGCAAAGCCCGGTGGCCAACCTGGTGTGCAACTTCACCCCGGCCGACAGCGGCAAGCCTGCGCTGCTGACCCACGATGAAGTCACCACGCTGTTCCACGAATTCGGCCATGGCCTGCATCACTTGTTGACCCGTGTCGAACACGCGGGAGTGTCCGGCATCAACGGCGTGGCCTGGGATGCGGTGGAGTTGCCGAGCCAGTTCATGGAGAACTGGTGCTGGGAGCCGGAAGGCCTGGCGCTGATCTCCGGTCACTACGAAACCGGCGAGCCACTGCCTCAGGACCTGTTGGAAAAAATGCTTGCGGCCAAGAACTTCCAGTCCGGCCTGATGATGGTGCGCCAGTTGGAATTCTCGCTGTTCGACTTCGAACTGCATGCCACCCACGGTGATGGCCGCAGTGTGGCCCAAGTGCTGGAAGGCGTGCGCGACGAGGTATCGGTGATGCGTCCGCCGGCCTACAACCGCTTCCCCAACAGCTTTGCGCACATCTTCGCCGGGGGTTACGCGGCGGGGTACTACAGCTACAAGTGGGCCGAAGTGCTGTCGGCAGATGCCTTCTCCAAGTTCGAAGAAGACGGCGTGCTCAATGCCGAAACCGGCCGCGCCTTCCGTGAGGCGATCCTGGCGCGGGGCGGTTCGCAGGAGCCGATGGTGCTGTTCGTCGACTTCCGCGGACGAGCGCCGTCGATTGACGCACTCTTGCGCCACAGCGGCTTGAGTGAGGACGCGGCAGCATGAGTGAGGGGCCTGTGATTACCAAAAAGCAATTCATCGCCGGGGCGGTCTGCCCGGCGTGCAGCGAGCCGGACAAGCTGAAGATGTGGACCGAAGACAACGTGCCGCATCGCGAGTGCGTGGCCTGCGGCTATACCGACACGCTGAATGACCAGGGGCTGTCGGTGCCCAAAGAGTTGGGTACGCGAGTGAATACCTCGGCGTTGAAAGCGCCTGCGGACCCTAAGGTGCAGGCGGTGCAGTTCTTTCCTAATCCGAAGCTGAAAAAAGTCTGACCGTTGTAGGAGCCCGGCTTGCCAGCGATAGCGCTCATGGGATCGCTATCGCTGGCAAGCTTGGCGCCTCCCCTTGTTTTTCGTCCTTGCCTGTCGTCGTGATCCAATCCTTCATTGAGCACAGTGCAAACGCACTCGTGCTGCAATCGCCATTCGCCAAAGCCGTGCGCAGCTTGTCGACATCGGCTCCCATCATGTAGCGGATGCCGTCCTTGAAGCCGTTACTGGTGCCAAAGCCGCCCAGCGTCATCTCGTTCAGAGCCTCTTCCTTGCTCCACCCCTGGATCACCACCCGATACATCGCCGCCATCAGGCCGGTACGGTCAGAGCCATGTTTGCAATGCATGAGCACCGGGCCGTCGGCTTCGGCTTCCCGGATTGTTCTCAGCGCGGCCAACACTTCGGAATCATCCACGTGATTGGTGCGGTAACTCAGCTGAACCTGGCGGACGTTGGGAGATTTGAGCCAGTTGGCATCGGACTCCGGCAAGAAGTTGATCACCGTGCCTATCTTCAGTTTTTCCAGCAGGGGCGCTGCCTTGCTATCCGGTAACGCGCTGCGATAGAGCGTCGGGGTCATCTGGTAGAGGTTGTAGTGGTCCCCTACAGACTGCGCCCATTCGGCTGAACGAATGGACGTGGGCTCGTCGGCCTGGGTATAGGCGCTGGTGAACACCGCTATGAATGCAAGGCCCCAGCCCGACAGCCATTGATTCTTGAGCATCTGTGACATAACCGAGCAGAGGGTGGGAGAGAGTGCCCAGCTTCATCTGCAGGGGGTCAAGGAGGCGTGAGGGGTTCGTCAAAGAATCGTTAAGCCTCAGTCTTTAGTCGCTGAAACGATTCTCTATATCCTTAGCCTGCTATCATTTGTAACTATTGATTGCCGCTGCGTTCTATCCCCTTGGATAGGTTGGATCCATTTCGCTGCTGAAAAACCCACAAGCTGCTCCCAGAAGCGGCTGATAACTCCGTGACCACATGATGAGGTGCCACCATGTCTGATCAAGATCAAGACAACCCCCGGCGTGACTTTCTGCGCAAATCCTTGACCCTGATCCCGGTGGTCACGGTTGCCAGCACCGGCCTTGGCGGTTCGATGCTGATGGCTACGCCTGAGCCCGCCCAGGCGGCACCTGCCAAGCCAGTGGTTACCGAAAAGTCCTACGAGCCCACGTATTTCACCGCTGAGGAATGGGCGTTTATCAACGCCGCCGTCGAGCGCTTGATCCCTGCCGATGCTCAAGGCCCGGGCGCCTTGGAAGCGGGCGCGCCGGAATATATCGACCGCCAGATGAACACCCCTTACGCCAGCGGCGCCCTATGGTTCATGCAAGGCCCGTTCAACGCCGATGCGCCGCCGGAAATGGGCTGGCAGAGCAAATTGGTGCCCAAGGACATTTATCGACTGGGCATTGCCGCGACGGATGCATGGTCGAAGGCGTTCAACGGTAAAACTTTTGCTGCGCAAGACAGCGCTACCCGAGACGATATATTGCGCCGCCTCGAGGCAGGTGGCAGCGAAGTGACAGCGCATTTTGAGGCGGTGCCGCCGAAGATGTTCTTCAACCTGTTGCTGCAAAACACCAAGGAAGGGTTCTTCTGCGACCCGATCCACGGTGGCAACAAAGGCATGGTCGGCTGGACCATGATCGGCTTCCCCGGCGCCCGCGCCGATTTCATGGATTGGGTGGAACGCAACGAGCAGTACCCCTTCCCGGCAGTTTCAATCCGCGGCGAGAGGGCCTGAACGTGGCGACCATCATGAAAAAAGTGGATGCGGTGATCGTAGGCTTCGGCTGGACCGGCGCGATCATGGCCAAGGAACTGACGGAAGCGGGCCTCAACGTGGTAGCGCTGGAGCGCGGCCCGATGCAGGACACTTATCCGGACGGCAACTACCCCCAGGTCATCGACGAATTGACCTACAGCGTGCGTAAGAAACTCTTTCAGGACATCTCTAAAGAGACGGTGACCATTCGCCATAGCGTGAATGACGTTGCCCTGCCTAACCGTCAGCTGGGTGCGTTCTTGCCGGGCAACGGCGTGGGCGGCGCAGGCCTGCACTGGTCGGGCGTGCATTTCCGTGTCGACCCGATTGAGCTGCGCATGCGCAGCCACTACGAGGAGCGCTACGGCAAAAGCTTCATTCCCAAGGACATGACCATCCAGGACTTCGGCGTGAGCTATGAAGAGCTCGAGCCGTTTTTCGACTACGCAGAAAAAGTCTTCGGCACTTCCGGCCAGGCCTGGACCGTAAAAGGCCAGTTGGTCGGCGAAGGGCGTGGCGGCAACCCGTACGCACCGGATCGCTCCAACCCGTTCCCTCTGCAAGCGCAGAAAAACACGGTGTCGGCGCAGTTGTTCCAGAAAGCCGCTGCCAGCGTCGGGTACAAACCCTACAACCTGCCCTCGGCCAATACCTCGGGGCCTTACACCAACCCCTATGGCGCGCAGATGGGCCCGTGCAACTTCTGCGGTTTTTGCAGTGGCTACGTGTGCTACATGTACTCCAAGGCCTCGCCGAACGTGAATATCCTGCCGGCGTTGCGCCAGGTGCCGAACTTCGAGCTGCGGCCTAATTCCCATGTGCTCAAGGTCAACCTCGACAGCACCAAGAGCAAGGCCACCGGCGTGACCTACATCGACGCCCAGGGGCGCGAATGCGAGCAGCCGGCGGACTTGGTAATCCTTGGCGCCTTCCAGTTCCACAACGTGCGTCTGATGCTGCTGTCGGGCATCGGCAAGCCCTACGACCCGATTACCAACGAGGGCGTGGTGGGCAGGAACTTCGCCTACCAGAACATGGCGACCATCAAGGCCTTCTTCGACAAGGACACCCACACCAACAACTTCATCGGTGCGGGCGGTAATGGCGTGGCCATCGATGACTTCAACGCCGACAACTTCGACCACGGCCCCCACGGTTTCGTGGGCGGTTCGCCGATGTGGGTGAACCAGGCGGGCAGCCGGCCGATTGCAGGCACCTCCAACCCGCCGGGCACCCCGGCCTGGGGCAGCGCGTGGAAACGTGCCACTGCCGATTATTACACCCACCAGGTGTCGATGGATGCCCACGGCGCCCATCAATCCTACCGGGGCAACTACCTGGATCTGGACCCGGTTTACCGCGATGCCTACGGCCTGCCGTTGCTGCGTATGACGTTCGACTGGCAGGAAAACGACATCAAGATGAACCGCTTCATGGTCGAGAAGATGGGCAAGGTTGCTGAAGCGATGAACCCCAAGGCGATCGCGGTACTCGGCAAAAAGGTGGGTGAACACTTCAACACGGCGTCCTACCAGACCACCCACCTCAACGGCGGCGCGATCATGGGCACCGACCCGAAAACCAGCGCGTTGAACCGTTATCTGCAGAGCTGGGATGTACACAACGTATTCGTCCCAGGCGCGTCCGCTTTCCCACAGGGCTTAGGTTACAACCCGACCGGCCTGGTGGCGGCATTGACCTACTGGTCGGCCCGGGCGATCCGCGAGCAGTATCTGAAAAACCCCGGCCCACTGGTTCAGGCATAAGGAGCGATGACCATGAAAGCACTTGTTATCGCGACCTTTGCCCTTTTCAGCAGTTACTCTGTGAGCGCCGCTGAAACCGACTTGATCAAGCAGGGTGAATACCTGGCCCGGGCGGGTGACTGCGTGGCCTGCCACACCGCCAAGGGCGGTAAGCCCTTTGCCGGCGGCCTGCCGATGGAAACCCCCATTGGTGTGATCTATTCCACCAACATCACGCCGGACAAGACCGGCCTGGGCGACTACAGCTTCGAAGATTTCGACAAGGCCGTACGCCATGGCGTCGCCAAGAACGGCAGTACGCTTTACCCGGCGATGCCCTACCCGTCTTACGCACGCGTCAGCGACAGCGATATGCAGGCGTTGTATGCGTACTTCATGAAGGGGGTCGAACCCGTTGCCCAGGAGAATAAGGACAGTGATATTCCCTGGCCCTTGAGCATGCGTTGGCCGTTGGCGGCGTGGCGTTGGATGTTTGCGCCTGCAGTCGACGCGCATCAGGCGCAAGCCGCTGCCGACCCGGTGATCAGCCGCGGTGCCTACTTGGTCGAAGGCCTCGGCCACTGCGGCGCGTGCCATACGCCACGGGCCCTGACCATGCAGGAAAAAGCCCTGAGTGCCACTGACGGCGACGCTTTCCTGTCCGGCAGCGCGCCACTGGAAGGCTGGATCGCCAAGAGCCTGCGCGGCGACCACAAGGACGGTCTCGGCAGTTGGAGCGAGGAGCAACTAGTGCAATTCCTCAAGACCGGTCGCAGTGATCGCAGTGCGGTGTTTGGGGGCATGAGCGATGTCGTCGTCCACAGCATGCAGTACATGTCTGAAAATGACCTGACAGCTATCGCCCGTTACCTCAAGAGCCTGCCGGCGGTGGACCCCAAGGACACGCCGCACTCGTACGACAAGCAGGTGGCGGATGCGCTGTGGAAAGGCGATGACAGTCAGCGGGGCGCCTCGGTGTATATCGACAACTGCGCCGCTTGCCACCGTACCGATGGCCATGGCTATACACGCGTGTTCCCGGCATTGGCGGGCAACCCTGTCCTGCAGACCGCGGATGCCACGTCATTGATCAACATCGTGTTGAACGGTGGCACCTTGCCGGCCACCCACACGGCGCCGTCCACGTTCACCATGCCGGCGTTCGCCTGGCGCCTGTCGGATCAGGAAGTGGCGGATGTGGTCAGTTTTATCCGCGGCAGTTGGGGTAACCAAGGCACGCCGGTAAACGCCAGTGAGGTGGCGGACCTGCGCAAGAACGATATGCGCACAACCTCTGGCGATGACCTGGGGCAAGTGACGCAAAAGCACTGATCCCTCCCTGACCGCCAAACGGCACTGGTCAGAAGCCTTGCGCCTCGATACTGTATATAAAAACAGTATCGAGGCGTTTTCATGTCTACTCCGCTGCCGCCCCGAGGCCGAGGCACGGCCACCAACCTGCATAACCGCTTTGCGCCCACTGTCAGCGTGGCCGAGGACGATGGCTGGTTCCAGGAAGTGCCGCCGACCCAGGGCACGGAAGTGCGCATCGAGACGGCCAGGACCATCATCACCCGCAACAACTCGCCGGACTTGCCCTTTGATCGCTCGATCAACCCTTACCGCGGTTGCGAGCATGGCTGCATCTACTGCTACGCCCGGCCCAGCCATGCGTATTGGGACATGTCGCCAGGGTTGGATTTCGAAACCAAACTGATCGCCAAGACCAACGCCGCGGATGTGCTGGAACAGCAGCTGTCGAAGCCGGGTTATGTGTGTGCGCCGATCAACCTGGGTTCCAACACCGACCCGTACCAGCCGATCGAGCGCGAGTACAGGATCACCCGCAAAACCCTGGAAGTGTTGCTGCGGTATCGCCACCCGGTGACCATCATCACCAAGGGTTCGCTGATTTTGCGCGATCTGGATCTGCTGACCGAGTTGGCGCGCCAGCGGCTGGTGGCCGTGATGATCAGCCTCACCAGCCTGGACGACGAACTCAAGCGCATCCTGGAGCCACGCACGGCGGCGCCCAAGGCGCGATTGCGGGCGATTCGGGTGATGCGTGAGGCGGGGATCCCGGTGGGTGTGCTGTGCTCGCCGATGATCCCGATGATCAACGACAGTGAGTTGGAAAGCCTGTTGACCGAAGCCCATGCCGCTGGCGCGCAAAGCGCGGCGTACATGATGCTGCGCCTGCCGCTGGAGGTGGCACCATTGTTCGAGGAGTGGCTGGCAGCCCATTACCCGCAACGTGCGGCCCATGTGATGAGCCTGGTGCGCCAGGTGCGTGGCGGCGAGGTCTATGACAGCCGGTTCGGCGTGCGCATGCGTGGCGAAGGCCCGTTTGCCGATTTGCTGGCGCAGCGCTTCAGCAAGGCGATCAAGCGCCTTGGGCTGAACCGGCGGGAGGGTTTCAATCTGGATTGCACAGCCTTTTGTCCACCGGGCAGGCAGATGGCTTTGTTGTAGAATGAGCAGGCAGAATGTGAGGTTCCTGTAGGAATAGTCGCGTTTTGACATCACTGAAACCCGCGTCCTAGAGCGGTTCATTCAGTTTGAGTTAAGTTTCGACGGTTACCTTGTTCAGCGAGTGACTGATGAGTCGACGTTCTGGTCTGTGGTATTTACAACTATTGCACCAGCCTGGCGTCAGAACTGAGCTGAAAACTCCCCTGCATTAATCAAGAGGATGAATCATGAGTGACAAGGATAAACAGCCGTTGGCTGCGTCGGCTTCTGCCTCTCCAGTGGCGGAAACCGCCGATGCAGCGCTAAAGCATATCGTTGACGGCTTTTTGCATTTCCATCACGACGTCTTCCCGCAGCAGGAAGAACTCTTCAAGAAACTCGCCACGGCACAGAGCCCACGGGCGATGTTCATTACCTGCGCCGACTCGCGCATCGTGCCTGAGTTGATCACCCAGAGTTCGCCTGGCGATCTGTTCGTAACCCGTAACGTCGGTAACGTCGTGCCGCCTTATGGGCAGATGAACGGCGGTGTTTCCACGGCCATCGAGTACGCGGTACTTGCCCTGGGCGTGCAGCACATCATCGTCTGCGGGCACTCCGATTGCGGCGCCATGCGTGCGGTTCTCAACCCGGCCAGCCTGGAGAAGATGCCAACCGTCCGGGCTTGGCTGCGACACGCCGAGGTCGCCAAGTCCATGGTCGAGGACAACTGCGACTGCGCCAACGAAGGCGAGAGCATGAAGGTGCTGACCGAAGAAAACGTCATTGCCCAGCTGCAGCATTTGCGTACCCACCCTTCCGTGGCTTCGCGCATGGCCAATGGTCAGTTGTTTATCCACGGTTGGATCTACAACATCGAGACCAGCGAAATACGCGCCTACGATGCCGACCAGTCGGCGTTCCGACCGTTGGGCGGCGACGGGCCGATCCCTTGCGCGACGCCTAAAGCGCGCTTCTAAAACACTTCCCTGCCGGGTAAAGCGGTGGCTGCCATGGACGCAGCCAGGCTTTACCGCGCCCGGCGAATGCCTCGGGAGAGTCATCATGCGTGCTGCTCAATTGAAAGCTGTATTGCCACGGGAGCTGCTCGCTTCCGTGGTTGTGTTTCTGGTCGCCCTGCCCCTGTGCATGGGCATCGCGATCGCCTCCGGCATGCCGCCTGCCAAAGGCCTGATCACCGGGATCATCGGTGGCCTGGTCGTGGGTTGGCTGGCGGGTTCGCCGTTGCAGGTCAGTGGTCCCGCCGCCGGTTTGGCTGTGTTGGTATTCGAACTGGTGCGCCAGCACGGGATGCTGATGCTCGGGCCGATCCTGTTGCTGGCCGGCTTTCTGCAACTGGTAGCCGGGCGTTTGCGCCTGGGTTGCTGGTTTCGCGTCACGGCCCCGGCGGTGGTATACGGCATGCTGGCGGGGATTGGCGTACTGATTGTGCTATCCCAGATTCACGTGATGCTCGACGGCGCGCCCAAGCCCTCGGGGTTGGACAACTTGACAGGCTTCCCGGCGGCGTTGGCCGAGGCGATCCCGACCCTGGGCGGTGGCCTGGGCTGGCAGGCGGGATTGCTCGGGTTGTCGACGATGCTGGTGATGTACGCCTGGGATAAATGCCGCCCGCAGACGCTGCGATTTGTGCCCGGCGCCTTGTTGGGCGTGGGCCTGACCACCGTTGTCAGCCTGATCCTGGCGTTGCAGGTCAAGCGCGTCGAGGTCCCGGAGAACCTCGCCGACGCCATCGATTGGTTGCGTCCAAGCGACCTGTTGAACCTCGCAGATCCCCAACTGTTGATCGCTGCTTTTGCGGTCGCGTTTATCGCGAGCGCAGAAACCCTGCTCTCCGCCGCGGCAGTCGACCGCATGCACAGTGGTCAGCGTTCTGATTTCGATAAGGAATTGTCCGCTCAGGGTGTAGGCAACATGCTCTGTGGCCTGGTCGGCGCTTTACCGATGACCGGCGTGATCGTGCGCAGTTCGGCCAACGTGCAAGCCGGTGCTACCACGCGTTTGTCGGCGATGTTCCATGGCCTGTGGCTGCTGGCGTTCGTGCTTCTGCTGTCGAGTGTGCTGCAAAGCATCCCGGTGGCGAGCCTGGCGGGCGTGCTGGTGTACACCGGTATCAAGCTGGTGGACGTCAAGGCGTTCAAGGCGTTGGGCCGCTATGGGCGGATGCCGATGTTCACCTACGCGGCTACGGCGCTGGCGATCATCTTTACCGACCTGCTGACCGGCGTGCTGGTGGGCTTCGGGTTGACGTTGGTCAAGCTGGCATTCAAGGCTTCACGCCTCAAGGTCAGCCTGATCGACTTGCCCCAGGAAGGTGAGATGGAGTTGCGCTTGACCGGTGCGGCGACCTTTCTGAAAGTGCCGGCGTTGACTCAAGTGCTGTCGACGGTGCCTGCGGGGAGCACTGTGCACGTGCCGCTCAATAACTTGAGTTACATCGACCATTCCTGCCTGGAGTTGCTGGAGGAGTGGGGGCGGGCCAATGCGGCCAAGGGCTCGAAGCTGGTGATCGAGGCGCGCGGGTTGAAGCGCCGGTTGGAAGGCAGGGTGCGGACGACGACGGGGATAGGTTCAGCGGCTTCAACAGGCTGACGAAACCGGGTCAAAGATGGGGGAGCGGACAAGCCTGCTCCCCCATTTGACCTCTGAGGGGCTGGAAATCAGGCAGGCTGATCCAGCGCCAACTCGACCCCCAACTGCCGCGACAGGCACGGCCAGCGCTTCCACGCAGCTTCCGTGTCCGGGCTCTTCAGCTGGTCGCGATAGGCTTCGACCGACTCCAGCGCAAAGCTGTCCTCGTTAAGCATTTCGTCCACCGCGTGGTGCACGGCTTCATCCAACTGGTTGGCGAATGCCTCGCCGATCAGTTGATGGGCAATGACATTAGCCACCGTGGTGTCGGCCGGAATCAACGGCTGGCCAAAATGCTTGATATAGAGATCGTTGACTTCCTCCACCAAGCGATGGGCCAGGTAGGCCTCGTCCAGAAGGCTGTCGAGCCCTTCATGGCCGGCCAGGATGGCGGGCGGTTGCAGGAAGAAATGCTCGGCAATCTTCAGCACCGGCTTGATCTGGCTTTCGATACCCGCCTCGCGGGCTACGTCGTTGGCGGCGTCGAGCAAGTCCGGGACGAGGTCGATGTAGGCCGTTACAAAGCGGGTCATGACAATGTTGCGATCACCGTCAGCCAGGGAGATGGCCGAATGCAGGTGCGGCAATTGTTTTTCCAGTTGCTGGGCAAGCTGGCCCGTGCTGGCTTCGTGTTGATGGGCACGGGAAATCTGCTCGCGCAATGCGGCGGTGTTCATGAAAGCTCCAGTGATGCAGGCGTAGGAAAAGGGAGAGGATAAGGTAGCTCGTTTATACGAGCGCCTAAGACGCATTTGTCATAATTATTTCATGGTTATGCACCCGCGTTATATCCAATTGCCATCGTTCGTCGGATAAACGATTCCGCCCCCGTATTTATTAGCGCCAACCGGTCATTTCTGCTCATTTGCCCCTACACATTGCGGGGTTGCAGAGCGTGTCTATACTCGGATTTGTACGCGATTAGCTGATGACGCCAGACTGCATAAGCAGGCAAGGCTAAGCGGTTGTAAGCAGTATGGAAGCCGCTCCCTTCGACGCAGGTGCAAACCGGCGGGATAACAAGAACGATAAGGGGAACCCGCAATGATGCGACATCCACACGTTTGGATGGGCCTCCTGTTGTGGTCGGTATTCGGCCAGGCACATGCCGCCTGGACAACGAATATGGCGCCAGGGGCGACAGAAGTCAGTTACGCCGTGTTCGACCTGCACATGACCATTTTCTGGATCTGTGTAGTGATCGGCATCATCGTGTTTGGCGCGATGTTCTGGTCGATGATCGTTCATCGCCGGTCCACGGGCCAGGTCGCGGCCAAGTTCCACGAGAGCACTACCGTGGAGATCCTCTGGACCGTCGTGCCCTTGCTGATCCTGATCGCGATGGCCATTCCGGCGACCAAGACCCTGATCAACATCTACGACAGCAGTGAATCGGATATCGATATCCAGGTCACCGGCTACCAGTGGAAGTGGCATTACAAATACCTGGGCCAGGACGTGGAATTCTTCAGCAACCTGGCCACGCCCGCCGAGCAGATCCACAACCAGGCGACCAAGGGCGAACATTACCTGTTGGAGGTTGACCAGCCGCTGGTGTTGCCGGTGGGGGCCAAGGTGCGGTTCCTGGTAACGGCTGCCGACGTGATCCACTCCTGGTGGGTGCCAGCATTTGCGGTCAAGCGCGACGCCATTCCAGGCTTCGTCAACGAGGCCTGGACCCGAGTCGAGAAGCCCGGCATCTACCGCGGCCAGTGCGCCGAGCTGTGCGGCAAGGACCATGGCTTCATGCCCATCGTGGTCGAGGTCAAGTCCAAGGCCGACTATGACACCTGGCTTGGCGAACGCAAGGAAGAAGCGGCCAAGCTCAAGGAGCTGACCTCCAAAGAGTGGACGCTGGAGGAGTTGGTGGCCCGTGGCGACAAGGTCTACCACACCACCTGCGTGGCCTGTCACCAGGCCGAGGGCCAGGGCCTGCCGCCGATGTTCCCCGCGCTCAAGGGCTCCAAGATCGCCACCGGGCCGAAAGAGGGCCATCTGAGCATCGTTTACCACGGCAAGCCTGGCACCGCGATGGCGGCCTTTGGCAAGCAGCTTTCGGAAGTGGATATCGCCGCCGTGGTGACCTACGAGCGCAATGCCTGGGGCAACAACAAGGGCGACATGGTCACGCCTAAAGATGTGCTGGCCATCAAGCAGGCGGAAAGCAAATGACCGACTTGATCGCTTTCACCTCGACCCGCCCCGCCCACTCGCTTGCAGGAGAACGGCCATGAGCACTGTGATCGATGACCATGGTCACGCCGACCATGCACACGGCCCCGCCAAAGGGTTGATGCGCTGGGTGCTGACCACCAACCACAAAGACATCGGTACCCTGTACCTGTGGTTCGCCTTCACCATGTTCCTGCTCGGCGGCTCGTTCGCCATGGTGATCCGGGCTGAGCTGTTCCAGCCCGGCTTGCAGATTGTCGAGCCGGCGTTTTTCAACCAGATGACCACCATGCACGGCTTGATCATGGTGTTCGGCGCGGTCATGCCGGCGTTCGTCGGCCTGGCCAACTGGATGATCCCGCTGATGATCGGCGCGCCGGACATGGCCCTGCCGCGCATGAACAACTTCAGCTTCTGGCTGCTCCCGGCGGCGTTCCTGCTGCTGGTCTCGACGCTGTTCACGCCGGGTGGCGGACCGAACTTCGGCTGGACCTTCTACGCCCCGCTCTCCACCACCTACGCGCCGGAAAGCGTGACGTTCTTCATCTTCGCCATCCACCTGATGGGCATCAGCTCGATCATGGGCGCGATTAACGTCGTCGCCACGATCCTCAACCTGCGCGCGCCCGGCATGACGTTGATGAAAATGCCGCTGTTCGTCTGGACCTGGCTGATCACCGCGTTCCTATTGATTGCGGTAATGCCGGTCCTGGCGGGTTGCGTGACCATGATGCTGATGGATATCCACTTCGGCACCAGCTTCTTCAGTGCGGCCGGCGGCGGTGACCCGGTGCTGTTCCAACATGTGTTCTGGTTCTTTGGCCATCCCGAGGTGTACATCATGATCCTGCCGGCGTTTGGCGCCGTCAGCTCGATCATCCCGACCTTTTCGCGCAAGCCATTGTTCGGCTACACCTCAATGGTCTACGCCACGGCGAGCATCGCGTTCCTGTCGTTCATCGTGTGGGCGCACCACATGTTCGTGGTCGGTATCCCATTGGTGGGCGAACTGTTCTTCATGTACGCCACGCTGCTGATCGCCGTGCCGACGGGGGTGAAGGTGTTCAACTGGGTGAGCACCATGTGGCAAGGTTCGCTGACCTTCGAGACGCCGATGCTGTTTGCGGTGGCCTTCGTGATCCTGTTCACCATTGGCGGGTTTTCCGGGCTGATGTTGGCGATTGCGCCGGCGGACTTCCAGTACCACGACACCTATTTCGTGGTGGCGCACTTCCATTACGTACTGGTGCCCGGCGCGATCTTTGGAATCTTCGCCTCGGCCTACTACTGGCTGCCGAAATGGACCGGCCACATGTACGACGAGACCTTGGGCAAGCTGCACTTCTGGCTCTCGTTCGTGGGCATGAACATGGCGTTCTTCCCCATGCACTTCGTTGGGCTGGCGGGCATGCCGCGGCGTGTGCCGGACTACAACCTGCAGTTCGCGGACTTCAACATGGTCTCGTCGATTGGCGCCTTCATGTTTGGCGCTACGCAGATTTTCTTCCTGTTCATTGTGATCAAGTGCATCCGTGGCGGCCCGCCGGCGCCGGCCAAGCCATGGGATGGTGCAGAAGGCCTGGAATGGAGCGTCCCCTCGCCTGCGCCTTACCACACGTTCACCACGCCGCCGGAGGTGAAATGAACGCTCTGTTCGTCATGCTGGCACCCCTCCCTTGTGGGAGCGGGCTTGCCCGCGAAAGCGCTGTATCAGTGGCCACAAACAGTGCCTGGCAAGCCGCGTTCGCGGGCAAGCTCGCTCCCACATTGACCGCGTTCGGTTCGGGTGAAGGTCATGGCTGAGTCCGTGCCGCTCAAGCGCCTGGTCACCCGCCTGCTGATCCTGGTGGTGGCGATGTTCGCCTTCGGTTTTGCGCTGGTGCCGATCTACGACGTGATGTGCAAGGCGTTCGGCATCAACGGCAAGACTGCTGGACAGTACGAGGGCGAGCAGGTCGTTGACCTGTCGCGTCAGGTGCGGGTGCAGTTCTTATCCACCAATGCCATCGACATGGTCTGGGATTTCTACGCGAAGGCGGACGAAGTGGTGGTCAACCCGGGTGCGGTGACCGAGATGCTGTTCGTGGCCTACAACCCCACTGACAAGCCGATGACCGCCCAGGCCGTACCCAGTATCTCGCCGGCCGAAGCGGCGATGTATTTCCACAAGACCGAGTGCTTTTGCTTCACCCAGCAAGTGCTACAGCCAGGCCAGCGGATCGAGATGCCAGTGCGTTTCATTGTCGACCGCGACATGCCCAAGGATGTGAAGCATCTGACCCTGGCGTACACGCTGTTTGATATCACTGCGCGCCAACCGCCGGTGGCTGCCCATAGCGGCGGCTAGCTACTGTTTGCCCGCTCAATCAGGAGAGCGAATACATGTCGACTCATGATACGTACTACGTACCGGCGCAAAGCAAATGGCCGATAATTGCCACGATTGGCCTGCTGGTCACGGTGTACGGCCTGGCCGTGTGGTTCAACGACCTGAAGGCAGCACGCCCAGAATCCCACGGCCCGTGGATCTTCTTCGTCGGTGGCCTGCTGGTGGCCTATATGCTGTTTGGCTGGTTCGGCGCCGTGATCAAGGAAAGTCGCGCGGGTTTGTACAGCGCCCAGATGGACCGCTCGTTTCGCTGGGGCATGAGCTGGTTCATCTTTTCCGAAGTGATGTTCTTTATCGCGTTCTTCGGTGCGCTGTTTTATGTGCGGCACCTCTCCGGCCCCTGGCTGGGCGGCGAAGGTCACAAGGGCGTTGCGCACATGCTGTGGCCGAACTTCGAGTTTGCCTGGCCACTGCTCAACAACCCTGATCCCAAAATGTATCCCGCGCCGGAAGGCACCATCAGTCCTTGGGGCCTGCCGCTGGTCAATACCCTCTTGCTGGTGAGTTCCAGCGTCACCATCACCATCGCCCACCATGCCCTGCGCAAAGGCCATCGCGGCGCGCTGAAGGTCTGGCTGGCGCTTACCGTGCTGCTGGGCCTGGCGTTCCTCGGGTTCCAGGCCGAGGAATACATCCACGCCTATAAAGAGCTGGGCCTGACTTTGGGCTCGGGGGTGTATGGCGCGACGTTCTTCATGCTCACGGGCTTCCACGGCGCCCACGTCACCATTGGCACCCTCATCCTGTTCGTGATGCTGATGCGCATCCTCAAGGGGCATTTCAATGCCGAGCACCAGTTTGGTTTCGAAGCCGCCAGTTGGTATTGGCACTTTGTGGATGTGGTGTGGATCGGGCTGTTTTTCTTTGTCTATGTGCTGTGAGTCGACTTACCACGGCGCATGAGAAACCAGTTGGCCACTGAAAAACCCCCAGGTGATCAACGCCAGGGTGATCACGGCCAGTACGACACGCACGGTCAAGGCAGTGACGAGGCGGTTGGAGTTGCCCTCGTCCTTGACCAGGAAGAACAAGCCACTGAACAGGCTCACGACGGTCGCGATCAGCATCAGGGCAATAGCGGCTTTGAGCATGGTCGGGCTCCAATGGGATGGGCGGGCAATGAAAACAAGTATAGCCAGCGCCGCAAAACGCTTTCGTCCAGGGATCGCACCCACCTTAGTGGTGCTGGTCCTGCTGCCGTTGATGGTGGGCCTGGGGTTCTGGCAACTGTCTCGTGGCCATGAAAAGCAGCGGCTGGTGGACAGTTATACCGAGCGGCGCGCGGCGGACCCGATCAGCAGTGCGCAACTCAACGACATGGCTGACCCGGCCTTTCGCCGCGTGCGGCTGCGCGGGCAACTCGATGCCGAACATAGCATCTTCCTCGACAACCGCCTGCGCGACGGCAAGGCCGGCGTCGAACTGCTGCAGCCTTTCCACGACCAGGCCAGCGGGCTGTGGCTGTTGCTCAATCGCGGCTGGTTACCCTGGCCGGATCGGCGCACGCCGCCGGTCTTCAGCACTCCGGATCAACCTTTGAACCTGGATGCCTGGGTCTATGTCGCTCCCGGCGAAACCTTCCAGCTGCACGCCGACCCGACGGGTGCGCAATGGCCGCGACTGCTGACGGCATTGCACCCTGGCGCGTTGTGGGCAGAGTTGGGGCGCAGCGGTTTCGCCTACGAGCTACGGGCCGAAGCCGGCCCGGGTACCTATGAAACCACCTGGCCTATCGTGGCCATGGGGCCGGAAAAACACCTGGCTTACGCCGTGCAGTGGTTCGCCATGTCGCTGGCCCTGCTGGCGCTTTATCTCTACCTCGGATGGCACAACAAAAAGGAGAAGCCCCATGGGAGCGGCCATGAATCCACTCAACATGTCTGAAGTGCCTGATCGGCGCAAAGGCCGTTGGCAGCTGATGCTGATCTTGATGATGGTGATCGGCCCGATGGCGCTGGCGACCTTCATGTACAAGCTGCAGTTCTGGGTGCCGGACAGCCGCAGCTACCACGGGGAGATGATCGGCAACGGCCAGACCCGTGCCGATATTGGCGTGCAGGCCGATGAGCAGCGCTGGCAACTGCTGGTGACCGCACCCGCGGCCTGCGCGGCAGATTGCCAGCAACTGGTGTACCTCGCGCGGCAATTGCAGATCGGCCTGGGGCGCGATGCCTCTCGCGCCAGTCACGCCCTGGCCAGTGCCCAGCCGCTCGGCAGCGACTACGAGGCCAAGCTCAAGGCGGAGTACCCGCAACTGCAGCGTTACCCGCTGGAACTGTCGACCTTCAGTAAAAACGCCGGTGCACCGGGGGATGCGCAACTGTGGATCGTCGATCCCCACGGCAACTTGGTGCTGCGCTACGACGCCAAGGTCAAGGGCAAGGACTTGCTCAACGACCTGCGCCACCTGCTGAAACTGTCGAACATCGGATAAGGGCATCGTCATGGCCAAACCTGGATTTCGCCTCGCGTTGTTTGCTACCTTGCTGGCGCTGATCGTGGTGCTGCTCGGCGCCTATACGCGCCTGACCCACGCCGGCCTCGGTTGCCCGGACTGGCCCGGCTGCTACGGCTTCATCAGCGTGCCCAACACCGAAGCCCAACTGGCCCATGCGCAGCTGCATTTCCCCGATACGCCGGTGGAGGCGGACAAGGGGTGGGCCGAGATGACTCATCGCTACTTTGCCGGCACCTTGGGCTTGCTGATCGTGCTGCTGGCCGCGCGCGCGTGGAGCCATCGGCGCGATCCGGGCCAGCCGGTGAAGCTGCCGCTATTTGTGCTGGCGGTGGTGGTCGCGCAGGCCGCATTCGGCATGTGGACGGTGACGCTGAAGCTGTGGCCGCAGGTGGTCACCGGGCATTTATTGGGCGGCTTTGCGACCTTGAGCCTGCTGTTTCTGCTGACCCTGCGCTTGTCCGGCGTATTGCCCGCCTTGATCGTGCCCAAGCGCCTGCAATATTGGGCGACCGCCGGCCTGGTGCTGGTGATCGGCCAGATTGCGTTGGGTGGCTGGGTCAGCTCCAACTACGCGGCGGTGGCGTGTATCGATTTGCCGACGTGCCATGGCCAATGGTGGCCTGCAGCGGATTTCGCCAATGGCTTTCATCTGACCCAGCACATCGGCCCCAACTACCTTGGCGGGCAGTTGGACAGCGAGGCGCGCACGGCCATCCACCTCACCCACCGCATCGGGGCTGTCATCGTCAGCCTGGTGCTGATCGGCTTGGCCTGGCAGCTGCGCGCGGTCGGTATGACACGGCTGGCCGGCGTGTTGCTGATCGCCCTCGCGGCGCAAATCTGCCTGGGCTTGAGCAACGTATATTTTCATCTGCCACTGCCGGTCGCGGTAGGGCATAACGCCGGCGGTGCTGCCTTGCTGCTGACGCTGGTACTGGTCAACTATCACGCCCGCACGAGCCTCGTCAGGGTGCGCAACCAGTTGCCGTTCGGCTGGCGCTTTATCCCGCGCAAACAGGTCTCGGGCCTGATTACCCTTAAAGGAGAGATGCCATGGCGACCTTGATCAGCGCGCGCCCCGGCCAGGCGATCTGGCGTGATTACCTGGAGCTGACCAAGCCGAAGGTGGTGGTGCTGATGCTCATCACCTCGCTGGTGGGGATGTTCCTGGCGACGCGTGCCGGCGTACCGTGGACGGTGCTGGTGTTTGGCAACCTGGGGATTGCGCTGTGTGCGGGTGGTGCGGCGGCGGTCAACCATGTGGTGGATCGGCGCATCGACGCGGTGATGGCGCGTACCCACAAGCGACCGTTGGCGCAGGGGCGGGTGTCGCCGTTGGCGACATTGGCGTTTGCATTGTTTCTGGCTGTTGCAGGATTGGCGCTGTTGCTGGCGTTTACCAATCCGCTGGCGGCCTGGCTGACGCTGGCCTCGCTGCTCGGTTATGCGGTGATCTACACCGGCTTTCTCAAGCGCGCGACGCCGCAGAATATCGTCATTGGTGGCCTCGCCGGTGCGGCGCCGCCGCTGCTGGGATGGGTCGCGGTCACCGGCCATGTGAGCGCCGAACCGTTGCTGCTGGTGCTGATCATCTTCGCCTGGACCCCGCCGCACTTCTGGGCCCTGGCCATCCATCGCAAGGAGGAATACGCCAAGGCCGACATCCCGATGTTGCCGGTGACCCATGGCGAGCACTACACCAAGGTGCACATCCTGCTCTATACCTTCGCCCTGCTGGCGGTGAGCCTGATGCCCTATGTGATTCATATGAGCGGCCTGCTGTACCTCGCGTGCGCACTGCTATTGGGCGGGCGCTTTCTGCAATGGGCCTGGGTGTTGTACCGTGGCGGTCGGCCGCACGCGGCGATCAACACCTTCAAGTACTCTATCTGGTACTTGCTGCTGCTGTTTATTGCCCTGCTCGTAGACCACTACCTACTGTTGAACCTATGACTCGAACTCAAAAAACTGTCTTCATCCTGGTGGCCCTGGTGGCATTGATCATGGGCCTGACCGTCAACAAAGTGCTCTCGGGCAAGGGCCAGGGCGACCCCACCGCCTTGATCGACGCCGGCATCATCCTGCTGCCGCAAAGCCGCCAGCTGCCGCCGGTGACCATGACCAATCAGGAAGGCCAGCCAGTGCTGGTCAACGACCTGAAAGGCAAGTGGAGCCTGCTGTTCTTCGGCTACACCTTCTGCCCGGACATCTGCCCGACCACCCTCGCCCAACTGCGCCAGATCAAGAGCGAACTGCCCAAGGAGGCGGTGGACAAGTTGCAGGTGATCCTGGTCAGTGTCGACCCGAACCGTGATACGCCGACCCAGCTCAAGCAGTACCTGGGTTATTTCGACCCGCAGTTCCAGGGCCTGACCGGCGCGAATGTGGAGGAGGTGCAGAAGGTCTCGAATGCGGTGAGCATTCCGTTCATCCCGGCCGATACCAGCAAGCCGAACTACACCGTCGACCACAGCGGCAACCTGGCGTTGATCGGGCCGGATGGGACGCAGCGTGGGTTTATTCGTGCGCCGTTGAATAACCAGAAGCTGGTCGCGCAGTTGCCGGGGTTGTTGAAGCGTCCATAAGCCTTGCGCCTATGCCGCGGCCAACCCCGCCCATTGTAGGAGCCGGCAAGCCAGCTTCTACAAGTGGGTTTTGGATGCTTCGGGGGATCAGAACGCGGGCTTGATCGCGCCTTTGTACTTCTCTTCGATGAATTGCTTCACTTCAGGCGTGTGCAGGGCTGCAACCAGCTTCTTCACGGCGTCCGAGTCCTTGTTGTCTTCGCGGGTCACCAGGATGTTCACGTAAGGCGAGTCGCTGCCTTCGATGACCAGCGCATCCTTGGAAGGGTCCAGCTTGGCTTCCAGCGCGTAGTTGGTGTTGATCAGCGCCAGGTCGACCTGGGTCAGCACGCGCGGCAGGGTGGCGGCTTCCAGTTCGCGGAACTTAAGGTTCTTGTCGTTCTTGGTGATGTCCTTGATGGTCGACAGGATGTTGGTCGGGTCCTTCAGGGTGATCAGGCCGTTCTTGGCCAGCAGCAACAGCGCGCGGCCGCCGTTGGTGGCGTCGTTCGGGATCACCACGTTGGCGCCGCTTGGCAGATCGTCGAGCTTCTTGTACTTGCTGGAGTAGGCGCCCAGGGGCTCCAGGTGCACAGCACCGACGCTCACCAGGTGAGTGCCCTTGGCTTTGTTGAATTCATCCAGGTACGGCTGGTGCTGGAAGAAGTTGGCGTCCAGGCGCTTTTCGGCGACTTGTACGTTTGGCTGCACGTAGTCGGTGAAGACTTTGACCTGCAGGTCTACACCTTCTTTGGCGAGGGCAGGTTTCACGAATTCGAGGATTTGCGCGTGGGGAACCGGCGAAGCGGCGACCGTGATGGTCTCGGCATGGGCGGAAAACGCGGCAACGGCGGCGAAAGCAACCAGTAGTTTTTTCATCCAACAAGCTCCTTGTTCGGGCATGGGCCGGCGCGGCCGGCCATGGCCGTTATTTTCGAGAAAAGTGCACCACCAGCTTGTCGCCGACGGTTTGCAGAATTTGCACCAGGATCAATAGCATCACCACGGTGACGACCATCACATCGGTCTGGAAGCGCTGGTAACCGAAGCGGATCGCCAGGTCGCCCAGGCCGCCGGCGCCCACTACACCGGCCATGGCCGTGTAGGACACCAGTGTAATCGCCGTCACCGTAATCGCTGCGAAAATGCCCGGGCGTGCTTCGGGCAGCAAGGCATTGATGATGATCTGGCGCGTGCTGGCCCCCATGGATTGCGTGGCCTCAATGATGCCGCGGTCAACTTCGCGCAGGGCGGTTTCCACCAGGCGCGCAAAGAACGGCGTGGCACCCACGACCAGCGGCGGAATTGCACCCGCCACGCCCAGCGAAGTGCCGGTGAGCAACACCGTGAACGGGATCATCACGATCAGCAGGATGATGAACGGCAGCGAACGCAGGATGTTCACGATCAGCGAGAGCAGCGCGTACAGGCCTTTCTGTTCGAACAGTTGGCGCGGGCTGGTGAGGAACAGCAACACGCCCAGGGGCAGGCCCAGCACCACGGTGAAGAACAGCGAGCCGAACAGCATGGTCATGGTGTCGCCAGTGGCCAGCCAGATTTCGGACCAGTCGATATTGGCGAAGAAACTCAATAGGACTTCCATTAGCGCAGGACCTCCATGTGGACGTCGGCGGCGGTGAAGCGGGCAAACGCGGCCTCCATGTCGCCGCCGGTAATGGCGAGGGTCAGTTGCCCGTAGGGGATGTCTTTGATGCGGTCGATACGACCGGCGAGGATGCTGTAGTCCACACCCGTTTCGCGGGCGACGGTACCCAGCAGCGGCGCGTAGGTCGCTTCTCCCTGGAAGGTCAGGCGCACGATACGGCCCGGTACGTGGGCGAAGTCATCGCGTTGCTCACCTTCGTCAACCTGCTCGGCTTCTTGCACGAAGCGCTTGGTGGTTGGGTGCTTGGGGTGCAGGAACACATCGGCCACCGAGCCTTGCTCGACAATCACGCCAGCGTCCATCACGGCCACCTGATCGCAGACGCGGCGGATCACGTCCATTTCATGGGTGATCAGCACGATGGTCAGCTTCAACTCGCGGTTGATCTCGGCCAGCAGTTGCAGCACCGACGCGGTGGTCTGCGGGTCGAGGGCGCTGGTGGCTTCGTCGCACAGCAAAATCTTTGGCTTGGTTGCCAGGGCGCGTGCAATGCCGACGCGTTGCTTTTGGCCACCGGACAATTGCGCCGGGTACTTCTTGGCGTGGTCCGACAGGCCAACGCGCGCGAGCAATTCTGCAACGCGCTGGTCGATTTCCTTGCGCGACAGCTCGCCCGCCAACGTTAGCGGCAGTGCCACGTTGTCAGCGACGGTCTTGGAGGCGAGCAGGTTGAAGTGCTGGAAGATCATCCCGACCTGCTGACGGAAACGGCGCAGGCCGTTGGCGTCCAGGGCGGTGACTTCTTCGCCATCCACCTTGATCTGGCCGCCACTCGGTTCTTCGAGGCGGTTGATCAGGCGCAGGAGTGTGCTTTTACCCGCACCGGAGTGGCCGATCAGGCCAAACACCTGGCCGTTTTCGACACTCAAGCTGGTGGAGTGCAGCGCGGGGATATCCTTACCGGCGACGCGGTAGGTTTTATGGACGTTATGAAACTCGATCACGTAGCGAACCTTGTGGGGCGCATGGAAAAGGGATCAGCGGTTAGCCGGGCGCGCATTTTAGCCTGTCCGTATAGCGTTTCTTAGCATTTATTTCGCATTCAACCAGCGATTTGGCAATAACGCGATCAAAGGTCATAAAAAAGGAACGGTGCAAAACGGTGTCAGTCATTACTTAAGCAACTCGATTTCCCAGGTGCCGTGCCTGGGGTTTTGCTCAAACGAGCCGGGGACCGCTCTGGCCACTTTGAATAAGGAGTTTTGTCTGATGAGTACCAAGAAGCCAGCCACCCCGCCGAAGAGTGAACTTGCGGGCACCGATACCTTGGACCGTGGCAACACCAACGCCAAACTGCAGGCCCTGGAGGAATTCCGCTCCGACGCGACCGGCCAGGCCCTGCGTACCAACCAAGGCGTTAAGATTTCCGACAACCAGAACACCCTGAAAGTCGGCTCCCGTGGCCCGTCGCTGCTGGAAGACTTCATCATGCGTGAAAAAATCACGCACTTTGACCATGAGCGCATCCCGGAGCGCATCGTGCATGCCCGGGGTACCGGCGCCCATGGCTATTTCCAGACTTACGAGAACCATTCAGCGCTGAGCAAGGCCGGGTTCCTGCGTAATCCCGAGCATAAAACCCCCGTGTTCGTGCGCTTCTCTACCGTGCAGGGCCCGCGCGGCTCGGGCGACACGGTGCGCGACGTGCGTGGTTTCGCCGTGAAGTTCTTCACCGACGAAGGCAACTTCGACCTGGTGGGTAACAACATGCCGGTGTTTTTCATTCAGGACGCGATCAAGTTTCCCGACTTTGTCCACGCGGTGAAACCTGAGCCTCATAACGAAATTCCTACGGGCGGCTCGGCCCACGATACGTTTTGGGATTTTGTTTCGCTGCAGCCGGAATCGGCGCATATGGTTCTGTGGGCAATGTCCGACCGTGCGATTCCGAAAAGCCTGCGTGCCATGCAGGGTTTCGGTATTCACACCTTTCGCTTGATCAACACCGAAGGTAAGTCGAGCTTCGTGAAATTCCACTGGCATCCGAAGGTCGGCACTTGCTCCCTGGTGTGGGACGAAGCGCAAAAGCTTGCCGGTAAAGATACCGATTACCACCGTCGTGACCTGTGGGAAGCCATTGAGGGGGGCGACTACCCCGAGTGGGAGCTGGGTGTGCAAATCGTCGCGGAAGAAGACGAGCACAAGTTCGACTTCGACCTGCTCGACCCGACCAAGATCATCCCCGAGGAGCTGGTGCCGATTACGCCGCTGGGCAAGATGGTACTTAACCGCAACCCGGACAACTTTTTCGCCGAAGTCGAACAGGTCGCCTTTTGCCCAGGCCACATCGTGCCGGGGATCGACTTCACCAACGACCCGCTGCTGCAAGGCCGTCTGTTTTCCTACACAGACACCCAGATCAGCCGTCTCGGTGGTCCGAACTTTCATGAGCTGCCTATAAATCGGCCCGTGGCGCCCTTCCACAATGGCCAGCGCGATGCCCAGCACCGCACCGTGATCGACAAGGGGCGTGCGGCGTACGAGCCTAATTCGATTGATGGCGGTTGGCCGAAGGAAACGCCACCGGCGGCTCAGGATGGTGGTTTCGAGACCTATTACGAGCGGGTCGATGCCAACAAAGTACGTGAGCGCAGTGAGTCGTTTGGTGATCATTTCTCCCAGGCCACGCTGTTCTTCAATAGCATGAGCCATCACGAGAAAGAGCACATCATCGCCGCCTACAGCTTCGAGTTGGGCAAGGTGGAACGCGAGTTCATCCGCGCCCGTCAGGTCAACGAGATCCTGGCCAATATCGACTTGGAGCTCGCCAAGCGCGTGGCGCAGAACCTGGGTCTGCCGGCACCAACCAAGGGCACTGTGCCGCCACGCAAGACCTCGCTGAAAGCGTCGCCAGCGCTGAGCCAGGTCAACTTGCTGTCGGGCGATATCAAGACGCGCAAAGTGGCGATTCTTGCAGCGAACGGCGTTGACGGTGCTGCAATTGATGCGCTGAAGAAGGCACTGGAAGCTGAGGGCGCACATGCCAAGCTGCTGGGGCCAACCTCGGCGCCGGTGAAGACCGCTGATGGCAAGAGCCTTAAGGTGGATGCGTCGATGGAAGGTATGCCGTCGATTGCATTCGATGCGGTGTTTGTCCCTGGCGGGAAAGACTCTGTGAAAGCCTTGAGTGGTGATGGCGTGGCGTTGCACTTCCTGTTGGAAGCGTACAAGCACCTGAAGGCGATTACCGTCGCCAGCGATGCCAAGCCATTGCTGGATCTGTTGAAGCTTGAGGCGGATGCGGGATTGATCGTCGGGTCGGATGCCAAGGCGTTCAAGGCCTTCTTTGCCGCGATTGCCCAGCACCGGGTCTGGGACCGTGAGCCGAAGGCCAAGGCGATTCCGGCTTAAGCGCCTGCTCGGCTACTAGAGCGCTTTCGCGGGCAAGCCCGCTCCCACATTTGAACTGCATTCACGTGTGGGAGCGGGCTTGCCCGCGATACTTTTACTCCGCCTTGCGCGGAATCAGCACAATCTGGGCCGGAATATTCTTAAGAATCTGCCGGTGAATCTTCAGGTCATACCCTGAGTCGATACGTTTCACCCGTTTGGTCAGCAACGTGGCCAGCCACGGGTAATCCTCCGTGCGCGGCGCCTGGATGCTCACATCGCACTGGTAATTCACCACGTCGGTGGCAATTGCATCCAGCTGGTGGCGCAGTTCTTCGATATTGGTGAGGTTCAATGCCACGGTCGTGCTAGGCGCAGCCGGGTCGATGACCTTGGCCGGGGGCTTGGCTTCGGCCGCTTTCAGGGCCGCCTCGGCTTTGTCCAGCTCGGCTTTGCGGGCATGGGTGATGGCGCTGTTCACGCCGCCGGTCAGCGCGGGGGCCTTGGGCATCAACGCCCGGGCACGGCTCAGGGCGGTAGCGGCTGCGTTGACATCACCCTTTTGCAGCACGACCTGGCTGCGCTGCAGGTAGGCTTCCGCCAGTTGGCGCTGATAGGCTTCCAGCGCCGGGTCATTAGGCGATTGGGCCTGCAACGCGGCCAGCTGGTCTTCGGCCGTGGCCAGCTCGCTGCTGGCCAGGTTTTGCTCCAGCTGCGCGATGGCCGCAGCGCGTGCGTCCGGGGCCTCGGGCGCGGCGGGCGGTGTGCTTTGACAGGCGCCCAGCAGCAGGGAAAATGCGGCAAGGAGCAGATAACGGGAGGTGAACGGCTTCATTCCTGCGACTCTCTATTTGCGCAAAAAGCGAGCAAGTCTACACCCCTCGACGGGGCAGGACAAAACTCAGCAGAAACAGGGCGGCGGCCGTGACCACTATCGATGGGCCGGCCGGCGTGTCCTTGAACCAGGACAGCGCCAAGCCCCCGCACACTGCAAGCATCCCCAACAGGCTGGCGCCGATCGCCATTTGCTCCGGCGAACGGGCATGGCGCTGGGCAGCGGCTGCAGGAATGATCAGCAACGACGTGATCAACAATACGCCCACTATCTTCATCGCGACAGCAATCACCACGGCGATCAACAGCATCAGGGCCATGCGCAGGCTCGGCACGGGCAAGCCTTCCACCGTCGCCAGTTCTTCGTGCACGGTAATCGCCAACAGTGGGCGCCACAGGGCTACCAGCAGCAGCAGTACCGCCGCGCTGCCGCCGAGGATCCACGCAAGGTCGGTGGGGCTGATCGCCAGCAGGTCGCCGAACAGGTAGGCCATCAAGTCGATGCGCACTTCGTGCATGAAGCTCAGCACCACCAGGCCCAGGGACAGCGTGCTCGGCGCCAGGATGCCCAGCAAGGTATCGGAAGCCAGGGGCTGACGCTGTTGCAGGGTCACCAGCAGCACCGCCAGGAGCAGGCAGCCCACCGTCACGGCGATGGTCGGGCTGACATCCAGCAAGAAGCCCATGGCCACGCCCAACAGCGCAGCATGTGACAACGTGTCGCCGAAATAAGCCATGCGCCGCCAGACCACGAACGAGCCCAGCGGGCCCGCTACCAACGCCAAAGCCAAGCCTGCCAGCAGGGCGTAAAGCAGAAAATCAGCCATGCTTGCAGCCATCTCCATGAACGTGGGTGTGAGGGGGGGTAGGATCGTCCACCACGGCGCCATGCAAATCGTGGGCGTGGTCGTGATGGTGGTGATAAATCGCCAGGCTCTGGGCGTTCTTGCCGAATAGCTCGACGAACGCCGGGTCACCGCTGACTTGCTCAGGGTGACCGGAGCAGCACACGTGACGGTTGAGGCACACTACCTGGTCGGTCGTGCTCATCACCAGGTGCAAATCGTGGGACACCATCAGCACGCCACAGCCATGGCGGTCGCGCAGGCGAGTGATCAGGCTGTACAGCTCGGCCTGGCCGGCGACATCGACGCCTTGTACGGGCTCATCCAGCACCAGCAGTTCCGGCTCGCGCAACAGGGCGCGGGCCAGCAGCACGCGCTGCATTTCGCCCCCGGAGATGCTTTGCACCGGGCTGTCGATCACCTGTTCAGCGCCGACTTCCTTGAGCGCTGCCTGGGCACGGGCGCGGTCAACCCCCGGCACCAGGCGCAGGAAGCGCAGCACGGACAGTGGCAGTGTCGGGTCCACGTGCAGCTTTTGCGGCATGTAGCCGACGCGCAGTTTGGGTTTGCGCCAGACGCTGCCGGTGTCGGGCTTGAGCAAGCCGAGTACGGCGCGCACCAGGGTGGTCTTGCCAGCGCCGTTGGGGCCGATCAGGGTGACGATCTGCCCAGGCTCCACGCTCAGTGCGATGTTATCCAGCACGTTTTGCCCGGCAAACGTGACCCCGACTTTTTCCAGGCGGATTAACGCGTTGCTCATCAAGCCCCCTGGCAGCCCGAGCACAGGCCGACCACTTCGACCGTTTGCCCTTCGACCTGGAAGCCGACCTCGGCAGAGCTTTTGACGATGGCGTCGCTGATGCTTTTCTGTTCAAGCTCGATGGCGGCGTGGCATTCGCGGCAGATCAGGAATTGGCCCTGATGCGCGTGTTCCGGGTGGCTGCAGCCAACGAAGGCGTTCAGCGAGGCAATGCGGTGCACCAGGCCGTTTTCGAGCAAAAAGTCCAGCGCGCGGTACACGGTCGGCGGCGCTGCGCGACGGCCATCTTGCTCGCTGAGCACGCCGAGAATGTCGTAGGCACCCAGTGGCTTGTGGCTCTGCCACACCAGCTCCAGCACGCGGCGACGCAAGGCGGTCAGGCGCAACCCCTTCTGTGTGCACAGGGTGTCGGCCTCCGACAGCGCGGTATGCACGCAGTGAGAGTGGTCATGGGGACGGCTGGCAAGCGGTGTTTTAGGCATGAGCGGCGACAGATATTTGATAGAGACGTTATTATGTTACCCGTTCCTACGCCATTGAGTGGTCATCGTGTCCCGACTTTTTCCCGTTTTTGTCGTATTTGTCACCAGTTTGTTCATCGCTGGCACCGCTCAGGCCGAGGTCAAGGTACTGACCAGCATCAAGCCATTGCAGTTGATTGCCGCTGCCGTGCAGGACGGCGTGGCGGTTCCCGAGGTGCTGCTGCCGCCGGGTGCATCGCCGCATAACTATGCGTTGCGACCATCCGACGTACGGCGTGTGCAGTCGGTGGACCTGCTGTACTGGATCGGCCCGGATATGGAGAGTTTCCTGCCGCGCGTGTTGAAAGGTCGTACGGCAGCAACGGTGGCAGTGCAGGATCTTCCCGGTATGAAGCTCCGTCGATTCGCCGAAGATAGCCACTCGCACGCCGACGATGCCGACGAACACGATCACGATCATCGCCCTGGCAGCCTGGACGCGCACCTGTGGTTATCGACCGTGAACGCGCGTGTGATTGCAGCACGCATGGCGACTGACCTGGCCGCCGCCGATCCGGCCAATGCCGCTCGTTACCAGCGCAATGTGAAGGCCTTCGATGAGCGCCTGGATGCTCTGGATGCTCGACTCAAGGCACGCCTGGCGCCGATTGGCAGCAAGCCGTATTTCGTGTTCCACGAGGCCTTCGATTACTTCGAAGACGCTTACGGGCTCAAGCATGCCGGTGTGTTCAGCGTTGCCGCAGAGGTGCAGCCCGGCGCGCAGCACGTAGCCGCGATGCGTACGCGTTTGCAGGAGGTGGGCAAGACGTGTGTGTTCAGTGAGCCGCCATTGCGTCCGCGGCTGGCTGAAACGCTGGTTGCCGGTTTGCCGGTGAAGCTGGCGGAGTTGGATGCGTTGGGTGGCTACACGTCGGCCACGGCTCAAGGCTACGAGCAGGTGTTGGAGAAGTTGGGGAATGATCTGGCGGGTTGCCTGGAATCGCTCTGACCGCCAGCCCCGGTCTCATGTGGGAGCTGGCGTGCCTGCGACGCCGTCAGGTCAGCCAGCTTCCCCGTCGACCCGCTGGTGTTCTAGAGCGCGAACGGCAGTTGGACGGTGACCTGCTGACGCTGCACCAGCCGATGCTCGAACTCCGCCGGGTCATGGATCAACACATCCTGCCCGGCAAATGATTCGGCTGCGATAAGGCGCGACAGCCAGAACCGCACGCAGGCCACACGCAGCATGGTCGGCCACAACTCCGCTTCCTTGGCGGTAAACGGTCGCAGGCCTGCGTAGGCGCCCAGCAATGCCCGAGCGCGTTGCCCATCAATCACGCCATCGGCGTCCGAGCACCAGTCATTCAAGGCGATCGCCACGTCATAGAGCATTGGCCCGGAGCAGGCGTTGTAGAAGTCGATCAGGCCCGTGAGATGCGTGCCTTCGAACATCGCGTTATCGCGAAACAGGTCGGCGTGAACGTTGGCGCGTGGCAGCGCGAGGATCTGGGCCTTGTGCGCTTCGATCTCGGTCAGCGCCTCTTGCAGCAGGCGCTGCTGTGCATCGTTCAAGTGCGAAATGAGTTGCGCGCCTTCGCTGAGCATCCAGTCCAGGCCGCGATCGGTCCTGCGTTCCAGCACCTTTTCGCCTTGCGTTGCCAGGTGCAGGTGGCCAAGCAGGTCGCCCACCTGGGCACAGTGCTGGGCATTGGCGTCCTTGATGTGCTTGCCGGCCAGGCGCGGTTGCAGCAGGGCCGGTTTACCCTTCAGTTCGCGCAGGGCCA
Organism: Pseudomonas sp. MYb13; assembly: GCF_002980075.1. Taxonomy (NCBI): domain Bacteria; kingdom Pseudomonadati; phylum Pseudomonadota; class Gammaproteobacteria; order Pseudomonadales; family Pseudomonadaceae; genus Pseudomonas; species Pseudomonas sp. MYb13. Next base: position 41,535 of record NZ_PCQI01000001.1, on the reverse strand, counting down.
CGCCATCGGTGGTGCGCAGGGCGTAGGGCACGGGCAGTTCGGCGTCGTGCAGCACGTCGAGCAATTCGATGAAGAAGGGCATTTCTGCGACCGGGCCGCGTTCAACCAGGGTCAGGACGAACTCGCCCTGCTCCAGGCTGATAAAGAAATTGGTGTTTTCACTGCCGGCGGCAATCCCCTGGAAGTCGATCAGGCGGCCGAGCCCGTAAGGGGCGAGAAAGGTTTCCAGCTCGGGCCGAGCCAGGGGGGTGAACACAGACATGGTTAAAACTGCCAGTACGGGCGCCGCGGTGCGCGGCGCCAATTGATGTTAAGAAATCATTTCCATTCGAAGATCTTCCATGACGGGATCAGCATATCCGGCTGGTCAGAGCGGATGAAGTTCGCATCGGTTCCGTCCGCGCGCACCAGGAAATACGGGGGTGCCCCCTTCGGTGTCACCTTGATTGCGTACAGGAAACCATTCTGGCGGTACTCCTGGATGGTCTTGTCGCCCTCCGTGCGAATGGTCACTTCCGGATCGCCTCCGGGGGCGTCGTCTGCCGCCATGGCAGCCATCGGAGCGAGTGCAATCAAGCCGGTCAACAGCAGGCGATTGAATGTACGCATGATAACCTTGTCCCTTTGTCGTCATTGGTCCGGCTATTCTAGCGCCTGACCCGCCGAAAAGGTTGATTCTGCTCATGAGCCAAGCACCCCTCGTCCTGGTGGACGGTTCTTCCTATCTGTACCGCGCCTTCCACGCGCTGCCACCGCTGACCACCTCCAAAGGCCTGCCCACCGGCGCGGTCAAGGGCGTGTTGAACATGCTCAAAAGCCTGCGCAGGCAGTATCCGGACAGCCCGTTCGCGGTGGTGTTCGACGCCAAGGGTGGGACCTTTCGCGATGACATGTATGCCGAATACAAGGCCAACCGCCCCAGCATGCCCGATGACATGCGACTGCAGATCGAGCCCCTGCACCAGAGCGTGATCGCCCTGGGGTTCCCGCTGTTGTGCGTCGAAGGCGTCGAGGCCGATGACGTGATCGGCACCTTGGCCCGCAGCAGTGCGGCCGCTGACCGTCCGGTGGTGATTTCCACTGGGGACAAGGACATGGCCCAACTGGTCGACGGGCACATTACCTTGGTCAACACCATGACCGGTAGCGCCATGGACATTGAGGGCGTGAAGGAGAAATTCGGCGTCGCTCCCGAGCAGATCATCGACTATCTGGCATTGATGGGCGATTCCTCCGACAACATCCCGGGCGTCCCGGGCATCGGTCCGAAGACCGCTTCGGGCTTGCTGGTCGGCGTGAACGGTGGCCTCAAAGAGCTGTATGAGCAGCTGGATATTGTGCCGACCCTGCCTATCCGCGGGGCGAAGACGCTGCCAGCGAAGCTGGAAGAGCACAAGGAGATGGCCTTCTTGTCCTATCAGCTGGCGACGATCAAGGTCGATGTACCGCTGGACGTGGGCCTGGAAGATCTGCACCTGATCGAACCCGACCGTGAAAAGCTGCTGGAGCTGTACACGCTGCTGGAGTTCAAGAGCTGGTATGAAGAGATCCAGCGCGACGCCAAGCGGGTTGAGCTCAAGGCGGCTCCTGTTGTTGAAGAGGTCATTGAAACTGTGGCGCCGGCAGAGGCGACCTACACCACCATCCTCGACCAGGCGACGTTCGACGTCTGGCTGAAGAAACTCAACGACGCCTCGCTGTTCGCCTTCGACACCGAAACCACCGGGATCGACGCCCAGCGCGCCCAGTTGGTGGGGGTCTCCTTCGCTGTGCAGCCCCATGAAGCGGCCTACATCCCACTGACCCACTCCTACATCGGCGCGCCAGAGCAGTTGGACCGCGACACCGTGCTGCTGGCCCTGAAACCATTGCTGGAAGACCCGACCAAGCTCAAGGTCGGCCAGCACGCCAAGTTCGACATGAACATCCTGGCCAACTGCGCCATCGGCGGCGACCCGGCACACGGCATTACCGTGCGTGGCATCGCGTTCGACACCATGCTCGAATCCTACGTGCTGAACGCCACCGCAACGCGGCATGACATGGACAGCCTGGCCAAGAAATACCTGGACTACGACACCGTCGCCTTCCAGGACATCGCTGGCAAGGGCGCCAAGCAGCTGACCTTCGATCAGATCGCGCTGGAGCAGGCCGGCCCCTATGCGGCGGAAGACGCCGATGTGACCTTGCGTCTGCACCAGGCGCTGTTTGCGCAACTGAGCGCCCTCCCTAGCCTGACAAGTGTACTCACGGATATCGAGATGCCGTTGGTGCCGGTGCTGGCCCGTATCGAGCGCCAGGGCGCGCTGGTCGACAAGGATCTGCTGGGCATCCAGAGCATCGAGCTGGGCAACAAGATGGTCGAACTCGAGCGCCAGGCGTTCGAGATCGCCGGTGAGGAGTTCAATTTGGGTTCGCCCAAGCAACTGGGCGCGATCCTGTACGAAAAACTCGGCCTGCCGGTGTTGAAAAAAACCGGCAAGGGCCAGGCTTCGACGGCCGAAGAAGTGCTGGCAAAGCTCGCCGAAGATGACTACCCGCTGCCCAAGGTGCTGATGCAGTATCGCAGCATGAGCAAGCTGAAAAGCACCTACACCGACCGCCTGCCGGAACAGATCAACCCGCGCACCGGGCGTATCCACACGTCCTATCACCAGGCGGTGGCAGCGACTGGGCGGTTGTCTTCCAGTGATCCGAACCTGCAGAACATCCCGGTGCGTACCGCCGAAGGTCGGCGGATTCGCCAGGCGTTCATCGCGCCCAAGGGCTACAAACTGCTGGCGGCGGATTATTCCCAGATCGAGCTGCGGATCATGGCGCACCTGTCCAAAGACGAAGGGTTGATGAATGCCTTCCGTCACAACCTCGACGTACACACGGCCACCGCGGCCGAGGTGTTCAAGGTTGAGCTGGGCGATGTCACTTCCGACCAGCGTCGCAGTGCCAAGGCGATCAACTTCGGTTTGATCTACGGCATGGGCGCGCAGAAGCTGGGCAAGGACATTGGCGTCGATACCAAGACGGCCAAGGCCTACATCGATGTGTATTTCGCCCGTTATCCCGGGGTTCGCGAGTACATGGAGCGCACCCGCGCCCAGGCATCCGATCAAGGCTTCGTCGAGACTTTCTTCGGTCGCCGCCTCTACTTGCCGGATATCCATTCCAACAAGCCCCAGGAGCGCGCGGCCGCAGAGCGCACCGCGATCAACGCGCCGATGCAGGGCACGGCGGCAGACATCATCAAGAAAGCCATGGTGCTGGTGGACAACTGGCTGGCCGATTCAGGCCTGGATGCCAAGGTGATCCTGCAGGTGCACGACGAATTGGTGCTGGAAGTGCGCGAGGACCTGGTCGCGCAAGTCAGCGAGAAGATTCGCGAGCACATGAGTGCCGCTGCCCAGCTGGACGTGCCGTTGCTGGTGGAAGTGGGCGTGGGCGATAACTGGGACGAAGCGCACTGATTGCGGGGATTTGCCACCACGTTGCGTGGTGGCAGAGTGCTTTAGTGCAGAAGGTACCGTCAGTTATTTCCAATAGTTTTTTGAACCTGCCGGAACTTAACCCGTGAACTGCCACTCAGAGTTACTGAATGGGTGGTGAAGCCCTTCAATGCTCCTATGTTGTGTTAAGTGTTGGCAGATATCTGGACCCCGCCCTAGCGGTCCGGAACTTGAACCCCGAACTTCCCCTCCCCATACGAAGTCCGGGGTTTTTTTTGCCCGCAGAAAAGTTACTCCGCGATTTCCGCGCCTTTGTCTGCCAGCTCCATCCAGCCGGCCAGCACGGTGTAAGCCTCTTCCAGGCCCATGCGTTTGGGCGCCGAGAACAGCTGGATGGTGATCGCATCACCCCAGCCTTTACGGATTTCTGACTGCACTTTGAGCAGGGTGTTCTTGGCGGCGCCGTAGGTCAGCTTGTCGGCCTTGGTCAGCAGGATATGCATCGGCATGCCGCTGGCCACAGCCCAATCGAGCATCAGCAGGTCGAAATCGGTCATCGGATGGCGGATGTCCATCATCAGAATCAAACCCTTCAAACTCTCCCGGCCACCCAGGTAAGCCTCCAGGTGACGCTGCCAATGCAGCTTCAGCGGGATAGGTACTTTTGCGTAACCGTAGCCCGGCAGGTCGACCAGACGCCGATCATCGTCTAGCTTGAAGAAATTGAGTAGTTGCGTACGGCCCGGGGTTTTCGAGGTGCGTGCCAGGCTGGCGTGAGTCAGGGTGTTCAGCGCGCTGGACTTACCGGCGTTGGAACGACCGGCAAAGGCGACTTCAAAGCCTTCGTCATCGGGGCATTGGTCAACTTTGGCGGCGCTGAGCATAAACGTGGACTGTTGGCACAGGCCGAGGATGGGATTCTTGAGTTGCATGAGTTTTCCGATGTGGGCGGTGCCGAGAAAAGGTGCGGCAAGCGGTGTCGTTTCCGTTTCAGTAGCGCCAGTATATAATGCCGCAGATTTTGTGTGTGCTTTGTCCCAGCGAAGGATGAAGTTCACGGGAGCGATAGACCTTTATTGCGCATTAGAACGCAAAACGCTCTCAAACCCTGAAATGGTCGACGTATGACCAAGTGGTTGCTTGCTATCGGTGTCCTGCTCCCGCTTTACGGCGCTCAGGCTACACAGGATCCGGAAGCGGTGTACAACCGAGTTTGCGTGGCTTGCCATGCCGGCCAACTGCCCAATGCCCCCAAGCGGGGTGATCAAGCAGCTTGGAAGCCAAGACTGGCTAAGGGCATGGACACGCTGGTGCAACACGTGACCCAGGGTTTCAAGGCAATGCCGCCGCGTGGTTTGTGCATGGACTGCAGTACTGAGGATTACCAGGCCATCATTGAGTTGATGGTGAGTAAACCCGGTAGATAACTCTTAAACCCCTTAGCCGTAGTTGGATTAGCTGATGAACAAACTGATCGTGAGTCTGCTGTTGACCTTGGGCATCACAGGCGTCGCCGTCGCTGCAGAGGGCCCCCTAAAAGGTGATGCCACTGCCGGGCAAGCGAAAGCCGCCGTATGTGGTGCCTGCCATGGACCGGATGGTAACAGCCCGGCGCCGAACTTCCCCAAGCTGGCTGGCCAGGGTGAGCGTTACCTGACCAAGCAACTGCACGACATCAAGGATGGCAAGCGCACGGTGCTGGAAATGACCGGCTTGCTGACCAACCTCAGCGATCAGGACCTGGCAGACCTCGCGGCGTATTTTGCCAGCCAGAAAGGCAGCGTGGGAGCTGCTGATCCGAAACTGGTGGCCCGTGGAGAAAAACTGTTCCGCGGCGGCGACCTGGAAAAAGGTCTGCCAGCCTGCACCGGCTGCCACTCGCCAAATGGCGCGGGCATAGCCGCCGCCGGCTTCCCGCATCTGAGTGGCCAGCACGCGACCTACATTGCCAAGCAGTTGACCGATTTCCGTAAGGAAGAGGCGGGACGAGCCAACGATGGCGACGCCGCGATCATGCGCACCATCGCCCGCAAGCTGAGTGATGAAGACATTGCAGCGGTCTCCAGCTACATCCAGGGCCTGCACTGAGGTGCATGCAACGTTAACACTCGATTAATCCGGTGATGCAAGCATAAAAAGGGTGGCCCAGGCCGCCCTTTTTTGTGGCCGGTGCCGTTACACTAACGAACTCATGCCCGCGTAGACCTGTCACAACAAAGGTCGCGTGAGGCGACTTTATTTGTCCAGGAGTAAAGCATGCGTAATCTGATCCTCAGCGCCGCTCTCGTCACTGCCAGCCTCTTCGGCATGACCGCACAAGCTGCCGATGTGCCGCTTGAAGCCGGTAAAACCTATGTTGAATTGGCTAACCCGGTTCCGGTTTCGGAGCCAGGCAAGATCGAGGTGGTGGAGCTGTTCTGGTACGGCTGCCCGCATTGCTATGCTTTTGAGCCGACCATCAACCCATGGGTCGAGAAACTGCCTAAAGACGTCAACTTCAAGCGTATCCCTGCCATGTTCGGCGGCCCATGGGATGCACACGGCCAACTGTTCCTGACCCTGGAAGCCATGGGTGTGGAGCACAAGGTCCACAACGCGGTATTCGATGCGATCCAGAAGCAGGGTAAGCGCCTGACCAAGCCAGACGAAATGGCTGACTTCGTGGCCACCCAGGGTGTCGACAAGGACAAGTTCCTGGCCACATTCAACTCTTTCGCGATCCAGGGCCAGATCAAGCAGGCCAAGGAACTCGCGCAGAAGTATGGCGTGCAGGGCGTTCCAACCATGATCGTCAACGGCAAATACCGTTTCGACCTGGGTACCTCCGGTGGTCCTGAACAGACTCTCAATGTTGCCGACCAGCTGATCGCCAAAGAGCGCGCAGCCAAGTAAGGGGCCTGTCATGCGCCGCTGGGGTACCGAACGTGCTGTTGGCCTGCATGATCCGCAGGTCAACGAACATCACCTGGAGTCCACGGGCCTGCCGGCAGACAGTCGCCTGCGGCTGCTGAGCTTTAATATTCAGGTGGGCATCAGTACCGAGAAATACCGGCATTACCTCACCCGTGGCTGGCAGCACCTGCTGCCCCACAACGGGCGTGCCGGCAACCTGCAGAAGATCGGCAACCTGTTGAATGACTTCGACCTGGTTGCCCTGCAGGAAGCTGACGGCGGCAGCATGCGCTCCGGTTACATCAACCAGGTGGAACACCTGGCCCAACTCGGTGCTTTCCCTTACTGGTACCAGCAGCTCAATCGCAACCTCGGGCGCCTGGCACAGCACAGCAATGGCGTGCTCAGCCGCTTGAAGCCCTCCGCCATCGAAGACCACCCGCTACCAGGCCCCAAGGGGCGGGGTGCGATCCTCGTGCGTTTTGGCGAAGGCCCGGAGGCCTTGGTGGTGGTGATGATGCACCTGGCGCTGGGTGCCCGTACCCGCACCCTGCAATTGGCCTACATCCGAGAGCTGATTGGCAATTACAAACACCAGGTGCTGATGGGGGACATGAATACCCACGCCAGCGACCTGTTGATGAATTCTCCGTTGCGCGACCTCGGGCTACTGGCACCGCAAGCCGAAGCCACGTTCCCAAGCTGGCGCCCGCAACGCTGTCTTGACCATATCCTGCTCAGTCCTACCCTCACGCTCGAGAGTGTGCAGGTGCTGGCGCAGCCCATCTCCGATCACCTGCCGGTCGCGGTAGAGATTCGTCTGCCGGGTTCGCTGACGGCTGATGCATTACCCGCGTTGAGCCCCGGCCCTCGCGGACCCCTTGCATGAGCGACGACGCCCAGCGCTGGAAAGAGAAATACCTCAAAAGCATCGAGCAACAGGAAAAGCTCGAACGCCGGTGGGCCGCCCGCCTCGACTTGCTGCGCCGTGGGCTGGTGCGCAGCACGCTGGCCGCCGAGGGCACCGACCGCGCGGTCGACCAATGCATGAAGGAAATGCGCGACGTCGTGCGTACCGATGATATGGACGCCGCGCTTGCCGCCTTGTTGCCGCGCCTGGAAAAAGCCGTACTGGATTCGGAGCAGCGCCGCGAAACCCGGGTCGATCAGATCAGCACCGCGCTGACGTCCCTGGTCACTCAACTGCAAAAACTGCCATTACCCCGTGAAGTGGCCCGGCCGCTGAAGGCGTTCGCCAAGCAGTTGGACGGTCGAGTCAGCCAGGCACGTGAGATCCCCTTGCTGCTCAGCGAGTTGAGCGGCCTTCAAGGCCAGGCGCTGAACAACCTGGAGCCGGACGGCGAAACCACGCGGCCTGGGCCTGGGCTTCTGCAGCGCCTGTTCGGTTCCAAGGAGGTCGCAAACGAGGGCGTGACCAGCGAGCCAACACCCGCCCCTGCCGCGCAACCCGCAGTGGCCAAGCCTGTTGCTGAGCCTCAGCCGCCCGAGCCTGAGCCCGAGCAGTCCGAGGCGTTGACACAGGCCCTGCGCGCCTTTGCGCCGCAGTCTCAAGAGGCGGTTGCCCCCGCAGTTGAGCTGGCCGCACCCGCCAAGGTTGCCGAAGCTGCCAGCGAGACGTTTGTCTACGAAGCCCCGGCTCAGGCTGCTCTCCTTGACGTGCCCTTGGCGCGTGTCGAACCCGAGCCTCAGGCCGAACAAGCTGCATCGCAAAGCGCCCTCGCCGCCTTTATTGAACCGCCTGACGTCAAGGTCGAAGCCCCCGATGAGACCGTCATCGGTAGTCTGTCGCTCCCTCCCGTGCTGGAGGTCGAGCAGTCCGACCCTGACGAGCTGCAAGCGGGCGGCCCTTACTCCCTGCCCGATTCGCCGGAGCCATCCTACAGCTCCGTGGCCAAGCACATTGAAGACACCCTGCTTGGCCTGCTGGATGAGCTTTCCTTGCCCGAGCGCCATCGGCCCCAGGCCGAAGCCATGCGCGAGCGTCTTGCCCACGGCTTGAACTGGTATGAATTGCTGCCGATCCTCGATGACCTGGCCGTGTTGATGCTGGCGGTCACCGACAGTGGCCAGCATGAGTTCGAGGCTTACCTCAAGCAGCTCAACGAGCGTCTCGAAGCGTTCCAAGGGCATTTGCAGGTCGCCAGTGACGGCCATGCCGATAGCCGTTCCGCCGCCCGGGAGTTGGACACGCAGATCCGTGAACAGGTCGACGGGCTGCAAAGCAGCGTGCAGGACGCCGCCGACCTGGAAAGCCTCAAGCACGTATTGGAAAGCCACCTCGAAGGCCTGCTCGGCACCATGGATGAACACCAGCAGCAGCGCGACCAGCGCGAGCAGGAAACGGCGGCACGTCTTAAAGGCCTGGCTGAGCGGGTCGCCAATATGGAGCAGGAAGCCCAGGGCTATCGCGAGCACCTGGAGGTGCAGCGCCAGAAGGCCTTGATCGATCCGCTCACCGGCCTGCCCAACCGCGCCGCCTGGAGTGAGCGTCTGGATCATGAAGTCAATGCCTGGCATCAATGTGGCAACAGCCTGTCGCTGGCGATGCTGGACCTCGATCACTTCAAGCGCATCAACGACGGCTACGGCCACCTGGCTGGCGACAAAGTGCTGAAAATCATCGCCAGCGTGCTGCGAAAGCGCCTGCGCCCGACCGACTTTATCGCGCGTTTCGGCGGTGAAGAGTTTGTGTTGCTGATGCCAGACTCATCCCTGTCGGATGCCCTGGCAGCGGGCGAGGTATTGCGTGCAGCGATCGAAGCCTGCCCATTTCACTTCAAGGGCGAGCCGGTGACCATCACCGTGTCCATGGGTGTGGCACAGTTTCAACCGGGAGAACGCAGTGACTTGGCGCTCAAGCGTGCCGATGCGGCGCTGTATCGGGCCAAGGCAGCAGGGCGTAACCAAGTACAGGCAGCCTAAAAAGATGTTCCATTTTGTAATTTGACGGCTGGGTCATAAACGGTACGTTACACTGTTGCATTATTGTCCTTCAGCGTAACGTCTTCCGCCATGAAATCCTTGTACATCGCCTTTGTGTTTCTTCTGCTCGCGGGCTGCGCCAGCGGCCCGCGCCTGGACACCACCCACCCCTCGGTAAACCACGACAACCGCATACAGTTCGTGGTCGTGCATTACACCTCCACCAACCTTGAACGTTCCCTGGCATTGCTCACCCACGGCCAGGTCAGCAGCCATTACCTGATCGGTGACGACGCCTCAGGCACCCTCTACAAGCTGGTGGATGAGAGCCAGCGCGCCTGGCATGCCGGGGAAAGCGAGTGGATGGGCCGTACCTGGCTCAACTCCAGCTCCATTGGTATCGAGATCGTGAACCCTGGCTACAAGGACACGCCGACAGGCCGCTTGTGGTATCCGTATTCCGAGGCGCAAGTGAAGTCCCTGGTGGTCTTGCTCAAGGACATCAGCAAGCGCAACGGCATCGACCCCAAGAACATCATTGGCCACAGTGACATTGCGCCGCTGCGCAAGCTTGACCCGGGCCCCCTATTCCCCTGGAAGCGCCTGGCGGATGAAGGGCTAGGCGTCTGGCCGGATGCCCAGGCGGTCGCGCGGTTCCAAGTGCAATACGCCGCGGAACTGCCCAGCATTACCTGGTTCCAGGAAGAATTGGCTCGCCTTGGCTATCAGACGCCCCAGACCGGCGAGCTGGATGTGGCCACGCGTCACGTGATCGCGGCGTTCCAGATGCATTTCCGGCCATCGCTGTTTGATGGCACGCCGGATGCGGAAAGTGCCGCGATCCTGCGTGCGTTGAACCGTCGTTAGAGCGGCAGCGCCATATAGAATTGAGTACCCTGCCCCGGCCGCGAGTACACGCCCATGCGGCCGCCGTGCAACTGCACGATCTCCTTGCACAGCGCCAGCCCGAGGCCGGCGCCGCCTTTCTTGCGGCCCACCTGGACAAAGGGTTCAAAGATGCGCCCCTGCTGCCCGTACGCAATGCCCTCGCCGTTATCCTCGACGCTGATAATGACCCGCTCGCCATGGCGGCGTGCCTGCAGACGAATTTGCCCGCCAGCAGCGGTATGGCGCAGGGCGTTGCCCAGCAGGTTGTCGAGCACCCTTTCCAGTTGTGCCTGGTCCGCGTAGAGCCGCGGTAGATCGGGTTGAGCTTCTACGAGCAGTTCGATGTCTTGCGCGTTGGCTGGCTCGACGAAACGCGCCCGGGCATGTTCGAGCAGATCCGTGACATCGCACGGCCCCAGCGTGAGTTTCTGCAAGCCGTTCTGGTAGCGCGAGAAGTTGAGCAGGTCGTTGATCAGCTGCATCAGCCGCTGCATCTCCTCGTTGACCGTATCCAGCAGATCCGCTTCACGGGAGTCCGCAGGAAATTTAGCACGCTCGCGGAACAGCCCGAATGCCATGTGCATGCCGGTCACCGGAGTACGCAGTTCATGGGAGGCACGCAATACGAACTCGCTGCGCACCCGTTCGAAGGCGCGTTGTTCGGTGACGTCATGCAGCACCATCACTGCCCCGAGGATATGCCCCTGGATATGGCTGACGGGGGTCAGGCTATAGGTCAACAGGCGAAGTTCGCCTTCGACCTCCACTTCCAGGTCATCCGGTGCCCGTTCCAGGTTGCCGCCGCGCAATACCAGTTGCAGTTGCTCATCCAGTTCCGGCCGCGCCAGCGCCTCGCCCAGGCCCTGGCCGAGGCGTTGCTCATCCCAGCCCAGTTGACGCTGAGCCACAGGGTTGAGGTGCTCCAGGCGGCCTTGGCGGTCAATCATCAGCAAACCATCGTCGATGCTGTCGAGCACCGCTTGCAGGCGCTGTTGACCGGCCAGAAGTTCATCGACATTGGTCGCCTGATGCTGGCGTACCGCTTCGGCCATGATGCCGAAGCGACGGGTCAGCTGGTTCATTTCCGCTGCCGATGAGATCGGCAGCGTCACCTCGAAATCGCCTTGCCCGATCTTGTCCGCCGCCTTGGCCAGCGCCTCGATCGGCCCGCCAAAACGCCGCGCGATACCATGCGCCGTCACAAAGCCGATGATCAGCACCGCGAGGCCTACCAACCCCAGCAACCCGGCGATCAGCAAGGCGCGTTCGCGAGACTTGTGCTCGCTGTTGCTGATGTTTTCCAACGCCTGCTTGTGTTCGCTGATCAGGCCGTTGCGCAGCGTATTGAAGGTGTCGGTGAGTTTTTCCTTGGTGCCTGGCGGGGGGGTTGGTTGCTGGGATTCGTCAAAGGCCCCCAGTAGTCGCTGATACTGGCTTCGGGCCTCGCTGAAGCCTGTCCCGCGTCCGTCGCGCTGTTCATGGGCTATGCCCTGGTCCAGCAGTTCGAAGTAGCGCTGCTTGGAGGCTTGCAGTGCCTCGGGGTCTGGGCGGTCCTCCAGCATCATGATCAGTTGGTCACCCAGGCTCTGGCGCAGCTTGAGCCCCAGGTCCAGGGTGATGAAGTTGCTGCGAATTAGGGATTCCTGGGTCTTGGCCATTTGCATGACGCTCACCAGGCCCAGGATCAGGCCCAACAGGGCGACGGTGATCAATGCTGAGATACTCAGGAATAACCGAGTGCGCAGCTTCATCGCTAACTTCATAAGGTACAGCTCACAGGTTGTACTGTTTGCGTTTGCGGTACAGGGTCGACGCGTCGATACCCAGGGTGCGAGCAGCCTGGTCCAGGGTGTCGCTGGTGGCGAGCACGGCGCCGATGTGGGCTTTCTCCAGTTCGTCCAGGCTCAGCGCCGCCCCGATGCGTGGAGCGTTGTTGGTCGGCTGCTCGGCCATCCCCAGGTGGCTGATTTCAACCTTCTCCTGTGGGCAGATGATACTGGCGCGCTCAACCACGTTACGCAGTTCTCGAATGTTCCCCGGCCAGCGGTAGTTGAGCAATGCTTCGCGCGCTTCATCGCTGAAACCGCGTGCCGGTCGGGCGTATTCCTTGACGAAACGCGCCAGGAACCGATCGGCCAGGGTCAGGATGTCTTCGCTGCGCTCGCGCAGCGGCGGCAGGTGCAAGGTGATCACGTTGAGGCGATAAAGCAGATCCTCTCGGAAGCGACCATCACGCACCATGTCTTCCAGGTTCAGGTTAGTGGCGGCGAGAATGCGTACATCGGCACGGCGGGTGACGGGGTCACCCACTCGCTCGTACTCCTTGTCCTGGATAAACCGCAGCAACTTGGGTTGCAATGTGAGGGGAAAGTCGCCGATCTCGTCGAGAAACAGGGTGCCTCCGTCGGCCTGGTTGACGCGCCCCAAGGTGCTCTCACTGGCCCCGGTAAAGGCGCCACGGCTGTGGCCGAACAGCTCGCTTTCCATCAGCTCAGCCGTCAGCGACGGGCAGTTGATGGTCACGCAGGACTTCTTCGAGCGTTTGCTCCAGCCGTGGATGGCGCGGGCCAGCTCACCTTTACCGGTGCCGGATTCACCCAGGATCAGGATGTTGGCGTCTGTCCCGGCCACCTGGCGCGCAGTTTCCAGCACCACCATCATGGATGGGCTATGGGAGTCCAGGCCGTCCTTGGGCTGGCGTACTTCGCCTTCGAGGGCTTCAAGGCGCGCAGAGAGCTGGCGCACTTCCAACTGCTTGGCAGTGGCAAGGCGTAGTTGGTCGGGGCTGCAGGGCTTGACCAAGTAGTCGGCGGCTCCGGCCTGGATCGCATCCACGGCGGTATCGACCGCCGAGTGGGCGGTGACTATCACCACGCGCATCCACGGTGCCTGAATGCGCATCTGGGCCAGCACGTCCAACCCATTGTCTTCGCCCAGGCGCAGGTCGAGGAAGCACAGGTCGAAGACCTGGCGCTGCATCAAGGTATCCGCCTGGGCTGCACTGTTGGCGGTGGCTACGGTGTAACCCTCGTCTTCCAGGCAATAACGGAAAGTGCGGAGGATCGCGGATTCGTCATCCACTAAAAGAATGCGGCCTTGAAGTTCCTTGGCTGATTCCATCTGTCCCGCGCTCCTTAAACTATGTGTGTATGAATGATGGTGTTTAGTCCCGGAATAATCGGGCAAGTTGCATGGTTCATTCTGATCGATAAAAGGCAATGTCGTGCAGCTATCTGCATCGCGTCCTACAAAGCCCCGCCTGATGGCGTTTTCATGCCTTCTTGCCAGTTCGGCAACACGCTTCACGTGTTCTATCCCTTGATCCGACCGCTGGCGATCGTGCATTTCGCACGGCTTGCGGGGGTGCATCGTGCAGGATGCTGGGCAGTCGTGTGACTGATAATATTTAACTCATTGATTTTATTGAGTTTTATTTTGTAAAAAAGCTGGCATGCGCTCTGCAATATCTCTCCCAACGAATAATCAGAATGCGGGAGAACAGCAGCATGACTCGCCAAACCCTCAGCCAACTGCGTGTATCGCCACTGCACTTGCAACAAGGCCTGTTTGCCAGCCTGGCCTTGATGGTCACGCTGATCGGTGGCCAGCAGTTGCAGCATTGGCAGCAGAGTCAGCAGCAGATTCCCCAGTTCGAACGTCCGGCCATGACCCAGACCCATTTCCGTTCCGTTGGCAGTGTTGCTGCCGATGTAACAGCCCCGCAACTGCAGATGGTTGACCAGGAATCTTCCCTGAGTGAACTGCCATCCCAGGAGCGTTGGGTGTTCTAGGCACCACAAGGCCACTCGTGTTGAGTGGCTGCACAGCACTACCGCTGTTACCTCTTAAAGAAGCATAAGGAGAATCACCATGTTGAGTTGGGCAATCACATTTCTGATCATCGCCATTGTGGCTGCAGTCCTGGGCTTCGGTGGCATCGCGGGCACCGCCACGGGTATCGCAAAAATTCTGTTTGTGGTCTTCCTGGTGATGTTCATCGCTTCGTTCTTCTTTGGTCGTCGCGGCCGAGGCTGAACATGACCACTTTGTCTTTCAAAGCCATTACTGCCGCCCTGCTGCTGGGCGGTAGCGGCTTGGCAATGGCCGCCAATGACGGCCAATCCCGAGCCAACGAATTGCTCAGCGCGGACCCGCAATACCGTGAAACGTGGCAAGGCGTAGTGAAGAAAGAAGAGCGCCTGCCGGAATGGGTCATGAACCTGTCTGGTACGGCCGAGCAGATGAATGCCGTGGAAGAAGATGGCGACAAGTACTTGGTCGGGCCGCTCTGCGAAACCGCGGACACCTGCCTGAACAAGCGCCTGATTGTTGCCTTCAGCCTCGACAAGGAGGATGCCTACGCCATGTTGGTGGAAGTCCCGGCCGGCCTGCCGGCGGACAAGTCCCCCACGCGGCACGCCGACTACCGCTTTATCGGTAAACCGGATGAAGGCATGCAGAAGTTGCTGATGGAGCAACTGAAGAAAGATCCGAATTGGTACTAGGTTCCGTCTGACGCGTTTGTCGTCTACGGGGCCAGCGTCCATAGAAAGAAGCCCCCTCGCTTCTTTCTGTCTGCATTGCCCGCCAAGGGCGGTGCATGACCAAGGGGCCGGGTTGCTCTGATCAATCGCGATCGGCGTGACCTACGGGTACAGGGAGTGCCTGCGCAAGGGCCGGGTCAGGTGAAAAGCTGCGACGCAGGTTCACAAGCCCATGGCTTGCTGAACTTGCGGCGGGCTTGTCAGGCTCACCTGCCGCTTCGTATGCCCCACATAGTTGATAATTCCCTTTCTGCTCTTGGCCAACCGTTACTTGGTGTGTCGGCCCGACCATCTATCGATAAAATCTGGTCTGGTCCATAGGACACTTCCGACGCTAAACACCGGTATTCCCAGGCATTTCTGCCACACCCCGAGAGACGTCCTGATTCTCTGAGCGAGCCGGCTTTGGCAGGTTCACGGCATGTCTGCCGGACAAAATGTCACATTTGAACTGACCGTTCGGACAGTTATTATTAAAAAAAGCCATGCCGATTCGGCATAGGGTAGGCGTTTACGGCATTAGACGTCGCTCCCTTGCATGGGAATAGTTGCGCCTTTTTTCGCCTGCCAGTAAGCCATTTCGGCCACGCTGCGGTGACCTTCCATGGAGGCAGATGCACACACTTTTTCGCTTTCGAGCGTTGCGGCTGGCGCATTTGCCTTGAGTTCACTTGAAGTAAGGGTAATGACATGAAGAAGGCAAAGCTAAGCCTCGCCTGGCAGATCCTCATCGGTTTGGTGCTGGGGATCGCAATCGGTGCAGTGCTCAACCATTTCAGTGCTGAAAAGGCCTGGTGGATCAGCAATGTGTTGCAGCCAGCGGGCGATATCTTTATCCGCCTGATCAAGATGATCGTGATCCCGATTGTGATCTCCTCGCTCATCGTCGGCATTGCCGGTGTCGGCGACGCGAAGAAACTCGGGCGTATCGGCGTCAAAACCATCCTTTACTTCGAAATCGTCACCACCATCGCCATCGTGGTTGGCCTGCTGCTGGCCAACCTGTTCCATCCGGGTGCCGGTATCGACATGAGTACCCTGGGTACCGTCGACATCTCCAAGTACACCGCCACTGCCGCTGAAGTGCAGCACGAGCATGCGTTCATCCAGACTATCCTCAACCTGATCCCTTCGAACATCTTCGCCGCCGTTGCCCGTGGCGAAATGCTGCCGATCATTTTCTTCTCGGTGCTGTTCGGCCTCGGCTTGTCGAGCCTCAAGCCTGAGCTGCGCGAGCCGCTGGTGACCATGTTCCAGGGCGTGTCCGAGAGCATGTTCAAAGTCACCCACATGATCATGAAGTACGCGCCGATCGGCGTCTTTGCACTGATCGCCGTGACCGTCGCCAACTTCGGCTTCGCCTCCTTGCTGCCATTGGCCAAGCTGGTGATCCTGGTTTACGTCGCCATCCTGTTCTTCGCTTTCGTGATCCTCGGTCTCATCGCCCGCCTGTTTGGCTTCTCGGTGATCAAGCTGATGCGCATCTTCAAGGATGAGCTGGTGCTGGCCTATTCCACCGCCAGCTCCGAAACCGTGCTGCCGCGTGTGATCGAGAAGATGGAAGCCTACGGCGCGCCGAAGGCGATCTGCAGCTTCGTGGTACCGACTGGCTACTCGTTCAACCTCGACGGTTCGACCCTGTACCAGAGCATCGCCGCGATCTTCATCGCCCAGCTGTATGGCATCGACCTGTCGATCGGCCAGCAACTGATGCTGGTGCTGACGCTGATGGTCACTTCCAAAGGCATCGCCGGCGTACCGGGCGTGTCCTTCGTGGTGCTGCTGGCCACCTTGGGCAGCGTGGGCATTCCGCTGGAAGGCCTGGCGTTCATCGCCGGTGTCGACCGCATCATGGACATGGCGCGAACAGCCCTTAACGTGATCGGCAACGCGCTTGCCGTGCTGGTGATCTCTCGTTGGGAAGGCATGTATGACGACGCCAAGGGCGAGCGCTACTGGAACTCGCTGCCGCACTGGCGCAGCAAGGAAGCGTCGCCGGCCGCGCAAGCCACCCGCAGCTGATAGCCCGATGGCGCCAAGACAAACCCCGGAGAATTCCGGGGTTTGTCGTTTCTGCCAGCCCCGCTATCATTCGCTCCATTCTTCGAGGGGTTTAACTGATGCTCAATGGCCTGTGGCTTGGCTTCTTTGTCGTGGCAATGGTGTCGGCACTGGCGCAATGGCTGGTCGGCGGTAACGCCGGGATTTTCGCGGCGATGGTGGAAAGCATTTTCGCCATGGCCAAATTGTCGGTTGAAGTCATGGTGCTGCTGTTCGGCACCCTGACGTTGTGGCTGGGCTTTTTGCGCATTGCCGAAAAAGCCGGGATCGTCGATTGGCTGGCCAAGGCGCTTGGCCCGCTGTTCCGCCGCCTGATGCCGGAAGTGCCTGCCGGCCACCCGGCCATCGGCTTGATCACCCTCAACTTCGCTGCCAATGGCCTGGGCCTTGATAACGCCGCCACGCCCATTGGCTTGAAAGCGATGAAGGCGCTGCAGGAACTGAACCCCATCCCCAACACCGCGAGTAATGCGCAGATCCTGTTCCTGGTGCTCAACGCGTCTTCGCTGACGTTGTTGCCGGTGACCATCTTCATGTACCGCGCCCAGCAAGGTGCTGCAGACCCAACGCTGGTGTTCCTGCCGATCCTGCTGGCGACCAGCGCCTCGACCCTGGTCGGCCTGCTCTCGGTCGCGATCATGCAGCGCCTGCGGCTGTGGGACCCGGTGGTGCTGGCGTACCTGATTCCGGGTGCACTGGTGCTCGGCGGTTTCATGGCGCTGCTGGCGACCCTCTCCGCCACCGCGCTGGCCGGGCTGTCGTCGATCCTCGGCAACCTCACGCTATTCGGCCTGATCATGTTGTTCCTGGTGATCGGGGCGCTGCGCAAGGTCAAGGTGTACGAGGCGTTTGTCGAAGGCGCCAAGGAAGGCTTCGACGTGGCCAAGAACCTGCTGCCGTACCTGGTGGCGATGCTGTGTGCGGTGGGTGTGTTGCGTGCCTCCGGGGCGCTGGACTTTGGTCTTGAAGGCATCCGTCATGTGGTCGCCTGGACGGGCATGGACACGCGCTTTGTCGATGCCTTGCCGACCGCGATGGTCAAGCCGTTCTCCGGCAGCGCCGCGCGGGCAATGTTGATCGAGACCATGCAGACCCAGGGCGTGGACAGCTTCCCGGCGCTGGTCGCGGCGACGATCCAGGGCAGTACCGAGACCACCTTCTATGTGTTGGCGGTGTACTTCGGTTCGGTCGGGATCCAGCGGGCCAGGCATGCCGTGGGGTGTGCGTTGCTGGCGGAGTTGGCCGGTGTGGTGGCGGCGATTGCGGTCTGCTACTGGTTCTTCGCTTAAGGCTGATACCGCTGTCGCAGGCGAGCCAGCTCCCACAGTTGACCGCGTTTATCCTGATGAAATGCGTTCGGATGTGGGGGCTGGCTCGCCTGCGAAAAGGCCGTCAGCGTTTCGCTGCAGTGTTGCCCTGCGCCACCACCCAATCCACCACCTGCTTGTTCAACTGATCCCCCGCCTGCCCAAACCCGGCAACCACCGCCGGCACCTGGGTGCCGCTCACCGGCTGCCTCACCTCAAACCGTCGGCTGGCAACAATCCGCTGATCACTGCCGCGCACCAGGCGTGCATCCAGGCGAATCACCACCTCCACCGCAGTACCGCGGTATTCACTCTGGAACGCCTGCAGTTGCCCACCCAACTCATAGTCGGACTGCAAATTGGTGTCGTCGGTGCTCAGCAGCGTTACCCGGCCATCGCGCTGGAAGCCATCCATGAAGCGGTTGCGCAGGAGCACGGGCGACGGGTCGCTCCAGCGCGAGTGGGCATAGCTGCTGATCAGGTCACCGTTGGGCACCACGGCAATGCGCGGGCTGTCGAGAAACTCGCTGGTCTGCGGCTTGTTCACGCGCAGTGACCAGCTGACCGGCGTGCCCTGGCTGGCGGTCTGGGCCGTCGCCAGGCGATACACATCCGAAGGGTCGGCCTTAGGCAGGATCGAGCACGCGCTCACGAGCGCCAGCGCTAGAGGGGCAATCAGTTGGTAAGCACGCTTCATGGCGTGAACTCCTTGTTCTTGTCGCTGCCCAGCAGGTAACCGCTGGGGTTGGCTTCCAGGCGGCGGGAGATAGCGCGCAGCGAGCCCAGGGTTTCGCGCAATTCGCGCACGGCCGGCGCCAGTTCGTTGAGGCCTTGCATGCCGCTGTTCACCGAGTCCTTATTGTGGGTCAACAAGGTGTTGATGGTCGCGGTGCTTTGCTCAAGGGATTTCATCGCCTGCTCGGCGCTGCCGAAGGCCTGCTTGCCTTGCTCGTTGAGCAAGCCGTTGGCGTTGCGCATCAGCACGGTGGTTTGCTCCAGGGCGGCGCTCGCCTGCTTGCTCACCTGCATCAGCTGCTGCATCACCACCTTGATATCGCCGCGCTGGTCGGCAATGGCGCCGGTGGTTTGTTGCAGGTTATCCAAGGTGTTGCTCAGGCGCTCGACGTTCTCGCGGGAGAACATGTGGTTGGCGTTGTGCAGCAACAAGTTGATGCTGGTCATCAGGTCGTTGCTATTGTTCAGCAGCCGGGCGATGGGCGATGGCGAGGCGATGATTTCCGGCAGGTTGCCGTCCTTGCCCTTGAGTTCGGGGCTCTGCGGTGTGCCGCCACTGAGCTGGATGATCGAGGTGCCGGTGATGCCGGTCAGTGCCAGCTTGGCCTGGGTGTCCTCCTTGATCGGTGTCTGCCCTGCCAGGCGGATGCGCGCCAGCACGCGGCGCGGGTCGTTGGGGTCCAGGCGCAGACTGATCACGTCGCCCACCTTGATCCCGCTGTACTGCACTGAACTGCCCTGCGACAGGCCGCTGACCGCCTCGTTGAAGATCACTTCGTAATCCTGGAAGGCGCTGTCGACGCTGGATTTGGCCAGCCACAGGCCAAACAGCATCGCGCCGACCACCACGATCACGCTGAACAGACCGATCATCACATGATGGGCTCGGGTTTCCATGTCATACCTCGTTGAGCGGTTGAGCGGCATCCAATGCCGCGCGGCCCCGGGGGCCGTGGAAATATTCGTGAATCCAGGCGTCGTTCGTTTCCGAGACGATGTCGATGGCGTCGGCCACCAGCACCTTCTTCTGCGCCAGCACCGCCACGCGGTCAGTGATGGTGTACAGCGTGTCCAGGTCGTGGGTGACCAGAAACACGCTCAGGCCCAGCGCGTCGCGCAGGGTCAGGATCAGTTGGTCGAACTGCGCCGCGCCAATCGGGTCGAGGCCAGCGGTGGGCTCGTCGAGGAACAGGATGTCCGGGTCCAACGCCAAAGCACGGGCCAGGGCGGCGCGCTTGATCATGCCGCCGGACAGTGACGCCGGGTACTTGTCGGCCGCCGACAGCGGCAACCCGGCCAGTGCCAGTTTGACCGCTGCCAAGTGCTCCGCATCGGCGCGGCTGAGGCCGGCATGTTCAATGAGTGGCAGGGCTACGTTCTCGGTCACCGTCAGCGAGGAAAACAGCGCGCCCTTCTGGAACAACACGCCAAAGCGCCGTTCCACCAGCGAGCGTTCATGTTCCGGCAGGCTCGGCAGGTTTTTGCCGAACACCCGCACCTGGCCTTCGCTGGGCCGGCGCAGGCCGACGATGCTACGCAACAGTACCGACTTGCCGCTGCCGGACCCGCCGACCACGGCAAGGATCTCACCCTTGTACAAATCGAGGTCGAGGTTCTCGTGCACGCTCTGGCTGCCAAAGCGATTACACAAGCCACGCACCTCAATGACCGCCTCGGCGGGCGCACGGTGTAGACGACTCACCAGCCCATCTCCATGAAGAACAACGCCGCGACCGCATCCAGCACGATCACCACAAAGATCGATTGCACCACGCTGGAGGTGGTGTGGGCGCCCACCGACTCGGCACTGCCGCTGACCTTGAAGCCTTCCAGGCAGCCAATGGCCGCGATCAGGAACGCGAAGATCGGCGCTTTCACCAAGCCCACCAGCAAGTGCTGCACGCCAATGTCCGATTGCAGCAACGAGAGGAACATCGCCGGCGAAATATCCAGCGCCACGGCACAGACCACGCCGCCACCGACAATCCCCGAAAGCATCGCCAGGAAGGTCAGCATCGGCAGGGCCACCAGCAGCGCCAGCACGCGCGGCAATACCAGCAATTCCATTGGGTCCAGGCCCAGGGTGCGGATCGCGTCGATTTCCTCGTTGGCCTTCATCGAGCCGATTTGGGCGGTGAAGGCACTGGCGGTGCGACCGGCGATCAGGATGGCCGTCAGCAGTACGCCGAATTCCCGCAGGAAAGAGAACGCCACCAGGTCGACGGTGAAAATAGTTGCGCCAAAACTCTTGAGCACGGTGGCGCCGAGGAACGCCACCACGGCGCCGACCAAGAACGTGAGCAGGGCCACGATGGGCGCGGCGTCGAGGCCGACCTGTTCCAGATGCGCGACCATCGGCGTCAGGCGCCAGCGTTTGGGCCGCAAAATGCCACGGGCGAAGGTTTCGAGAATCAGGCCGATAAAGCCCAGCAGTTTCTTGCTGTCTTGCCAGACGGTGTCCACCGCCCGGCCAATACGGGCCAACACTTGGATCCCGGCGGCTTCTTCCGGTGCCTTGTCCGGCACGCAAAAGTCATTCAGGGAGCGGTAGACGGTCTTGAGCAGTGCGCGGTCAGCGGCAGACAAGCTGCAATCGGTCTGCTCGGCGGATTGCTCGATACGGGTCGGCCCCAGCAACTCCACCAGCAGTGAGGCGCCGGCAGTATCGAGGGCGCCGAGGCCGTTGAGGTCGATGCGTGCGCCGGCGTCGTATTGGCCATCGAGCTTGTCCGACAGCTTCTTCAGGCTGGCATAGTGGGCAAGCGTCCAGTCCCCCGTGACCCTCAGTTGTGGCGGGGTGGTGGACGTGTCGAGGTGGGCGGCGCCGGCCGTCGTACTGGTGGTCATAAGCTCCGAGCTTGTTTGGCTTTCCACAATTCCTACGTAATAGCACGAACCTGCCTACTTTGGGTTGTCCGTTTGTGCTGAGTCCGTCACTTTGAAACGCAGCACGCCGATCACCTGCCCGTCTTCGGTCAACACCCTTACCTGCCAGCGGCCTACCGCGTCGCCGGGGAAGTTCTGCTTGTGGGTCCAGGCGCGATAGCCCTCTTTGCGCCCGCCGTGAATATCCAGGGCGATGCGGTCGACCTCTTTGCCGTTGAATTGCCACACGTGGTAGATCCGCTCATCCAGCCCCCGGGGAGCGTTGATCGCGGTGTAGGCGTACAGCCCGCCGCTGCGCAGTTGGGCGGCGGTGACTTCCTTGAGGTCGTCGCCTGGCGTGCGGTCTTGCAGTTGAGTGCTGATCGCCACCTCGGTCATCCACAGGGTGGCCGGCGGTACCCAACTGCGCAGGAACCAACCGGCGCAGCCAATGGCGGCCGTAACGCCGAGCAGCATCGCCCAGCCCTTGAGGCTACGCAGTGGCAGGCTTACCGCCAGGCTTGGGATCGACAACGCCATGGCCACGCCGAGGGCCAGCTTGTAACTCTCGGCGGTGGTCAGGTGCAGGATGATCGGCAGCGCGGTCAGCAGTGCCGCGAACAGCGTCAGCGTGTGCAGCGCGAGGAACAATGAGCGCTTGGGCGCCAGCCACTTGTAGTACAACGGGTCGGTAATCGACACCAGCGCGGCCGCGCCGAGCAGACCGGTGAACACCGATTGCCCGCTGTTCCACGCGGTGGTGACAAAAAAGAACGGCAGCACGAAGAACAGACTTTCCTGGTGGATCATCTGGGTCGCGTAGCGCAGCAGCGGTTCGGGGATTTCGCGCTTGAAGACCTTGGTGAACAGTTGCGTGAAGCTGTTCTCCAGCATCAGCCACAGCCAGCTCACCAGCATGATCACCGCTATCCAACTGGCCATGCCCTGCTGGCGATCCACCAGAATGAAGCTGCACACACCCGAGATGAAGCCGCCGAGTGCAATTACCCCTGGGTAACGCTTCATCAGTTCGAGGATGCGGGTGATCAAGCGAGTCACGTTTTGCATTCGGCAGTTCGCAGTCTTTGTAGGAAAAAATCCCAGACAGAATAACGTCTTAGCCCGGCGTCTGGTGCCCCATTACGCGATCCGTTTGCGATAAACCCGCACGCCGATCAACACAATGGCGATCAGGCCGAGCAGGCTTGCGCCGATCCAACTGAGGGCGTCGTAGCTCAGCAGTGGTTTCTCGATGCGCCAGTAGCCTGGCTGCTGGAACACTTGGCGCATGGCCTGGTTGGTCTGTTCCAGGCTCACGGCCTTGATGCGTTTGACCGGGTCGCTGAAGTGGCCGTTGTGGTAGTCACCGGACGCACTCCAGTAGTAGTCGGCCAACGCGCTGTTGCCCTGCACCGCCCATGCCTGGCGTGCGATGGCGGCCTGTTGCAGGCGAGCGAATACTGCCGGGTCGAGGCCCTCCTTGAGCAGTTGCGCCCTGAGTGCCTGGAGGACCTGTTCTGCTTCAGGAAGGTTTTCCCGCTCAAGGTCGGCATTCAGGCTGAGGAAGCCGACGCCGCCGAGTACTTCGCGTTCGCTCCAGGGGCCGTAGGACAAACCGTGCTTGAGGCGCAGTTGGCGGTATAGCGCCCAGTCGAGGTAATCCTTGAGCAGGTCGTAGGTTTCGTCATGCCCGTCATCCAATACCGGCTCGGGGAACAGCCAGTGCAGCTTGGCGCTGTCGCCAACCCAGCCGTGGATGAGTTCGCGATGGCTGGCGGCGTCGTGCTGGATTTCCGGCAACGCCGGGTGCTCGGTGGGCTCGACCGGTTCGAGTTGGCCGTAGGTGCGTTCCAGATAGGCCGGCAGCAGTTTGTCCAGGTCGCCCACGATGATCAGGCTCATGTTGTTGGGTGCGTACCAGTGTTTGCGCAGGTTCTCCAACTGGTCGCGGGTCAGGTGGTCGACCTCGGCGCGTTCGGCGCATTTGAGTCCCAGTTCGACGGCCAACTGGTTGCTGGCGGTGTGGCCGAGGTCCTGGCGGTCCAACAGGCGTTGCAGGTGTGAGTAGTGGCCGCCGTCCTCGCGTTCGACGACACGCTTGGCTGCATTGATATTGGCGTCGGTCAGTTCGGTGCGAGTGATGATCGCCAGCAGCAGGTCGAGCACCTTGCGCTGGTTTTGCGCCGGCGCCTCGATCACGAAGGTGGTGTCGGCGTTGCTGGTGTAGGCGTTCCATTCGCCGCCCAGGGCTTGCATGCGGTCTTCGAGTTCACCTTCGCCGCCACCGTCGATGCCGCTGAACAGCAAGTGTTCCAGCAGGTGAGGTAATTCCTTGTCTTCGCAGCCGAAGTCATCCAGGCCCACGCCTACCACCAGGCGGATTGCCACATGCCCGCGCTCGGTGCCCGGTTTGAGCAGCAATTGCAGGCCGTTGGGCAAGGTGTAACCCTCGACTTGCAGACGGTCAAAGGCGAAGACGTGGGCAGAACCCATGAGCAGGCAAGCGAACAACAGGCGACGCATAACAAGCTTCCTGGCGAGTGAGGTCAGTTTTAACTGACTTCACGGGCCATCGTACGTTCAGGGCGAATGTGTGATGTCGGCAATATCTTCGGCGGAGAGCGCGCCGGTGTCGGACGTTTCCAACACTACATAGGCACTGCTGCAGAACAGTGAATTCAAGCGTTTCATGTCGGCAATCAGCTCCAGGTGCAGGGAGCTGGTTTCCAGGCTCTGCACGATCTTGCGCTGCAGCCGGCTGACATGAGCGTGCGCCAGACGGCGTTCCTGGGCGCGGAAACGGCGCTTTTCGCGCAGCAATTGTCGAGCGCTTTCCGGGTCTGCACTGAGGAACACTGACAGCCCGAGGCGCAGGTTGGCGATCAACTGGCTGTGCAGGCCCGTGAGTTCCTCCAGGCCGACTTCCGAGAACTGGCGGCGCTGGGAGGTTTTCTGCTGTTGGACTTTGCGCAGCATGCGTTCGATCAGGTCGCCGGCCAGCTTGAGATTGATCGACAGTTCGATGATTTCGGCCCAGCGCCGGCTGTCCTGCTCGCTGAGGTCCTCGCGGGGCATTTGCGCCAGGTAGAGTTTGATCGCGCTGTAGAGCGCCTCGACGTCGTCGCTGAGGCTGCGCATTTCCTGGGTAATGGCCGTCTGTTTACCGCGCAGTACTTCCTGCATGGCGGTGAGCATGTTGTCGATCAGGTCGCCCAGGCGCAGGGTTTCCCGCGCGGCGTTGGCCAATGCCAGGCTCGGCGTGGTGAGCGCGGCCAGGTCCAGGTGGCGGGGTTTGGCCTTGCCATTGGTCTCTTCGCGCTCGGGCAGCAGCCAGGCGCACAGCCGTGCCATCGGCCCGATGGTGGGCAGCAGAATGAGGCAGCGCGTGACGTTGTAGAGCAGGTGGAAGGTGATGACCATGCCTTGGGCGCTGTAGTCCAGGCCGTCCATCCACAGCACCAGCGGGTCGAGTACCGGGATGATCAGCAACAGGCCGATCAATTTGTACAACAGGCTGCCCAGCGCGACTTGGCGACCGGCGGCGTTCTGCATGCTGGTGCTGAGGAAGGCCAGCACGCCGCTGCCGATATTGGCGCCGATCACCAAGCCGATGGCCACGTGCAAGCCGATCACACCGGCGCCGGCCAGGGTGGCGGTCAGTAGGACCGCAGCCAGGCTGGAGTAGGAGATCATCGCGAATAAGGCGCCGACCAAGGCGTCGAGCAGGATGTCGCCGGTCAAGGAGGCGAACAGCACCTTCACGCCCTGGGCATGGGTGATAGGCCCAGCGGCTTCGACGATGAGTTGCAGTGCGAGGATGATCAGCCCGAGGCCAATGCCCACCCGACCCAACTGCCCGGCGCGCGTCTGTTTGCGCGACAGGAAGAAAATCACCCCGAGAAAGATCAGCAGTGGCGACAGCCATGACAAGTCAAACGTCAGCACCCGCGCCATCAGTGCAGTACCCACGTCGGCGCCGAGCATCGTCGCCAGGGCGGGCATAAGCCCCATCAGGCCCTGGCCGACAAAGGACGTCACCAGCATTGCCGTGGCGTTGCTGCTCTGCACCATGGCAGTCACCAGGATACCGGCGATAAACGCCAGCCAGCGCTTGGACATGTTCTGCCCGATGACTTGGCGCAAGTTGGAACCGTAGACCCGCAGGATGCCGGTACGGACGATGTGCGTGCCCCAGATAAGCAGGGTCACGGCGGAAAGCAGATTGAGCAAGGTCAGCATGCTCGGCCCCCCGTGTGGGTGCGCTCCAGCAGGAGCGAAGAAAATTTTCCGCGTGCCGTTCTACGTCTTGTAGTTAAGCTGTAGTTGGCGAATGGGCTCTGCGCCAGCATCGCATAGCTAAAGTGGTGATTGAAACAAAACTGTCATGAAGATCGTTCCCGCGCCGGCGTGGGAATTCATCCTGTGACGCGTTGCGTTACCATCGCGCGCAAAAAAGGGGCTTCTAAAAGCCCCTTTTTGTCTGGCTCGGGTTTATTGACCCGGGATGTCTTTGCGCAGTTTCACAGGATCCTGCTGTTTCTTCTTTTTCGCGATGGCAGTGCGCATCTTGATGTTCACCGCTTCCACCGCCAGCGAGAACGCCATGGCGAAGTAAACGTAGCCTTTTGGCACGTGCACATCGAAGGATTCGGCGATCAGCACGGTACCCACTACCAGCAGGAACGACAGTGCCAGCATCTTCAACGACGGGTGCTTGTCGATGAATTCGCTGATGGTGCCAGCGGCGAGCATCATCACCAGTACCGCCACGACAATCGCCGCGACCATGACGGGCACATGGGAGACCATACCGACGGCGGTGATCACCGAGTCCAGGGAGAACACGATGTCGATGATCGCGATCTGGATGATGGTGTAGATGAACTTGCCACCGGCGCCCTTTGGCTCGTCATGGGTTTCGTCTTCTCCTTCCAGTGCGTGGTACATCTCCTGGGAGCTTTTCCACAGCAGGAACAGGCCACCGAAGAACAGGATCAGGTCGCGACCGGAAATACCCTGGCCGAAGACCACGAACAGGTCGGCGGTCAGTTGCATCACCCAGGTGATCGACAGCAGCAACAGGATGCGCGTGACCATGGCCAAGGCCAGGCCGAAGATCCGGGTGCGCGCCTGCATGTGCTTGGGCATGCGGCTGACCAGGATCGAAATCATGATGATGTTATCGATGCCCAGGACGATCTCGAGGGCCGTCAGGGTGAAGAAGGCAATCCAGATTTCCGGATTGGTCAGCCATTCCATGTGTATTCCTTTGAGCAAATGTTAAACCGCGCAAGCTGCAGCGCCGCGCGGTGAGTGAGTCGGTACGATTATAGAGTGCTGAACAGCGGAAAAATCCCCATCAGCAATGCGGCGAACATTATGCACAGGCACACCAGCACTGCCCACTTCAGGGTGAAGCGCTGGTGATCACCAAATTCGATACCGGCCAGCGCCACCAACAGGTAGGTCGACGGTACCAGCGGGCTGAGCAAGTGCACGGGCTGGCCAACGATCGAAGCGCGAGCCATTTCCACGGCGGTGATGCCGTAGTGGCTGGCGGCTTCGGCAAGTACTGGCAGTACGCCGTAGTAGAACGCGTCGTTGGACATGAAGAAGGTGAACGGCATGCTCACCAGGGCGGTGATTACCGCCAGGTACGGGCCCATGGCTTCCGGGATGACCGCCAGCAGGCTCTTGGACATGGCGTCGACCATGCCGGTACCGGACAGGATGCCGGTGAAGATACCCGCGGCGAAGATCAGCCCGACTACCGCCAGTACGCTGCCGGCGTGGGCGGCAACGCGGTCTTTCTGCTGTTGCAGGCACGGGTAGTTGACGATCATCGCGATGCTGAACGCCACCATGAACAGCACCGGCAGCGGCAACAGGCCGGCGATCAACGTGCACATCAAGGCCAGGGTCAGCGCACCGTTGAACCAGATCAGCTTCGGACGACGAGCATCCGGGAATTGCGACACGCTGATTTCGCTGTGGTCGATTTCATCACCTTGCAGGTGCAGCTCGCCCAGGCGCGCCCTTTCGCGTTTGCCGTACATGTAGGCAATCACCAGGATCGCCACCACGCCGGCGGCCATCGCCGGGATCATGGGGACGAAAATATCCGAAGGGTCCACATGCAGCGCACTGGCGGCACGGGCGGTGGGGCCACCCCAGGGGGTCATGTTCATCACGCCACCGGCGAGGATGATCAGGCCGGCCATGATCCGCGGGCTCATGCCGATGCGCTGGTACAGCGGCAGCATGGCGGCCACGCAGATCATGTAGGTGGTAGCCCCGTCACCGTCCAGGGACACGACCAAGGCCAGTACGGCGGTACCGACGGAGACCTTCAGCGGATCGCCCTTGACCATCTTGAGGATCTTGCGCACGGCCGGGTCGAACAGGCCGGAGTCGATCATCAGGGCAAAATAGAGAATGGCGAACATCAGCATCACGCCGGTCGGCGCGAGTTTGGTGATGCCTTCGAGCATCATCGGGCCGATCTTCGGTGCAAAACCGCCGAACAGCGCGAACAGGATCGGCACGATGATCAGGGCGATCAGCGCAGACAGGCGCTTGGTCATGATCAGGAACATGAACGTGATGACCATGGCAAAGCCAAGGAAAGTCAGCATAGGAATACTCCAGGCGTAGCGCGGCTAGGGAATGGCGAACCGGGTTGGGGTCAGCGCAGAGCGAAAGGCACGAGGCTTACGGGTGGAGTTGGGGCGAACAGGCGGGTACGAGCGGACATCGGGAATCACCATTGTTGTTGTTAACAGCCGGTCTGTTGCCGGCAGTGGGGGCGATCCTAGACGGGTAAGCTTTCAGCCAGCTTTCGCTGATAAAACAGGTGATGCGGGGGCGACACGCGGTCGTCAGGTCTAGACAGACCGACGTGTGGGAGCTGGCTTGCCTGCGATAGCGGTGTGTCATTCGCCAAACCGGTCGACTGAATGTCCGTTATCGCAGGCAAGCCAGCTCCCACATTTGAGGGGGGCCCCCGGCAGCCTCAGGGAAGTTCCAGGCCGCCCGCGGCTTTATGCAATGCCCGCAAGTGCTCGCCCACCTGCTTGAGGTTGGCTTCACAGGCGGCAATTTCGGCGGAGCGGGAGGGATCCAGCAGCGCCCTCACCTCTTTGTCGAGTTCGCCGGTAAGGGATTGCAGTTGCTTCTGGCGCTCGGCGCTTTCCGACTCCAGGCGCTTGGCTTCCGACGGTTGCGGCAGGCCGTAGCCGCCACTGCCCAGCAGTTCCGCCGGGCGGCTGAGGAAGCCGCTGTTGGCGAGGATCTGCTGCAGCGTGGCGTTCGCCTTCTCCATGCCGCCGTTTTTCAGCTCGCGGGCACCGAGGTAGCGTTGTTTGACTTCGTCCTGGGCCAGCATCAACTGCTTGCGAAAGCTCGCCTGCTCGAGCAGCAATAACGCGGCGCTGGTGCGCAGGTCGGCCTGACCGAACCACTGGCGGCGCTCCGCCGCACTGAGAGACAGCCAGTCTTCGACCTGGGTTTGTTTGATCGGCAGGTGTTTGCGCAGCACATCGAACATGGCCTGGTAGCGTTCGCGGAACGAATCGAAGTGATAACCCAGGCGCAGTGCCCGGCGTTTGTCATCCAGCACACGGGTGTCAGCCAGGCCGCGGGCACTCAGGACCTCGAGCAATCCGTTGGGGGTGATGTTGTCCAGGCCGGTGAGTTGTGGGTTGGCGCTGCCACTGCGTAACAGTTTCAGGCTCTCCACTGCGCAATTATTGGAGATAAAGAAGTAGTTGCCGTCGTAGCTCCAATGCATTTCGGCAGCGTGCTCGACGGTGTCGTTGATTTCCTGGCGGGTCAGTTTCAATGGTACCGAGGCGAGGCCGCGCAATTCGGTCTTGGTGTATTCGTCGATCACCTGCGCCAGCGGCAGTACAAACAATCGTGACGGGTATTTGCCGACCAGGCCATCCCAGCTCGACAACTGGACGTCACCCACGAACGCGCGGTAGGACAGCACCAGATGCTGGTCCAGATCCAGCCGACAATCTGGCCCACGCGGGCGGCCCGGCGCACAGATCACCAAGCGCAACATGCTGTGGCCCCAGCGGCTGACCAGGTTCTGGTTGGCTTCGGCCAGCAAGTAGTCGATTTCGTACACGCGTTCCGGGTCCACATGACCCAGCGGCGTCTTGGCGAAATCGTTACCGGCGTTCAGGAATGCGTAGGTGTTCGCGCAGGTGTCTTGCTCCGGTGGAGCCCAGCCAAAGTGCTCCTTGTAGTAGCGGAACAATGCCGGGCGACGGCAGCCGTAGCTCGGGTCGAGCAGGAAATACTCCATATTGACCGCCACGAATTCCAGCGGGCTGGTGGTTTCGTAGATGTCCGGGCTGCGCGCGACCTGATGGTTGTGCTGCTCACGCTCGCCGCGACGGCCGACGTATTGCGGCCAGCCGGCAAGGTCCAGCAGGCGCGGGTCATCACTGAGGGTAAAGCGTCGGCCATTCTGGCCACGGCATTGATCAGGCAGGCCGATCAGGCCGGTGAGATTGTTCTGGCGGCTGCAGCGATTGATCAGCGTGCGGTCATCGTTGGACCACAGGCGTGCACGGTCATAGATGTGGGTCAGTTCATGCAGCACCGTGGCGAGCATTTCGCGGCGCACAGTACCGTGGGGGCGATTGGTTTTCTGGGTGGCGGCGCTGCCGTCGGTCAGGCTGGCGAGCAGGTTGCGGTTGAGGTCCAGCTCGGACACCAGGGAGGCTTGCCCATAGGCGTTCTCAGGCATCTTGTCGGTCCAGCCGACATCGATGCGCCGGTCCAACTGCTCCACGAAGCGCGGCGGTAATGCGCGCATGGCTTCGTCGAGCAATGCCTGGCTGGCCTGCTGTTCAGCCGGGCTCAGACCGTCGGTCTTGAGCCGCAGTTGCAGGCTGGCCTGGGCTGCGCTGGCACACAGCAGCACAGTCCCGGCCAGGAGCCAGGCGACAACTCGCCTCACAGTGCGAGGATAGCTTCGGCGAGGGTCTGGTCACTGGCGTCGCGGGCTTCCGGCAGACGTGTACGCAGGGTGTCGAAGGCAGCTTCCAGGCGTGCACCCCGGATCTCGCCGTTGGTAGCAACGAAGCTGGCGGCGTCGTCGTGGGCTTCGCGCACAACTTTGGAGTCACGGATGGAGGTGGTGGTGTCCGAGGTGAAATCGATGGTGCGGCCAGAAGCACGAACAATGATGTTACTGGTGGCCACCAGAGTTTGCGCCTGGGCAACGTCGGCCAACAACAGCAGGCCAAGGGTGGCGGCGATCAGCGGGCTACGCATGGAATGACTCCGAATACAAAGATGATTATTGGACGAGAATTGCTTGCGCCAGTTCACGGTCGCTGGCGTTAAGTTTTGGTTGGCTGCGGCGCAGATAATCCAGCGCTGATTCCAGCCGCGCGCCCCGCCATTGGCCGTCAGTGGCGATAAACGCGGCAGCGTCATCCTGGGCGGCCATTATCACTTTTCTGTCGAAGGGCGCGGAGGTCACTTTGCTGGTGGCGTACGCGCTCACGACGGTGCTCTGGGTGGTGAGGTCAAAGGCCGAAGCCGACGGCGACCAGCCGCAGGAAAACAATACAGGGACGATTAAAAGGCGGTATGAAAAAGCCATGGGACTCGACAACTGAAAGCGAGCGCCAAGGCTAGCGTAATGCCCGGGCGAGAGCCAGCGCCCAGGCATCAGTCCTGTCGTCAGATAGCCAGGATAGCCTGGGCCAGCTGCGCGTCAGTCGCGGTGTTCAGTTGCGGCGCTTGTTGGCGGATCTGTGCCAGGGCGCTCTCCAGTTTCACGCCCCGAATGGCACCCTCACTGGCGACAAAGCTGGCGGCGTCGTCACGGGCGGCGCGCACGACCTTGTTGTCGCGCAGAGACGAAGTGGCATCGGAGCTGGCGTCCGAGGTGGCCTTCAGCGCGCCGACGATGGAGTCGGTGGTCACGATGAAGCTGGTCGCGTTGGCGTTGGCTGCCAGGGCCAACAGGGCGGCAGCACTCAGCAGGCGAAGACGGGACATGGGATGACTCCTGTAGATGAACGGATAATGTGGCGCAGCGCAGCCATTGGGGATCAGACGCCTCTGCGGCGTGGTTCGCCACGTGGTGACTGGATATTAAGCTGGCGTTTATCCATTCGGGAAGCTCCTTGACTGCCTAGTCACGCCAGAACGGCTTGGATATCTCGGCCATTCGGTCGCCCTGGCTGATGCCAAGGTCAGCGAGCTCTCTCGTATCAAGTTGTGACAGCTGGCGCCGTTCGTAGGCTTGGCGCCCCCATTTGGCGAGGGTAGCAGTCGTGCGATGTAACAGCCGCTTATAAATAGAAGAAGACGTATCCATGGCGAGTGCCTTTCATGAGGTCTTGGAACACCATGGTGGGTGAGACGGTCGGACCGATACAGATACACCGGAACCAAATTGTACTGCTTAATTGTTATATTTATTTAACTGTACCTATCGTTGCCAGGGGCTTCTGTTTTGCGCAGAAATCCTCGATTGCGCAAACAACAAAGCCCGCCTCCGGTTTCCCGGGGCGGGCTTTGTTTTGACAAATCAGGTTGCTGGCAGTGGACCCGGCAGGTCAGGGCCAGCGAGCGCTAAATTAGCGCCAGAACGGCTTGCTCAGCTCTTCGTAGCGTTGAGCTTCGCTGATACCTGCATCAGCCAGCAGACGCGAATCCAGGCGAGCCAGTTGGTGGCGGCTGGAGATGCGGCGCTGCCACAACATCAGGTTGGCGATAACGCGCAGAGGCAGGGAGGCCTGGGTGTTTACAGCTTTTTCTTCAAAGAACAGATCGGAACTGAGTGTACGTTCCATGATGACATCCTTCCGCTTGTGGCGGGATTAGGTAGTGGTTTAACTGATGCCAATGATCCTCCTCTGGCGCAAGACTCTCTAGATACAGTTCACCTGTATTGTGAGGGGCCAGTTAACTGTTTACAGGGGCTGTACGGTACAGAAATGGGGCAACTGTACCTGTCTGCACTGAAATAGTGCGAAATAGGCTTTTTAGGTAGGAGGTGGAAGGTATTTAGGTAGGAAATGACCGGTACAGCAGTACAGTTTTTTTAATAAGCGGCGAACAAGATACCGAGCTGATGAAACTGTGTTTGCATCAGCTCGCCTCTGTATCAATCACGCCTTGAGCATATGCCCTGTTTCTTCCAGGTTAATGTGCCAACTCAGTGCTTCGCGCAGGATGTGGGGGGTATGCCCGCCGACGGCGCAAGCGGCGTTGAAGTAACTGTTCAGCGCATCGCGGTAGGCGGGATGCACACAGTTGTCGATGATCACGCGGGCTCGTTCCCTTGGTGCCAGGCCCCGCAGGTCGGCCAGCCCGACTTCGGTCACTAGGATGTCAACGTCATGCTCTGTGTGGTCCACATGGCTGACCATGGGCACCACGCTGGAAATCGCCCCGCCCTTGGCAATCGACTTGGTAACGAAGATCGCCAGGTGCGCATTGCGTGCGAAATCCCCGGAGCCGCCAATACCGTTCATCATCCGCGTGCCGCAGACATGGGTGGAGTTGACGTTGCCGTAGATGTCGAACTCCAGCGCAGTGTTGATGCCGATGATGCCCAGGCGACGCACTACTTCCGGGTGATTGGAGATCTCCTGCGGGCGCAAGACCAGCTTGTCCTTATAGTGTTCCAGGTTGCCAAACACGTCGGCGTTGCGCCGTTCCGACAAGGTGATCGAACTGCCCGACGCGAAGCTCAGCTTGCCCGCGTCGATCAGGTCGAAGGTTGAATCCTGCAACACTTCCGAATACATGGTCAGGTCTTCGAACGGCGACTCGATCAGCCCGCACATCACCGCGTTGGCGATGTTGCCGATCCCGGCCTGCAGCGGGCCGAGCTTGTTGGTCATGCGGCCAGCGTCGACCTCCTGCTTGAGGAAGTTGATCAGGTGGTTGGCAATGCCTTGCGTGTCGCTATCGGGCGGCGTCACGGTGGAGGCGGAGTCGGCCTGGCTGGTGATGACGATGGCGACGATTTTTTCCGGGGGGATCGGAATGGCGGTGCTACCGATACGGTCGTCGACTTTCACCAGGGGTATTGGCGTGCGCGTCGGCCGATAGGTCGGGATATAGATGTCGTGCAGCCCTTCCAGGTTCGGATTGTGAGCCAGGTTGATCTCAACGATTACCTGCTTGGCGAAAATCGCGAAGCTGGCGGAGTTGCCCACTGAAGTGGTGGGCACGATATGGCCTTGTTCAGTGATCGCGACCGCTTCAATCACTGCGATATCCGGCAACTTGAGCTGGTTGTTGCGCAGTTGCTCGACGGTTTCCGACAGGTGTTGGTCGATAAACATCACCTCGCCGGCGTTGATCGCTTTGCGCAGAGTGCTGTCGACCTGGAACGGCATGCGTCGGGACAGCACGCCGGCTTCGGTCAGTTGCTTGTCCAGGTCATTGCCCAGGCTGGCGCCGGTCATCAGGGTGATTTTCAGCGGGGACGTCTTGGCGCGTTCGGCCAGGGCGTGGGGTACGGCCTTGGCTTCACCGGCGCGGGTGAAGCCGCTCATGCCAACGGTCATGCCGTCTTCAATCAGTGCAGCGGCGTCTGCCGCGCTCATGACCTTGTTCAACAACGAAGGCAAGCGGATGCGATCACGGTACATGGATTCTTATCTCAGGCTACGGAAGCAAGGTGCGCAGTTTAGTGATTTCAAAAAAATTCGGCCCGCTACCATGGTCGAATGCCAGGCCGCGATTTAGAGCCTTTGGTCGGGTTTCATGCAGTCATAAAAAACCCCAGCCTACGGGAGGCCGGGGTTTCGAGTATTGCGCTGAAGCAGTGTTACTCGACGGCTTTGACCATGTCTTCGATGACCTTCTTGGCATCACCGAAGACCATCATGGTCTTGTCCAGGTAGAACAGTTCGTTATCCAGGCCGGCATAGCCGCTGGCCATCGAGCGCTTGTTGACGATGATGGTCTTGGCCTTGAATGCTTCGAGGATCGGCATGCCGGCAATCGGCGAATTCGGGTCGTTCTTCGCGGCCGGGTTGACCACGTCGTTCGCACCCAGCACCAGCACCACGTCGGCCTGGCCGAATTCGGAGTTGATGTCCTCCATCTCGAACACCTGGTCGTAAGGCACTTCCGCCTCGGCGAGCAGCACGTTCATGTGTCCAGGCATACGGCCGGCCACCGGGTGGATCGCGTACTTTACGGTGACGCCATGGTGAGTCAGCTTCTCGGTCAGCTCCTTGAGGGCGTGTTGCGCCCGAGCCACCGCCAGGCCGTAGCCTGGAACGATGATCACGGTGTCGGCGTTGGTCAGCAGGAAGGTCGCATCGTCGGCCGAGCCGGATTTGACCGGGCGTGCTTCTTTAGAGCCCGCCGCCGCGCCCGCATCCGGGGCATTGCCGAAACCGCCGAGCAGTACGTTAAAGAACGAACGGTTCATCGCCTTGCACATGATGTACGAGAGGATCGCGCCGCTGGAACCTACCAGGGAACCGGCAATGATCAGCATCGAGTTGTTCAGCGAGAAGCCGATGCCCGCCGCAGCCCAACCGGAGTAGCTGTTGAGCATCGACACCACGACCGGCATATCGGCGCCGCCAATCGGGATGATGATCAGCACGCCGAGCACAAAGGCCAGGGCCAGCATCAGCGCAAAGGCCGTGAGGTTGCCGGTGAACATGAAGGTCAGGCCCAGGCCCAGTGTCAGCAAGCCAAGCACCAGGTTCAGTTTATGCTGGCCGCCGAACTGTACCGGTGCGCCTTGGAACAGGCGGAACTTGTACTTGCCCGACAGCTTGCCGAACGCAATCACCGAACCGGAGAAGGTGATGGCGCCGATGGCCGCGCCAAGGAACAGCTCCAGGCGGTTACCGGAAGGGATCGAGTCACCCAGGTGCTTGACGATGCCCAGCGACTGCGGCTCGACCACGGCGGCAATCGCAATGAACACTGCAGCCAGGCCGATCATGCTGTGCATGAAGGCAACCAGCTCCGGCATCTTGGTCATTTCTACGCGCTTGGCCATGATCGAGCCGGCGGTGCCGCCGATCAGCAGGCCAACGATCACATAGCCGATGCCAGCGGTTGCCAGCTCCGCGCCGAGCTTATAGATGAGGCCCACGGTGGTGAGCACCGCCAGCGCCATGCCAAGCATGCCAAACAGGTTGCCGCGTCGCGACGTGGTTGGGTGTGAAAGGCCCTTGAGCGCCTGGATGAAGCAGATCGACGCGATCAGGTAGAGCGTCGTTACCAAATTCATACTCATTACTTCTGCACCTCTTCTTTAGCTTTGGGCGCTTTCTTCTTGAACATCTCCAGCATCCTGCGAGTGACCAGGAAGCCGCCGAACACGTTAACGGCTGCGAGTGCAACGGCCAGGGTGCCCATGGTCTTGCCCAGCGGGGTAACGGTGAGCGCGGCGGCGAGCATCGCGCCGACGATCACAATGGCCGAAATCGCGTTGGTCACCGCCATCAAGGGTGTGTGCAATGCGGGTGTAACGTTCCAGACCACGTGGTAACCGACATAGATCGCCAGCACAAAGATGATCAGGTTGTAGATACCGGGGGAGATAAGCTCTTCCATCGTCTGAATCCCTGCTTAGGCGTTTTTGCGGATGACTTGGCCGTCGCGGCACATCAGGCACGCGGCGACGATGTCGTCTTCGAGGTTGATTTCAAACTGCCCTTCCTTGGTGAAGACCAGCTTCAGGAAGTCCAGCAGGTTGCGCGCGTACAGGGCCGAGGCATCGGCGGCGACAGCGCCGGCCAGGTTGGTCGGGCCACAGATGATCACGCCATTTTCCACCACCACCTGGTCGGCGACGGTCAGCGGGCAGTTGCCGCCTTGTGCGGCGGCGAGGTCGATCACCACCGAGCCGGGCTTCATCTGCGCGACAGTGTCGGCGCTGAGCAGGGTCGGCGCCTTGCGGCCCGGGATCAGTGCCGTGGTGATGACGATGTCGGCCTGCTT
This sequence comes from Pseudomonas sp. MYb13, assembly GCF_002980075.1. Taxonomy (NCBI): domain Bacteria; kingdom Pseudomonadati; phylum Pseudomonadota; class Gammaproteobacteria; order Pseudomonadales; family Pseudomonadaceae; genus Pseudomonas; species Pseudomonas sp. MYb13. The sequence continues at coordinate 4,899 of NZ_PCQI01000001.1, read as the reverse complement.
GGCGCGCTCATGCACGGCCAGGGCCTGGCGTTGCATCCAGCTGGTGGGCATTGGACGTGCGTAGCCACCGACGCCGACCGCGCATTCGCGCTCTTCGTCAGTTTCGTAAGGCACATCGACGAACTTGGCGCCGAGGGATTCGATCTGCTCCTTCACGGCCGGGCGAACGTCTGACGCTTCGATCACCGCACCCAGGCGCTTCGCCGTGGCAATCGCCTGCAGGCCTGCAACGCCGGCACCCAGAATCAGCACGCGCGCCGCTTTCACGGTGCCTGCGGCCGTCATCAGCATCGGCATGAAGCGCGGGTAGTGATGAGCGGCGAGCAGCACGGCTTTGTAGCCGGCGATGTTGGCCTGGGAGGACAGCACGTCGAGGCTCTGGGCGCGCGAGGTGCGTGGCGCGGCTTCGAGGGCGAAGGCCGTGATGCCGTGCTCGGCGAGCTTGGCAATGGTTTCGTTGCTGAACGGGTTGAGCATGCCCACCAACACGGTGCCGCTCTTGATCAGCGTCAGTTCGCTGTCGCTGGGGGCAACCACCTTGAGAATCAGCTCGGCGCCAAACGCATCGTTGGCACTGCCAATGGTTGCGCCTGCCGCTTCATAGGCACTGTCGACGATGCTGGCCTTGATGCCGGCTCCGCTTTGTACAGTGACCTTATGGCCCTGGCCGATCAGCTTCTTGATGGTTTCCGGGGTGGCAGCCACCCGCGTTTCACCGGTCTGGGTTTCGAGAGGAACACCAATGTGCACGTCAAATCTCCTGCATGATCTTTTTGCTTTTGATCTTTTTGTAAAAAGGCCAGTGCACCGCGAGTGGCGCAACTGGGGCGGCCGATCAGCACGATCCCGCTGAAATGACAGCGGGGCGCGGCATTTTGCAGGCGAACTTTACGGCCATCAAGGGATTATGACGGGTGACGAAAAATTAACTACAAGTCACCCTGTGACTGATTGTCGCAACTCACTTAAATAACCTCTTAAAATACATGGGCTTAAAGGGTTTCAGGCAGTTTTGCAATCTTTTGTCATCGTTGATGTGAATAGTCGGCTATTGGCTCGTAATAGTCGCTATAAGCCAAGCAGATCATGGCCTTGAGCCTTATTTTTGATCGACAGATACAGTCTGTTGAAATGCGACATATATGTATATCTGTAGGATTTAAAATTTACTGACTACAAAGTCAGCAATTGGCCGTTGGCCTTTAAATGCTGGGGCTGTAGCGCCGGGACTGGTCGATCAGCCAATCCCTGAAGGCATGCAATGAGGCCGATTCGACCTTTCTGTCCGGAATCATCAAGTAATAGGCTTTCGAGCTGCTGAGCGCCTCGGGGCTTGCGATCACCAGGTGGCCCTCCTCCAGCTCGCGTTGAATAAGGAACGGTGGAATCAGCGCGACCCCCATGTCATGCATGGCGGCCTGGGACAACATCGAGAATAGCTCGTAACGGGGGCCTGTCATGTCGCGGGGCACGTTCAGTTGTTGGGCGTTGAACCACTGGCGCCACGCGTAGGGTCGCGTGGTCTGCTGCAGGAGCGGCAGTGTGGCGATCTCCTGGGGGCTGAACTGTGTACGGTTCCCCAATAGCCGAGGGCTGCACACGGGCACAGGGTTTTCGCCCATCAGGCGGTGGGATTCGGTGCCGGACCAGTCGGCATCGCCGAAGTAGATCGCGGCATCGAAGTCGGTGTCGGCAAACAGGAAAGGCCGCGTTCGGTTCGTCAGGTTGACCGTGGCTTCAGGGTGCTGGCGCTGGAAGTCCTTGAGCCGGGGTATCAGCCATTGAGTGCCGAATGTAGGGACCACGGCCAGTTCGATAGTGTTGGCGCCCTGCTGGCCCATCACGGAAAGCGTGTCGCGCTCCACCGCATCCAATTGAGTGGCAACGCGTCGGCTATAAGACAGCCCCGCTTCAGTCAGCTTTACCCCGCGCCGTGAGCGGCGAAACAGCTCGACACTTAAAAACTCCTCAAGGCTGGCGATCTGTCGACAGATGGCACCTTGAGTGATCGAAAGCTCTTGAGCGGCCTTGGTAAAGCTCTCGTGGCGGGCCGCCGCCTCAAAACTGACAAGGGCGGTGGTACTGGGAATTTTCCTGCGCATATACCGGGTCCTCACTTAGTAAAGCGCATATGCGCGTTTTTCTGGTGTTTCGAAGTGAGAAATTAGCACAACCCTATGCAGAAACCTCGTTTGCCCTCTGCGCCTGCCGCGCCTAGGCTGCTTCCACGACTTCCGATTCTTTCCGCGAGGACTTATTCATGGCTGGCAAGGCAAGCTTCAACTGGATCGATCCACTCCTGCTGGATCAACAGCTCACCGAAGAAGAGCGCATGGTGCGTGACAGTGCTGAGCAATTCGCCCAGGACAAGTTGGCGCCGCGTGTGCTCGAAGCCTTTCGCCATGAAAAGACCGACCCTGCCATTTTCCGCGAGATGGGCGAGACCGGGTTGCTCGGCGCGATGATCCCCGAGCAGTACGGTGGCAGCGGCTTGAACTATGTCAGTTACGGGTTGATCGCGCGCGAGGTGGAGCGTGTCGATTCCGGCTATCGCTCGATGATGAGTGTGCAGTCGTCACTGGTCATGGTGCCGATCAATGAGTTCGGTACCGAGGCACAGAAACAGAAGTACCTGCCGAAACTGGCCTCTGGCGAATGGATCGGTTGTTTCGGCCTGACCGAACCCAATCATGGTTCCGACCCGGGCGCGATGATCACCCGTGCTCGCAAGGTTGAGGGGGGTTACAGCCTCACGGGCGCGAAGATGTGGATCACCAATAGCCCGATTGCGGACGTGTTCGTGGTATGGGGCAAGGACGATGCGGGCGATATTCGTGGCTTCGTCCTGGAGAAAGGCTGGAAGGGTCTGAGCGCTCCGGCGATTCACGGCAAGGTCGGGCTGCGCGCCTCTATCACTGGTGAAATCGTCATGGATAACGTGTTTGTCCCGGAAGAGAACATCTTTCCGGATGTGCGTGGTTTGAAGGGGCCGTTCACCTGCCTTAACTCTGCCCGCTATGGCATCTCCTGGGGGGCATTGGGGGCCGCTGAATTCTGTTGGCATACCGCTCGTCAATACACACTTGATCGCCATCAGTTCGGCCGTCCATTGGCGGCGACTCAGTTGATCCAGAAGAAGCTGGCCGATATGCAGACCGAGATCACCCTGGCCCTGCAGGGCTGCCTGCGTCTGGGGCGTATGAAGGACGAAGGTACGGCGGCGGTTGAGATCACTTCAATCATGAAGCGCAACTCGTGTGGCAAATCCCTGGATATCGCACGCATGGCGCGAGACATGCTGGGTGGCAACGGTATCTCCGACGAGTTCGGGGTGGCGCGTCATCTGGTTAACCTGGAGGTGGTGAATACCTATGAGGGTACTCATGACGTGCATGCCTTGATTCTGGGGCGTGCGCAAACCGGTCTTCAGGCGTTCTATTAATAGGAGCATTGCATGGGCGCGCTTTCGCATCTGCGGGTACTGGATTTATCGCGAGTACTGGCGGGCCCTTGGTCCGGGCAGATCCTTGCGGACCTTGGGGCTGAGGTCATCAAGGTCGAGCGGCCGGGCAGCGGCGACGACACGCGCGCCTGGGGGCCGCCCTTCCTCAAGGATGCCTATGGCGAGAACACCAGTGAGGCGGCTTATTACCTGTCTGCCAATCGCAACAAGCAGTCGGTGACTATCGATTTCACGCGGCCGGAGGGGCAGGCGCTGGTTCGCGACCTGGCCGCCAAGTCGGACATCCTGATCGAAAACTTCAAGGTCGGTGGCCTCGCCGCGTACGGGCTGGACTATGAGTCGCTGAAGGAGATCAATCCGGAGCTGATCTATTGTTCGATCACGGGCTTCGGTCAGACCGGGCCTTATGCGACACGTGCGGGTTATGACTTCATGATCCAGGGGCTGGGCGGGCTTATGAGCCTGACGGGTCGACCTGAGGGCGATGATGGCGCTGGACCGGTAAAGGTTGGCGTGGCGCTGACTGACATCCTTACAGGGCTTTACTCAACCGTGGCGATTCTGGCAGCACTGGCTCATCGGGATCACGATGGGGGTGGGCAGCACATAGATATGGCATTGCTGGATGTGCAGGTCGCCTGCCTGGCGAACCAGGCGATGAATTACTTGACGACCGGGGTGTCGCCCAAGCGCTTGGGTAATGCTCACCCGAACATCGTGCCTTATCAGGACTTTCCCACGGCCGACGGTGATTTCATCCTGACGGTGGGTAATGATGGGCAGTTCCGCAAGTTTGCCGAGGTGGCTGGGCAGCCGCAGTGGGCGGACGATCCGCGCTTCTCTACTAATAAGGTGAGGGTGGCCAATCGGGCGCAACTGATTCCGTTGATTCGTCAGGCCACGGTATTCAAGACAACAGCCGAGTGGGTGTCGCAGTTGGAGCGCGTTGGTGTGCCTTGTGGGCCGATCAATGACCTCGCTGAAGTTTTTGCGGACCCCCAAGTCAAGGCGCGTGGGTTGGCAATGGCGTTGCCGCATGCGTTGGCGGGCATGGTGCCTCAGGTTGCCAGTCCGATGCGGTTGTCCAAGACGCCTGTGGAGTACCGCAATGCACCTCCTCTTTTGGGAGAGCATACGGCCAAGGTGCTTCAGGAGGTGCTGGGGCTCGGGGTAGCGAATGTGATCGCTTTGAAGAAGGAGGGGGTGGTCTGAGCCCTTTCTTCTATATAGAAGGGATTTGCGCATCCTGATTGGTGGTTTTTTAATCAATCCTAACTAATTGATAGAAAAGCAAAATTAAGGGTTGACGGCAGATTCTAGAAGTCTATAATTCGCCCCACTTCCGGCGCAGTCGAAACGGAAAACTCCTTGGTAAACAAGTAGTTATGCAGAATTCGACAGCGAGTTGCTTCAGTTCATCGAAGCCCAGAAGGAGT